>JALGXW010000059.1 GCA_029821875.1 Candidatus Hebobacterum abditum | reverse complement strand
ATGGGCCTCATTGCCGTCGCTGCAGGATGACGACTGTCTGGAATCGGCGCACCATCGTGTACTGCTCAACCCGAACCCGGAACAGCGCCGTCGAGGGAGCCTTGACGAAGTCCGGGAGATGAGGGTGTCTTGCGAGGAGTTCCCGGGCAGCGTGTCCACCTTCCGGCCCGTGTAGTTCCTCAGCAGAGCCGACAGCGGTAGCGGCAGTTGCGGCGTGGAAGTCCGACTCCTGGTTGGACGTATTCTCGAAAAGCAGGGCCACCTTCTTCTGGGCACTGAGATTGGCATACTTACGGGTCGCTCGCCCGGTCGCGAACAGCAGATACTGCAGATCAGGTGTCGGGGTGAAAGCAACCAGGCTGGCGTAGGGCTGGCCCTCGGACTGAGTAGCCAGCACGGCAAGGCGTTGAGAGGTCACAAGGTCCTGTAGGGCTTCTGCTACTCCCGACGAGTCGCCATCATCGATGCCGCGATCCTGGATGGCGAAGTAGGGGGTTATCCGTTCCGCTGCCATTAGCATCTCCGGTCCCACTGCAGGTCCTGTGTGTCGAAATGGGGACGCTGGAAAGGTGATCGTATCACGCCGATCCCAGCGCACCCAGTCTAGCGATTCTACCAGAGACCGACACCTCATGCAGGGTGTCACACTTCGCACGTGTGGAAAACCGACTCAGACCGCCCGAGCCAAAACGAAGCTATCCCCGGGACGGACTGCGGGAGGCCATCCGGTGGCGGCGTCTGCGAGGGCCATGGGCTTCCTGAACCGACCGAATGAGACGCCATACGATCAGCAGCCTGCCAGTCAGGTCGATGGGACAGCAACCGATGCAGTAATCGTAGACAGGGCGCTCGTCCGCCTGCTGAGACGTGGAGAGCCTAGCGACTGTGTCCTCATGATCGCACACAGGGGGTATGCGAACTGGCGGGAAGCAACATCCACGAGCAGAAGTCCCGACGCGGCTTGCGACGCGGCTTGGCATTGGCCTCGTCTCAGAGGAGGGTGAAGCACTGCAGCTGTGGTGCGACCTTGCTGGCGAGCGCGGGGTGGGAGCCGCTCACTCGCGCAACATCGCGATTCCATAGCGTTCGATTTGGCAGAATCGGGATCGCCGAGTAGGCCCGTCCGAGCCGCGAGCGACAACCATGCTGCAGGAGGCTCGGTGCTAGATGAAGCGGATGCTTATGTGGGCTGCGGCTGCCTTTCTGCTCCTGGCGCTGGTCTGGCAGTGGCAGTTCACGTCTGTTCAAGAGAACGCCCCGCGACAACTGGTGGTGGCATTCCCCATGGGAATCCAGGCACCCATTCTCGCCGCCGTTGCGGAGTTCGAGGATTCCCGTCCGGGTGTCACCCTGGACATGCGGGGCGGGACACCTGAGGCGCTGGCGAGAGCGGTAGTGGCGGGCACGGAAGCCCCGGATGTCTTCATCTCTCCTGGCGGCCATGAGGTGAGGGTGCTGGCGGACAAGGGATTTGTGGATCCGGACAGCATGGCCGCTTTTGGCAGCTATGGTCTGGCACTTCTCGTTCCCGTGGCGGGCGGCGCGAATGTCACATCCCCTCAGGGCTTGCTGAGACCCGAAATCCGGTCTGTATCACTGTCCGACCGCGAGTTCAGTTCAGTGACCTATGCTACTCGACAAGCGCTCGAGCAGATGGGCCTGTGGCGCGAGATAGAACCGAAGATCCTGTTCACGGATGACTGCATGCAGGCGTATCAGGCCGTCGTGAAGGGAGAGGTCGACGCAAACCTCCAGTTCGTGGAGTGCCCTATGCGGCCCGGCACTGTCGAGCGTGCGCAGAAGGCCAGAGTCGCTGAGGCCTATCATTTCCCGAAGTCGGCCTGCTATGTCCCGAGGAATGTGGCCGGCGCATTGCGGGCTGCTGGTGAACCCGAGCTGGCGCGCGATTTCATTGGGTTCCTGACAGCACCGGAAACTCAGGAGCTCATGCTGAGCAGCGGGATGCGAAACGATGCAGACTTGCCTCTCATTCCCGGAGCCTGGGGCGCCAAGCACGAGGTCCCACCAGAGTCTTCGACAATGTAGACGCCCGCTGTCGGTCAGTCCGCAGCGAACGGATGCCGCACAGCTCAAGTGAGATCCAAGGACAGCTTCGACATGGCCGCTTGTGCTCCGAATGCCTCTCGGTAGCTCTGTGCTAGAGACTCAGGTCTTCCCACTGTCCTTCGCTGCGTGCCTCCAAGCGTACTTCATCGACACACTGACTGCGCGACGCGCAGCCGGACCTTGGGACCGCTTCTCTGACTCAGGAAGCTGCTCGCGGGGCTGACCCGCGCAAGGCGGGCGATGACAGGCAGCGCTGTCCTGGATCGCAGTGGGCGAGCTCAGCCGGTCGACCAGATCCGGAGCTCTGGCTTTACCCCCGCCCATCAGCTCAGCGCCTCAGCTGTCACCCTTCGGCCAGCAGCGAGGAGTCCGCGAACTGTCTGGTACACCTGCCGGTTGCGTCGCAGACTGCCGGTGCTAGTAGGCCTTGACCGAATCCACCTCGAGGCGAAACGCACCCTCCTGGCGATCGGCGACGAGGAACCCGAAGGACAGGATGTGCCCCCTGTCGATAGGCGGCGCATCTGTCAGTGTGCGCCCGTGGTAGGTGGGAACGAAGCTCGAGAACGGGAGTCTCACCACACGCCACGCATCCTGTTCGGTCTCGAAGCCGGCCTGGTACATGACCGCATCAAAGCGACTGTCGGTTGCCAACGACAGCTTGTACCTCTTCCCGTCGCCCTTGACGCGGAGTTCCACACCCTCATGGGCCGATAGGTCGTGACTGCCAGCAGGCGAGCGCACGGAGGCAAATCCACCCGAATGCTCGAGAGACACCGTTCCCTGAAAGAGGCCTGTTCCCGTGTGGGTGATGGCGAACTGGCTCTGCGATACGCCCCCCATAACGGTGTCGTTCACGGTGCGCCATTCCCTCGCCTTCTTCGGGTCGTCGAAGTCGAACACGACTATGCTCGAAGCAGTGTCACCCATGTCTGTCTCTCCTGACGGTGCCCTCGTGTCCGGCTCATACAGGCTCTCGGCGAAGCTCACCCCCTCGTTGACCTTAATGCGCTCGAAGATTAGCCTGCGGCCGCTTTCCGGCATGAGCCTTTCGCCGGCGATGCGCACCGGCCCATACCACCGCCAGTCACGCCAGATAGCGGTGGTAGACCTCTCCAGACTGTGCTTCAGACGGAAGTCGCTGCGAACCAACTCCCCGTCGGGCCCCAGGTAGGCGGTCCATACGTCGCTGTCGCCCCGCTTCTCCCCCCAGAACCCCTCGAACCCGTGGAGCTTTCCCCACTCGGGATCTGTGACCGGCTCCACGCGAACGGCTCTGAGCCGCGGCGAGCTCAAGAAGAAGGGTAGGAACATCCACGCGCGCTCGTTCATGACGCGGCTGTGGACCCGCCGCAGGATCCGGCTGTTGTCCGGCTCGCGGAGCGACTTGCCATCTATGTACACCGTCCCATCCAGCTCGGGAAACCGGTAGACGGCGACCAGCCTGTTGCCTTCCGGTGGGTCGGGCGCCGGTTGCCAGCGATCATCGGCGGTCTCGTCCCACACGGGTACCCTCGCGAAGTCGGCGCAACTGCATTCGTAGCGGTAGACCCCACGCTGCCGATCGTATGCGTGCTGAAACAGAAGACCGTCACCCTCTCCGCTGCGTACCCGAAAGTCGAAGGCGAGCGTCCGCACCTTCCCCAGCGCGCCTTGTCCTCCCACAAAGGTCAGCATCTTCTGCTGCAGATCGGTCACCCGAACCGGCTCGAATGTCGCTGCGGCCCTTGCCGGATGAGCACTAGTTGTGAAGATCGCGACGGCAGCGATTCGGATGAGGAACGTGATGCCCGCTATCATGAACCCCATTCTGCGGCAGGGATCACGGACTCTGGTCACACCTGTCAGCGCAGACGACACAACAGGGCGTTCATGCCAAGACGCCCCAGGGGACAGCGCTGCCTCCGGCGCAGTGCGCATGGTCTCCATCCTTCGGTCAGACCGTCGTCAAGTGGGAATGGGGTATCTCTGACCGCTCTGCAGGCTAGTTCCGAGATTCGCAGCACGTCCCGATACAGCAAGCACCACCCGGAAGCCCCAGAGTCTCTGCCGGCGACCCCGCCATCTCAGATCGACTTGCCGATGTCAAACCGGTCGCCGCACCCGGGGCAGATCAGCACCAGACGAAGAGCATCAGTCTTCTCCGCTGGCTTCACGAACGAGACGTGAAAGCCACGCTGGTACTCGCATCCGGGACAGACACGGAACTCGTCGGCGACATCCATCTCTCCGACCTCGTCTGAGGCCTTATCCATGCGTGCCTCCTTCTCTGTCGATATCTCGCCGCTTTCTCTTGCCTGATGTCGAGCACTCTCAAGATGCTTGGCGTGCCTCGGACAAGTCGTCGCGGACGCGGCTGAAGCGCTGATCCGATGCAGGAGCCCGAAAGCGATACCCGGAGTGCTTCAACCGGATCTGAATGAACAGACCAGGGATCGGCAGAATAGAGAGAGGGCGCGGGACCGCAGGAGCATCTCCGCGCCTGTGTTCGCAAGCTAGGCCGCCTCAGATCTCGACTGCCTCGCAGAGGTTGGATGCCTTCGCGGCGGCGCGGCCGCAGATGTGGCAGACGTACTTCGCTCCCTTTGAGAGCGAGGCCACACGGTCCATCTTGCGCTTGGCCACCAAGTCGCAGAGGTGCTGGGTGTGGCCGGCGTGGGTCTTGATCAGCTTGTGCTCGGGGACAGTTCTCTTCTTGGATGCCCTTGGCATGCCTGCCTCCTTGGCAATTCGATGCTCGCAGTCGCGCTGCCGCAGCCTTCAATACTGATTGACGACCTGGGGCGCGCGATCTGAGTCATCAGATTCTGCAGGGTAGGATGGGCCTTCGTCAAGCATTCTCGCGACCTCTCTGTCGCGTTGAGGTACCAGGTTACGGGTGTCCCAATAGGCGAGCGCATACGACATCTTTGCTGGCCATTGCGACCTTGGAGGCGATTCCGCAGTATCGCCTGCCAGACCCTGGGCTGGCGCGGCCAAGTGTGCTCTTGCGCGCACTGCCTCCTCTCGATCGGCTACCCGGCCGCGGACAACCCGATTGGCCCGGAACACCGCCGTACGGGCCCACTCGCACAGCGCTCTCAGGACGGTCCTATCGCCGCTCGACATGGGCGGACGGCCTGACCTCGCCGACATCTGGCGACGGTTCGATCCCGGATATGGGCGTCCTCTGGATCAACCGCACCCGTGCCGGCCTGAGAGCCTTGGGAAGAACCCTTAACGCCGCTGCCGCGTTCCGGATTGAGGGATGCCTGACGTTCGGGGTAGGCCGCCAGGGCTGGCAGCCGTGCCTCACCGCTGCCTGACACCCACAGCTGGTGCCACGTCATCCTCCGACCGAGAATGCCCACGCGTTCTGTTCTTGAGCTGCAGAAGGGGCAATAGACATGCTTGCCCCTTCCGCCAGTGTCTCGCGCTCCCTTTCCGACCTGCTTCGCGGCCGGCACCCCTACCTCTTGCCTAGGGGGCGGCACGGAGCCAGGACAGGACTCGCGATAGAACGCCCTGTCTACGCTGCGTAACCCTGGCACACGCTCTGCGCTGGCAAGAGTGCTGGTGCAGTCCTAACATCGCTGACGATTCACAACCTGGATCTCTTCTGTGATACCTCAGTTCGGATACAGAGGGTATATCCACAGATATTCGATATCCAGAAGGATGATATCCAGGGGCTTGCTCAACGATCCTGTTGCCACCCTGAGGTCTAGGTCACCTTCATAGTCCCAGTTTTCAAATGCCTCAAGTATAGCGGCATCGTACCCCTCTTCTGCTTGCTCTTCAGTCATCCAGAACTCGACAACATCAGTTCCGTCTCAAGGTCTACCTCGAAGACATCATCCCCATTGCCACCACTGATGAAATCATTGCCCCCAGTATGGGTAGCCATGTCATTCCCATCTCTCAGGAGTATCTTGTCATAGAATGGACTGTCTGACACATAGTCGTGACCGGATCCTGCGTCAACGTGGTTCTTGACGCCATAGGCCAGGAAGACGAGATCGTCGCCGGGAAGTGCCAGCACGTGAGTGTTGGCTCTTCCGATGGCGAACAGCTCATCATCGCCGTTTGTTCCTGTGATAACGTCGACATTGGCGCGCCATGATGCTCCAGGATCTGCTACTGCCAAGGCCGATGTAACCACGAGGACGCTGATGCAGACTAACAGCGCAATCACGTACCCCAAGTCCCGCCTCCTTGTCATGCAGCATGCCTATCACCCCATGATTACGCCATTGGGCGGCAAATACCTTCCCTGGAAACCGAGCAGGCACTCGAGAGATGCCAAGCTGGTGTCGCGGAGCTACTTGCGAAGCATATCAATCGGCATCCAGAACTGAGCCGCCATCGGCGTCCAATACTGACCCACCCAGATTCGCTAGGATCAGCCCTACCGTCACTCACAGCGTCCTTCACGGACATTCTGTTCTCGCGAGGGTGGGTCAAGTGTCGACGCCGATTCCGGTTGCGCATGTCGGGCGGCGTTAGGACCGTCCTGAGAGCGTTCCTGTCTGCGCTGGGTGACGTCATGACAGAAGCCCGCACCACCCGCCAAGGCTACTCGAGCGACCCCATGATCGCCAGCGCGGGGAGCAACCCATCGCGGGGAGCGCGGACGGCGGAACCGCGACCACTCGCACTCATCCTCGAACTCTGGGCCCTCGTCTACGTCTGGAGACGGTTCGATCCTGAGTGCAGTTTGCTCCGGGGACTTCTACTCAGGCTGATGCATGCCCAGCGCGTCCCGCTGCCTCCCCCAGTCAAGCGGCATCTGGTAGAGCTTCTCGAGGGACAGGCCGCTGGGTTCGGTGCCTTCGAGGATGGCTTCGGTGATGTCGGGGGCGAGGAGGGTGAGGCGGAGGAGGCGGGCGACGTAGGAGTTGTCCATCCTCAGAGCACCGGAGAGCCCTCGAATGGTGCCGTAGCGCCCGGACTCGAGCAGGGCCCGCCACCGATGCGCTCGAGCCAGGGTCAGCGCCAGCGGGAGCTGAGCACCCGTCGAGACTGCGACCCTCGGGTTGCTGGCGGAGTCTACGTCCTTGCGGCCTCCGCGCCGCTTGAGCGTCAGCGGTACGGTCACGACGACATCATCACCGTGCGCGGCGATCCTGCCACGATCACGTCTCATCTGTTTGTTCTCCTTCCTGTTGCCGCAGCTGCGGATCCACGGACAGCGCCCCGAAGCTGCCTGGGTTGACCAGCAGTTCGGCCCGGTCCGGGTAGACGTCGACGCGGCGCACGAGCAATCGTACGATGCGCTCTTGGTCGGCCGGCGAGAGCTGATCCCAAGTCTCGTCCACTGCGGCGAGCGATCGGAGCTGCATCGCCTTCCTCCTGGCAGGCGGCAGCGCTTTCAGCAGATCCTGTGGTTCCCGCAGCAGGCTTCGCAGCTGTGCGACCACGGTCTCCTCGATCTCCCCGGCCGGCAGGAGGCGTGTCGGGCAGGCGGCGCGGCACTGCTTGGCGGCGTGAACGCATAGGTAGTAGCGGTACCGCTTGTTGGGCTTGGTGCTGAAGCTGGGACCCATGGCGCAGCCGCAGTGGCCGCAGCGCAGGATGCCCTTCAACATCGCCGTAGTCTTCGTCAGCGTCCGGGATCTCCTGACGTTGTGGTGCTCAGCGAGGATGGCGTGGGCGCTCTCCCAAAGCTCCTGTGGGACTATCGCCTCGTGCTCGCCCGGGTAGCGGTCACCATTGTGAGGGACCTCCCCAAGGTAGAGGGGGTTGTGGAGCATCCGGTAGATATGGGCCTTGTTCCAGGCAGCGCCGCCCCGGACGATCCCCTTCTTGGTCGTCCACGCCTTCGTCCGAAGCCCCTGGTCATTCAACTCCTGCGCGACTCTCGTGGTCGAGCCGATCTCGATGAAGCGCTGGAAGACATGGCGGACCAGGCGCGCCTCCTCCGGGTTGACGACGAGCCGCTTGCGCTCTCGGTCGACATCGTAGCCGTACACCGGCACTCCACCGATGTACTTGCCCTTGCGCCTGGTAGCGGCGAGCTTGTCTCGGATTCGCTCGCCGATGATCTCCCGCTCGAACTGGGCGAAGGACAGGAGTACGTTGAGTACCAGCCGGCCCATGGAGTTGGTGGTGTTGAACTGCTGGGTGACGGACACGAACGAGACGCCCTTCTCCTCGAAGACCTCGATCACCCGGGTGAAGTCCAGCAGGGACCGCGACAGCCGGTCGACCTTGTAGACGACGACGCAGTCGATGTTCCCGGCCTCGACCTCGGTCAGCAGCCGCTGGAGGGCAGGCCGCTCCAGATTTCCGCCGGAGTAGCCGCCGTCATCGTAGTGATCCGGCAGGACTACCCAGCCCTCCTCGCGCTGGGAGGCGATGTAGGCCTCCGCGGACTCGCGTTGGGCGTCCAGGGTGTTGAATTCGGTGTCGAGGTTCTCGTCCGTGCTCTTGCGCGTGTAGATGGCACAGCGGACGCGAGGGACGGCCTTGGCCTTGCGCCTCTTGCTCATTGCTGTCCCTTCTTCCCGCGCAGCCCGAAGAAGGCGGGGCCGTTCCAGCGCGTGCCTGTGATGAGCCTGGCGACGGCGGATAGGGAGGAGAACCGCTCACCGCGGTACTCGAATCCCCCTTTCACCACCGTGACCTCGTGGCGGCTGCCATCCCATTCGCGGGCTAGGCGAGTGCCGATGAGGAGCTTACGATATCCTTGGCCTCCGTTCCGTCGGCGGCGGATGCGGCCGAGCTTGTCACACCCAGCATCGTCGAGTATGGCGTCCATGTCAGCGAGCGCGGATGGGCTCAGGCCGCCGTAAGCCAGCTCCTGGATTCGGTAGGCGAGGCGGCTGACGAGGAAGGTACGGCTGTACTGCGGCGGATCCGTGCCGACCAGCTCGCGCCAGCGCTCCTTCAGGTCCGACATCGACAGGCGCCTCAGCTCGGCAAGGTCGGCTCGTGGGTCAGTGCTCATGTGTCTGTCTCTCCTGTGCGGATTGCGATGACACATGAATCACTCAAAGGCGGGAGAACATCAAGGCCTTTGTTCTCCCGTCCGTGGGCGCACAGGTGCCCGCAGAGGGGCATTCCTGCGCGATGGCGCAGTTCGCACCCGCCGCGTTCGCGGGCTACCGAGCGTGGCGGGACAGCCTGTCTCTGATGACAGCTAGATCCTGGGGTCTTCGTCGCAGGAGCCTCTTGCGGTGATCGTAAGCGAATTCAAGGCAGGATAGCTCTACCAGTGCGATGCCCTGTTGTGGCAACACTTCTCTCCGCCGCTGGTCGTAGAGCTTCCTCTGCTCGCCTCTGTGCACGCCGCTGACGGTCATCCGGTAGGGCTTGTCGAAGTGCCTGACGCTCTCGGTGTGTTGACGCTCGCGGTACTCGATGACCAGTTTCAGCGACGGGTAGTAGGCGTCTACTGGCAGAGTCACGCTGGTCCCGCTCTTTCCCGGGTCGCCTCGCAGGAAGGGGAACCGGTGCTGGCGGAGAGCGCAGAGCCCGAGAATCTCATCGCAGAGGTCGATGATGTAGTCCTCGTCGCTCTCCTCCTGAGTGTCCACACGGGCAGTACGACGAGAAGGACCGCCAACCGCCTCTGCGACGATGATCTGACCTGACGCGACCAGCCGGTCAACGTCCTGGGGCGAGGAGATGGCCCCGAAGTCCGTAATGTAGAATCCCAGACGTCGGATTTGGCGGCGGACTCGCTTCTGTGCGTCTGGCCCGACGCCAGCCTTGTACCGGATGAGGTCCTTGATCTGAGTCAGTTCGCCGCGGGTAAATGTGCGTCTCCCCTTCATCCGCATGTCTCCGCGCGGAAGTCCGCGCGCGAACCTAGACGACCTCGATCCGCTCACAGGCCGCGCTGACCGAAGGACTCGTAGTTCCTGATCATCTCTGGGCCGATGGATGGCGGCACGCTGTGCCGAGCACTGGCAAGGTGCGCCTGCCCAAGGAGCTCGCTGCGGTCCGCGGCCTCGCGAGCTGCGTCGTCTACCAGCGTCTGTATGTCACTCGCTGAGTAGCCCTCCAGCTCTTCCGCCAGACTGTCGGGGTCCAATCCAGGATCAACTGGGCGGTCGGCTAGATGGTACCTGAGCATCTCGGCCCGAGCCGCGCAGTCAGGTGGACCCACCAGGAACACCTTGTCTAGCCTGCCAGTGCGCCTGACAGCTTTGTCGATCTTCCAGGGTTCGTTGGTCGCAGCAATCACCAAGACACCCTTCTCAGCGCAGTTGTCAAGGTGAGTTAGGAACTCGTTGACTTCTTCTGACTTATGCTGCTGGTGCCCTCCCAGTTCCGATCTGGCAGGGACTAGCCCCTCGAACTCGTCGATGAAGAGCACAGCAGGAGACTGCTGTGCTGCCGTCTCGAAGACTTGCCGGATCCCGAGGGACGTCTGGTGGATGTACGGACTCCCCACCGTTGACTGGCCAACCTGGATGAAGTCGCAGCCCAGCTCTTCCGCCAGTCGCCGGGCGACGTAGGTCTTCCCGCATCCCGGTGGCCCATACAGCAGGATCCCGTTCGGGATCGTTACCCGGTAGCGCTCATACTTCTCCGGATGCCGAAGCGGCCTGACCACATCTCGCTCAAGCCGCCTCTTGAGCTCGTGCATGCCCGCCACGGCAGCCAGGCCCATCAGTTCCTGGGGAGTGCGTGTGCCCCTGTGATGTGAGGGCCCGCGTGACGGCGCTGCTCCGTGGCTTCGCGGCGTCACGTCACGTGTGGCGTCCTGAGCGCGTGACTCACGGTAACGGCGAAGCGCTTCCTGTACCCGTGGGTCGGCACCAGGGCCGCGTTGCCGACGGTCCGCTCTCGTCCTACGTGTTCTCGCGCTCCGCGGGATACGCGAGGAAGGGGGCAACACCCGCGCCGGTTGCTCAGCCGGCGGTGGTTCCGTGCCCTGCTGCGCGATATTGATGTGGCCTGAGCCTACTAGGCGGTCGAAGTCGCTCGCGTTTGTCAGATCGGGCCAGTCGCTTAGGTAGAACCCGAGACCCCTTAGCCGACGACGGATACGTTTCGCTTCGCGCTGCCCGGCGACTCCCCTTGCGGTCAGCAGTCGCTTGATGGCAGCTGCCTCAATTGCGGTGAAGTAGTTCCGGCCTTTCATCGCTGCACCTCGTCCCCCTCAAGTCTACCACACGCGGGCAGACGCTACACCGGGACTTGGCCTCGGGGGAGTGGACGCGTGCCCGTCCTGCCGAAGTCGCCACTTGCCGCGTAGCCCACACCGACTCGCTCGTGCCCTCGCAGCCGCAGGTCGATATGAGAACCCATTGATGCCCGACTGCCTCTCTGGGTCGGGTGAAGTGCGGCCTGCACGGAATGCGCCATTCTCCAGTCCGCACGCGCTGCACCGGCGCAGGAGCACCCTTTCTCCGCCTTTGGACGAGAGATGCCGGACGCTGGAATGGGCGGAGAGAAGTGGCGACATACTGACCGACAGAGGCCAGGAACGGGCGGCAACGCGGGCCCATTCGTCCACAGCCGCGGTCAGGCGCGAATGCGCCGAGGCGCGGCACAACGGCGGCTGTCGGCGGAATGTGCGATGGCGGGGACGCGCCAAAGGCGGGCCAGAGACGAGTTCGAGACGTACGAGTGGTGGAGGAAACTAGCGTCAAGAACAAACCGTCTCCGTTTGAGGACCAGAGACAGAAGTTCGATCGTGAGTGCGGGTGGTCGCGACTTCCGGAACCCCGTTGCCCTCGCTTCTGTCCCGTCACCGCCCCACCCGAGCGGTGTTGCCGCCATCCGTGGGGTACGGAGCATGCTCCAGGCTGCCAGATCGCTGCCTCAAGTCTACTCAACAGGGATAGCCTCGGCCATAAGTACCGGTCACCGAAAGACCGCGCATCCTGTGCGGACCAGAAGCCTTGCGCGTCTCGCCGGGAAGGGCATATCTGGGCGGCGTGCCCTGTTCCCGCTGACCTGACCCACTTCGAGTGCCATCGCCAGGTGGCCAGGGGAGCGCGGCCTCCGAGGCCAGCAGAAGGAACAGCGCTTCCGGAGCGAGTATACCCATAGCCAGACGTACCGGGACAACACCGCAGTCTGCGGATGGGGGATAGGCCGTTTTGCGCCGCATCGTCGTGCTTCGCTCCCACCATCAGACGGGCCGGCCGGGTGGCGCGTGGGAGCGTCACGGGAGCAGGCGAGTAGATCAGCGCTCAGGTTGGGCCTGGGTCAGCAGCATAAGGTCAGGAGGAAATGGTTCGATGTTACGACCACTGGGAGATCACATTCTGGTGAAACCGGGCGAGGCGGAGCAGGTGACGGCGAGCGGCCTCGTGCTGCCCGACACCGCCCAGAAGAAGCCCCGGGAGGGCGAAGTATTGGCGGTGGGATCGGGCAGGTTGCTGGACAGCGGCCTGCGCGCTCCCATGGAGGTGTCCGTCGGGGATGTCGTCGTCTATGCCCAGTATGGGGGCACTGAGGTCACCGTCGATGGTGAGGACTACGTGATCCTGGATGAGGGATCGGTGCTGGCCATCAACTCGCCCTGCAGCGTGGAGTGAAGGCAGTGGCGGCCGCGGTGAAGGCGACCCTGGGCCCCAGGGGCCGCAATGTAGTGTTGGGCAAGAAGTGGGGCGCTCCCACCATCACCAAGGACGGGGTGACGGTGGCGAAGGAGATCGAGCTGGCGGAGCCCTATGAAAACATGGGCGCCCAGCTGGTGCGGGAGGTGGCGAGCAAGACCAATGACGTGGCAGGAGATGGCACCACCACAGCCACCGTGCTGGCGGAGGCGATCGTGGAGGCCGGCATGAAGAACGTCGCCGCCGGCGCCAACCCGATGATGCTCAAGCACGGCATAGACAAAGCGGTGGAGGCGGCGATCGCCGAGATCAAGAGAATCGCCAAACCGGTGAACACCAAGGAGGCGATCGAGCAGCTGGCCGCCATCGCGGGCAATGATGCGGAGCTGGGGGGCTACATCGCCGATGCCATGGATAAGGTGGGCAAGGAAGGCGTCATCACGGTAGAGGAGAGCAAGGGCCTGGAAACCACCGTGGAGGTGGTGGAGGGGATGCAGTTTGACAAGGGCTACATCTCCCCCTACTTCGTCACCGACGCGGAGCGGATGGAGGTATCGCTGGAGGACCCCTATATCCTCATCCACGAGGAGAAGATCAGCGCGGTGGCCGACATGCTGCCG
>JALGXW010000016.1 GCA_029821875.1 Candidatus Hebobacterum abditum | reverse complement strand
AGGCGAATCGTCACGGCCATAACGAGCAGCACTGTGAGTCCGACGAAGGCAGGCCGGATGGGCTGGAGGACAGGGGCGTGCGCGAGGAGGATAAGTGTCAGCAGCGAGAAGGCAGCGCCGATGACGGTGGCCTGCATGCGCTCCTTCCCGGAGCGTAGCGACCCGGCGACAGTTGGCTGCATGCAGATCACGGCCGCAACGCCAGCGAACACCGGATATTCGAGCCCCAGCCAGGCACTGACGCCGAGCGCGGCGCCCACGGCCACCGCGGTCTTCCAGACCCGTGCGCCGACGCCCAACCGCGCTCGCCTCGCCGAGCGCGCCGGAGCCGGAGCCATTTCCGATCGAAGCGCCTGCTCACCCACGAGGGTGCCCCTCGTCGCAGTTCCTATCTCCTCTTTTCCCTATCTTGCGGACAAGTTCTCCCGATCTTTGAGGGGCCGGCCGCGGCCGCGGAGACTGCAGGGGCCGGGGTCGGCCAAGGGGAAGAGTGCTACCCAATTCGACCACAAATGGGCGAGGGAAATGAGCGTCGAGAAGCCGGTCAGAGTGGGAGTGATTGGGGCCGGGATGATGGGGTCCGGGCACGCCAGCTGCGTAGCTCAGTCTGCCCGCGGCGAGCTTATGGCCATTGCCGATGTTGACCTGGGCCGAGCCAAGGAGATGGCCGATCACCACGGCGCCGCGGCATACGCTGGACACGGTGAGCTTCTGGTCGGTGAAGATGCCGACGCTGTGATCGTCTGCACGCCGGACTGGGCGCACCGTGAAGTGTGCGTCGACGCGGCGGCCGCCGGCAAACACGTCCTGGTGGAGAAGCCGCTCGCCATGACGCTCGAGGACTGCGACGCCATCATCAAAGCCTGTGACGAGGCCGGCGTGGTTCTGATGGTGGGGCAGATCCTGCGCTTCGATCCCCGCTACGGTGCGGTGAAGGCGGTACTCGAATCCGGCGAGATAGGCGACATGAGCTACCTGTACGCGCGGCGCAGCAACACGCTGCTGCAGCCGCGCCGCTTTGAAGGAAGGACGACTGTTCTCCATTACCTGGCGGTCCACGATGTCGACTGGATGCTCTGGGCGATGGGAGAGCCGGTGACCGAGGTCTATGCAGCTGCGAGCCGGAAGGCTTTGACCGATCTTGGCGTAGACGATTCTGTCTTCCTGACGTTGAAGTTCGCGAGCGGCGCGGTCGGCTGTATCCAAGTCGCCTGGATTCTGCCCGAGCAGGCCTCGCACAATCTCGACGCGTATCTCGAAGTGACTGGCACGAAGGGAGCGCTCTTCATCGACACGCCGAACGCCGGCGTCCGATTCGAGTCCCAGCGTCCCTCCCGAATAGACACGACCTACGGCTTCGCGGTCGGCGGACAGACCGGTGGCGCTCTGCGGGAAGAGGTGGAGCACTTCCTCCGCTGTGTGCAGGAGGGAGGCGAGCCACTCATCGACGGCCGACAGGCGCGGGCCGCGGTCGCCGTCGTCGAGGCGGCAGCAGAAAGCGTCCGCACAGGTCAACCCGTCCGCCTCCCGGCGCCATAGCGAGCACTCGAAAGGAGCAGCAGATGTCGGGATTCAACGGACTTGGAATGCACCTCGGCAATCTCCCGCGCCTGTCCTCAGCGAAGACACGATCCATATCCGCCGAGAACTTCACGGGCGAGAAGGGCAAGGGCGGCATGGCCGAGCCCGGGCCGGACTCGGCCGCCCGCGACCTGGGACGAGGTTGGAAGTGCTCGCCCTGCATCAGCATCGAGCCCGGCGAGACGCGCCTCCTCGCCGGCATCGAGGAGCCGGGAGCGATTCAGCACATCTGGGTGACGCCCACGGGTCACTGGCGCTTCAGCATCCTGCGCATCTACTGGGACGGCCAGGAGCAGCCCTCGGTCGAGTGTCCGATAGGAGACTTCTTCGCCTGCGGGTGGGGCCGCTATGCGCAGGTCTCCTCGCTCGCGGTCTGCGTGAATCCCGCGAGCGGGCTGAACAGTTACTGGGAGATGCCATTCCGCAAGAGCTGCAAGATCACGGTGGAGAACATCGGCTTCGAGGCGATGACCCTCTTCTACCAGATCGACTACACGCTCACGGAGGTTCCGGACGATGCGGCCTACTTCCACGCTCAGTTCCGCCGCGTCAACCCGCTCCCCTACAAGGATGTCCATACCATCCTCGACGACGTGAAGGGGCAGGGGCAGTATGTCGGCACGTATATGGCGTGGGGGGTCAACAACTGTGATTGGTGGGGCGAGGGCGAGATCAAGTTCTTCCTCGACGGCGACGAGGAGTTCCCCACCATTTGCGGGACCGGCACCGAGGACTACTTCTGCGGCTCCTACGACTTCGACCTCGGCAAGGAGAGGGGCGGCTACCGCGAGTTCACCACACCCTATGTCGGCCTGCCACAGGTCATCCGCCCGGACGGCCTCTACGACTCACAGACTCGTTTCGGCATGTATCGCTGGCACATCCCTGACCCGATCCGCTTCGAGCAGGACCTCCGGGTCACGATTCAGGCTCTCGGGTGGCGCAGCGGCGGACGCTACCTCCCCCTCCAGGACGACATCGCCTCCGTCGCCTATTGGTACCAGACACTTCCAACGGCGCCGTTCCCACAGCTGCCCGATAGGGACTGCCTGGAGGTCATCTAGGGATGCTAGCGGCAAGTGCGGCCGGACGGGTAGTGTGACGAGCGCGCGACGGACAGGGGAATTCCCTGTCTGGTCGAACTCGTCTGCCAGTTGCGCTATCTGCTGAGGAGGCATCGCTTATGTCGGACTTCCCAAGGACTGAGGTGGGGGGAATATCACTGCCGCGGCTCATCTGCGGCACGAACTGGATGCTTGGGTACTCCCATCAGACGAAGGCGAAGGATCAGCTTATCCAGGACCTGTTCGACACGCCTGCGAAGATGGCTGATGTGTTCGAGGTGTTCGCTCGCGGCGGGTGCAATGCCGTCATGAGCATGCCGAGCAAGCTCATCTCGGATGCTCTCAAGGATACGGAGCAGCGGACCGGCGTTGAAATGCTGTGGATAGCGACCCCCTCGTACGCGGAGTGGGGCAATCCCGATACGTGGCAGCCGGCAGTCGAGGAAGCGAAGAAGCTCGGCGCGCAGTTCTGCTTCCCCCACCAGACGGTTACCGACCCCCTCCTCGACAGGGCGAACAGAGAACTCGCCCCTCTGCTCGTCGAGCATCTGCAGTTCGTCCGCGAGATGGAGATGATCCCCGGTCTGAGCACCCACGCGCCGGAGGCGATCACCTGTGCGGACGCTTCGGAGGCGGATGTCGAGACCTACATCCAGCCCTACAACGCGGCGGGGTTCTTCTGCCAGATGGAGACTGACTGGCTGCAGCGCATCTTCAGAGACGCGAAGAAGCCGGTGACGACTATCAAGCCGATGGCCTCTGGCAAGCTGCATCCCGTGACCGGTCTCACCTTCGTGTGGAATACCATCCGGCCCTGCGATCTCGTCACCGCGGGCACGATCAGTACGTACGAAGCAGAGGAGGTCATCGAGATCAGCCTCGCCTGCCTCGAGCATCGCGAGCCGAACCTCGACCTTCAGTTCTCCCGCAGCAAGCGAAGCGTCGCGCCCGAGGGGCAGGCGGTCTAGCACCACATGACAGGCAACGACACGTCCGCGGTCGGCAAGGGCAAAGGGGCCGCCTCACGGCGGGGCCTGGTGTTCTGGCTGAAGGCCGCCCGCGCGCCGTTCTTCACAGGGAGCTTCGCACCGGTTCTGGTGGGCGTCGCACTCGCCTCCTACGAATCTGGAGCCCTGAACTGGCTGCGCGCGGTTCTCACTCTGCTCGCCTTAGTGCTTCTCCATGCCGGGGCCAACCTCGCCAACGACTACTTCGATCACCTCAGCGGCGGCGATGAGATGAATGTCTCGCGCGCACCGCCCTTCACGGGCGGGAGCCGATTCATACAGGATGGTCTCGCGCGCCCGAGGGAGATCCTGGCCGCTTCCGTCATCTCCCTGGGTCTTGGCGGCGCGGCCGGGGTGTATCTCGTATGGGTGGCTGGCCTGCCGATCCTCATACTCGGCATAGTCGGCGCCGTCACGGGGTTCTGCTACAGCGCCCCCCCTCTCAAGCTCGGGTACCGCGGTCTGGGTGAGCTGTTCATCTTCCTGGACTTCGGGGTGCTGCCCGTGTTGGGCGCGCACTACGCCCAAACAGAGTCGTTCTCGACGGGAGCGGCAGTGGCCGGCGCCGTGGTTGGTCTGCTGATGACCAACGTCCTCTGGATCAACCAATTCCAGGACGCCGAGGCCGACGCGGCAGTGGGCAAACGCAACTGGGTCGTTCGCCTCGGCCGCAGGAAGGCGGCATCGTTGCACGCTGGGGCCTTCGTACTCGCCTACCTGACGGTGGTGGCAGGAGTGGCGGCGCGGCTGTTGCCCGGGTGGGCGATGCTCGCCTTGCTGTCCGTTCCCCTGGCTGTGCAGGCAAGCCGAGTCTCCGCACAGCGATATGATCATCTGAGCACGCTCATGCCCGCCAATGCCATGACCGTCGCTACACATCTGCTGACGAGCGTACTCCTCGCAGCCGGGCTGTTCATCGCTCGCGCGACCTGACGCGACGGGAGGGGGCAGACCGCCCCAAGCGCGTCGCACCTCGCGAGATTGCGTGCTGTCATGCGGACTGAATAGCGAACTGAGGTATCGAGACGTGACTATGCCCGTCGAGCGGATCCTGGATTGGGAGCAGCGCCTAGACCGGCAGGACGCCTTCTGGCGCTGTGAGATCATTGACCGCCCGGTGGTGTGCATCACCTTCCCGAAGCGGGAGCCGGAGTATATGCCGCCAGCGTCGGATCACCCGACACTTCGCGATCGCTGGATGGATGCGGAGTACAACGCGGAGTTGGCGCTGGCCACTGCCCTCAACACCGAATTCATGGGAGATGCCCTTCCACAAGCCTACCCGAACCTCGGGCCCGAGGTGTTCAGCGCCTTCTTCGGCTGCGAGCTGGAGTTCGGCGAGGAGACTTCCTGGTCAGTTCCCATTCTCGAGGACTGGGCCGAGGCGGACAAGCTCCAGCTCAGCCGCGACAACATCTACTGGAAGAAGATCATCGAGCTCACCGATGCTCTGCTGGAGGCCGGCAAGGGCGCGTTCTACACGGGGATAACAGACCTCCATCCGGGTGGCGACGCGGTGGCCGCGTTCCGCGACCCGCACCAGCTCAACTTCGATATGATCGAGGCGCCCGAGCAGGTCAAGAGGCTGGTGGACCGCGTAACCGCGATCTACAAAGAGGTCTTCGACTTCTACTACGACAAGCTGACCGCGGCCGGTCAGGCGATCAGCTCTTGGGCGGGCATCGTGTCCAGGGAGCGTTGGCTCATTCCGTCCAATGACTTCTCCTGCATGATCTCACCGAAGATGTTCCAGGACGTCTTCCTGGAGAGCATTGTCGAAGAATGTCGGCACTACGAGGCATCGATCTACCACCTCGACGGTCCAGGGGCGCTCAGGCACCTCGACGCGCTGCTCGAGATAGCGGAGCTCAGCGCGATCCAGTGGGTATACGGCGCAGGAGGTGGGAGCGCTCGGGACTGGTTGGGCGTCTACAAGAAGTGCCAGACAGCCGGTAAGGGCATCCAGCTCGATTTCCCCGCGGGTGAGATCGACCTGTTTATGGAGGAACTGCGCCCAGAGGGAGTCTGGTGCACGGTCACCAGTGTTTCGAACCGCGAGGAAGCCGAGGCCGTGCTCAGGCGACTCGCCGAGTGGCGGTGAGCCATGGGCTTCGAGCCTGTGCGCAACGTCCCCAGCAGAACGCCACACGGACAGGTCAGTATTGACGAGCTCACAGATACGCAGTCAGCCGATTTGACGGTCTGGTGGCTTGGCAACGCCGGTTTCGCGATGAACTGGGCCGGCACGGTCATCTTCATCGACCCCATCATCGAGCTTCAGGGCGACGACACCGCAATGTCCGAGATCGGTCTACCCTTGCGAGGGCCGCTCCCGCTGAGGGCCAGTGACGTCACACGCGCCGACATCGTGCTACTCACCCATGACGACGGCGATCACACCGGCCCTCTCACGACTCCGGGCCTCATCGCCGGCACGGAGGCCATCTTCGTTGGGACCGACCGCACAAGACGCAAGCTGCTGGAGCACAGGCTGCCCGAGGAGCGGTTCAGACTAGCAGAGTATGCCCGTGAGATCGAATTCGGCGACTTGGCGATCACGCCGACGCCAGCACGCCATCAGGAAGCGGACGCCCACACCGTCAGGGGCGAATGCTGTGGGTTCATCTTGGAGCGCGACGAGGTAACGGTGTGGCATCCTGATGACACCGACCTGCTCGAAGAGCATCTCGAAGTCACGGGAATCGACGTGCTGCTGCTCCCCATTGCCCCTCACGTCCTCGGCACCGAGGGCGCCGCGCGCCTGGCGAACTCAACCGGGGCGCGATACATCATCCCGTGCCACTACGGCACCTACGTGTCGGACGTATACTGGTGCACGGGGGATCCCGAAGCAGTGGCTGCACAGATCGAGGACGCGGAGACACGGGTCCACATGCTCGCGATCGGCGAGAAGCTCGTCGTTCCCCTCCCCAGCTAGCCTCTCGCCGCCATCATCTCCTCGTACCGCCCGACGATCTCACGCATGATCGCCGGTATCTCGAGGTCGAAGGGACAGCGGTTGACACAGGTCTCGCATTCCTCGCACTTCGCGACAGCGGCAATCGTCTCCCGATACTCGTCCCGCGCCACGAAGTCGTTGCCGAGCTGCTTGCGAAACACGTCGAAGAACATGACCTCGAGCACGGGCACGCCCTGCGGGCAGGGATGGCAGTAGTTGCACCCGCGGCAGAACCGCTCGCCAAGCTCGGCCTTGATGCGCTCCATCTCGGCGACGTCGGCCTCCGTCAGCTCCACGCCCTTCTCCGCAAGTCCAAGGGCCTCCCGCAGCTCCTCCTCGGTCTCGAATCCGATCACCGGCACGACCCACGGGAACCGAAAGACATAGCCGAGGCAGTACCGCGCGTGCCCAAGCCGTCCACCCCCGAAGGGCTTCATGCCGAGGAGGCCAAGGTCCAGCCGCTCCGCCTCCGCCACCAGGCCCTGCTCCGCGGCCTCGTCGCCCACATAGCTGATCGGGTACTGCACAACGTCGAAGTCGCCAGTACGCATGAGGTCGAGGGAATCCTCAAGCGAGTGGGAGCTGAACCCGATGAACCGGATCTTGCCCTGATCGCGGGCCTCCCGCATGCACTCGATCGTGGTCTCGCCGCCGTAGATATAGTCCCTCGCGCCCTTGTCCGCGCCGTGGAACTGATAGATGTCCACGTGGTCCGTCTTCAGCCGGCGCAAGCTGTCTTCCAGCGCCTCCCAGAACCCATCCCGCGTGCCCCCGCCCGACTTGGTCGCGATGAAGAACTCATCCCGGCGCTTCGAGATCGCTTTGCCGATTCGCTCCTCACTGTCGCTGTAGCCGCGCGCCGTGTCGATGATGTTGATGCCAGAGTCGAGCGCCGCTTTCAGCAGCTTCTCGGCGTGCTCATAGCTGTACTTCGCCGCGATCTGAAGCGCCCCGAAACCGATGCGCGACACTTCGAGGCCGGTCCTCCCGAGGCGGGTCGTGTTCACCTGTGGCTCCTTCCAGGGCGGTGCTCCGCGGTTCGGGCGCGCCCGGCGCCTCGAACTCGCTGTTAGGGCAATCCCAGATACTCAGTCAAACACGCTCAGGTCCCACTCATCCCGCCACCGCACGGAGAGCGAGCGCCGGGACATTTCGAGAGGAAGCCAGATGTAGCGGGAATCCCCGAGGTCCCTGCGCTTCCATCGGTCGGCCATGAAGATGCGGGCGCCCTCTCGTCCCTGCACCGGAAGCACGAGAGTGCTTTGTGAGTGGAACGTCGTCTCGATCTCCTCTGCGGTTCCGACACACGGGTTGCCGCGCACCTCCCACACGCCCATGATGCTGTCGGCAACGGCGTATTCGGCCGCGTTGGGAGCCCAGCCCGAGCATCCGGAGGTGATGCAGAAGTAGCGCCCCTGATGCCTGAAGACGGCCGGCGCCTCTCGGCTTCGGCCGATGAACTCCCTCGTATACTCGCCCGTCGTCGAGAGGTAGTCATCCGAGAGCCGGGCGATGTACATCGTCTTGTTCCACTCGGAGGCGTGGAAGAGGTAAGCCGCGCCGTCATCATCCTTGAACAACGTCATATCGCGGCTGTCGGCATCGTTCGGGCGGAAGCTCCCCAGATACTCGTAGGGGCCGGTAGGCGAGCCGCTCCGCGCCACTCCCACCCGCGCGGCCTTGTAGTCCGGGCTGTCGATGTGCATCCACATGACGTAGGAGCGCGTGTGCTCGTTGAAGATGACTTTGGGCCGCTCGACTACGCGGCTCGGATGCAGGTCGCTCGACGGATCATCCTTGGCCGGAGGAAGGGCGAGGCCCTCGTCCTTCCACTGGTGGAGATCCGCGGAGGAGTAGCACCTGACTCCGATCCCGTGGCCGCGCCAGGAGCGCTCGGCGTCCGGGTCGCTGGCTCTGTTCTCACCGAACCAGTAGTAGGTGCCATCCTGATACAGAATCCCGCCGCCGTGCGCCTGGATCGGCTTGCCATCGGTGTCGAGCCATACTTCGCCCGGTCTGAATCTCTTGCTCATGGGGTTCCTCGATCTCGCGTTGACTGCGCCGCCGCGTCGGCCCAGGCCAAGGGCAGCAGCGATGACCGCGGCCGCCGCAGCTGCCCCGAGCTTGAAGAAGTCTCGTCGGCGGATTCGGCTCACTTCGCCTTCGGGATCGGCTCCAGCGCCTTCACGTTGGGTGCATCGGCGGTGGACATCCGCACTCGCGGGGCCGCCCATCTGACGGCGTTCGTGATGACACGGAGCACGTTCTCGTCTTCGAAGATCGGAAGCGTCTCGTGCCCCGGACGGAAGTAGAAGATCCGGCCGTGCCCGCGCTCCCAACAGCAGCCACTTCGGAACACCTCACCGCCCTGGAACCACGATATGAAGACCACCTTGTCCGGCGTGGGGATGTCAAAGCGCTCGCCGTACATCTCCACGTGGGGCAGCTCGAAGTACTCGCCGATGCCCCCGGTGATCGGGTGGCCCGGCTCGATGTTCCACAGCCGCTCCTTCTCGTTCACCTCCCGCCATTTTAGGGAGCAGTTGGTCCCCATCATCGTGCGGAAGACCTTCGAGAAGTGCGCGGAGTGGAGGCAGATCAGCCCCATGCCTGAGAGCACGTGCTCGCGAACGCGCGCCACCACCTCATCTGCCACTTCGTGATGGGCCATGTGCCCCCACCAGATGACCACATCTGTGGCCTTCAGCACCTTCTCCGGCAGCCCATGTGCCGGCTCGTCCAGGGCCGCGGTCCCGGCCTCGATCCCGTCCTGGGCGTTGAGGTGATCCGCGATGGCCGCATGGATGCCCTTCGGATACAGCTTCTTCACGACCTCATCGGTCTTCTCGTGTCGGAACTCGTTCCAGACCGTCACCCTGATGGTCTTGCTCGACATGCTGTTACACCTTTCCCCTGACTTGGGACGTGTCCGTCCGGGCCGCAGTCTTCCCTTCCCCGGCGCGATATCCTTCTGAGCGGCGGAGAAGCGGACGACCACACGCGCCGAGGAACCGCCACCGGCGGGTCCTCGGCATCGTCACGATCGCGTGACGGACGGGGCAAGGTGAGAGTGCCCAATTGAGCTGCTATCTCATGTCTACCTCGCGGTTCTTGCATCTATAAGACGAAAATGGTAACAATCGCATTCCCTCTGATTCGGCGATCTGCATTGAGACTGAGGCGAACGCGATCCCGTCAGAGGAGCGCTCTCGGGGCTGTTGAACACGTATTTTGGGGGAGACGACGCCCCAGGGCTCCTGAGCGGCTCGAGAAGGGAAAATGCGCAGAGGGCTTCTGCTTCTAGTGGCGTTTCTGGCGGGCGCCATTCTCATGGCGCTCGAACTCGTTGGCTTCCGCGTGCTGGCGCCCTCCTTCGGGGGATCCATATTCGTGTGGGGGAGCCTCATAGGAGTGTTCCTGGCCGCGCTCAGCATCGGCTACTACCTCGGGGGCAGGCTCGTCGACCGCTGGCCGAGCGCCGGCGTTCTGGGCACCACACTCCTGTTGTCGGCCGCGCTCGTGTTCCTGCTGCCGCGCTACGGCTCGGCCGTCGCCGACGCTGTCTCGGTGCGGTATACGGACGTGCGCGCCGGCTCCCTGATCACATGCATGATCCTGTTCTTCCTGCCTGGGGCGCTGATGGCAGTCACCTCTCCCTTCGTCATCCGCCTGACGGCACACAGCATAGGCGAAGTGGGCCGGACAGCCGGGGCCGTCTACGCCGTCTCGACCATCGGGAGCATCGCGGGCACATTGGGGACCGCCTTCTACCTGATCCCCGCCTTGGGAACAAAGAAGATACTCTACCTGCTCGGAGCCGGCCTTGTCGTGACCGCGCTCCTCTGTCTCTCCCTGACACAACGCCGACGCGTCGGCTCCGCCGCTGCTATCGCTTTCCTGCTCCTGCTGGTCCCTCAGCCGAGCCACGCCAAAGAGCAGATACTGCTCGAACGCGACAGCTCCTATCACCGCCTGTTTGTAACGGAGGATGACCACTATCGCTGGCTGCGCGCAGACAACATCTGGCACACGCAGATGGACCTGCGGGACCCGCACGGCCGCGGCCTCCCCTACTCCGACTACGTGGACCTGGCGTTCCTCTTCAACCCGAACATCCGCCGGGTTCTGGTCATCGGACTGGGTGGCGGAACGGTGCCTAAGCGATTCGTTCGGGACTACCCGCAGGTGACAGTCGACGCAGTGGAGATCGATCCGGCTGTCATCAGGATCGCGCGCCAGTACTTCGATGTGAAGACCGGGCCTCGACTCAGTATACACGAGGCCGACGGCCGCCAGTTCCTGCGGCGCGCCGAGCAGAAGTGGGACATGATATTACTCGACGCCTACTACTCAGACACCGTGCCCTTCTTCCTGACAACTCGGGAGTTCTTCACCATCGCCAAGAGCCGGCTCAGCCCCGGTGGAGTCCTTGTGAACAACGTCGTCGGCCAGGTGACCGGACCGAGGAGCAAGTTCTTCCGGTCGGTGTACAAGACGATGGCAGAGGTGTTCCCTCGGGTCTCCGCCTTCAAGGTGAGAGCCAGCGGCGGGACTTGGATCAACATCGAGGTCTTCGCGGTCAACGCGAGTCAGAGCTTCCCACTTAGCGACCTGCGACAGCGGGCTGCACAGCTTCAGGGGAAGCTCATCAAGGACGACAAGCTTCCGCAGCGCCTAGATGACCATGTGTCCCAGCCCGTGGCCACTGGCGATGTCCCTGTCCTCACTGACGACTACGCCCCGGTCGACGCGCTGCTGCATCTGTGGTGACATGACGAGCGCAGGTCACATGCGCGATCGTGAGTGACCTCCTGTCCTACTCTACAGCTCGTCGCGACTGCACCTTCGCGGGGTCTATCTCTATTCCCAATCCCGGCGTTTCGGGCGGCTGGATCACCCCCGACTCGGGCTCGAGGAATCCCTTCATGAAGCGCTGCTTGTGTCGCTGATGAAGTATCAGGAACTCCACCTGCGGCAAGACTGAATGCGGCAGCGCGGCGGCCACATGCAACGCCGCATGCAGCGAGTGACCGTGCGGGCACACGGGCACATCGTAGGCCGAGCAGAGCGCGGCGATCTTGACCAACTCGCTGATGCCGCCACACCAGTCGGGATCGGCCTGAATCACATCGGCCGCACCTGCGTCGAGGATCTGCTTGACCTGCCACCGAGTGTAGAGGTGCTCGCCGGTGGCGATGGGAATGCCGCTGCGCTCCCGGATTCTGCGCAGCCCTTCGATCCGATCGACCGGCACAGGCTCTTCCAGCCACCCCGGCCGGTACGGCGCGATCCGGCGCGCAACATCGATCGCATACGGCACATCCCAGGAGTTGAAGGCGTCGAACATGAGCGCGATATCGTCGCCGACGGCTTGGCGCAAGGTGCGGGCGACCTCGACGTTCTCTGCGGCCCCCTCGTCGCCATCGGGCGGCCCATGCCGGAAGAACCATTTCTGGGCCCAGTATCCGAGCTGCTTGTACTCCGCCGCCCGCTCGGCCAGCGCCTCCGGTTCCAGGGAGAAGCCGAGCATGCTCGCGTACGCTCGCACAGGCTCCTGAACCGGGCCCCCGAGCAGCCGATACACCGGCTGCCCCAGCGCCTTTCCTTTGAGATCCCACAGAGCACAGTCGAGTGCGCTCATCGCCATCATGTAGTAGCTGGACCGGGCATGCCGGTTGCGGCGCAGCAGGAGGTCCCAGGTCTTCTCGATGGCAAGAGGATCGCGGCCGATCAGGAAGTCTCGAATCTCCCTCCGCAGGATGATGGCGTGACCGCCGTCCACCGGCCCGAACAGCCCAGTCACTCCTTCGTCGGTGTGGACCTCCAGGTACACGTCCGATTGTCGGACCTTCTCGTCAGGCGCGTGCGACGGCTCGAACGTCCGCGTGCCCCGGAACTCGGGATACACGTCGAGCGGCCTCGAACCCCGCTCCGCAGCCTGGAGCTCGTCAGCCGGAAACTCGCCGGTCACCTCGGTCAGCACAACATCAGAGATCTTCATTCACTACCCCCAGGAGGCCACACGCTCCTGAATGGGCCTACCACAGAGGCGCGGCATCTCCTACGAGACCGGGGCCAGAGCATGGTCAACCTGGGGCTACGATCGGCCAGAGATGGAGATCGAAATGGCTTGTGAGCACCGCGCATGTGGAAATGATATCCCGGGAGACAAGCGAATGGTGAGGATGGTATCCCTGGTCCTGATGGCGTTGTTCGTGGGATCTGCGCCCTTGGCCGTCGGCGCAGAGGCCGAGTTCGCCGCCATCGACGCGCATGCCCGAGCTGCCCCGTCGGCCGCTTGCACTTCGATCACGTCGCTCGCCACCTACCTCACGGGGCCGGCCCGAAGTGACCGTGAGAAGGCGCGGGCGTTGTTTACCTGGATGGCCCTCAACATCAACTACGATGTGTCGCGATTCGGGCGGCCTCCTGACCCCAGGTCGGTGCTAGCAGAGAGAAGAGCAGTCTGCGCCGGATACGCGGCGCTCTTCAAGGCACTGGCGGACGCGGCAGGTCTGGATGCCGAGGTCATCCACGGACATGCCAAGGGCATGGGCCCCCAAGCGGCAATCAGCGCTGACGGCCTGCTGACACACGACTGGAACGCGGTGAAGATCGACGGGAGATGGGCGCTTCTCGACTGCACGTGGGGCGCGGGCAGGCTGAATGAGCGAATGCAGTTCGAGAAGCGATTCACCGACCACTACTTCCTTACGCCGCCCGAGCTCTTCATCTACGACCATCTCCCATCGGAGGACAGATGGCAGCTGCTCCAGAGGCCGGTCACGAAAGCGGAGTTCCTGGCGCGCGCTTGGGTCCAGTCAGCCTTCTTCGAGCACGGTCTGCGCCTGGTCAGCCATGAGAGGGGCAACATCGAAGTGGACGACTCCCTGACCATCACCATTGGGGCGTCGGAGGAGACGTTAGTTGTGGCGTCTCTGTTGCAGAACGGATGGACCCTAGACGAAAACCACACCTTCACCCAGAGGGAAGCACGCGGGTTCGTGATTCGTGCAGTCTTCCCCGCTCCGGGCGACTACGTGCTGCGCGTCTTCGCTCGCGAGCGAAACGCCGCCGCACAGGAGTACGATTCGGCACTCGAGTACGCCATTCACGCCAAAGGCTCGGCCCACGAGGTGTTCCCGAAGATGTATCTGTCGTTTCAGGAGCGAGGGTGCCATCTCGCCTCGCCCATCTCCGGGATCCTGAAGGCGGATGCGCGGGTCCACTTCCGAGTGCGTGCCCCGGGCGCGGAGGACGTGATCGTGGGCGTGAACGGGCTCGCGAGACATCTGGCACCGGCAGGCGACGGAGTCTTCTCCGGCGAGGTCGTTGTTGAGAGAGGTCAGGCTGGAGTGTTCGCCCGTTTTCCCAGCAGCAAGAGACACGAGGGCCTGCTGCGGTACGAGGTGAGATGAGCCCGGCCTGCCCCCTCAAGCAGTCGGGTCGAACTCGCTCACCGGCTGTTCGGCTCTGATCCGGCGAACGCTGCCCCCGGCCTCCAAGAGGACCACCCAGCCCTTGGGATCCTTGCCCCAGGCCTGGGCGTCTAGCTCTGGATCCCAACGCTTCCCCCAGTGCCAGTGACACATCGCGAGCGGCGTGCTGTCACGCCACTTCCCCCGGCCGTAGTGTGGCGGCCGGCCCCACCACCCCAGCTCCCAGGCGTACTTCCAGTTCGGGAGATAGGTATAGCTGACGCCCGAGGGAAGACGGGTGGCGCCCTCCATGTAGGCGCTGGCATCGTGGCGGCCGGCGGCCGGGTCTGAGGGGCAGACGAAGACGCTGGCGTCTGGGCAGTAGGTGGGACAGACCGCGGACAACCAGGGCGCGAGCTCCCCATGATCGGCCGTGTACATCTGCATGGCCATGCCGAGCTGGCGGAGCTGGTTCATGCACGACGCCCGCTTCGCCCCGTCCCTTGCCTTCGCGAATGTGGGGAACAGGAGCCCGGCCAGAACGCCTATGATTGCCGTAACCACGAGAGTCTCGACCAGCGTCAAGGCCCGGTCCCGTCCCAGGCTACGGTGCATGCCTCATGATACCGGCCTCTCGGCTCCCCCGACAAGAGGCAATTGCCTGCAAACTGAGGTGTTGAAACGGAAACAGCCAGGGGTTCAGCCGAGGCGACGGCTACACGGAGTGGCTCTGCGCCTGGCGCCCGTTCGACACGCCCAGAGCGGCCAGCGGGCGCGTCATCTCAAGATTCCTGCTGCTCGCCCTCCGGCTTGGAGGCCTCTCCCTCCCCCTCTGGGGGACCAGTGGCAGCTTCGCCCCCGGCCCGGGCTGGGAGCGCGGCCAGCACGACGAGCCCGACCACTGGCAGCAGACCGAGTGCGAAGCCGGAGAAGGGCGTTCGTCCCTTCGACTTCGCGTAGACCTGGTGGCCGCGCAGCCATAGGCCCGCTCCGACGAGCGCGATCACCCCGACGATGGTTCCCATCACGCGGATATCGACGTAGAAGTCCACGCCATCGATGAACGCTCCGAGGTTCTTCAGGAAGATCGCGACCCCCACCATCAAGATCGCCCCGACCATGATGCAGAGAATCCCTCGCCCTGGCCGAGTCATAGGCTGGCTTCCCATAGCGACGTCTTCCCTCCCGCCCTTGTCAACTTCAGCATCCTTCCGACCTCTTGGCTGATCTCCTGTGTGATCTGCGAACTCAGCTCTCCGACGCGCCGCCGGAGGCCGCTCGTCCCCTCGCGCCTAGCTGCGCGATGAGGATGCCAGCGATGATCGATGCCCCGCCCAGGATCCCTTTCACACCCAGCACCTCGCCCTGTATCACCCAGGCGAAGAGGGCGGCGAAGATAGGCTCCGCGGTGAAGATGACCGCGACGTGCGTGGCACTGGTGCGCCGCTGCGCCCACATCTGCACCCCGAAGGCGACCGCGGTGGCGAAGACGCCGGTGACCACCAGAGCGGACAGAGTCCACGGAGTGAGCGCCAGGCGCGGCCCCTCCGCCAGCGCCATGAGCAGCCCCGAAGCCAGCGCGGCTGTGGCGATCTGCGAGAAGGCGAGCGACACAGGATCGTGGCGGGGGGCCACCCGCTCCGTTGTCACTATGTGCAGTGCGAAGGCGACGGCGCACCCCAGCGTGAGCACGTCCCCCAGGTTTGCGCCCCCGGCACCAGGTGACGCGAGCAGGTACAGCCCCACGACTGCCAGGCCGACGGCGCCGACCGACGAGGCGCGGGGGCGGACGCGGGAGACGGCAAAGGACAGCAGCGGGGTGAGCACCACGCTTACGCCGGTGATGAAGGCGGACTTGGAGGCCGTCGTGTAAAGGAGACCGACCGTCTGCAGCGAGTATCCCGCTGTCAGCCACAGGCCGATGAGGCCCCCCAACAACACGACTCGCCTATTCAGGCGAGAGACTCTCCTCGGGAAGACGACGGCCAGCACCAACGCCGCGATGAGGAACCGGGCCGTCAGGAAAGAGAACGCGCCGGCGTCCTCGAGCGCGCGCTGAACTGCAGTGAACGTGAGCCCCCAGATTGCCGCCACCGCGAGCAGGGCCAGATCGGCGCCGACTGAGATTCGCTCAGACCGCATGGCCTACGCGTCTTCACCGCGGCCATACGCGCCTCCTTCGGGGACGCTTCCCAGCAGAGGTGCAGCCGACTTGGTTGCCGAACAGGCTTGAAGCGGCATCCGGCGATGCGTCACCGACAGGCGTGTTCCTGCATGCCGCCGGGGGGCAACCATGCCACGTCTTCGGATAGCTGCGTGCTGCGTTGCGGCGTTGCTCGCGTGTCTGGCGTCCCACACTCGGGCTGCCGAGCAGGAAGGCCAGCGTCCGTCGCTGTCCATCCGCGTCGATCCGCGAATCGAACTCATCAGCACCATCTTCCACCTTGCCGGCAACCCCGAGTACAACATGTGCCGCGTGCCGAGCTACGAGAGCGAAGTCCAGCAGCACTTCGAGTCGGTCCAGGGCCACCCGGCCGTCACCACGGCCCGACGCCTGCGAGCGGAGCATGGCGTATCGTTCGACGCGCCGATGAGCCTGGCCGTGCATCTCACGGACGACCGCAGCCTTCAACTGCGCGTTCCGCTGGAGCCCTGGCCGGCCACCCTCGACCAGCGCTGGCAGCCGGAGGACGTGACGGATTTCCTCGAGAAGCTGCGCAGCTTCGTGGACGAGAGCGACTTCTGGGGGTTCTTCGATGCTCACGAGCCGGTGCATCGGGGCGCGGCCCGGGAACTGGAGTCGGTGTTGGCCGACGCAGTTGACCTCGGCTGGTTCGAGAGCTTCTTCGGAGAGGGGAAGCGAGACGAGTTCCGCCTCGTGCCGAGCCTGCTGAACGGGGCCCACAACTACGGCCCTAGGTTCCCCGGCCATGCTGTCACCGAGATCTACTGCATCCTTGGCGTGCCGGGACAGCGTGAAGATGGCTCTCCGGCCTTCAGCAGAGCCGTCATTCCAACGATCATCCACGAGTTCTGCCATTCCTATGCCAACCCGGTCGCCGACCGGCACGCCGCCGAACTCGAGGGACCTGCTAAGAAGCTCTTCGCTCGGGTCGAGATGCAGATGCGGCGCAACGCCTACGGAGCCTGGGAGACGATGATGCGCGAATCCCTGGTGCGGGCGAGCGTCATCCGCTATCTTGCCACACACGAGGGCGAAGCCGCAGCCAGACAGCAGACGCGCCAGGATCGCGACAGGGGGTTCCTGTGGATCGAGCCGCTCTCGGAGCTGTTCGAGGAATACGAGGCGAGCCGCGACGAGTATCCGACGCTCGATTCGTTCGCAGCAAGAATAGTGGCCTTCTTCCAAGAGTATGTTGAGCCGAGCAAGCCAAAGCCGCCGCCCACTGTCCCGCCGGGGGTGGTCCGCTCCCTTCTGGTGTCGGGCACACTGATGGTGCTTCTCGCACTCGCCTTTGTAGTCGTGACCCGACTCGTCTGGGCCGTGCCCATGCGATGGTTCTTCGCCGGCGCGGCCATCTGGATTGCCGGCGTAGCGCTGAAGGCAGCCTGGGCAGCGGGTCCCCATGGATCCGTGCTGGCGTTTCTGGAGAACTCCGTGCCGCGCCTCGGATATCTCATCGCCGGGTCACTCTACGTCGGCGGGTTGACCGGCATCTTCGAGATCGGGGTAACGCTGGCTGCAGCGCTCATCTGGCGGAAGCTGTCGCGGACTGCGGCGCGGGCCGTGGCAGTGGGCGTCGGCGCGGGTGCAATCGAGGCGATACTGCTGGGCGCCGGGGGGTCCGCAGGGGCGCTCGCCCTGATGCTGAACACCCCGGGCATGGAGGCCCTGAGCGAAGATCTCGCCGCTACGGGCGCAACTTCGGCGCTGTGGCTCATTGGGCCGGCCGAGCGGGCGATCGCCATCCTCTGCCACACGGGCTCGCGGGTGCTGGTCCTGCTCGCGGTTGTCAGCGGCCGACGGTCGCTGTTCTGGTATGGGTTCTTGATATTGACCGGGCTCGATGCGATTACCGGATACGTGCACGTCGGCGGATTGATGGAGAGTGTGAATCTCTGGTGGTTGGAGCTGGCACTCCTGCCATTCGCGCTGCTCAGTGTCGCGGCCGTCCGCCGCTGTGTCAGGGGCTGGCCGCGCGTCGAGGAGGCCGCGGAGGCGGGGGTAGCAACCTAGGCGGCGAGCTCCTGCAGGGATGGCGAGCCGCAGGCGGAACTACCAAGCCAGCGACACTGCCCATGCGAACCGAGCTCGCCTCCCGGCAAACCGCACTGCTACTCCTGTACCTCGGTCTGGGACTGGCCAGCGCCCTCATCTGGGTGCGCGTCGCGAATCTGCCCGCGCTCCCGGCCTGGCATGTCGAGATGATTACAGGCCAGGCACCCGCGCCGAACCAGTATCGGCCGCTGGCGCCGTGGCTCGCCGAGGGTCTCCGGCAGCTACTTCCTCGCAACGACGTGTTCCTGACCTACATGCTCCTGCGCGCGCTTGCCACGGGCCTCGCCCTTTACTTCTTCGATCGATACATGCGTGTCTGGTTCAGACCGGCGGCCGCCGCGGCAGGAGCCCTCGCGCTGGCGGCAATTCTCCCCTTCACGTACCTCCGCGTCGTCCAGGAGAGCGACCCCATCAACTTGCTGGTCTTCGTGCTGGCGTTCTGGGCCATGGCCGAAGATCGCGACTCGACGCTCCTCCCACTGGTGGCAATCGGCACGCTGAACAGAGAGGCCACTGCGCTGATACCCGCTGTCTACCTGCTCGCGCGGTGGGGGCAACGACCGGCAAAGCAGGTGCTTGGCCGCGCCGCGGCGCTCGGCGTCGCCTGGGGGGCAGTCTACTTCGGCCTTCTCAGCCTATACGGCAGGCGTGACTACTACTGCGATGTCCTGATGTGGGAGATCAATGTCGCCTCCTGGGGCCCGACAGTCTCGGTCGTGCTTCTCTTCGGCGTGCTGTGGGTAGTCGCCGTTATCGGCGCACGACAGGCGCCAATCCTCTTACGGCGGGCCCTGTGGCTGCTTCCGCCGTACGTGGCATTGCACTACGTTGTGGCCATGGTCAACGAGGTCCGGCTGTTCCTTCCTTATGCGCCCGTCATCATCCCACTGAGCTGGTGGTGGCTCTTCCCCGAGGGGCTGAAGGAGCCGTCACCGCGGTCGCCGAGCAGCCGGAAGGCGCGTTGAGCTTCCAGGAGCCAGCCTGAGACCACGAACGAAAACAGCCCTGGGCGATGTCGAATCGCCTCCAGAGCTGCCTTGGTGGTGGCCACGCTGATTGAGTTGGTGGTGGTGACCGCCGCCGTCTCATACCATAGACTGCGGCCTCCTGTGGCGATGCATCTGTTCCGCCGGCGTCACAGAGTGACGCGCTGTGTGCCAGGAACGCACCATGGCGCCCAGGATGCTCAGCGCCGGCACCGCACTGGGCCAGCGGCAAGGCGGCGACAAGAAGACACGGAGCGCCCGGCCGGGCGCTCCGTGCACTCGAATGTCCGTCGGAGAGGCCTGATGCCTCCCGATAGTCTAGTAGAGAACCGGCTCAGTCTCCGGGAATCCGCACGGGTAGCCCCAACCTGACCTGTCGTCCGAGGTCGGTCCCCAACTGTCGAGGCCGTCGAGATCGCCCTCGGCGACTCTGTTGATCAGCGCTGTCGAGTTGATCCAGGACGCGTGCCCGTCGAGGAAGCCCAGGTTCACGCCACCGAGGTGGCGCGTGTACGGCTTGCGCAACTCCGGGTCCCGCAGGAAGGAGCCGTCGATGGGCGCATACAACTGCCACGGGCCGTCGCCGCAGCAATCAGCGCCGCCGGCGATCTCCCAGTCGACCCATCCGGCGCAGTTGCCGCATTCTAGCGCGCACAGGTCGGGATAGGCAGCAATGCCGACGTTGCTGTCCTCGGCCGAGACGCCGGAGTCGCCGCAGATGACGAAGTTGACCGGGTCCTCGACCTCGACCATCTTCATGCCCCCCGTCCACTGGGTCCCTACAGTCTGGACGAAGGCCTTGGCAGCGGCGCTCCCGGTCCCAAGCTCAGAGACGACGAGCCGGCGCTGCAGGTAGGAGTCCGTGACATCGCCGCCCCATCCTGGCGGCCAGGACCAGAAGCAGGGGCCGACGACCCAGTCGTCGGAGTCGGATGCGCCAGGTCCCCATTCAGCGTCATATACCAGCATGTAGGTGAACCAGTCGCCGCCGGGCATGATCCAGGTGGCCCCCCCTTCGACCTTGCCGCTGGGGCAGCGCCACACGTCACGGTTCTTCATGTATTCGTCCAGGATGACCGGGTGTCGCAGGTAGGGGTTGCTCTGGAACACACACCACTCCCCGTATCGATCCTCCCCTGCTTTCGCCAGGAAGTAGTCGTGGATCTCGGTCCTAGTTTCGGTGGGGGGCATGATGTCGTTGTTGTCCGCCAGATACATCTGAAAGGCGAGGGCAACGTTCTTCACGTTGGACAGGCAGACTGCCTTGCGCGCGGACTCCCGCGCGCGGGAGAACACGGGAAAGACCATCGCGGCCAAGATCCCGATGATCGCGATGACGACCAGCAGCTCAATCAGGGTGAATCCTCGTGCTCTCCGCGTACCCACAGACGGTCTCCCCTTCCACACAGAGATTCGAGGTGCAGCATTTCCGAGAGCTGCTCGCCCTCAGCGTCTGCGGGCGACGAGCGCAGACGTTCTCACCTCCGTTCAGCTATCTTACCCCACTTCCGCGGCGGCTGCACCACCAGGCCGGACCCATATAGTCAGGACGTCTGCGGCCCTGCCATCGGCATTCTACGCGGACGGCGCCGGGTCGCAGTGGACGAGGCGGCCAGCAGGTGCGGCCTGGGGCGAGCCCAGTTCTCCCTCGTGTTCCGTGACACGATGGGGATGAGCTTCGGCAGATTCTGCCTAAGGTCGAGGCTCGGCTTCGTGGCCGAGATGCTCCTGTCCACAGATCTCCCGACTCAGGCGATTGCGCAGAGAGCCGGCTTCGTGGACGGCAGCCATATGCACCGGGCCTTCGTCGCCCGCTACGGCTGCACGCCCGGCCAGTACAGGGCGGACAACCGGCCGACATGAACCGCAGCTCTCCGCGTTAGCTCGACTTCCCCTGCCGCGACAGGGCGTCGCGGTACGTCGTCAGGCCCACGCCGCCCTGGGTGACGGCGTCAGCCACCTCAGGACTCGTCAGGGCAGCCAGCTCCTGCTCCCAGCGGTAGCCCCAGCCGAGGTCGCGGTCCACGGCATCGTCCGCGCCGGGGTGGCAGCCAACCTCAGTGAGGCCGGGCCCCAGCCCCTCTATTGTGCTGACCAGAGAATCGGTGCGCCAGCGTCCCGCTTCTGTGAAACCCCGGAACTCATCGGCCGTCAGGATACCATTGCCCCGGAGCGAACGTTCGCCGAGACGACAGAGCAGGCGCAGGGCGCCCAGCTGGGCCCGACGTCCGACCGCGCCGGCCGCGCCCCGGCCTGCGCCAGGGGAGCTCAACTGCCGAGGGCAGCGGATGGCCGCGATGCCGTACTCGCTTGCGAGCCCGATGACCACCGGCAGAACGCGGGGGAGCATGTGCAAGTGCTGATGGCTGTCGATGTGGGAGAACCGCAGGCCCGTGGCGAGTGCGCGCTCGATCTGGGCCCGCAGCTCGATCTCGACCTCGGGCGCGCGGACCCGGCCTGCTGCGTAACGCCTGAGGAAGCTCCCCCATGTCGGCGGGAGCCGCCCCTGCCTGTCCACGAGGCCTGGAATCCGGTGGCAGGCCGACACCGGTCTGCCTTCGGTCAGAACGAGGTGCAGGCCTAAGTCCAAGGCCGGTCGCGAGCGGGCCAGCGCCACCGCGTGATCGAAGCTCGCACCCGCCGCCATCAAGCTGGCGCTGGTCACGATGCCGCGCTCGAAGGCCTCGATCACTCCGAGATCGATCTCTCTCCTCAGGCCGAAGTCGTCCGCGTTGACGATCAGGCGCGCCGGCCCCGAGCGTCCAACCCCGCGGCCTCGCCAGTAGCGCCACATCTCTCGGAAGATGTGCAGCACGACGCGAGTGCTGGCCGCCGTCGACACCCCCGCGGTCCGGGGATGGTAGTGAATGCCCACCTCCCGCGCGCGCGCGCCGAGGCGAGCGGCCTCCAGCAGCAGCTCCGCATCGATGAACGATCCCTCACTCCGCAGCCGCATCTGGGTGAGCAGAGACCGGCGGATCAACTTGAAGGCGAAGTTGACATCCCTCACCTTGAGCCCAAAGGCGACCCGGATCAGCCGGTTGTAGGTCCATGACATGATCTCCCTGCGCGGCCCCTCGGCCCGGCCGAGCCGGTAGCCGATCAGCAGATCGACCTCATCGGAGAACTTCGCGAGCGCGGCCCTGGCTTCCTCCACAGTTACAGGGAAATCGGAGTCCATGTAGAGAACTAGGTCCTTCGTCGCGGCGGATAGTCCGGTGCGGATCGCCGCGCCGAGCCCGCGGTTGCGCGCGTGATGGACGGCCACGATGCATGGATGTTCGTCGGCCAGTCGGGCCATGAAGGCGCCGCTGCCATCGGTGCTGCCGTCGTCGACGAGCACGACTTCCAGATCGGAAGTGAAGCCTTCAGCGATCCGCCGCGTCTCGGGCAGCAAGTGCGGGAGATTCTCGATCTCGTTGTATACTGGATAGACGAACGAGAGGCTCATGTTGCCTGCCATGAACGCAACTTCGAAACCGGCCGGCCCTCGCGAGCGTGATCGGCGGGACCTCTGGTACCCGCTGCTCCTGCTAGCTCTCTGCGCTGTGCTCTTCTTCTGGCGACTCGGTGTGACACCGCTCGACGACTTCGATGAAGCCTACTATGCAGAGGGCGCCCGCGAAATGCTCGCGCGCGGCGACCTCGGCACACCGTACTTCAACGGAAAGCCGTTCCTGCTGAAGCCAATCCTCATCTACTGGCTCATCGCAGCCGCCTTCCGCCTGTTCGGCATCACCGAATTCGCCGCTCGGTCGGTGTCCGCCTTTTTCGCGACGCTTATCGTTTTAGTCACCTACTGGTTCGCGGCTCGTACGCTGAGCCGGACCGCCGGCCTCTTAGCCGGGCTCATGCTTGCGCTCTGCTATGTGTGGATCGACACGGGCCGAGAGGCCATGATTGACATGCCGCTGACGGCCGCGCTGGCGCTCGCCATGTTCCTGTTCTTCCTTGCCATGCGCGCCCACCCGAGCCGCAAGCCTGTGCTCTATCTGCCGGCCTACGCGCTGCTGGGCGTTGCGCTGCTGGCCAAGGGCCCTGTCGCCACCGGACTCGTCATCCTTGGACTCATCGCCTATCTGCTTGGCGCGGGGCGGCTGCGATCGACACTTGCGGAGGCCCGACTGCTTCCGGGCATTGCTCTCATGCTCGCCGTCGCCGCGCCCTGGTACGTCTACGAAAGTCTGCGCGAGCCGGGATTCGTCCAGACGTTCCTGCTGCGAGAGCACTTCGGCCACCTGCAAGGGGAGCTGGCCCGTGATGAGCCCTGGTGGGGACACCTGAAGAACCTGCTGATCGGGTTCTACCCGTGGGTGGCCCTCCTGCCTGCGGCACTCGCACATGCCTTCCGCCAGCCCCGCGACCACGTTCTCAGGTTCTCCGCCTGGTGGGCACTCACAGTGATCGTGACCTTCTCCTTCGCGGGTGCGAAGCTTCCTCACTACCTCGTGCCCGCCTTCCCCGCCCTGGCGATCATGACCGCGGGCTGGTCGGTGGCCTGGCTCCAGAGACGAGCTATCAGCAGGCCGCTCACAGCCGCGGGCTTCTCCCTGCTCGCCGTGATCGGGGCAGCGGGGGCCCTTGCGGCCGGCGTCGCGGCGACCATGCCGCCATGGGTCAGGGATAGGCTCGCGGCATCCTACGGCTCCTGGACCCCCGGCGCCGCGCCGGTAGTCATGCTGGCGGCCCTCGCTGCCGGATCAATCGGTACGGCCGTCGCCGCCGCGGCCGGGCGCCGGCGCGCGGTGTTCCCGCTGCTGGTCGCGGCCATGGCCGTCGCTGGCGTGGCCCACATCGGCTGGTTCAAGCCGCGGCTGGCGCAGATCCAGGCCCAGCCGCGCAAGGAGCTCGCCCAGTTCGCGGCCGCCGCGCTCCCCGAGTATGAGCCACTCGGCGTGTTCTACGCCAAGCGCAATGCCACCATCTTCTACGCCCGCCGCCCGATCGTGGACCTCGGCGAGTGGGAAGTGGCAGAGCTGACCCGCTTCCTCTCCTCGCCGAGCCCAGCCACCGCCCTCACACACGCGAAGTTCGTCCCCACTCTGATCGAGGAAGTCCCGGAGCTCCACGTGTGGACCCGCCGCGGTGACTTCGTCCTGGTCTCCAACCACCGGATACCCCGTGTGTGGGGGAACATCCAGGCGAGCGCGGGCCCTGAGAGCTAGGTGGCGCCGGACCGGCAAAGGCGGGCGGAGCGCCCGACTCGGACGCTCCGCCCTGACACTCAACAGACAGCCTATCCTGCTGGGGCAAGATCTGAGCCGGTCCTAGTAGATCCAGACACCACCAGTCGGGTAACAGGAGTCGCTATATGGGTCGAACGAGGTCGGACTCCAGAATCCAATGCCTTCGAATCCGCCCCTCTCTCCCTGCGCGGTCTCGGCGACCTTCTCGACCACGACGCAGGCCTCAGACAACAGCCCAACCGCATCGGCTGGCAATCACAGCCCTACGGGGGGCACGACCCGAGACGTTGTCGGCAAGCGAGGAGTAAGCGGGCTACGCGATCCGGCGGTGGTCGGAGGCAGCCATCAACGGGTGGCTCTTGCTTCGAGGGCCACGATTCTGCGCGCGACTTCGGCGAGCTTCTGGTTGGAGCGACTGCTGGTCCTCTGGAGCCAGCGATAGGCCTCCTGCTCGCTAACGTCCATGTCGCGCATGATGATCCCTTTGGCTCGCTCGACCAGCTTGCGGGCATCGAGCGAGTCCTTCAGGTCGCCGACCTCTCCGCGGAGCGACTCCGCGTCCTTGAAGCGTGCGAGCGCCGTGGCGATGGCGGCCGCAAGGCGCTCGCGCGTGAGTGGTTTGACCAAGTAGCTGAAGACGCCAAGCTCGGCCGCGTCGTCAATCAGGGACTGGTCGGTGTGGCCGGTGACGATCACGATGGGCACTGGGCGGATGTCGAGGATCGATCTGGCCGCCTCCAATCCGCTGAGTTCCGGCATGCGAATGTCGAGCAATACCAGGTCTGGCTTGGCCTCCTCGACCATGGCCACCGCCTCCCGGCCGTCGCTGGCCTGGGCCACGACCTGGTGACCGAGAGACTCCGACATCCGGACAATAGCATTCCGGACCGCGTCCTCGTCGTCAGCCACAAGAAGCCGCATGGTTCCCACGTTGCCCCCTCCAGCGCTCCGCGCTCGCCTCTGGCTCACTTATTCCACAAAGACACCGCCACTCCGAGGGGCCGCGTCTGGTGAGCAGGCCCGTAGGGGGAGGGCGGGGCGACAGCGCACGTCAGTCGCCACAGAACTCCGTCTCAGAGGCGAACCACGGCGTGCCCAAAGCATCTCATCCGCCTGCGTCGAATGTGGAATGTTCCCACTGGAAAGCAGCCGGCTCAGGTGGCGTATCGCGCCTATGACAGGCCGATGATCACTGAGTTCCGCCCCGCCCCTCGGCCTGCCGCCGCGCTGTCTCTATCGGCTGTGGGGAGACCGTTGACCCAATGTACGGAACCAGCAAGCCGGCCGATACGAAAGAGCGTACCAAGACCAGCAATAGCCTCGACTCACTCAGCAAGATAGAGAAGACCGAGCAGCGCTTGTGGATTCTGGCATTCGTCCTATTCGTGCTGGTCAGCCTCAGCTTGCTGACGATCGACGCGGCATTCAGGACGGCCGACCGTCTGCTTTTCGGCATCAAGGATGTGGCGCAGCACGTGCTCAATGAGTACGGGACGACCGTCGCCCTGTTCGCCATCGTGGTGCTGGCTTGCGCCTATCTCTACGAGAAGCTACTGATGGTGCGGGAACAGAATCGCGGTCTTGTGCGGGCGCTCGACGCGAACGCCCGACTGCTCGCACTTCGCAGCCATCAGCTCGACACGTGGGATCAGCTCAGCCATCAGTTGATAACGAACTTCAACCTCCCACGTCTCCTTGAGCTGATCGCTCGGACGGCTGCCGATGTAACGGAGTCGGACTGCGCGGCCGTCATACTCTCCGACAAGGGCAGCCCCCACTTGCGACTCGCGGCAATCCATCGGCGCGGAATGGAGACCGAACTGGCGCGGAAAGTCGCCGCGAAGGTAATCGCAACGGGCGAGCCGATGGACCTCCGGCTCGGCTCCGTCCCGGACGACCTCGACCGGCCTGACCTGGCGTGGGAGGAACTGATCGGCATAGCCGCGACTCCGCTGTTCGCGGCCGATACCATCAGGGGCGCTCTTCTGGTCGGCCAACTCGGGCCCGAAGGGCCGTTTCCGGACAATGTGACAGAGGTCCTAGCATCATTCGGCAGTCAGGCGTCAATCGCGCTCGAGAAGGCGCATCTGTACGCCGAGAACCAGAAGCAGTTGCAGCGACTTGGGGGACTGCTGGACGAACTGCGCGGCGCACACGACCGCCGCCAGGCATCAGCCGCAACGTCCGAGGAGAGTGGCGAGGGCCGCGCGGACCTCACCGGCTCCGGCTCTGCCGCTCCGGTGGGCACTGCGGACCCGGTCTAGTCTCGCGCGCGTGCTCTTCGGAAGCTGTGGCAGAGCTTGCGCTGCAGCAAGCTCTGACCGGCGCCCAGAAGCGGCGCCGAGCGAACGAACTGTGTCAGGAGGGGCCTCTTCGGGGAGGCCCTTTTTCTTTGCGGCCTAGCGGCCAGGCGCTCGCCGCCCTCACGAGCGCCCCCGCTGGGCCGCTGTTCTTCGTCGCGCCTTCCCACGGGCGGCACTGGATTGCGCTGCCGCTCGCGGCGCAGTCCGCGCCGCTGGCTGGCGAGCCGGCGGGAACTGGAAAGAGGATTCGGATGCGTCGCACACCGCCCAGGGCGGTGTCGGCCCAGGCTGGGAGCGGAACGGTAGGGTCCGGCGGGAGCCGGAAGCAGGGCATTGGGGCCCAGCCGTGGCCCGTGTCGACTTCCACGAGGAAGCGCGCGAGCAGTCGGTCCCGCCATTCAGCAGCGCGCAGGTCGTCGGCCAGGTAATCTGGGCGGATGTGCTGGTAGAACAGCGGCCTCAAGCCTTCCCACAACGGAGATTCGGCCGCCGCGGGCCCGACGATCATCCACTGTGACTTGGTCCATGCGTAGCCCATCTCGGGGCTGAGAGCATGGCCGACGGGGATGACCTGGAATGCCCCCAGGAAGTCCGGTGGCGATGTCGATATATCGACCACCCCCGCGTGTCCCGCGCGGACGCGGCCAATGCCAGCGTACAACGAGCCTGCGAACCGGCCGATCCCTCGGACCGGCCGGATAACCCATCCGAGCAGGCGACGTGAGCCGTCGGGATAGCGGAGAGCGATCGATCCACCCTCCGTATTCTCGAACTCCACCTCGAGTGGGTAGAGGCTTGGCCGGAGTACAACTATGACGAGGACATCTCCGCGGGCGGGCACGAAGTCGGCCGGCAGAGGAACCAGTCGCGAATCCCCGGCTTCCAGAGACACCGGGTTACCGACGAGAGGCGCGATCCCGCCTCCGAAGATGCCCTCCCCCGCCGAGATGTCTGTGTAGATCGATGAATCAGGACTGAGGAAGGACCTATAGCCTGCCATCGGGGCGACGAACTCGCGGGGCAGGAGCGAGAAGATAATCCCCCGGTCATCCTTCTCGTTGTAGCCCACGTTGATGTGGACCGCGTTCACAGCCGTTGCCGCTACCCGGCCCGCCGGGACCCACTTGCTGGCCGTGTAGCCGCGGTCGTTCACCCGCGTCGTGTAGCGTAGCACTCGACCGACGGCGTGCCATGTCTTCCCCCCGTCGTGGCTCGCCGCGATCTCGCCGCCGCGGTCATTGACGATGCGTATCCTGACGAGTTCGCAGAAGCCACTCGAGGCCGTGTTACATGCGGTCAGTCGGCAGATTGGCAGAAAGGCAAATGCGAGCGCGAGCAGCGTAAGGTGCATGGTCACCGTCCCGCAGCACGTGGCATCCACGACGAGCCGCGGCTGCGGGATTCTATCAGAACAAGGAGGGATGCGCTAGCGGCCGATCACCTGCCCGGCCGGACCTGACCGCTCGCGCCGCGGCCGCCGGGACGGGCTGACGATGGGGGAGAGGAGCTTCAGGGTCCGGTTGACAGGTCCGGTCGCGGAGTGCCCCTCAATTCCTTCCTTCACTCCTCTCCCCTGCTCGCCATGAGGGCACTGCCCTCTGAGGGATTGAGTAGCTATTAGACGCGCAAGAGAGGCGATTAGTTCTCGCTTCGCCGATTATCGGCCCGCGCCCCCAGGAGGCGGGAGGCCCTTGCCGGGCCCACCCGCCAGAAGCTCGACCGCGAGTTCGACGTTCCGCAGAGCACCTGCGCGCAGCTGCGGGGTGCGGGTCGCCAGTCGGGCTGCGATCTCGTCGCGCCCCGCCACTGCGCGGCGAGCCTCCCTGGCCAGGCGCTCGTTGTCCAGATGAGCCACTCCCGTGGCCGGCGCCGTGCCGAGCTGCTCCATCAGCCCGTCCACCTTGGGATCGTAGGAGATGGCCACTGGGGGAACCGCCGCCAGAGCCGCGAAAACGAGCGCGTGCAGCCGCATTCCGATCAGTACCCGGCAGCTCGCCACGAGGCCCAGTGCCTCCCGCGCCGTCAGCTCTTCTTCGACTACGCGCGGACCGCATCGCATCTCCGCGGCCGCCTGGCGCGTGAAGTCAAGGTCCAGACTCGGCTGCATGGGCAGGAGGAGGGGGCGCAGATCGGCCCGCTCACAGACCTCGCCGATGGCGGCCCCGAGTCGCGTTGCCAGATCCGAGTCCGCGCCACGGCCCGGAATCGGCCTCAATGCGATAGCTGCATGTCGCACCGCGCCAAGTTCGGCCAGACCCACCTTCTCCTGAGCCGAGGAGATCTCCGCTGGCGTGGGTGGCGGGAGAAGGAACGCCAGATCTGCCGTGACCTCGGGTATTCGAGCAAGGCCCAGACGCTGTAGCGCGTCCACAGAGTGCCGGTCGCGGACCGACACAACCTCGACCCCCGCCAGTACCCGCCTCGCGGCCGACCGGACGGTTGCTCGGCGCAAAGGGCCGACACTCTGTCCGATGAAGGCGACCGGACGGCCGGCCCTGCGAGCGAAGTGCATGACCGCGAGGTAGTAGAGCGGCGATTGCCAGCTTGTGACATCCTGAAGCAGCCCGCCGCCGCCGCTGATGACCAGATCGGCAAGCTTCGCCTGATGTCGGGCCGAGAGCAGCCCGCGCGGAACGGCCATCACGCCGTGCTCGGCTGACGTCGCCTCGGGGTCGCCGGAGAGAACGACCAGTTCAACCGTCGGTGCGAGTTCGCGGAAGCCATCGACCAGGCCCGCGAGTATCGCTTCGTCGCCTACATTCCCGCACCCGTAGTATCCGGAAACGAGGACACGGGCCGGACTGCTCATGTCGGTCGAGCCCAGCATCGCCCGGCCACTGCCCAGACAAGAAGGACCACTGCCCCGAAGACTGCCCCCAGCCAGAAGCCGTTCAGGCTGCGCAGCAGCGAGATGTGGAGCGGCGTATGGAAGTGGCAGAAGGTGTTGAGCAGAGAGACCTGGCCCATGGCCGCCGCTGTCGCCACAAGCGGGAGCCACATTCGGCGGCGCCGCAGCGCCAGCACGACCGCGAGCATGAGCGCCGGGTGCCCCAACAGGAACTCCTTCGTGCGCGGCCTGACGACGAGTATCGATTCAAGCGCGCCTCGCATCTTGACCTCGAGCGTGGAGGGCGACACGATCGGCTGATTCCCAGTCCGCGTGAGGGTGAACCCGAGCGCGGCGATGGCCGCTATCACGACGGCTAGCTGCAACACATTGACGGGCTGCCGTACGAACTCCTGGACGCGCGTCCGACACCGGACCCACCATAGGGAGAGAGGTCGGAGCTCGGCCGAGACATCCGCGACTCCTGCCGCGAGGACGAGCACGAGGGGGAATACGAAGGAGATCTTCACCCCGGTGAAGAGCACCAGACCTGACAGATAGCCAACACGTGAGTAGAGCCCGACCACGAGCATTGCGCCAGCAAGCGAGATCACGCACGCGCCCAATAGACGCCACGCGGCCACGCGCAGAAGAAGAAGAGGCCCAGCGGCGAGCTGCGGGCCGCGCACCCCCTGCACAGCCCACACGGTCGCGAGCGTCGGAAATGCGAGCGCGCCCAGCAGACCCCCCGCAGGGGTCACAAGCTGCGGCCTGAGCGCCGCCACTCCCAGGCCGGCTATAAGCGAGACCAGGAACAGGACCCATGCCCAGGCACAGCCCAGAGGCACCAGGCGTCGGAGCAGGAGCATCGCTCCAGCCAAGGTCGCCAAGACCACGAGTCCCCGTGGCCAGCGGGGGGGCCACTCCGCGGGAGCGGAGAACGGCTCGGCCTCGCCGAGGGAGAATCCGCGAGCGAGCAGTGCCTGAGCGATGGCTTGCACATAGTCCGTGTTGTAGGCCGCCGCATCGGCCAGCCCGCGCGTGATGAGACGCACGTACACGACTCGTATGTTCCGCTCCTGAACCGCCCGCGCGTAGCGAGGAACGGCGATGGCGGGGACCATGGTCAGCATGTCCGACTCGCTGATGCTGTGGACCCGCACCGTACGGTCGAACAGACTCCGCGCGAGGGCCCCGCCGCCGCGCTGGCCGGCCATTTCTACGCGCCCGAAGAGCAGGCCGTGCTCGCGCATCGCGTCGGCCGTGACGTCCATCAGACCGTCATAGCCGAGGATCTCCTCTTTGTCGAAGATGACCAGCCCGGCGCCAGCGGCGGCCGCGGCCTCCACCGCAGCCCGGACCGCAGGAGGAGTTGCGCCGGGGAAGTTGCGTAGGCGGGCAACCAACCCGAGCCCCGCGGCCTCGGCCGCCGCCACGTCTTCCATAGGCAGTAAGACCGGGATATCACTGGCCTGTCCCGCAGGGAGGCGCAGGATTATCACCGGCGGCGGCGTGCCTACCGTAATCTCGGTCTGCGGCAGCCGAGCGGCCAGCGCGGGAGCGACGAGCCCCGCAAGTGCGCCATCGGGCGTTATCAGATTGGTCTCGTCCCCGAGGGCCATCGCCATTAGGCGGCCTTGGTCGGCGAGGTCGCCGACTGTCAGCTCGCGCACGGCCACAGCCCCGGCCCCGGCCTGTCGCAACTCGGCCAGGAATAGCGGGAGCGTCGTCCCGGCCGACGCGGCCACGAGGCGTGCGTCGTCGGCGTCTATCACGATCTCGACCGTGCGGTTCGCCCGTTCTATGCCCGCGCGCCCGACGGCGAGGAAGACGGCCGCGGCCACACCGATGACGACGAGAAGGATGAAGAACTTGTCCGTACGATCCATCGAGAGCCCCTGCCCGCGAGTGCCTGTGCGCCGCATTGTAGCACGCCAAGCAGCGAGCGGCAAACACAGAGGCGAGGGAGGACCCACAGATCCGGCGAAACGGGCCGTGGAGAAGATCGGTGCCGAGACTAGTCCTGGGAATGGACGGCGGCCAGACTTCGACGACCGCCGCGGTGTGCGAAGCGAACGGGAGGCTTGTGGGAGTCGGCCGCGCGGGGCCGGCCAACCATGTCTGGGAGCCCGGGGGCGTGCAACGTGCCAGGCGCGCGGTCAAGCGCAGTACGACCGCGGCACTGGAGGCTGCCCGACTGCCCAGGCAGACGATCTTCGACGCCGCGTTCCTTGGAATCACGGGGACGAAGGACGATGGCCGAACTGAGTGTGCGGTCAGGAACTGTGTCAGGACAAAGCGCCTGCGAATCGCCAACGACAAAGTCAACGCCCTTGCCTCCGTCACCGCCGGCAAGCCCGGCGTGGTTGTCATCGCGGGCACCGGCACCATCGCCTACGGAGAGAACTCGCGCAGCCGTTGTGCCACCGCAAGTGGCTGGGGCTTTCTACTGGGCGACGAGGGGGCGGGATTCTGGATCGCCCGGGAGGCCATAGCAGCCGCATGCCGCGCCTACGATGGCAGGGGTGAGGAGACGGCTCTGAGCCGTATGCTGCTGGCCGAGGCCGGCGCGCCGGACCTCTGGGACCTACACTTCCTCATCTACTCGGCGAAGATCTCCCGGTCGGCGATAGCGGGCCTTGCGCGAGCCGTGCCGACAGCCGCGGCTCAGGGGGACCGGACGGCCCGCAGCATCCTATACCAAGCCGGACGCGAGCTCGGCCTCGCAGCGGGGACAGTCGCCCGGCGACTGGAGATGCACCGCGGCCGGACGACGGTGGGCATGGTGGGCGGCGTCTTCGGCGGCTCGGCGGAGGTCCGGCGCAGCTTCCGTCACCAGGTCAGGAGGCACGTTCCGCGGGCACAGTTCGCGCCGGCTCGCTTTGCGCCGGTCATCGGCTCCGTCGTCCTGGCGCTGAAGATGGCCGGGGTGCGGCTGACACAAACCGTTCTGGCGAATCTGGAAACGGCCTCGGACGAGATCGGCGGCAAGTAGGCTCGCACCGGGCCGAGCAAAGGAGCAGCAGGATGACCGAACCGGTCGTGAAGAGGATCAAGGGCGGGCTCGTCGTCTCCTGCCAGGCCGAGGAGGGCAGCCCCTTCTTCCAGCCGGAGTCGATGGCCCGCTTCGCCAGAGCCGCGGAGGTGGGGGGCGCTGTCGCCATTCGTGCAAAGGAGCCGGACATCCGGGCCATCAAGGAGATGTGCAGCCTTCCCATCATCGGAATCGACAAGGTCTATCTGGAGGATCTCGAGGTGTACATCACCCCGCGCTTTGAGGACGCGCAGCGCATCGCCGAGGCGGGCGCGGACATCATCGCCCTCGACTGCACGCCTCGACCGCGGCCGGGGGGCGCGACGATGGAGGAGCTTGTCCAGCGTATCAAGACTGAGCTCAAGCTCCCCGTCATGGCTGACATCGCCGCCTTGAAAGAGGCAATCGCGGCAGAGAAGGCCGGGGCAGACATCGTCGCCACGACTCTGAGCGGCTACACTACCTACAGCCCGAAGCGGGAAACACCCGACCTCGAGCTGCTCGAAGCGGTGGTGCGCGGGGTGGAGGTCCCGGTCGTCGCCGAGGGACACATCCAGACACCGGAGGAGGCGCGGGCGTGTTTCGCCCGCGGTGCGTACGCCATCGTCATCGGCAGCGCCATCACGCGGCCGGTCGAGCTGACGCAGAAGTTCACAGAAGCCATCGGTCAACGTCCGCAGTCTTAGTCTAATTGCTCTGGGGAGGGAGGGCTCGAGTCGTGTTCACTGGCCGGCAGTTCGAGGACATCCGCAGAGCGCTCGACGAAATCCCCATCATCGACACGCATGAGCACTACGGGGCCGAATGGGACGCACCCGGAACAACGCTGTACACCTTGTTCCGCGAATCTTGCGTCGAGTGGGTCGCCCACAACGACGAGCTGGCGGACAGCCCTGAGTCGCTGCGGGCGTGGCTCGACGACGTGCTGGCGATGGCATCTGAGCGGCCGAACCTGATCGTCGACACGTGCTGGCTCCCGATCATATCGCCGAGCGCCGCAGTCCGCTTCTACACCGAGTATCCGGAGGTCGCCAGTCGCCCGGATACGCTGCTGTGGGCCGGCGACAACTGGCACGCAGAGGAGACCTACGGGGCGGCCCTCACCTTCAAGGACTGCCTCACCAAGGCAGTGGCCGACAAGGTAGAGGGCGGCTATTGGACGCGGCGAGAAGGGCTCCGCTTTGCGGAGGGAGTCATGTGGCGAGCCGGGGAGACGTGGTTCGACGTGGATCTGTAGAGGGGCCAGATTCTAGACTGCGCTCGGCTCGCGACTGGTGCCGACATCCGTCGCCGTCACACGCACGACCAGCAGAGTCATATCGTCGCGGCGACGACCATCCCTCCCGTAGTCGGTCACATGTTCGAAGATACCCTTGGCCATGGCATCCGCGGTTGAAGCGTCTGCGTGAGACCGCACCTGCTCGAGGAGGCCGTCTCGCCCCAGAACACGATCCTCGCTGTCGAAGACCTCGGTCATACCATCCGTGAAGAACACCACGGTCGCACCGGTCCGAATGGGATGTATGGCTTCCTCGTAGGACACCTCCGGCAGTACGCCGAGCACTATCCCGGCGCCGCCCAGTGTGACCGGCTCTTCACCGGGCTGAGGGATAAGAACCGAGGGCTCGATGCCCGCGTTGGCACACGTGATCGTTCCCTCATCGAGGTCGACAACCGTGTGGCTCATGCTGATGAATGACTCGGGCTCATCCCGATCATGCATCTCCGCTGCGACCTCGCGGTTGATGTGTGTGAGGACCTGGGCCGGCGAGTCCTCGCGTCGCGCGGCGACCCGGAGCGTCGATTTGAACAGCGGAAGATAGGCGAGCCCGAGCTCCTCCTTGGCCCGCACGTCGGCCACCACGATGCCCCATCGCCTCCCCCCTAGGGGCACGACATCGTAGTAGTCTCCCGAAACGGCCTTCGCAGCAGGTCGAAATCGGAATGCGATCGCCAGGCCAGGCGTAGGTGGGAGGCGTCGCGGTCGCAGCATTTCGTCAACATGTTGGGCGATGCGTATCCTCTCCCAGTGTTGCCGCAGTGCCGCCCTGCTCAGAACCAGCTCCTCCCGTTCCCGCTGCTGGACCTCGGTTGCGATGCTGACGATACCGGCCGTCAGGAGAAGGAACAGCACCTGCAGAGCGACCGTGCCAGCGCCGGTTCGCGCAACGCCGGAAGGGAGCAGCGCGGTGCTGATCGCCCCGACATACAGCATCGATGCCAGTAGTGCCACCGCGAAGGCTCCCCCACGTCTGAACCACAGACCCCCGACAATCACGACTGCGAAGTACATCACGAAGTACCGGTCACCGTCGGGACCCGCGAAGTATATCCACAGACTGATGAGAATGGTATCGACAGCGACGATGACTGGCCGGGGGAAGGACAGTTTCTCCATGTGCAGTATGAAGAGGGCCAAGTTGTAGACGGCCGCGGCGATAGTGGCAATGATCAACAGATTGCCCTGCGTGCCTCGGGCGTGCACGAACTGGGGCGAGAGGACGACGATGAGCAGGAAGACCGTCCGAAACACGGCAACCGCTATCTCGGTGTCGCGGCGGTGCAGGTCCACCCGGCTTGTTGGAGGAGTCGTCGGAGCTGACATGTTGCCCCCCGGCGTGTGCGCGGTCTTCGGCGGGGGAAGCTGCAATCCTGCTCTGTCGGTGAGTGCCCTGGTCCTGATTGACCAGCGCCCAAGATTGGGAATGGGTGTTCGCTCTATGGTATAAGCCAGATGGAGGATTGTGTGGCAAGGCAGCCCTCGCGTTGCTGCGCGGGCGGGGGGGCTTCTTGTCCTGTGAGCAGTGGGGGGTACAGTGATGCAGAGCAACCGTGGTCGGCGGGCCCGCCTCGTGGTCGTGGCATTACTTGCCTTCGCCACGGCGACGGTGGCAGCTTCCCTGGCCGCGCCGACAGGCGGCGATGTCACGAGCCTTGCCCAGGAACTTGATGAGTTGGCGCGCGAGAAGGCCCTTCTCCAGCAGAAGCTCCGAGGAGTCAAGGCGGAGGAGAGAAAGGTAACGCGCCAGTTGGCGTCGCTCGACGCGCGCATGGGAGAGGCCGAATCGAGGCTGCGCCGAGTCAGCGCCAGCGTACGTGTCACGAAGGCAGAGCTGGCAAAGGCAAATGCGGAGTGCGAAGAAACCGAGGTCCGGCTTGCCGAGCAGGAAGCGGTTATCGCAAAGCGCCTGGTTGTAGTCTACGAACGCGGCCAGACACGTCCCTTGGAGGTCCTACTGCAGTCGGCGAGCTTCGCGGACTTCGCCAACCGCCTCTACTTGCTCAATGAGGTCATTGGGCGCGACGCCGAGATGCTCGAGGAGTTCGACCAGGCGCAAGTAGAAGCAGAGGAACTGCGGGCGGAGCTGGCCAAGCGCCACGAGGAGCTGGAGGATCTGCAGGTCCGCATCGCGGCCGAGAAGCGGCACAGCTCAAGCGAGCGCAGGAAGGCGGAGAGGGAGAAGGAAAGGCTGCTGCGCGACCGGGTCGCCTGGGAGCGGGCCCTTGCCGAGAAGGAGCAGAACTCTCGCGAGATCGAGGCCATGCTCCAGCGCGAACAACAGACCCCGGAGGGCCGAGAGCGTCTCGCCAAGCCATGGACAGGGAAGTTCCGCATGCCTGTCAGCGGCCGCCTCACCTCCGGGTATGGCTATCGCAGACATCCCATCCACAGGGTCCGCAAACTTCACACCGGAATGGACATAGCAGCGCCGAGGGGCACGTCGATTCGGTGCGCCGGCGACGGGACCGTCATGCACGCGTCTCGGTGGGGCGGATACGGCAACTGCATCATCGTCGATCACGGCGGCGGCCTTGCCACGCTGTATGCGCACTGTTCACGTCTAACCGTCACGAAGGGGCAGACTGTCACCGATGGCCAGGTGATCGGCTACGTGGGCAGCACAGGCCTCTCGACGGGGCCGCACTTGCACTTCGAGGTGCGCCGCGACGGGCGTCCCATCGATCCTAAGCCCTTCCTCGAGTAGCGGGGCGCTGCCCTCCGGGTGATGGCCGAGAGTCACGTTTGACACGAATGCTCACCTCGGAGTAGAATCCCCCAGTCGAAGCCGCGCGGCCGCCGCGTACACATCCAGGCATGCCCGCGGCTGAACCATTCCGGCACCGGAGGACTGCCGTGAGCGACCTTCTGCTGTACGACACCACTCTGCGCGATGGTGCACAGACAGAGGGGATTTCGTTCTCCGTCGACGACAAGATCAAGATCGCCAGGAAGCTTGACCAACTCGGTGTCCACTACATCGAGGGAGGCTTCTCACACCCGAGCCTCCGCGCGGACATGGATTTCTTCGCGAGGATGCGACAGGAGCCCCTGCAGAACGCGAAGCTCGTCGTCTTTGGCATGACGCGGCGCGCGGGTGTCACGGCAGAGGATGATCCGGGCGTGCGGAACCTTGTGGAGCTGCGCACGTCGGCCGCTGCTATAGTCGCCAAGACCTGGGACCTGCACGTTACGGCCGCCCTCCGTATCGACCTCGAAGAGAACCTCGCCATGATTCGGGACTCCGTCCGCTTCGTCAAGGCGCACGACGTCGAGGTCTGCTTCGACGCAGAACACTTCTTCGACGGATTCGCGAACAACCGAGAGTACTCTCTGCAGTGCCTCCATGCCGCGGCCGAGGCCGGGGCGGATTCCATCTGCCTCTGTGACACGAACGGCGGTGTGCTTCCCGAGCAGGTCCGGGAGGCGGTTGGAGTGGTCGCGGCGGCGGTCCCGGTGCCGCTGGGCATCCATGCTCACAACGACTGCGAACTGGCCGTGGCCAACACCCTGGCCGCCGTAGAGGCAGGTGTGAGTCAAGTGCAGGGGACGGTCAACGGATACGGCGAGCGTTGCGGCACGGCCAACCTGTGCACTGTCATCCCCGACCTGCAGCTGAAGTTCGGGAGAGAGGTCCTGGCCGAAGACCAGCTCGCGCAACTCTATGATGTGGCCCACTATGTCGCCTCCGTGGCCAACATGCCCCCGCCTGAGCGTGATGCCTATGTCGGGCGGAGCGCCTTCGCTCACAAGGGGGGCATGCACGTCGACGCCATGCTCAAACATCCCCGAACTTACGAACACATTCGTCCGGAGCTAGTTGGCAACGAGCGCCGCTATCTTGTCTCCGACATCTCCGGGCGCGGCAGCGTCATCTTCAAGGCTCAGTCGCTCGACCTCGGCCTCGACAAAGACTCCCCGCAGGCCCGGGAGATCATGGAGCGCATGGCGGAGATGGAGCACGCGGGCTACCAGTTCGACGGCGCCGAAGCGTCCTTCGAGCTGCTCGTCCAGAAGAGTGTCGGTCGCTATCAGCCTCGCTTCGACCTCGAAGGCTTCCGCGTCATCGTCGAGAAGGATCGCGATGGTGGCATCAGGACCGAGGCCACCATCAAGCTGAAGGTGAATGGCGAAGAGGAGCACACGGCGGCCGAAGGCGACGGCCCCGTTCACGCTCTCGACAATGCTTTGCGGAAGGCGCTGGAGCGATTCTATCCCCAGTTGAGAGGTATCCGCCTCACTGACTTTAAGGTGAGGGTCGTGGACGCGCCGGCTCAGGCGACCGCAGCCTCGGTACGGGTCATGGTCGAGTCGAGAGCCGGGGCCAACACCTGGACCACCGTTGGCGTCCATACCAACATCATCGAGGCGAGCTGGCAGGCCCTCGTGGACGGCGTCGAATACGGCCTCCTCAAGAGCCTCGGCGAGCCGAATGCCACCGAGTAGCCACCTCCCACCACTTCGGTCACGGCCTCAGCGGCTGGCTGGGCGGGTGAACTCCGACCAATAGGCCGCGACGACCCCCCCGACAGGAAAGAGACCGCAGGGAGCGGCTCAGCGGCGCATTGCTCCCGGCGGTCCAAGGCGAGACTGCTCGGCGCGATGTCACAGAGGGTTCCACACTGATTGAGCGTTCATATCTGCCACGAATCAGTGCTGGATTACCACGCATGCGCGGCCGTGAGCGCCGCTGTCCGCCGCGGGGCCCGTCGGGATCGAGGGCGGTCTCTGTCTGTCCGAAGAGAGCGGCACGCCACTGCGGACACTAGAAGGCACGAGCAACGCACACAGCCATCTGGTCACGCGTGACTGTGTTGCTCGGCGCGTAGGTTCCCGAATCATACCCGCGGACTATGTCACGGTCGGCACAGTATTCGACGTACCGGGAGGCCCAGTGGTCGCGGGGTACATCCGCAAATGTCGCCTCCGATGGTGCCGGTGGGACGCTTGCCTCTCCCCCGGCGACGGCGCGTGCGATGAAGGCCGTCATCTGCCCCCGATCCACCAGCTCATCGGGCCGATAGAGGCCCCCGGGAAATCCCAAGACGACGCCGCGGGACGCGCAGTACTTGACGTACTTGACCGCCCAGTGGTCCCGGTTCACGTCCCAGAAGGTGAGACCAGGCGACTCCGGCGGCACGTGCTCATCGCCTCCCGCGAGGGCGCGAGCGAGGTAGACGGCCATCTGGTCGCGGCTCACAGGCAGCTCAGGGTGATACAGCCCATCGGGGTACCCGCTGACGATGCCCTGGCCGAAGCAGTGGTTCACAGCGTCAAAGGCCCAGTGGTCCGCGCTCACGTCGGGAAACCGGGCGATGACGAGGCGGAAGACCTGGCTCCCGTCCACCACCCAGCAGGAGCCGTCCATGGCGTTCACCGAGACGCACTTCGGATTGGTAAACTCCTGGCCCCGCCACAGCTCCGTGCCATCCTCGGCCAGATGCACCAGCGCGCCGTCGACATACTCCCCCAGGTGGAAGCGCTGCCCGTCGGCCACCCAGCAGGAGCCGTCGCTGGAGTTGACAGAAAGCCACACCGGGCTGTTGAAGCCTCCGCCCCGCCAGAGCTCACGGCCGTCCCTCGCCAGGTGGACGATCTCCCTGCTGGCCGCGTCGATCACCCAACAGGAGCCGTCGGCCGAGTTCGCGGAGACGAAGGACGGTTCCAGGAAGTCTCCCCCGCGCCACAGCTCAGCACAGTCGCCGCGCAGGCGGACGACCTCTCCGCGTCCCTCGTCCACCGTCCAGCACGAGCCGTCGGTCGGATCGGCAGAGACGGAGCACGGACCCTCGAAGGCTCTGCTCTCGGTGCCCCGCCAAAGCACCCCGCCGTCCTCCGCAAGGTGCACGATGGCGTCTCCATAGGTGTCCGCCACCCAGCAGGAGCCATCGCTGTCGTCCACGGACACCGCCCAGGGCTCTCTATATCCCGAGCCCCGCCACAGCTCCGCTCCGCCCGCGGCGATGTGAACCACCTCGTTGGCCACGTTGTCGGAGATCCAGCAGGAGCCGTCGGTCGGATTCACCGACACGGCAATGGGGCAGACGAACTCGCCTCCCCGCCACAGCTCAGTGCCATCTCGCGCCAGATGCACAACCTCACCGTTGCCGCTGTCTGCCACCCAGCAGGAGCCGTCGGCCGGATTCACCGACACCGCCGCGGGATAGTTGAATGCGCCTCCACGCCACAGCTCCACGCCGCTCGTTCCGAGGCGCACGACCTCGTTGTTGGCGCTGTCGGCCACCCAACAGGAGCCGTCGCTCGGATCCACCGAGACTCCGCCGGGGTAGTAGAAGCCCCCCACCCGCTGCAACTGGCTGCCGTCCGCGGCAACGTGCACCACCTGATGGTGCCGGGTGTCGGCGACCCAGCACGACCCGTCCCTCGGATCGACGGCCACAGACTCGGGCCCGAAGAAGCCGTCCCCCCGCCACAGCTCCGCGCCGTCGAAGCCGACGTGCACGACTTGGTCGTTGCCCGCGTCGGCGACCCAGCAGGAACCGTCCAACGGACTTGCGGCCACCGCGGCAGGGCGGCCGAAGCCCTCTGCCACAACCGTCCCGGCGCCGCTTGCACTCAGGCGGACCACTCGATCGTTGGCGGTGTCCGCCACCCAGCAGGAGCCGTCGGCGGCGTTGACGGACAGCGGACCATTGAGCCGGCTCGTGCCCCCCCGGCGCGCCAGCACTTCGCCGAAGCGTCCGAGATGGACTATCTCGTCGTGTTCGTAGTTGGCCACCCAGCAGGAGCCGTCGGCTGGGTCGACGGAGAGGTACTGCGCGGCGCTCGGATCGGAGGGGAAGCCGAACGCCTCCGCCCGGCCCAGTTCAGCGCCGTCGCCGGACAGATGCACGACCGTTCCCCCCTCCAACCGGTCGGCCACCCAGCATGACCCGTCGGAAGGGTCCGCCGCGATGGCGCGAGGCCGGTCTGGCTCAGATGCTTGCCAGAGACGGAGACCATCCTCAGAAATACGCGTCACCGGGCCAGCCCAGGAACCCCTATCCACCACCCAGCATGACCCATCCGTCGGGTCCACCGACACGGCGACCGGATAGCCGAAGCCGGTCATGCCCCTTGGTCCGAGTACCGTGCCATCTGCGGCCAGGTGCATGACGTCGTCGCCGATCACCCAGCACGAACCGTCGGCGGGGTCCACGGCGAGGCCCCGGACACCTCCGGGCGCGGGTAGTCGCAGCAACTCCGTGCCATCCTCAGCCAGATGCACCACCGCGCCGTCCACATGCTGCCCGTCTACGGGGTCAAAGCGTCCCAAATCCGCCACCCAGCAGGAGCCGTCGGCCGAATTCACGGACAGGTCTGCCGGATGGCTGAAGTCCGTTCCCCGCCAGAGCTCCGTCCCGTCCTCAGCCAGATGCACTACGTGGCCGTAGAGACCTCCGTGGGCCACCCAGCAGGAGCCGTCGGTAGGGTTGACCGACACACTGTGGGGATCGTCGAATTCTCCTCCGCGCCACAGCTCGACACCCTCTTCCGAGAGGTGCACGACCTCCCCGCTACCATAGTCGGCCACCCAGCAGGAGCCATCTGTTGGGTTGACCGAGACGCGTGTCGGGCTGACGAAGTCGCCACCTCGCCACAGCTCCATCCCCCCCGCAGAGAGGTGCACGACCTCCCCGCTACCATAGTCGGCCACCCAGCAGGAGCCATCTGTTGGGTTGACCGAGACGCGTGTCGGGCTGACGAAGTCGCCGCCCTGCCACAGCTCCGTCCCGTCTTCGGCCAGATGCGCCAGCATCTGGCCTGGGCAGGAAGTCACCCAGCAGGAGCCGTCAGCCGAGTTCACTGAAGGAGCCACGGCACACCAAGGAACCTGGATTTGCGCGATGGTCGTGCCATCGCCAGTGAGGTGGAGGAGTACGGTCGAGAAGCCCCCCGCATCCAACACCAGCCAACAGGAGCTGTCCGAGGTGTTGACGGCCACGGCCGATGGCCCTCCTTCGAGGCTGTGCCAGGCCACCGCGACCTCTTCGGCCTGCCCGGCCGAGGCCAAGGCCAGGATGAACACCAGACCGCACAGAGCTAGTCGGCGCACGCGCACGTGTTCTCCCTTCTGGCACACGGCATCATATCCCAACGCCTCCATGCCCCGAGATGTCGGCAGGCTAGTTCAGCAGGCCGAATGCGCGGGCGATGTAGACGGCCATCTGGTCGCGGGTGACGATGGTGTCGGGGTAGTAGTTACCGTCGTCGTACCCTGAGACCACGTCGTTCTCGACGCAGTACTCGATGTGGGTGTAAGCCCAGAAGTCGGAGCCCACATCGGGGAAGTCCCGCGGGTCTGATGGCACGTAGTCGACGAGTCCCGCCTCACCCTCGGGTGCGACCAGAGCGCGGGCTATGTAGACGGCCATCTGCCCTCTGTCCACGGTCAGGGTCGGGCGATAGCTTCTGTTCCAATAGCCCTCTACGATGCCGTTCTCGGCGGCGTACTCGACGCAGTCAAAGGCCCAGTGTTCCGCGCCCACATCCCAGAATGTCGGCTCAGGGGGGCCAGGAGGCACGTGCTCGTCTCCGCCGGCAACGGCGCGCGAGATGTAGACCGCCATCTGGTCGCGAGACACTTCTACAGAGGGCCCGTATGCGCCGTCGGCGTACCCGCTGACGACCCCGGCCCGGGCGCAGGCCGCGATCTCGCGGCCCGACCAGTGGGTCCGTCCCACGTCGCGAAAGACCCGATGGCCCAGCGTGGCGTCGCCGATGAGAGCCATCCCATACCACCACTTCTGCGCCCAAGACGGAGTGCGGCGGTGCCGCACGTGCTCGTACCAGGTGAGGAATGCCTTCCCGAAACACGAGCCCGAGGCGAGCGAATCGTAGAACGGGGCCTCCTCATACATGCCGCCCATCTTGGTGCTCCCCCAGGCGAACAGCCCCCATGAGCGGTTGAGCACGGCCGTCCCGGCGAGGTATCCATCGGCAGTATAGTCCGCGCCGGAGCAGACATATAGTGAGAAGAAGAGCACACGCGGGTCATACACAATGTAGTCCGTCGCGTAGACCTCGTCGTAGATCTCGCCACCGTCGCGAGCATAGCCATGATCTCGAGCGGTGCCGTGGCATCGTGTGTGGATCAGCTCATATCCCTGAGTCGCGAGCCGGCTCAGGTAATCGCTCCTCGTCGTGGTCTCTGGCTCGGCCACCAACTCAACGGCCGCCTCCGAGTAGACAATAGCCGCGCAGTCGCTATCGCCGGCCCCCTTGTGGGCCCACTGATCGTCGAGGTAGATGAGCGCCCGGCGCTCTACCGGCATCCCGCCGACGCCGTAAAGGTGGTTCTTCTCGAAGTAGTTCCGCAGCACATCGGCCTCGTTCCCGAGACTTGGGAGCCTGCTGGCGTCGATGCGGCAGACCCATATCTCGAGTCCGACCTCGCCGGTGTGTAGGTCGTACTTGCCGTTGTCTGCATGGACGTCGCCCTCCTCGACGACGTCTTGCCAGACACCATCCAGATCCATGAAGAACAGGTCGCAGGGGAAGTCCTCGTACCGCGGATCCTCGTCTGCGAATGACTGCATCAGCTCGTAGATGACATAGGGCAGATCGCCGATGAGCACGGCGCCGACCAGCGAGGCCGGCTCTTCGTAGAGCCCGCTCAACAGGCCGCGCAGCGACTCGGCGCTCCCCGACGCGAGCTCGTAGGCGACGACGTCGTATCCCTCGGCCTCCAGGTCCCGGCAGTACACGTCGAGGGCCGGTGCGATCTCGTCGTAGTTCGCGTCGGCGACGACAACACAGACCCGACCCTTCGAGTGGGACTGCACGGCCCCGGCGGATGGACTCCACGACCGGCGCGCCAGCGAACGAGCGACAAGGGGGCCCCGATGAGGCGGAAGCGCGTGGCGAGGCTTCGGAGCGCCATCGGACGAGACCCACCGACTCGGCAGTGGTGTCGGCTGGTCCGGCCCAGGCAGTTCGTCTTCGGCCACCGACGAGCACGCCGCCAGCCAGAGGATGCCGACGAGGAGTGATATGACCCGCCTGCCCACCGTCATTTGTCGCAGCTCCCTCGCCAGACAATCGATGATCATGGCCCACACTGCTGCGGCACGCAACGTTGTCGCCAGGACACCCACTCATTAGACGCGGGATGTAGCGCCGAAGTTCTGGCGCGGCCTCAGCGCGTCCTGTCATGCCAGCCGCGGACGGGACCGATCGTGTCCTCTATCCGGTCGACCGATCGGCTTGCTCTACCTTGCCGCCCGCACCGTCACCCGCTTCAGATAGGGTGTGAGGGCGGGATCGTCTGTTTCCAGGATCACGCGGTACTGCAGGAAGCCCGGCTCGCCCACCTCGAACTCTGTGCCCGGCTGCTCGAAGAAGCTCGACGCCTCATGAGGACCCACGAACGGAGCGCTCTCCAGCGCCTCCCGCGTTGGCGCCGTGCGAATCTGGAACCGGCACGACGTCCCCGGCGGGGTCGCCGATTCCCACACAATGCTGTAGGTGCCCTTGCCAGGGATCTTGCCAGGGATCGGGCGGGGCGCTGAGTCCAAAGCGCCCTTCTGCGCGACCGGGAGCACCAACACGCGCCCCTCTGGATGGGTACCGAAGAACGTCCGTCCCTTGAAGACATGGGCCGACACGATCATCTCCTCGCAGGAGATCCAACTCGCCCACTCCTCGGGTTCGTGCTCTTCGATCTCTCGCTGCGCGTCGGCTTCCCCAAGCACACCGGCCCGGAACACGAGATCCGGGATAACCTGTACCCAGCACCAGAACGGCTCCTCGTCTCCCTTCAGATACATGTAGCCCGTCCCACCAGGACCATGCCCCAGCGTGCCTCCGGGTATGCGCGTTCCCACCATTACCCACCGCGAGCCAAAGCGGCGAATGGCGCGCACGTGCATTCCTCTTCCCCGTAGCACGTCTAGCATCCGGAACTTCTCGCCTTCGAAGGCACACAGACCGACCGATGTGCCGAGCAGCAGCACGTCGCCAGCAGCGCAGTAGTCGAGGACAAGCAGTACATTGGGGTCCAGACTAAGCCGCTCCCAGCTCGTGCCGTCGAACACCACGAGATCGCCGTGTGCGTTGAGGACCAGCGTATCCTCGAACACCGTCATGAACCCGACGTCCTGGCCCTCCTCTGGGCCGCGGTACTCCTCCCGCCACGTCTCCCCCCCGTCGCCCGAGGATACGACCCGCCCGTAGATGGGCAGGCCTTCTTCGGATGCTTCGTCCACCGACTTGCCCGGTGGCGGCTCGTCGAAGATGTCGGCTGAGACGTAGATGCGGTCCTTGTACACGGCCAGGCCGTAGATATGGACCGCACGCGGAACGGTCCGGTGCTCGACCCAAGTGTCGCCGTCGTGGATGTAGATGTTGCCCAGATCCCAGCCGCCGTCATTGGCGTCATAGCCGGGTATGTACAGTCGGTCCCCGTAGACCTCGAGACGCACCAGTCCCTCTTCGTTCACTTGGTGGACCTTCTCCCAGTGGTGCGATTCAGGGGCATAGGTGAAGACCGATCCCGTGGCAGTCCCTGCGGGCCTGGTGCAGGACCCCAGGTACAGCTTCCCCTGGAAGTCGGTGATGCTCGTGATCGTCTCGTCGTCCGTTGGATCAAAGAGGAAGGCGGGCTTCTCGAACTCAGTCTTCAGCAGGAGCGATGGCACCATTTCGTGCTCGACACCCCGCGCACGCGCAACGAGGCCGGGGGAGCGCCAGTCGCTGTCATCGAGGACAACATCGGCCGCAACCCGGCCCTGCAACAGCAGCACGAGAAGACACGGAATCAGGCCACGACGGAAGCACATGAGCATGTCGATCCCCCTTCGGCGTGGTCCAGAAGTACGCTGAGCGCCGCAGGACGCACTGAAGAGAGCAACGGAAAGGGACAGCAGCGGCCTTCTAAGCCGCCTCACGCCCGAAGACGTGCCGTAGCCACCCTACTGCTGTCCCACTCCTGGAACACGTCAGGCAGGAGGACACCTCCCGCCGAATGTGATCGTCCCCTCCCGACTGGTGGCGGCCGGTTTACTTCTCCTCGTCCGCCGCCTCGTCGTCCGAGGACTCCTCCCCTGCTTCGCGCTTGCGAAAGTCCTCTATCGCCGACTTGAGCGCCTGCTCCGCCAGCACGGAGCAGTGCATCTTCACCGGCGGCAGCCCCCCGAGCGCCTCCACGACGGCCTTGTTGCTGATCTCGAGGGCCTCCTCGACCGTCTTCCCCTTGACCAGCTCGGTCACCATGCTGCTCGTCGCGATCGCCGCTCCACACCCAAACGTCCGGAACTTCGCATCCTCGATCTTCCCGTCCTTGACCTTGATGCTCAGCTCCATGATATCGCCGCAGACAGGGTTCCCGACCTTGCCTACACCGTCAGCATTCTCGATCTCCCCGACATTGCGGGGATTCCGGAAATGCTCCATTACCTGATCGCTGTACACAGATGCCCGCTCCTTCTCGGCACGTCAGCAAACCGACTGAACGTAACACAAGCGCGCGGAGACGTCAACCAGGGCCGACTCCCTCCGTATCAAGCAGCAACGTCACCGGCCCGTCATTCACCAAATGCACCTGCATCCGTGCCTGGAATACGCCGGTCTCGACCGGTAGTCCCTGCTCGCGCACCCGCTCGACGAAGACCTGGTAGAGCTGGCCTGCTTCCTCCGGCGGCGCGGCCCCGGTGAAGCTCGGCCGCCGGCCCTTGCGGCAATCGCCCAGCAGTGTGAACTGGCTCACCACAAGCATGGAGCCGCCGACGTCCTCGAGCGATAGGTTCATCTTACCCTCGCTATCCTCGAAGACGCGTAGGCCGGCGATCTTGTCGGCGAGCCAGATGGCTTCCTTGGGAGTGTCGCCCTGGGCGACGCCCAGCAGCACGAGCAGGCCGCGCCCGATGCCTCCTGTGACATCCCCCTCTGCCTCCACCCGCGCCGAGGCGACGCGCTGGACGACCGCCCGCACCGAGTCCCTCGCTAGCTCTTCTTGGGAAGCTTGCGGAGCAGGTTGGCCATCTCGATGGCCGAAGCTGCGGCGTCGGCGCCCCGGTTTCCAGCCTTGGTGCCCGCCCGCTCGACGGCCTGCTCGATAGTGTCCGCGGTCACAACCCCGTAGATTGCTGGGAGCCCCGTGCGCAGCGAGACCTGGGCGATGCCCTTCGCGGTCTCGGAGGCAACGTAGTCGAAATGCGGGGTAGCGCCGCGGATGATGGCGCCAAGGCAGATCACCGCATCATACTTGCCGCTCTCGGCGAGCCGCTGAGCCACCATCGGCAGCTCGAAGCCACCAGGGGTCCAGGCTATCTCGATGTTCTCGTCGGCCGCGCCGTGGCGCCTAAGCGCGTCCAACGCTCCCGACAGCAGCCGGCTGGTAATGAGTTCATTGAACCGGCTGGCGACGATGCCGAACCGGAGCCCGTCTGCAAGCAGCTTTCCCTCGTAGGTCTTGCTCACTGCGTCGCGTCCTTTCCGCTGTCCTCTCCCCCGACCAGATCGGACAGAATATGCCCCAGTTTGTCACGCTTCGTCTGGAGGTAGCCGCGGTTGGCTTCGGTGGGCGGCACTTCGAGCGGCACTCGCTCCACCACGCGTATGTCCATCCCCTCCAGCCCGACGACCTTGCCGGGGTTGTTCGTCATCAGGCGGATTTCCTTCAGACCCAGATCGGCCAGGATCTGAGCCCCAATCCCGTAGTCGCGGATATCTGCCGCAAAGCCGAGGAGCTGATTGGCTTCCACTGTATCGTGCCCATGTTCCTGCAGCTCATAGGCGCGTATCTTGTTGATGAGCCCGATGCCTCTCCCCTCCTGCTGGATGTACAACAGAACGCCTGCCCCTTCCTCCACTATCTTCTGCAGCGCCGCCTCAAGCTGCTCGCCGCAGTCGCAGCGAAAGGAGTGGAAGACGTCGCCCGTCAAGCAGCTCGAATGCACTCGGACGAGAGTTGGCTTCGGGCCGACATCGCCGTACACCATCGCCAGGTAGGGTTTCGTGTCCACCTGGCTCTCATAGGCATGCAAGCTGAACATCCCGAAGCGGGTCGGCACGCGGGAGCTCGCCGCGCGGCGAACGAGCTTCTCCCGCTGGCGCCGATGACGGATGATCGACTCTACGGTGACGATGTGAAGGCCGTGCTTCCGCGCGAAGTCCCGGAGCGCCGGCAGTCTCATCATGGTCCCGTCATCGGCCATGACCTCGCAGATGACGGCCGCCGGGTACAGGTCTGCCATCCGGGCGAGGTCCACGGAGGCCTCGGTCTGGCCGGCACGGACGAGCACCCCGCCGTCCTTGGCCTCCAGCGGAAACATGTGCCCCGGCCGCGCCAGATCGCTCGGCTTCGTGTTGGGATCGATGAGTGCCTGAACCGTCCTCGCGCGATCATAGGCCGATATGCCCGTCGTGGTTCCGTGGATGGCGTCGACCGACACGGTGAAGGCCGTCCCGTGAAGCGCGCTCTGCCCGCCGTCTGCCACCATCGGATACAACTCCAGCTCTCGCAGGCGCTCGCGAGTCATCGAGACGCAGAGCAGGCCGCGCCCCTCCTTCGTCATCAGATTGATGACATCCGGGGTGACGAACTCGGCCGCCACGACCAGATCGCCTTCGTTCTCGCGGTCCTCGTCGTCGATGACGATCAAGGGACGGCCGGCACTGAAGTCCTCGACGGCCGTTTCGACCGATACGACCGGATTGTCGTCCTCGCGCTGGTTCATACCGCTCTCACGCCTCCGACTCGGTCAGCCATGACGCCAACTGCTCCGAGCCGGGGCCGCCTCCCCGCGCCTCCATGAGCCGCTCTATGTGCTTCGCGAGGAGATCGGCCTCCATGTTCACCCGACCGCCTGGCCGCAGATCGCCCAGCGTAGTCGCTGCCAACGTTGCTCGGACGAGGGCCACGGCGAACTGCCGGCCGCGCGGCTCCACAACCGTCAGGCTCACGCCATCGAGGGCGACAGAGCCCCGGTCCGCGAGGTACCGTTCCAGGACAGCCGGACACTCCAGCCGGACGAGCCGTGTTTCGGCCCTATCGCTCACGGAACTGACGGTCGCCTGGCCGTCGACATGGCCGGCCACGAGATGCCCGCCGATGCGATCTCCGATCTGCAGAGGCCGCTCCAGATTCACGCGATCGCCTCGTCTGAGGCGGCCAAGAGTCGTACGCTCGGCGGTCTCCGGTAGAAGGGCCGCCCAGAAGCGGTCGGCCGATGCCTCCTCCACCGTCAGGCACGGCCCGCTCACGGCAATGCTGTCGCCGGGCTTGAGATCTTCGAGCACGCTCCGTGCCCGGATGCACAGACGCAGACCCGCGCCACGCGTCAGCTCGACGACCGTACCGACTTCCTCTATGAGACCTGTGAACATCAGTCTGACTGACGGGCGATGTCGCCGCTTATCAGTATGTCCTCCCCTATCCGTCCCGCACGCATCCGCTTGAGCCGCCACGCGTCGGCGAGCTTATCGACTCCCGCGCCGTCAACCGGGCTCGGCGCGGCCTTGCCACCAATCAACTTCGGCGCTATGAAGAAGTATACACGATCTACGAGGTCCGATTCCAGCAGTGTCGCCGCGACCGTGCCGCCGCCTTCGGCCAACACGCTCTGCACCTGCCGCTCGCCGAGGCGCTGCATGAGTGCCCCGAGATCGACGCCACAGCTCCCAGACGACATCACCCACGTTTCCGCCCCGGCGCTCTTCAGGCGGTCCACGCGCTCCCGTGGCGCCGCCTCGGTGACGGCGATAATGGGCGGCATCTCGTCGGCGGTGAGCAGCGGGGAGTCAGTCGGCGTACGGGCCTCGCTGTCCGCCACAACCCGGAGCGGCGTGCGGCCCCTGACATGTCGGACGGTCAGCCTCGGCCTGTCGGCTATAACCGTGCCGACCCCGACGAGGACAGCGTCGTGCGCGGCCCGCAGGCGGTGCGCTTCTCTGCGAGCGCGCTCGCCCGTGATCCATCGCGACTCGCCGGAAGCCGTGGCGATCTTGCCATCGAGACTCATGGCCGCCTTGAGCGAGACCAGCGGCAGGCCAGTCAGCGTGTGTTTGAAGTAGGCGGTATTGAGCTGGCGGGCCTCCTCTTCGAGCGGACCCAGCTCCGCTCGGACACCCGCCTCCTCGAGGGCCTTCATCCCCTTCCCATTCACCTGCGGGTTGGGGTCAAGGACGGCCGCGACCACTCGATCGATGCCGGCCGCGGTGAGAGCGTCTACGCAGGGAGGAGTGCGGCCCTCGTGGGCGCACGGCTCCAAAGTCACGTAGAGCGTGGCACCGCGCGCCTCGCCCCCGGCCTCCTGCAGGGCCCATATCTCAGCATGCGGCCCCCCGACTTCTCGGTGATATCCCTCGCCGACGACTCGATCGCCGGCGACGATGACTGCCCCCACCATTGGGTTAGGGCTGGTTCGCCCGTGGCCGCGCGCGGCGAGGCGAAGAGCGCGCTTCATCCACCGGGCGGCGCCGCTCATTCGTTCCGCTGACCCTTCGTGGTCTGCTTGGCATCGTGGTCGCCCTTCATCTGCTCGGCGACGAAGCGCGCCATGTCGTGCCAGATCTCATGTCGCCGCGCGTTGAACTTGTCTTCCACCTCCCGGAGATCAGTCAGCATCGCCCACACGAGAGCGATGGCTATCAGGAGACACCCCGACCAGTAGGCCACGAAGAGCTGCGGGCGACTCTGGGTATCGACGAGCCGCAGCACGAAGAGCCCCACGAACACCGCCGAGAGGAGCGCCAGCAGCATCACCCCGGCCGCGAGCCGCAGCAGAAGCCGCCGTCGCGTGATCAGAGTCCGTCGAGTCCGGAAGCTCCGCACCTCGACCAGCAGGAGGAGCACCACCATGATCCCGAGGATCGCAAGCGAAACGCCTATCGTGTGCACAGAGGACCCCTTGCTGCCTAGTGGCCACCTGGGGAAATGATAGCACCGCCGAGCGGTAGAACGCAAGGCGAGGCAGGTCCGCCAACGTGCCGCGTTGACACAGCCGCGATTGACGGTATATACTCGTCACGTATGAGTTGGGTAGCTGCCGCCCTCGACAAGTGGGCGGACCTGAGGAAGATACAGGAGGGGCTGCAGAGCAGCGCCTCCCGGATTCGCGTGGACGGCGCGACGGGGCCTGTCAAGGCGCTTATCGCTGCCGCCCTGGCGCGCGGGAGTCAGGCCCCAGTCCTCGTCATCTCGCCCACGAACGAGTCGGCGGAGACATTCCACGACCATGTTGCAGCATTGACAGGCGACGGCCGGCTCGAAGATGAGCGCGTCGTCTTGCTGCCCTCACTCGAAGTGCTCCTCTACGAAGATGTCTCGCCGGACCCCACGCTGGTGGGCCAGCGACTGGGCGCGCTGCGCATGCTGCTGCAGGGCGACGCGCGCATCTTCGTAGCAAGCGCTCCCGCCACCCTACAACGCGGCCTGCCGGCCGAGCATCTGCGCTCGGCCTTCGTAGCGCTTGCGCGCGGCGACACCGTAGATCTCGACCAGCTGATCGCCCGTCTGCTCGAGCTTGGCTACCAGCGCGAGGCGATGGTCGAGTCGCCCGGTCAGGTGAGCGTTCGAGGCGGCATCGTGGATGTCTTTCCGGCAGGCGCTTCGGAACCGGTGAGGCTGGAGCTCTTCGGCGATGAGATAGAGTCGCTGCGGACGTTCGACCCGAGCAGCCAGCGATCGGAGGGCGAGAGGGAGAGCGTTGCAGTCCTACCGGCCCGGGAGGTCCTCCTCACCGAGGAGGCGATAGCGAGAGCCGTCCCGCAGATCGAGGAGGCCTTGGAGTCCCAAGCGAGGGCATTGCGCGGCGAGGGGAAGGATGCGGAAGCAGACCGCCTGGAAGGACGAATCAGTGAAGTAGTGGGGGCCCTTCGTCAGGGCGCCTACGTGCGAGGGGTGGAGTACTTGTTTCCCTTCCTCTACCCGGGGAACACCACGGCACTCGACTATCTGCAAGAAGATGCCATCGTCGTCATCGACGAACCCGGCCGACTGGACGACCACCACAATGAGTTCCAGAGCGACCTACTGGAGCTTCAGCTTGCGCGACTCGATCAGGGCCTGCTGCTGCCGCTTCCCGAGGCTCTCCACATCACTCTGGAACAGGCCCGTTCACGTCTCAGCAGCACCCGGGTGGTCGAGTTGAGCCAGTTCGGTCTCGCCTCTGATGGAGAGACCGCTCCGCGCGTGGCCGTCGCGAGCCAGCCGATGGAGGAGTTCGCCGGCGACATCAGGCGCATGGCACTGGAGCTGGAGCGCCTGCAGCGGGAAGGCACACGCGTTCTGATTGCGACTCGGCAGGGGGACCGGATTGCCGAGCTGCTCGACGAGGCCGGCATCGGAAACATGGTGCGGGAGCAGGCGAGCCGGCAGCCCCGTCCGGGTGAGCTGGTCATCTCGCCGCGGCCCGTGAACGAGGGATTCAGTCTGCCCGGAGCCGGCATCGCAGTCATAACAGACCGGGAGGTATTCGGGTGGCGGCGGGTGCGTCGGCCCGTTCGACGCCGCGCGCCAGAGGCGGCGCCGATCGGCTCGCTGACCGACCTGCGGGCCGACGACTACGTGGTGCACATCAATCACGGGATCGGCATCTATAGAGGTCTCGTCCGACGAGGGCCGACGGATGGAGAGCGAGAGTACCTGCTCGTCGAGTATGCGGAGGGCGACCGTCTCTACGTCCCGACCGAGCAGTTCGATCGAGTTCAGAAGTACTTGGGAGGCGAGGAAGAGCGTCCGCAGGTGCACCGGCTCGGCGGCAGCGAGTGGGAACGGGCGAAGAAGCGCGCTCGGCGCTCGGCGCGGCAGATGGCGGGCGAGCTTCTCCGGCTCTACGCGGCACGACATGATCGCCCGGGGCATGCCTTCGCGCTAGACACGCCGTGGCAGCGAGAGATGGAGGATGGATTCGAGTACGAGGAGACGCCCGACCAACTCGAGGCGATAAGGGCCGTCAAGGAGGACATGGAGGCCCCGCGTGCGACGGACCGGCTGGTCTGCGGGGATGTCGGGTACGGGAAGACGGAGGTGGCGATGCGGGCGGCCTTCAAGGCGGTCATGGACGGCCGACAGGTCGCCGTACTGGTGCCCACCACCGTTCTCGCGCAACAACACTACACGACCTTCAACGAGCGCCTCCGCCCCTACCCCGTCCGGATAGAGATGCTGAGCCGGTTCCGCAGCCGGAAGGAACAGGAGAAGGTCGTCGCGGACATGGAGGCCGGGGCCGTCGACATCGTGATCGGCACGCATCGGCTCCTGTCTAACGATGTGAAGTTCAAAGACCTGGGCCTCGTCGTGGTGGATGAAGAGCAGCGCTTCGGCGTGCGACACAAGGAGAAGCTCAAGCAGCTTCGCACGACCGTCGACGTGATCACGATGACGGCGACCCCGATCCCGCGAACGCTTCACATGGCGCTCTCCGGCATTCGCGACATGAGCGTGATGAACGACCCGCCGGAGGGCAGGACCGCTGTCATCACTCGCACGGTGCCCCGCGAAGACGGCCTGATGAGAGAGGCGATCTTGCGCGAGCTCGAGCGCGGCGGGCAGGTGTACGTGGTCCACAACCGCGTCGAGTCCATAGGGCATGTCGCCCAGCACGTGAAGCAACTCGTGCCCCACGCGAGGGTGCTCGTAGGCCATGGCCAGATGAGTGAGAGACAGCTCGAGAACGCCATGCTTCAGTTCTACGCGGGCGATGCTCACGTTCTCGTCTGCACCACCATCATCGAGAACGGGCTCGACATCGCGAACGCGAACACGCTGATAGTCACTGACGCCGATCGGCTCGGGCTGGCCCAGATCTACCAGCTGCGCGGCCGTGTTGGCCGGTCCAACCGGCAGGCCTACGCGTATCTGATGTGGACACCCTACAAGCGGCTGACAGAGGGCGCTGAGAAGCGCATTGCGGCGATCCGCGAGTTCTCCGAACTCGGATCGGGATTCAAGATAGCGCTGCGGGACCTCGAGATCCGCGGGGCGGGCAATCTGCTGGGGGCGGAGCAGCACGGGTTCGTCGCCTCGGTGGGATTCGAGCTCTACATGCAGATGCTCGCGGATGCCGTGCAAGAGGCCAAGGGAGAGGCGCCGGCTCCTCGCCCGGAGGTCAGCGTTGACCTGCCGGTGGCCGCCTACCTCCCCGAGTCCTACGCACCCGACAGGAACCAGCGCATCGACCTCTATCGAAGGCTCGCGGGCGCTCCTGATGAGGCCAGGCTGCAGGAAGTCGCCGACGAGATCGCCGATCGCTTCGGCCGTCCCGTGCCCGAACCGGCCGAGAACCTGATACGGCTGGCCGGCGTCAAGATCCGGTGCGTACAGGCCGGAGTGCGTAGGATCAGCCTGGAGGGGAATCTGGCCGCCCTACTCCTCGATGAGGATAGACGGCTGACCCCGCAGATGATACGGAAGCTGCGCGCCGCCCTCCCGGCGAAGATCAGGATCTGGATCGCCCTGCTGAACCACGACCGCGTCGTGGTATCCCTGCGAAAGGCGCGAACCGATGAGATCTTCTCCCGCCTGGAGGAGGTGCTCACCGCGCTCGCCTCGCTCCCTCTGGAGAGTGAGGCGCGGCGCCATCGGCGGCGAGCGGACCTCGCCGCGCAGCGATGAGGAGAGGATGATGCCGCGAGTGGTTTGCCTTTGCTTCCGCCGTGCCGGCAAGTCCTATTACTTCGATGCTGGCGATCTGGATCTCCGGCCCGGCGATCAAGTCGTGGCGAAGACCGCGCGCGGACAGGAGATAGCAACAGTCCGCGCCGGCCCGGTCGAAGTGAGCGAGGATGACCTCAAGAAGAACGCGACGCCGGTTCTGCGGCGGGCGACCGAGGACGACCTGCGCAGAGACGAGAGACACGCCGAGCGGGAGCGCGAGGCGATGGAGATCGCTGCGCGGAAGATCGCTGAGCACGGCCTCCCAATGAAGCTGGTCGAGGCTGAGGCTACGTTGGACGGCTCCAGGATGGTGATTCACTTCAGTGCGGAGGGCCGCGTGGACTTCCGTGCCTTGGTGCGTGATCTCGCACGGTCATTGCGGACGAGAGTAGAGCTCCATCAGGTTGGCGTGAGGGACGAAGCGAAGATGCAGGGCGGCCTGGGCCACTGTGGTCGGCCGCTGTGCTGCGCCACCTTCCTCACCGACTTCGACCCCGTGGGCATCAAGATGGCCAAGGAGCAAGAGCTCTCCCTCAACCCCCAGAAGATCTCCGGCGCCTGCGGCCGACTCATGTGCTGCCTGAACTTCGAGTATGATTTCTACCGCGAGGCGCGTCAGTGTGTGCCGAAAACGGGGAGCAAGGTCGAGACCGAGCAGGGGCCGGGGCGGATAGCGGAGATCGACGTCATCCGGAACCGGGCGGTCATCACTCTTGATGAGGGCGGCAAGGTCCAGCTGCCCTTGGCGGCGCTGGCAAGGCACAAGCCGGGCTGTCCTCACGGTCGCGAGGCCGAGCGCGGGAGCGGCTGAGGCGGAGCCGCAAAGCGGAGCGGCCACCGAAAGGACCCGGCAACCATCCCAAAGAAACGAGGATGGGCGCGTCGAGCCGAGCGCAGCCTGCGCTGGGCTCGACGCGACATGAAACGGGAGAGATCTCACTGATGGCAAACAAGGTCAGGTTGGGCTTGGTCGGATGTGGCGGGTTCATGCGGGCGCACGTGGGACGGCTTGCGGCCGTGAGGGCGGCCCGGATCGAGGCGCTCGTGGAGCCGAGCAAGAGGAACCTCAAGCGCTTTCTCGGCCACCACCCGGAGCTGGCCGACCTCCCCACCTTCGGAAGCCACAGCGATATGCTCCAGGAGGTGGAGCTGGACGGGATGGTGATCGCGTCGCCGCACAGCTCCCACTACGAGCAGATCATGGACGCCCTCGGCCATGGTGTCCACGTGCTGACCGAGAAGCCGATGGTGGACAGCGTTCAGCAAGCCAAGGCCGTGATCAGGAAGGCGAAGCGCAAGGACCTAGTCCTGATGATCGGATACCAGCGCCACTACTTCCCTGCCTTCCGTCTGGCGCGAGAGATGCTCACCTCTGGGAAGCTCGGGCGTATCACCTTCGTGGCGGCTCTTCAGGCCCAGGACTGGCTGCGCGGGACGAAGGGAACATGGCGGCAAGATCCGGCTCTCAGCAGCGGCGGCCAGCTGAACGACTCGGGCAGCCATCTCTTGGACGCGCTGCTGTGGCTCACCGACCTGAAGCCCGATGTCGTCTGCGCGCAGATCGACAACAGAGGCAGCAAGGTCGACATACTATCGGCGCTGACCGTGCGGTTCAGGGGAGGAGCGATCGGCACCATCGCCGTGGTCGGCGATGCCCCGGGCTGGTGGGAGGACGTGACCTTCTACGGCGAGGACGGGTCGCTCTATATCCGCGATAACCGACTCATCCTCCAGACGCGCGCCAGAAGCGGAGGCGTCAAGAGTCAGGACATCACCGACAGGTTGAGGTACAAGGGTGATCCCGACAAGAACTTCGTCGACTCGATCCGCGGCGAGGCGGAGCCGCAGACGCCGGCCGTCTGTGGGCTTCGCGTCGCACAGCTGACGGAGGCTGCGTGGGAGTCGGCACGCCTCGGGAAGCCCGTCAAGGTCAAGCGCTAGGCTTTGTCGGCGGCTATCCCTCCCCGCGGAGTGCGTCGCGGAAGCGGGCGAACCAGCCCCTCTCGTCCTCCACCTCGTCGCCGCCCTCGCGAGCGTACTCCTCCAGCAGCTCTCGCTGGCGAGGCGTCAGGCTGCGCGGGGTCACGACGCGCACTTTGACGTGCTCCGCGCCGCGGACTCCTGTGCGCATGTCCGGCAGCCCTTTCCCGCGGATCGTCAGCACCTCGCCGGTCTGCGTGCCGGACGGAATGCTCAGCTCCTCTGATCCGTCGAGAGTCGGCGCCGTAACTGTGCCGCCAAGCGTAGCCGTCGCAAACGAAACCGGCAGTTCGCAGAAGATATCTCGGCCCCGCCGCTCGAAGACCTCGTGCGGCTTCACGTGGACGAAGACGTAGAGGTCACCGGCCGCGGCGCCGCGCTCTCCGGCCTCGCCGGCGCCGCTGACTCGAATGGAGGCTCCGTCCTCCATGCCCGCTGGAATCTCGACGGGTATCTGCGCCGTGCCGACCCGGCGCCCCGTGCCCCCACAGCTCTCACAGGGATCGGCGACGACCGTGCCACCGCCCTGACAGGTCCCACATGGCGTCACTGTCGAGAGGCGCCCGAAGGGAGTCGCAGTCACGTGCTGCGTTTGTCCGGCCCCACCGCACCCCGGACAGGGCCGCTCACCGCCGTGGGAGCGGCTCCCTGTGGCCTCGCAGTCCTCACAGACCTGCACTCGCTCCGCCTCTATCGTCGTGGCGGTGCCCGTCAGGACGTCCTCCAGAGCGATGTCGAGATCGTAGCGCAGGTCGGAGCCGCGCCGGGGACGAGCGCGCGCAGCGCCCCGCTGAGCCCCGAAGAAGGCGTCGAATAGGTTGCCGAACCCGGCGAACTCCCCCCAGAAGTCGCCCGCGGCCGCGGCGCCGGGAGGGATGTGCCCGAAGTAGTCGTACTGGGCGCGCCGCTCCGGGTCCCGCAGCACCTCGTAGGCCTCGGACACTTCCTTGAACCTGGCCTCGGCCTCTGCGTCGTCGGGGTTCACATCGGGATGGTGACGCCGGGCGAGTCTGCGGAACGCCCGCTTTATCTCGTCCTGGGTGGCCTTGCGGTCCACACCCAGGATCTCATAGTAGTCGCGCTTCGGGGCCATAGCCGAGACGGCACCCTATTCCGATTCGTCCTCGGGTTCCTCCCCCCGGATCCTCACACGACCATCGGCGATCTCGTCGATCGCCCGATTCACCAGGCCCCCGCCGCTGGGCTCCAAGGGGCTGTGAATCCGTTCCTTCAGGTCGTGCGCTCGCTTCGCCACTCCCACCACAAGAGCGTACTTCCCGAATCGCTTCGACAACCGGTCGAGCACCTCAGTGCTCGCCGCGATTCCCCTGCGGGACCTCTGCCTCATAGACTGCTACCCTCAGCTCTTAGTTTCCACCTAACTGATGAACCACCACATACGTGAACGCCGACCGACCGTCGTCAGGGCGCGCCCTCGAGATGAAGGCTCCCCTGGCGTGCCGCGCGGACAGGCTTGAAGCTGCTCCTGTGCTCCGGGCACGGGCCGAGTTCGATGAGACGCGCGAGATGCTTGCGCGTGCCATATCCCTTATGCTGAGCGAAACCGTATCCGGGATACGTCCTGTCGAGCCCCAACATGATCCTATCCCGGGTCACCTTTGCCACAATCGAGGCGGCGGCAATGCAGGCGCAGGTCCTGTCGCCTCCCACAACTGCGCGCTGCGGAACCGATGTGCCAGGCAGCCCTCGGCCGTCCACGAGAACGAAGTCGGGCGCCGGCTGCAGCCCTCCGATCGCCTCTCTCATGGCGAGATGGGTCGCGCCCAGTATATTCAACCGGTCCACCGTCTGGGCGTCAACCGTCCCCACGGCAACACAGACTGCCTTCTCCCGAATGAGCTCGAACAGCCGCTCTCGCTCTTCCGGTTTCAGCAGCTTCGAGTCAGCCAGCCCTGGGAGGCGACACCCATCCGCGAACACGGCGGCGGCCGCGACCACGGGCCCCGCTATCGGGCCTCGGCCGGCCTCGTCGACTCCTGCGATGCGAAGGAATCCCTCCCCGCGAAGCTCCCTCTCCGTCCTCCACAGGCCCCTCAATGGCAACCTCCGGCGGCGGACAGATGCGGCGGAAGCGATATCCGCCTAGCGGCCAACGCCCTTCGCGGCCGCGTAGCCGAGCATGCCGATCTCGGTCTCCTCCCCCAGTTCTATCTGCTTGTTATCCCCGGCAAGCCGTATTCTGGGAAGGGGCCAGAATATGACCATTGCCTTGCCGATGATTCTGTCTGCCTCCAACTCCGGCCGCGTCCACTTGTGGCTATCGTTGCTCTCGTTGCGGTTGTCGCCAAGCACGAAGTAGCAGCCATCGGGCACACGATACGGCTCGGCGGCGGGCATCCCGCGCTCGTCCTCAGGCCAGTTGTAGTCGGGCCGCGCGACCTCAGAGGGCTCCTCGAGTCGTTTCCCGTTGACGTAGACTCCGTCGCCGCGCCTGATCTGCACAGCGTCCCCGGGGAGCCCAATCAACCGCTTCACGAAATCCTTTCGCCCGTCCCCATACAGCGCGTGCCGCGGCGCGTCGAACACGATGATGTCTCCGCGCTGTGGCTCATTCAGCCTGTAGACGAACTTGTTCACGAGGATCCGATCGTGCTCGACCAGCGTCGGCGCCATCGACCTGGACGGGATATAGAAGGCCTGCACCACGAAAGGCCGGATGAGCAAGAACACCAGCACGAAGGCGATGAGCCCCGAGTCGAGGAGTTCCGTCATGAAGGCGCGCCCGGGAGCCTGGCGCCAGAGGCCCCATACGATGCGAAGGAATGCCAGCAACCCGATGACGGTCGCTATCTTCCAAGGTTGATCGAGATTGAGGTTCATCTAGCGGCGACGGTCCTCTCGGATGCGGGCGGCGCGCCCCACTCGCTGGCGCAGATAGAAGAGCTTGGCCCTTCGGACGCGGCCGCGGCGCAAGACCTCTACCTTCTCGACCCTTGGAGAATGAAGCAGGAAGGTACGCTCGACCCCTACCCCGTGCGTCACCCGGCGAACGCTGAACGTCTGCTTCAGGCCGCTGCCCCGGCGCGCGATCACGACGCCCTGGAACGGCTGCGATCGCTCTCTACCCCCTTCGACGACTCGAACAGTGACCCTTACCAGATCGCCAGGCTGGAAGTCGGGCACGTCCTGGCGCAGTTGTGCCTTCTCTATGCTGTCAATCGCGGACATCTGCCTTCACTCCCGGGAGAGAAGCCCTGGGGCACGTCGGCCCAGAGGCGCGGATCGTCATGCCAACTAGAGGAGTATAGCACAGGAGCGGAGCGCAATTCAACCCCTGTCAGTCCACCAGCCCCCCACAAAAGCGCCGGCCCGGCAGGCTTCGCCGGGCCGGCCGCGGTCTGACTCGCGCCGGCATCAGTGGACGAGGCGCTGACCCGTCACCTCGTTCAGGTCGGTCACGCCCGGGCCCTGATGAGGGATCTTGACCAATAGGTGCTGATCGCTCAGGTTGGCAACGAAGAACAGCACTCCCTTTCGGGTTCCCAATATCGGCTCAACAAGATCGCTGTCCGCTTTCAGCTTGAAGAAGATTGGCAGAACGGATGGACGGAAGATCCCCAGCATCGTGGGGCCTTCTTCCTCGGATCCGTAGCAACGCCAGTGGTAGACGAAGGTGTCCTCAGGCTTGAACACGCCGTCCCACCCGTAGATCAGCATCAGGCTGATCTCGTGCGTGTCGGCCGTCTCCGGGCCTAGAGCCATATCGTGTAGTCGCGCGGCAAGCCCTAGACCATCGTCGGTGCCGATGAACTCGTACCGGAAGCCTGAGCCGACAGCGCCAGAGAATTCCTCGGGCAGATCGCGGAACTCGTAGTAGCAGCCGCGCTCCGACAGCACCACCCGGACCAGGTCGTTTCTGTACTCTGACCCCTCACCGACCTGATCCTTGATGTAGTCGATCATGACCTGGTATTCAGGTCTCCGAGACTGTCCCAACACCGGTAGCTCGCGCTCTCTCCAGTTCATGGCTAGTCCCTCTCCGGGAACCCATGGAAGCCATCTTGATCGTACCCACCTAAGTCTGCAAGCTACCCCCCGTTTCATGCGTTCCGCTGGCTATATACCACGATTCGTGTGCCGGAGGAACACAAAATCGGACAGCCTTGTGCTACTTCGTTTGCCTGCCCTCCTGTATGGTATACTCTCAGAGAGTCAGGCCGATGCGAGCTACTTTGTCTCTACTTCTGCTCCTGTCAGTAGCCGCGCTCGCGTGCTGCTTCTCCGCCTCGGCCGAGGACCCGGCCGGCGAGGGCAGCGACGACACCGAGCGCACGGTTGTCGTGATCCCTGGGAAGCCTTCGGAGGACCTGACCGAGGAGGAGAGGGCCGATGCCGAGATCGGCAGGTCCGCGGCGGAGGAGCTCGAGAAGCAGTCCAAGCGGTTCAAGCTCGTGGCGAACAGCCCCGACCTCCTTCGCATCGCCAAAGTCGTGGAGATGTTGCGACCGGCGACGCAGAAGCCCCTCCAGAAGTACGAGATAAGGGTTATCGACAGCGAGGGGGTGAACGCCTTCTCGCTGCCTGGGGGCTACCTCTACTTCATGCAAGGCATACTCGATGCCGTCGAGTCCGAGGACGAGTTGGCAGCCGTTGTTGCGCATGAGATGGTTCACGTATGCCTCATGCATTCCCGCAGGTTGATGAGCAAGGATGAGAAGTATCAGAAGATCTTGGGCTCGCTGCTCGTGCTGTCGATCTTGAGCAACGCGGAGGGGGTAGATCCAGGCGCCATCGCAGCAGTGGGGGGCCTCGTGGTGCAGGACGCGATCAACCACTACGGGCGCGAAGCGGAGTTCGAGGCCGACCGGGAAGCCGTCCTCTACCTGCACCAGAACGGGAACTACAACCCGGTGGCCGTGCTAACCGTGGTGGAGGGATTGGCTCGCATGGAGGCCTCCTTGGGCAATCCTGAGCTTGGTGTGTTCCAGACACACCCGTACGGCAAGCAGCGGGTGGCGGCCGTCGAGAGGCAACTCGCCGAGCTCGGAGTGCCGATAGAGCGCCGTCGCGTCACGCACTCCCTTGTGGCAGACTACGGCCCGGCCACCCAGGACGAGGTGGAGATAGGCGAGCTGAGCCTCAACGGACGTTCCGTATTCCGCCCCGCCGCCGAGCTCGACGGCCTCTCACCACTTGCCCGCGCCGAGCGCGGTGCCGATATCTTCAACCGTCTCCTCAAGAAGAACCTCCGGCTGCTCGAGATACGAATCGTCCGCGAGGACGAGTCGGCCATCTTCCAGGCAAGAGGCGAGGTGATCTTCGTCATCACTTCGGATGATGCAGCCTTCCACGAATCGGCCTCCGAGGCCCTTGCACAGAGAGCGATGGGGGCCATACGCCTGGGCTTCAGTGAGGAGAAGGTCGAGCGGGCCTATTGAGTGTGGTGGCTGCGCCTCCGCTCCCGCAGCCGCGGCCGGGCACAAGCGCTCACCGCGAGTAGCCCGACGATGCGTCCGAGGCCGTTGCCAGAAGTCCGTCCGGCAAACTCGGAGCCATATCGAGATAGAGCCCCGTCCCCACCACGACACAGGTCAGCGGCTCCTCCGCCACCCGCACGCGCAGCTCAGTCTGATCTTCGACAAGCCGATCCAGGCCACTCAGCAGCGCACCGCCCCCGGTCATAGTGATGCCCAGCTCCATAGTGTCAGCGGCCAGTTCGGGGGGTGTGCGTACTAGGACGCGCCGCACACACTCAGCGATCGCCGCAGCAGGGCCGCTGAGGGCATCCCTGATCTCCTCGGAGTTCACCTCGATCGTCCTTGGCAGACCCGAGACGACGTCGCGGCCTGTCACCTCCAGCGTTGTCTCCTCCAACAGTGGATAGGCCGACCCGATCTTGATCTTCACGTCCTCGGCGGTGCGTTCCCCGACGATCAAGCTGTGGCGTTCCCTCAGGTGGCGCACGATCATCGCGTCCATCTCGGAGCCCCCAAGGCGGATGGACTCGCTGACCGCGATGCCGGCCAGCGAGACCACGGCGGCGTCAGTTGTGCCTCCGCCGACATCGACGATCAGGTGGCCCCTAGGGCTGGTCACCTCGAGCCCCGCTCCGACGCCGGCGGCGACCGGCTCCTCCACCGGTAGTGCGCGGCCGGCGCCCGCGGACCGAGCCACATCTACCACCGCCCGCTTCTCCACGGCCGTCGCCCCGGAGGGGACGGATAGGCAGACTCGAGGCTTGAAAAGCCTGCGACGCCCGCACACGCTCTCGATCAGGTAGCTGAGCAGGAGACGCGTGATGCTGTAGTTCGCGATCGCCCCGTCGTCGACGGGTCGGACAACTTCGATCGCGTCGCCGGTCCGTCCCAGCATCGCCGCTGCCTCTTCGCCCACGCAGAGCACTTCGTCTCCAGACACGGCCACGACGGATGGCTCGCGGAGGAGGATCCCGCGCCCCTGTACGTACACGCGCATGTTGGAGGTGCCCAGATCGATCCCGATGGATTCCGTGAGGCCAAACATGGGCCCGCCCGTCGCCTCCCTACTTGGCCGGCATCATCTCGGCCCCGAGGGCACGCAGCTTGCCCTCGAAGTCTTCGTATCCGCGCTCCACGAAGCGACGTCCCGACACGATACTCTCACCGTCGGCGCTCAGGGCTGCAATCACCAGCGCGGCTCCTTCTCTGATGTTCCCGGCCTCCACGGTGGCACCGGCCAGACGTTCCACCCCGCGGATGACCGCATGCCGGGAGTCTCGCACCTCCATGTCCGCGCCCATCTTTGCGAGCTCCTCGGCGTACTGAAGTCGCCGGTCGAACACGGTCTCGTGAATCGTGCTGGTACCCTCGGCCGTCGCCAGCACAGCTGCGACGGGTGGCTGCAGGTCCGTCGAGAAGGCGGGGAAGGGATCGGTCACGATGTCTATGCCGCGCGGCCGCCGAGGGCACCCGGCCACGAGGCGGCCCGCCTCGACCGACAGCTCTGCCCCCGCCTCTTGGAGCTTGTCCGCCGTCTGCCCGAGCTCTTCCGGGGTGGTATCCTCGATTCTCACCTCGCCGCGCGTAGCGGCGGCCGCGCATACGAGCGTGCCGGCCTCTAGACGGTCGGAGTTGAGTCGGTGAGAGGCCCCCTCCAGTCGCGCCACTCCCGCTACGGTCAGTCTCGGCCGGCCGATGCCGCCGATGCAGGCGCCGGCCGCGTTGAGGAACTCGCAGAAGTGAACGACGTCGGGCTCATAGGAGGCGTTCTCAATCACCGTTTCACCGTCCGCCAGGGACGCCGCCATCAGGGCCGTGAAGGTGGCACCCGGGTTCCGATGGCGCGGGTCCAGGGTCACCGCCGATGCCCGCAGCCGTTTGCACCGCAGCCGGATGGCACGCGCGTCCACCGTCACTTCTGCGCCCAGGGCCTCCAGCACTGACACGATATGTGTGACCGGGCGGCTGCCGAGATCACACCCCCCCGGCAGCCCCAACTCCGCACGGCCGAGCCGCAGCGCCAGCGGGCCGAGCAGGTAATGCGAGGCGCGCATCTTGCGCACGAGTTCGTCAGGGGGGTGATGGGTGGTGATCCCGGAGTTGGCGATCCTGACGGCATTCTGCCCCTCGGCCTCGACGCTGAGACCTAAGGCCTGGAGGAGGTGGATCATCGTCGCTACGTCAGCGATTCGAGGAACATTGTGGAGGACGGTCTCGCCGTCGAGCAGCAGCGTTGCCGCAAGCACGGGGAGGGCACCGTTCTTGCTGCCCGCGGGCCGGACTGTTCCGTGAAGTGGCCGACCGCCCGTGATGCGCCAGGCTTCTGCGGTCATGGCTGCTCCTATTGCTGCCTTGCTTGGCTGGTCGCGCGCGTTCGCGCCATTCCAGTCTTCTCAACAACCTGAAGCCTGGCCAGGGCGCGCTGGAGGGCGGCCTCCGCGCGCGCCACGTCCAGGTCTCGCTCGCGACGTCGTATCCGCTGGCGAGCGCGCTCCTGGGCGGCGCGCGCACGTTCCACGTCTATCTCAGCGGCGGCCTCCGCCGTATCCGCAAGGATGGTCACACCATCTAGCTCAATTTCCAGGAAGCCCGCGGAGACGGCGAAGTACTCCTCGCTGCCGTTCTCCTGCCTGATCATCATCGCCCCGGAGCCGAGCTGGGCGACCATCGGCGCGTGCCTCGCCAATACGCCGAAGTAGCCATCGATGCCAGGAGCTACCAGAGAAGTCACCCTCCCCTCAAAGAGCGCATGGTCCGGCGCCAGCACTGTCAGGTCGAAGGGCGGTGAGGGCACCTAGTGCTCCTTCGCCATCTGCTCTGCTTTCGCCACGGCCTCGTCGATGCCGCCGACCATGTAAAACGCTTGCTCCGGGAGATCGTCGTGTTTTCCGTCCACGATCGCCTGGAAGCCTCGAATCGTCTCCCTCAGTTGAACGTACTTGCCCGCCTGGCCGGTGAAGGTCTCGGCGACGAAGAAGGGCTGGGACAAGAAGCGCTCGATCTTCCGGGCGCGTTCGACCGTGAGACGATCCTCCGGCGAGAGCTCCTCGATCCCAAGGATGGCGATGATGTCCTGGAGATCTCTGTATCGCTGCAGGACCTCCTGCACCCGGCGAGCCACCTCGTAGTGCTCCTCTCCCACTACGGCCGGGTCCAGGAGCCTCGATGTTGAGCGCAGCGGATCCACCGCCGGGTAGATGGCTCTCTCGGCTATCCGGCGGTCGAGGAAGGTCGTGGCGTCTAGATGCGCCATCGCAGTGGCGGGAGCCGGATCAGTGAAGTCGTCCGCAGGCACATAGATCGCCTGAAGGGATGTGATCGAGCCACGCTTGGTGGACGTGATTCGCTCTTGGAGCTCGGCCATCTCAGTGGCGAGAGTCGGCTGATAGCCGACCGCGGACGGCATCCTGCCGAGCAAGGCCGATACCTCCGAACCGGCCTGAACGAAGCGGAAGATGTTGTCGATGAAAAGCAGGACGTCCTGCCCTTCCACATCTCGGAAGTACTCGGATATCGTGAGGGCCGTCAGCGCGACCCGCAGGCGAGCCCCCGGCGGCTCGTTCATCTGTCCGAAGACGAGGCTCGCACGCTCGATGACGCCGGACTCCTGCATGGTGAGCCAGAGGTCGTTGCCTTCCCGGGTCCGCTCTCCCACGCCCCCGAAGACCGAGGTGCCGCCGTGCTGGGTCGCCATGTTGTGGATCAGCTCGGTAAGCAACACCGTCTTCCCGACACCCGCTCCGCCGAAGAGGCCGACCTTCCCGCCGCGCGGGTATGGCGCCAGAAGATCGACGACCTTGAAGCCGGTCTCGAAGACCTCGGTCTTCACTTCCTGATCCTCGAAGCTCGGCGCGGGACGGTGGATCGGCATCTCGTCGGATGCCTCAACCGGGCCGAGTTCGTCGATTGGCTCGCCGAGCACGTTGAAAAGCCTCCCCAGCACGCCGCGCCCCACCGGTACCCTGATCGGCGCGCCGGTGCTGCGGGCCGTCATGCCTCGCACCAGTCCCTCTGTCGGAGCGAGCGCGATCGTGCGCACCGTCTCATTGCCCAAGTGCTGGGCGACCTCGAGCACCAGGGTGCGATTGTCATCTCCATGGGAGATGTCCACCTCGATCGCGTCCCTGATCTCGGGCAACGCGTCGGATGGGAACCGAATATCTACGACCGGACCGATTACCTGGACGACCTTCCCTTCAGTCATGGCTCTCAGGTTCACACTCACACGGTTGAGTCTGCCGCGCTGACCAGCTCGACTAACTCCTTCGTGATGCCGGCCTGGCGCGCCTTGTTGTAGTCGAGAGTGAGCTGCCGGATCATGTCCTCGGCATTGTCTGTCGCCGCCGTCATCGCGGCCACCCGCGCCGCGTGCTCACTCGCCGAAGCCTCCAGCACGGCCGAGAGGATCTCGTTCTGGAGGTACCTGCGCATCAGCCCCTGCAGCATCTGTTGGGGCGCCGGCTCGAAGATCACGTCGGCCGGCGCCACCGGCGCCGGCGCCACGGGGAGGATCGCATCGATGCGAAGCTCTGATCGCGTTCCACTGTGGAACCGCGAGTGCACCAGGACGAGGCGGTCGATCTCGGCCCGCACGAAGCGTTCTCCCAGGCGCTCCGCGAGAGCATACACGGCGGCCACCGACGGCTCGCCACCCAGCGGGACCAGTTGTTCCACGACGTCATACCCGTGTCGCCTGAGCTGGACCAGTCCTTTCCGCCCGATGGCAACGGCTCGCGTGTTCTCAGGAGGGCCCACCGCGAGCGCTCGCCGGACGGCGGCCGCGTTGTACCCCCCGCAAAGGCCTCGATCACTGGTCACCACGACCATCGCAGTGGTATCGACCGCGCGCTCTCGGAGAAACGGGTGATCCTGTGTTACCGCGGCCATCATCTCCACCAGTCGCGCCAGCCTCTCGTGGTACGGACGGGCCCGCTCCAGCCGCTGCTCGCCTCGCCGCAGGCGAATGGAGGCAACTGTCTTCATGGCGCGGCAGATCTGCTCGATGTTTCGGACCGTCCGGATCTTGCTGCGTATATCCCGTATGGAGCTCACGCGGGCTCTCCCTCGCCTCCCCGCTCTCCCGGCTCCTCGCTCTGCCGCTCGGCGCGGAAGCGCTCGCAGCAGTGTTCCAGCGCGTCTTTCAACTGGCCCTCGGCTTCTTCAGTCAGCTCACCCGTATCCGTAATCTGGTTTAGAACGCTCGGGTAGTGCTCGCGGACGAACCGGATGAGCTCTCGGCCGAACGCAGAGACGTCGTCCACCGCCACCTCGTCGACATAGCCACGGATGCCCGCGTAGATGACGGCCACCTGTTCCGACAAGGGCATGGGTGCATACTGCGGTTGGATCAGGAGCTGCATCATCCGCTCGCCGCGCGCGAGCTGGGCCCGCGTGGCACGGTCTAACTCGGTGGCGAACTGGGCGAACGCCTGGAGCTCCTGATAGTAGGCAAGGTCGAGGCGCAGCATCCCGGCCACCTGCTTCATGGCCGGTCGCTGGGCCGCTCCCCCGACGCGCGATACGGAGAGGCCGACGTTCATCGCCGGGCGGAAGCCAGAGAAGAACAGGTCGGACTCCAGATAGATCTGGCCGTCGGTTATGGAGATGACGTTCGTGGGGATGTAGGCCGAGTAGTCCCCCTCCTGGGTCTCGATGATGGGGAGGGCCGTCAGCGACCCGCCGCCCCGCTCGTCGCTGAGCTTCGCCGCCCGCTCCAGCAAGTGCGCATGGAGGTAGAAGATGTCCCCCGGGAAGGCCTCCCGGCCCGGCGGGCGACGCAGGAGAAGCGAGATCTGCCGATAGGCCTGAGCATGCTTCGTGAGGTCATCGTAGACGACCAGCGCATGCATCCCCTTCTCCCGGAAGTACTCGCCCATCGAGCACCCGGCGTATGGGGCCAGGTACTGGAGGGCGGCCGGGTCGTCGGCGGAGGCCGACACGATGGTCGTGTAGTCCATGGCGTCGTGTTGTTCCAGCACGTGGGCTACGCGGGCGATGGTCGAGAGCTTCTGCCCCACGGCCACGTAAATGCAGTGGCAGTCCTGTCCCTTCTGGTTGATGATCGTATCGACGGCTAGCGCCGTCTTTCCCGTCTGCCGGTCGCCGATGATCAGCTCGCGCTGGCCCCGGCCGATGGGGGTCATGGCGTCGATCACCTTGAGGCCGGTCTGGAGCGGCTCGTTGACGGGCTGGCGCTCGACGACGTTGGGAGCGCGTGTCTCTACCGGCCGGTATTCCTTGACCGGCGCCGGCCCGCGGCCGTCGAGCGGCTCGCCGATAGCGTTGACGACGCGGCCGAGGAGTGCCTCGCCGACGGGCACTTCCATGATCCGACCCGTGGTCTTTACGGTGTCGCCCTCCTTGATGTCCGTCCCAGGGCCGAGCAGAATGCAGCCGACGTTGTCCTCCTCCAGGTTGTGGGCCAGTCCATAGACGCCACCCGGAAACTCGATCATCTCACCCAGCATGGCGCCCTGCAGGCCGTACACCCGGGCCACACCGTCGCCAACCTGCAGCACGCGCCCGACGCCCGTCATCTCGACCTCGGCGCCGAACTTCTCCATCTGCTGTCTCAGGACTGCGCTGACTTCGTCGGGACTGATCCTCAAGATCGATTACCCTCGTTCTTCTATCAGCTCTTCTCGCAGGCGTGCGAGCCGGCCTGCGGCGCTCCCGTCTATGAGTCTGTCGCCGACCTGAAGCCTCACGCCCGCGAGGACTGTGGGATCGACTCGCTCGGCCAGGCTTATCCGCTGTCCGGTCATGTGCTCCAATATCGCGGTCAGGCGGTCCCGCTGGCCGCCGCCCAACGGCACGACCGTGCAGACCTCCGCCCGCACCACACCGGCCGCCTCGTCTGCGAGTTCATCATATGCATCGACAACCCCGGCGACGGCCTCGCCGCGTCCGTGCCTGACCAGCGCCGCGAGCAGGGAGAAGACAACCTTGGAGAAGGCGCCGCCGAGGGCGCCTTCGACAGCGCTCAGCTTCTGCTGGGCAGGAAGGTCCGCTCGCCCCAGAAGGTGGCGTAGCTCGTCGGAGCCTTCGAGCAGGCCGACGAGGTCGGCGAGTTCCCGGCGAAGGTCGCCCACCGACTCCCTGTCGAGGGCCAACCCGAAGAGGGCCTCTGCGTAGCGGGCCGCGACGCGGGGCGCGCTCACTCCTGCTGCTCCAACCGACCGATGAAGTCATCGATCGCCTGGCGATGCTTCTCCTCATCCAGCGGCGACAGCACGGCCTGTCGCGCCGCGAGCAAGGCGAGATCTACGACCTCGCGGCGAAGCTGGAGCATGGCCTCCTCGCGCTCGATGTCGACGGTCTCGCGTGCCCTCTGGCGTATCTGCTGTGCCTCTTCGCGGGCCTCCTGCACGATGCGGTCGCGTGCCTGCTCACCCTCCTGCACTGCCTCTCGGACCTGGCGCCTCCCCTCCTCGCGGGACTCACTCAGCAGGCGTCCTCGCTCTTCGTCGATGCGGCCCAGCTCGGCGCGCGCGCGCTCGCCCGCGTCGAGCCCCTCTTCGATTTCCTTCTCCCGCTCGGACATCACACCCAGGAGCGGGCGGAAGAGGTATCGCCGCAGCAAGAGGAAGAGTATGACGAACGCAACGATCTGCAAGAACAGAACCGCTGGGTCCAGGTTCAGCAAACTGCCGCTCTCACCCATCCTCTCTCTGAGCCTCCGAGAACTGTTCCCTGGCCGCTAGCCTCCCCCGAGCTTCTCCAGCACGGCCTCCGCGAGGGGCAGCTTGAACGACAGCAGCAGGCTGATCACAAGGGCGTAGATCGTAAGCGACTCGATGAACGCCAGCCCGAGGATGAGGAACGTGAAGAGCCGCCCGCCCGCCTCCGGCTGTCGAGCAGTCGCCTCCAGCGCAGCCGAGATGGCGCGCCCCTGGCTGAGGCTGCCGGCGAAGGCCGCGATCGCGACCGCCAGCCCAGTCGCCAGCGCCAGTCCAAAGAGATAGAGCATGTGCGTCTCCTTTCTCAGCTTTCCCGGGCGAGACATCCGCCCCTAGGCCGGGCGCGCCGCGTGGCCCCGAGCGCCGGCCGCCAACTCCTCCCTCTTGGCAGAGAGGGCGCGGTCCTCTGTGCTCTGTGTCCCGCGGCCCTCCTATTCACTTTCACTCCTCTGCTTCGGCGTGGCGGACGACGCCGTCCAGGTAGACGGTCGCCAGCATCGCGAAGATCGCCGCTTGAACCAGAGAGACGAGCACGCCGAGCAGCATGTTCGGAAGCTGAAGCGGAATCGGTATCCAGTGCTTCGCAAGTCCAGCCACGAGGCCGATGAGAATGAGAATGACCGTCTCCTCTGCCATCAGATTGCCGAAGAGACGCAGGGCCAGCGTGACGGGCCGAAAGAGCTCGCCAACCAGATGGGTCATGAAGACGAGAGGCGCCAGCAGCAGGTAGGGGAACCGTGGGGGAACGCCGGCTATGAAATGCTTGAAGTAGCCGAGCCCATGCTCCCGCACTCCGTAGGACTGGACGACGACGAACACCATTATGGCGAGACCGGCTGTGATGTTCAGATTGGAGGTGGGCGCCATGAAGCCGGGAATGAGCCCCATGAGGTTCATCAGCGCGATGTAGATGAAGAGCGTGCCGATGAAGGGCACGAACTTCGAGCCCTCCGGTCCCATGATGCTCACGACGATCGCCCGCAGGCCGCCGACGACCATCTCCAGAGCCGTCTGAACGCCCCGCGGCCGGAGCGAGACGCGGCGCGTCCCAACCATCGAGACGGCCGCCAGGATGACGATGGCCACCAACGACCAGGCGAAGGCCAGCACACCGGTGCTGTGGAAGGCCGGCCTCCCGGCGACCTCAACCGACATGATCCAGTCGAGCCAGGTCCGCGGATGGGGCACGCCGCCTTGCTCCGCAGCAACAGCGGGTGTCGCAGACAACAGAAGCAACGCGCCTATCCCGATTGCAGCCGGCCTGATGGCAGCAGCCGCCATCAGATGGCCTCCCCCCGCGCGGGACCGAAGCTGGTTCCTCTCAGCAGGACTCGGAGAGCGAAGAGGGTCGCGGCGACCGGCACGATTCCCGCGCCCGCACAGATCCAGCCCGGCGCGGCAAAGCCTGTGCGCAGTGAGACGTACAGGAGTGAGCCCACGAGGGGCCACTTCAGCAGCCACAGGAACCAGAGGTAGGCACGGGCGGAGCGCCGGCGCCGGCCGAACGCCCACGATCGTGCTAGTCCCAGGTGGATCGCGTAGGAGCACAATGTGACCGCGCCACCCGTGGCCACGCCGCCAACCGCCTCTGGCCCTGCCCAGGCCGCCCCCGCCGCGGCCCCGCCCCACAGGACCAGCGACCACAGGCCGATGCGCGTGGCCGGTTGGAGGCCGCGACCGTCGGCCTTGTCCCTTGGTCCGCTCATCTACTAGGTGCTCCCATCGCCCGTCTCGCCCAACCGTCGAAGGACGACAATCACCTCGCGGAATCCAACGCCGATCCCGATCAGGATGCCCGCCAGAGTCAGCCAGGGGCCGCCCGTGTCCCATCGCTCATCCAGGTAATGTCCCAGAAGAGCGCCGAGAACGACGCTCAGGCCCAACACGAAGCCGAGGCCGCCCGCCATTCCGATCGCGCGTATCGGCCCGCGGTACCGGCCGGCCATCGCCCTGCGCCTCCTCCACGAAAAAACCGAACGAGGCAACCAGGGCCTCGCTGGGAGAGACGGCTCTGCTCTTCTTCGTGGCCCCCGTATGATAGCCCCGCTTCGTCGGCGCTGTCAAGCATACCCAGTACCTCGTGGGTGCCTGTGTCGAGCGTATGCGGCCCGTCGGTCCAGAGGCCGGTTGACTTTTGGACGCGGCCCCTGTAGTCTTGGCAAGATAGATGTTGCGCTGGGCGAGCAGGAGCGCCCTTGTCAGATGGCCGCGAGTGAGGTACAGCTGCAGGTCGAAGCGGTTGCCCTCGACTGGAAGGGCAATCCGATAATCGTGCTGCGTGAGCATGAAGGCCAGCGGGCCGTATTCATCTGGGTCGGGCTCCTGGAGGCAAACGCGATCAGCATGCCGCTCGAGCAGCAGCGCTCTCCCCGGCCGATGACCCACGATCTCATCGTCTCGATCCTGACGGAGATGGAGGTCGAGGTCGAGCGGGTGACCATCGTGGACATGCGTGGGGGCACGTACTACGCCACTCTCGACCTGCGAGACGGGGACGACAGAACCAGCATCGACTGTCGGCCCAGCGACGCGATAGCGGTCGCTCTCCGGAGCAAGTCACCCATCTACATCGGGGAGGAACTTCTCGACCGTCTGGTAGAGGAGCAGCGCGAAACCGCCGCGCAGCGCAGGCGGAGAATCGACTCGCGCGCCGTGGGCGGTACGCCGATCACCCGTTGCAGCCGCAAGGCGTTTCTCCGCACTTAGGGCACCCGTCGGCGTACTTGCGCGTCGCCTCTTCCAGGTCGATCTCGCAGATGCTGGCCATCGTGCAGAGCCAGGCGAGTACATCTGCGAATTCCTCTGCGAGCTGATCCTTGCTGTTCCCGCGCATAGCGCGGGACAGCTCGCCCACCTCCTCGATGAACCATCGGAAGTTGGCCGGAAGGCCTCGCGCGCTGTCCTTTTCGAGGTAGATGCTCTCGATCAGGTGTTGGAACTGGCAGATGTGCATGGCAGGCTCCGGGGGCGCGTGCGAATGCGCTAGGTCTGCTTCGTGAAGAGGCGGCGAAGGAGAGAGACGCCAGGGCTCGGGCGGCGCTTGACTAGAAGTACCGAGCAAGGAGCGCGGCGAGCGATGCGGCGCGTCTTCTCGCCGAAGATGAGCTGGCTGAGGAGGCCTTCACGGGCAGCGCCGAGGATGAGCAGATCAGCGTCCTTCGACGCCTCCACGATTCCGCCTGTGGTGGTGCGGGCCTGGACGATCTGGAGGTCGAGCGGTGGCTCGCCGTCGGGCGTCTCCCGGAGGAAGGCCTTCTCGGTGGCGTCGTCCATGGGTGTGCCGCGCCGTATGACGTGGAGGTAGCGCAGCTTGCTCTTCACCTGCGAGTGCAGCGCCTCCGCGACCTCGACGCAGAGACGAGCGTGTGGACTGGCAGTGACGCCCACGAGAACGCGGCTGAACTTCTCCTTCTTGTCATGCCAGTGCAGCAGCAGCGTGTCGACCGGGGAGGCGCGGAGCACCGGGTCGAGG
>JALGXW010000058.1 GCA_029821875.1 Candidatus Hebobacterum abditum | reverse complement strand
CAGTACGTTGTCTGGCCGAAGTCAGCGCCCTCGCCGGACCTGAGAGGCCCCCTTCAGACCGACGATAGCATGCGCGTTGTCAGCGCCGATAGGGACATGTCTCACATAGAGACTGCTGAGTGATCGTCAGGGCACCCCACAGGGGATGGTTGACGACTCGTCTTATAGGGACAAGGACCGACGGACTCATAGCCGGACATCGAGTATAGATCCAATGATCGTGCGCACGAAGCTCACTACTGCGGACCCGACGATCAGGCCGAGGAAGAACGGCAGCGCCTGTCGGTGAAGTCGGAGGCCGCCGTATCGCATTATCACTGCCTTGAGCAGCCAGGCTAGGAAGACGGCGGGGACGTAGGCGTCCATTACCCAGGCGCAGGCAATGGGCAGAGCCACGGGGTGCAGAGGCCAGCCGAGGAACTGCATCTTCATCGCCATGAGCGCCACCGTGGTGGCCATGCCAGCCGCCATGGCGCCCAGCGCAGCATAGTCGGGGCCGGTTGGGTTCTCCAGCGCAGTGGCCAGGTAGTAGGGCACGTCGAGCATGTGGTCGGCGCAATAGGGGTCGGCGTTGCTGGCGACACCCGCCTTGTACACGACGTGAAGGGTGGCCCAGAACACGCTCAGGAACGCCACGGGAGTGATCGCCACCAGCGCCCAGGACAGGCGCCGCCGTTCCATGCGTTCGGACTCCACCAGCTTGAAGGCCTCCAGCGTCCACGGCTGAGGGTTGTTGCCGAACTCCCGGCCCATCGGATAGGTGATCCACATCATGCCCTGTGCGCGTGGGCTCGTGGTCTTGGTGCCAATAACCCTGGGCAGGAGGTGATTCGGCCCTATGTTCCAGAGCTCGAAGGCCGGGGGGGCAAGCTGAGCGCGTATCCGGGTCACCGCCAGGCCGAGCAGAAGGAAGTTGGCGACCCACCCCATGGTGAGCCACACCGGCATGCCTCCTCTCCCGAAGAAGTAGGCAAGGAAGCCTATGGCCGTGGCCAGGAGGAGCACGGCCCCGCGGTAGCTCATGGCCTCGCGTGACTCGTCGAGCGGCGAACGCAGCCCCAGCGCCTTCCGGGCCACCTGCGCCAGATAGCGGCGATCGAGCCACAAGACCGACACGAGCAGGGCGATGAAGCCTCCCAGGGACTGATTGTCTATGTAAGGGAATCCCGTGACGGTATTCGTGGTCCAGCCGAAATGGCTGGCGAGGATGAGCTGAGCCTTGAACATCAAGTTGAAGAACCAGAGGGAGAAGGCGAGGTCGAGCGGCATCAGATAGCAGATGCCGACGACCATGGGCCACACGCCCACTGTCGCCCAGCGAATGGCGTCCCAGGGCGGCAGCTCTTCGATGTAGGGTCTCAGGTCCCAGGAGAACGGAATCCGGGGGAAGGCAGGGACCAGGCCGTGGATGAGGTTGATGGTCTCCATTCCGGCCGCCAGAATAAGTCCAGCCCACATGGTCTTGCTCCGGAAGAGCGCATGGCGCTCCTCCGCGATCTGCAAGGGAACAGTGGCCGCGGGGAACAGCAGTCTCTCCTCATCGCACCAACGCCGCCGGAATATGGAGCTCAGCGAAACGTAGGCCAGCATCAATGCAGTGGCCATCGCCGTCCACCACAAAACAGGCCCGAGCCAGGCCAGCAGTATGTGTCTGCGGTAGAGCGAAGCATCGCCCTCGAAGAATCCGCTGATGACCTCCGGTTCTGACACGGTGAGCCACGTCGGCAGGTACGGGAGAACGAGGTAGTCCCATCGGTTGGACGGAGTGGCAAACCAGAAGGGATTCGAGATGGCCTCCGGCATGTCGGACACGAAGTCCACCCCACACCAGGCAGTTGAGATAGAGAGGAGCAGGTAGATAGTGAGCAGCTCTCCGCCAGAGAAGCTCCATCGCGGCCGCCAGCGGCGGAGCAGGGCGTTGATGCCCACCAGCCCAACGAGATAGCAGACACAGTTGGAGTAGATGAGGCTCGACTCGCTCCCGTGTCCGAAGTGCCAGTAGGTGTAGGTCATCCAGTAGATGTTGAGAGGCGCGGCTGCGAGGCCGATGAGAACGGCCCGCAGGCTGACGCCTCGACGGCGCACCGGCTGACCGCGCGATGTGTCAGTCATTCGTGCGGAGCTTCCTCTGGCTCGCGGCGGACTGGTGGCGGATACTCATCTCCGCGGCCGAGCTGCATCGGGATGGTACGCTTCCTGTCGCGAGCAACACGCCGACGGCACGTGCCCGCGGGGGTAGATCTCCGGGCAAAGCAAGAGGGCGGAGCGCCCCTGGGGGCGCTCCGCCGTAGCTGCTACATCCATCTCGGCCGGGCCGAGACGGAAACTGTCCTTTTGCTGCCGAGAGGGCCTGCCTGGATTGGGCATTCCCAGCCTCGCCAGCTAGGCTGCCGCCATCACTCCCAGTTGGCTGTGCGGCCGCCTACGCTGTAAAGGAAGGTCATGCCCGGGGGCGGGGGCGATCCGCATGCGGCCTCATGGCCCGACGCGGAAGTCATCGGAGAGCAGACCCAGCCTATGGCCTCCAGATCACCGTCCTCACTCATGCTGATCAGGCGCTGGGACATCACCCATGACGCATGGCCGTCGGCCCATCCGACATTGACGCCGCCCAGATGGCGGGCGGTGGCCTTCCTCGCCTCCTCGTCGAACCCGCTGGAGTTCCACCAGACGTTCGGAGCGTGGACGTTCGCGCAATCTGCGCAGTACTCGCCAGTGGGGCAGTCGTTCAAGCCTGCGGCCACGCCGGCCCAACCCCACACGAAGGGAGCAACACCAGCACACTCCGCACAGCAGAGGTCGGGATAGGCAAGGGTGGCGACGCTGAAGAAGTTGCGGTTGAACCCGCCGTCACCGACGACGGGGGTCCTAACCACATCCTGGAACTCAACTATCTTCTTCTCATAGAGGACCTGCTCGTTTGTGCCAATGGTCTGGAGGAAGGCCTTATGCGCCGGGCCTCCTGTTTGGCCAAAGGATGTCCCCGGCACTGCCGAGCGCCCCTGCAGGATGGAGTCGGTCACCGCCCCGCCCCATCCCGGGGGGAAGGCGCCGTGCGTGCAGGGACCTGGGCCGTCCTCGCCGCCCCACATGCCCTCGCTGGCCTGCAGGTATCCGAGCCAGTCCGGGCCCGGCAGGATGAAGGTCGCGCCGGATATCAGCTTGGCGCTGGGGCAGTTCCACACGTCGCGGTTCTTGATGTACTCGTCAAACACCACCGGCCAGGTGAGATATGGGTTGCCCATATTGGCGAACCACTGAATGCGGTCCCAGGCTTCGGCCTCGGTGGCGTCGTCCCCCCAGCAGGGCCCTGGTCATCTGTCGGGCGCGCCGCCGGGCGCCGCCGAGAAGTAGTCAAGGGCCTCCTGCCGGTGCTCGTACGGGGGGAAGGTGTCGTTGTTGTCGGTCAAGTACATCTGAAGGGCCAAAGCGATGTTCTTGACATTGGAGAGACAGACTTGCAAAGACCGGAAACACCATTGCTGCCAGGATACCGATGATCGCGATCACCACTAGCAGCTCGATGAGGGTGAATCCAGTACGCCTTCTCCACATGATCATGCTCTCGCCTCCCAGAGTGTGGTGCCTCTACTGATCACGGCTGCACTCACCATTCCGTTACTGTCCTGAAGCACTCATCACCTCCCTTGGCCGCACGTCTCGGGAGCCGAAGAGGCCCTCTACCGTGCCAGTATTCTGACAACTCGCCCAGTCTCCTGCACGCCGAGAACGGAGGCCTGCGGCTGCATGGGCAGGGGCTGACGTTCTTCCTGGGTGTGATCATCGGGTCAGCGATCGCCGTGTTTCTGCGCACCATCATCGCGTGGATCGCTGATGTACCGTTGCTGTGAGGTGCGATGGCAGGGCCAGGAGGAAGGGGCGCCCTCTTCGACCCCGCTCGGGGTGAACGCGGGAAGTCGCCGCACAGTAACGCGGGCGGAGCGCCTCCGGTAGAGGCGCTCCGCCGTGGCTGCTACATCTATCTCGGCCGGGCTGAGATGCCAACTGTCGGTTCACCGACAAGAGGCACTGCCCGAATCAGGCATTCCCGGCCTCGCCAGCTGGGTTGACGGGATCACCACGCCCAGCTGGGTCCGCGCTTGCCTCTGTTGAGGAGAAAGACCATGCCTGGGTCAGGTTCTGATCCGCAGTAGTCGCGATAGCCGTCCGGCGTGGTGGGGGGACAGACCCGGCCTATGCTCTCGAGTTCATCCTCCTCGTACATGGCGATGAGCCTCTGGGAATCCTGCCATGAAGCATGGCCGTCGGCCCATCCGACATTGACGCCGCCCAGGTGTCGGGTGCTGGCCTTCCTGTTACCCTCGTCATACCCGCTGCTGCTCCACCAGGTATTCGGGGCGTGGAGGTTCATGCAGTCGGCACAGTAGCTGCCGTCTGGGCAAGAGTTGATCCCAGCGGCCGCGCCGCCCCAACCCCACGAGAAGGGAGCGAGACCAGCACACTCCGGACAGCAGACGTCGGGATAGGCAAGGGTGGCGATGCTGAAGAAGTTGCGGTTGGCGCCGCCGTCACCGACGACGGGAAGACGAGTGACGTCCTGATATTGCACTAGCTTCGTATCCTGCAGGTTCTGCTCGTCGGTGCCAATGGTCTGAACGAAGGCCTTATGCGCTGCGTCTCCGGTTTGGCCGAAGCTCGTACCTGGCAGCGCCGTGCGGTACTGCAAGATGGAATCGGTCACCTCCCCGCCCCATCCCGGGGGGAAGGAGCCGTGCATGCAGGGGCCCGGGCCGTCCTCGCCGCCCCACACACCCTGGGTGGCCATCAGGTACCCGAGCCAGTCCGGGCCCGGCAGGATGAAGGTCGCGCCCGTTATCACCTTGGCGCTGGGGCAGTTCCAGACGTCGCGGTTCTTGATGTACTCGTCAAACACCACCGGCCAGGTGAGATAAGGGTTGGCCATATTGGCGAACCACTGAATACGGTAGTCATCCTCACAGGGGCCGCCCCATCTGTCGGGGGACCCGCCGGGCCCCACGGCAAAGAAGTCAAAGGCCTCCTGCCGGTGCTCGGTGGGAGGGAAGGTGTCGTTATTGTCCGCCAAGTACAGTTCTTGACATTGGAGAGACAGACTGCCTTGCGGGCAGACTCTCTCGCTCGTGCAAAGACCGGAAACACCATTGCTGCCAGGATACCGATGATCGCGATCACCACTAGCAGCTCAATCAACGTGAATCCCTTGTGTTGCGATCGCATCACTGCACTTATCCTCCTACGGAGATGGAGTGGATCAAGCCTGCCACCTAGCTGGGTGACAGTCTCGAGCGAAGTCGTGATCTCTGTTGTCTCACCTCCTTAGCCCGGGCGACATGGACAGAGGACCTTGGCCAAGGAAAGGAAACAGTGGCCGAGGAGTGAGAAGGACCCGTCAGGCTCAGCTCCGACAACGGTCCCAACTCTCCGCCGCCTCCCATCTCCCACCGGTGGAGCTCCGCCTTGCTCGCCTGGCAACTGAGCGTGCCATTTGACAGCCGCCAGATAGAATGGATAACATGATAACGATTTCATACCCGCATGTCAAGACCGAGGAGGACGGTCTTGTGCATGGGACAGGTGGGAGTATGAGATGGGTAGTGCTTGCTCGACCACCGGAACGACAGACGCCATGATAACGATTTCATGCTGAGGCATCAAGACGTCGGAGCAACAGGTCAGCGTCGAGCGGTGAGCCTGCGGGCCATTCTCCTCGGCCTGGCGGCCACGCCTCTCAACGCTTACTGGATCACCTATACCTACTGGCGCCTCGGGTACCTCATCGATCGCCCGAGCCTGATCTACTATAACTGCGTTCTCTACCTCGTCGGGCTGGTGGGGGTGAATGCTCTGCTGCGCCGCTGTCGGCCGAGGTGGGTCCTCTCGGTGGGCGAGCTGCTGACGATCTACCTGATGCTCTCGCTGGCGACGGCCTGGTGTGGCGTGGACTTCCTGACCGACCTCCCGGAGGCGATCTCGAATCCCTTCTGGTTTGCCTCACCCTCAAACCAATGGGATGAGATGGTGCTGCCGTACCTGCCCGGGTGGCTCACCGTGTCCGAGATGGAGGTGATCGGCGGGCTCTTCGAGGGGTACTCCACCTTCTACCGCACACGCGTGGTCGCGGCCTGGCTGGGGCCTACGTTGTGGTGGAGCGCGATGGTCACGGCGTTGATGTTGGCTTTCGTGTGTCTCAGCTCCATCTTGCGTCGCCGCTGGTCTGATGAGGACAAGCTGCTCTTTCCGGCAGCCACGGTCCCTCTGCAGATCGCCGAGAGACGTCATGGGCTGTTCCGCAGCAAGGTCATGTGGGCCGGGCTTCTTCTGGCGGCGGGGATGGAGGCCATCAACACGATCCACGGACTGCGCCCGGCGGTTCCGGGGATACCGTTCTACTTCGACATAGGGCCGTACCTCCAGGGGATGCCGCCCTGGGACGCCATCCGTCAGACCGGGATGGAGCTGCGGCCGCTCGCGGTGGCGGTGTGCTACCTGATGCCGCTGGACCTCCTCTTCTCGCTGTGGCTCTTCAACCTGATGTTCAAGGCTCAGATCATGGTCTCGAGCCACCTCGGCTGGACGACCAACATCTGGACGGGCTTCCCCTATGTAGACTACCAGGGACTGGGGGGCTTCCTCGCGCTGCTGGCCTCGGTGCTGTGGCTGGACCGCCATTATCTCCGTCAGGTCGTGCAGAAGGTGCTGGGCCTCCGCTCACCCCTGGATGACTCGGGTGAGGCATTCAGCTACCGGGGTGCTGTGCTCGGGCTGGCGGTGGCGCTCGGCTTCCTCTTCTACTTCTTCTCTCGGGGCGGGATGAGGCCGCCACTCACGCTGTTCTGGGCCGCCCATTTCCTTCTGCTCGGTCTGGCGGCGACTCGCATACGCGCCCAGCTCGCGCCCCCCACCTTGGAGCTATGGTGGATAGGGCCCAACCACTTCCTCCCGATGGTGATCGGCTCGAAGTCGATGTCGCGAGAGGCCCAAGCGATGATGTGGCTCACCTATCCGATCACGCGGGAGTTCAACAGCAACCCTCAGCCCTGGACGCTGGAGGCATTCAAGCTGGCCGATAGCGGCGGGATCGATCGCAAGAAGATGGCCTGGTTGATGGTGGCGATCACGCCGGTGGCGGCGATGAGCGTGTTCTGGGCCACCCTTCACGTGGTGTACGGGGCGGGCGTGCACAGCAATGCCGACCCGGGTGGGGAGGATCATGCGCTGGACGTGCCGCAACTTCTGGAGAGCGCGCTTCAGAATCCGGTGGGTCCGGACTACTCGGCACTTCTGGCGGTGGGAGTCGGCGTCGTCATCACAGTGGCGCTGATGGCCGTGAAGATGCGGCTCGTCGGCTGGCCGCTGCACCCCGTGGCTCTCCCCATCGCCTGCGCCTGGGTGACGGATGAGTATCTTCCTTCCATCTTCACCGCCTGGCTGATCAAGGCCGTCATAATGCGGTATGGGGGCCTACGACTGCATCGACAGGGGCTGACGTTCTTCCTGGGTGTGATCATCGGGTCGGCTATGGCGGTGTTCTTGCGCACCATCGTCGCCTGGATCGCCGATGTGCCGCTGTGAGGAAGGTGGGACGAGTTGCTGCGGTCGCGCGCCTCTGTAACCGCGGTGGGCAGGACAGACACAGCGCCACAGTGAGTTTTGGGCAGTTCTTGCCGCGTCGAAACGCTCCTTCCAGTGCCACATGCCATCGACACAAGCAGGGTGTCCCATTGCTATTTGACAATTGCATGGTTGCTCACGATAGCCCTTCCAGCAGTCTGAGCCAGGCTACCATCCCCGGATCGTCCTTGCCGATGCTGTTCTCGCCGAACATGCGCGCCCGGCCCTGTCGTGCCGGGCGGTCGCGGAACTCGGCGATGGCCTCCCGCACCGCTTGCTGGGCCGCCGGCAGCATCGCGTTCGCCGCGTCGGCCCGGCGCAGGGCCTCCGCTGTCGCCGCGATCGCATCGAGGACGGTCTTATCGCCAAGCTCGGCCTTGCCTCTGCGCTGCATCGCCTCCATCGCCCCGGCGAGCAGGTCGGCGCTCTCCCGCCAGCTGACCTCCGTGCGGCCCTTGGCCGCCCTCGCGGCGCTCATCACTCCGGTGGCGAGCAGCGTTCCATAGGTGGATCCCGAGAGGCTGACCAACGCCTTAGCACACTGAAGCAGTGCGGCCCCGAGGTCGGGCGGGAGGCCGTCGGCTTCGTCGGCGACGCTTCGCAGTCCGCGCACCAGAGTAACACCAAGATCCCCGTCGCCGAGCGTGCCATCAAGCGCGCTCAACTCGTCGGCACAGCTCTCGGCCTGCGCGGCCAGCCGACGGATCGCATCGCGCAGTACTTCCGTTGTCAGCGATTCAGCCATGTGGTCCCCTCAACGAAGTTCACACCCGCCAGAAAGCGCACTCGCAGGGCGCCTGCAGCAGCTGCTCCAGCTCTTCATCGAGCTGGCAGAAGGTCAGGGAGAGCCCGGTCATCTCCATGGAGGTGGCGTACCGCCCAACCAGCGGCATCACGATCTCCACGCCCATCTGGCGCAGACGGCCGGCCACATAGCGGTAGACGATGTAGAGCTCCTCCGGCGGGGTGGCGCCCAGGCTGTTACACATGACCGAGACGCGATTGCCTGAGGCGAGGGGCAGGTCTGCGAGGAGCGCGTCCACCATCGTCGAGGCGATCTCATCCGCGGTCTGCAGCCGGCCCCGCTGGATCCCGGGCTCGCCGTGGATGCCCATACCGATCTCCATCTCCTCCTCCCCCAGCTGGAAGGTCGGCTTTCCCACCTGCGGCACCGTGCACGGTGTCAGCGCAACCCCGATGGAGCGAGTGGCGTCCAACGCCTTCCGCGCGGTGGCGGCGACCGTGGGGAGGTCGGCTCCGGCCTCGGCCCTGGCGCCCGCCAGCTTGAAGCCGTACACCATGCCCGCGACCCCGCGGCGCTTCTCCCGCTCGGCCGGAGGAGCACTCGCGACGTCATCGGCGACGAGCACGGTCTCGGTCGCGATGCCCTCCATGTCCACCATCTCCGCCGCCATGTCGAAGTTCATGACGTCTCCGCCATAGTTGCCGTAGATGAGCAGCACGCCTGCCCCGCCGTCGGCCGCGTGGATGGCATCTGCCATTTGGTCCACCGAAGGGGAGGCGAACACGTCCCCGATGGCACAGGCGTCGAGCAGGCCCTTGCCGACGTAGCCCGTGAACACGGGGAGGTGTCCGGAGCCGCCGCCGGTGACGAGGCCGACCTTGTCAGATACGGCTCCGCCGGCGCGGGCGATCACACGCCCATGCGGCCCGCGCTGTTGGTAGTACTGCGGGTGGGCCGCGCACAGCCCCTCTAGCATCTCATCCACATAACGAAAAGGGTCATTCAGGATCTTCTTCACATTCTCTCTCCTCCGCGCCCAGTGATCGGGCGCCTTCCGTCTTTGTGTCCCTGCAGAACACGACGTCCGGACGCTCTGACGGCCCTCACGCCTCTCCCATCACCGTCTAGCGGGGGCAGCAACCGCCACACCGGGTCTCGACCTACTGCTCCGGTGAAGACACGCCCGCAGACAAGCTTTCGGCCTGCCTCGTGTATCTGTCCACAAGGTCGCTGATCTCGACCACCTCGTTCCCTCTGATATAGGTGTGGATCTTGTTGTTGAAGCGGCGGTACCAGTGCTCTGGGATCCCGCGCTTGCCCACGACAGCCCCGGCGATGCTGCCAGCGGTCGCCGCGGTGCAATCGTTGTCCAGACCCATGGCGACGGTCTCAGAGATCACCTTCGTGAAGTCTGTGCCGCCCAGCATCAGGCCGAACACGACCAGACACGCGTTGTTGATGGTGTGCACGATGGTCATGCCCTTGAAGCGTCGATCGACAGCCCGGCGCGCGTCGCGGTAGTCTCGGATTCGCTCACTGGCCCTCAACGCCCATCGGATCTCCTTCGCGAGGCGGCACTCCTTGGGAATCTCGCTCAAGCCAATCCTGATGGCCTCCGCGGGGTGATCGACGGCAAAGGCGGCCGCGATAGCGGCGCTGAAGAACATGCCTCCGTAGAGACCGTTTCTCCGATGGCTCATGAAGCCATCTCTATAGTCCAAGGCGGCAGCTCGCTCCGGCTGCCCGGGCGCAAGGTAGCCGTACGGATCGCAGCGGATGAAGGCGCAGATGAGTTCGGCGTAGGGATTCTCATCTGCGGCCTTGACCGCCGGCGTTCCTGCCAGGAGCCGGTTCAGCGGCCACTCCATGTCCTTGTAGACCCAGTTGAGGTCGGTGTGCCACATGCGGCCCACGTCCTCAACGGTGAAGTCAGGACCGTGCTTCTCGAGGATCATCAGCCCCAGCACGGTGTAGATGATATCGTCGTCGGCCGGGACACCGTCCATGTCATCCCGCGTGTAGGCATCGAAGCGGCTGACGCCATAGCGGAGATCTGACGGCATCTTGGCCTGCGACCAGTAGTCGGTCGGCGGAAACGGATCGCCTATCTCCTCTGCCCAATCCGCCATCGCCTCGACCGACCAGCCTTCGACCGCCGCGCCCAGCGTGCAACCTCCCATGCGCCCGAGGAGAGCGCCCTCCAGCCTGTCCGTGTAGAGCTTCGCGTCGAAGCTACCCCAGATTCGACGCGGGCCTCTGGGGCGCAAAGCGCGAATCTCCGCCAGACCGTTGGGCTCCTTGGCAGTCAACTCGCGGTCGAGGGGGAGTCTGCCCATCGCCCTCACAGCTCGTCGCAGGGCTTCCTCTGCTCGTGCCAGCGGCGCAGACAGGTCTTCGGCGCCATGGTCGTGCTTGAGGTGTGCGAGGGACTCAAGCTCGTCGATGATACTCCGGTAGTCCGGCAGCTTTGGATAGCTCACTCTGGTGCCCCTTTGGGAAGCGTAGCGCGAACTGCGAGCAGGTTATGTCGCGACCACGATGGTAAGGCAGATTGTGCACTGCTCACCGAGAGTCCTGCCCGGGCCGCTGTGTGTTGGTGATAGCAGTTCCGGACACAGCGGTGGATGACCTGTCGGGCGCTGGTGGCTAGCTGCAGAGAGGAGATCAGCTGAGATGGAATGGTATCGAGAGGTGCAGTTCATCGCAGCAGGGATCATGCCCATCGAATGGGCGCGGGAGTACGGAACCACGGTCAACGGAATGTGGGTTTACGATTCCTACGCTCCCGCCCAGTGGGAGAAGGCCGCGATCCAGCAGGCCCAGGCCGAGGGCCGGCGCGTCCAGCTGGCGGTGCCGCTGATCGCGCTCACCTATCACATCTATGAGAAGGAAGAGCACCGCCACCTCCTGGACGAGGTTTGCCGCGACATCGATGGGAATGAGGCCGAGGTCAAAAGCCCGTCTACGCGATGTGCGTCTACAGCCGCGTCTTCCTCGATTACCTCCTGAGCGATATCAAGACGGCGATCGAGGCGGGGGCGGACTCCATAAACGTCGACGAGATTCAGACCAACATCGGGCTCATGTCCAGGGATAGCAAGGATCCGGGGTTCTGTCCCAGGTGCCTAGAGAAGTTCTGTGCCGAGCTCGATAGCGATGCCCCCCTTCGCCGCGCGGCCGGCATCGAGAACGTGCGCGAGTTCAGGAGGGATGACTACTCGACCCTCCTCCGACGCCTCCGCCAGGAGGACGCCCTCTACGATCTCTACGTCTCTGTCCACAACCGGCTCGCCTTTCGGACCGCGGCCGAGTTCTTCTCCGAGATCCGCTGCGCCATCGCCGCCGCGGACAGCGAGATGGCCGTGACCGCCAACCTCACCGGCCTGGGTACCTTCTTGGAGAGCAATGGCCAGCTCTGGGGCGCCTCGTGGGGAGAGCTGATTGACTACGCGATGATGGAGAACGTCTACGTAGTCGATCCCACCGCGTTCCAGAGCGGGCCTGGCCACCAGTTGCTGCCGAGAGGGAAGTTCACCTCCTGGTATCGGCTGGCCTCAGCTCTCGGCGGGAAGGCTCCGGCCTGGCTTGCCCCTCAGATCTTCGTGCCCAGGCAGTTCGCGGGCAGGAAGTGTGTCAACTACTACCTGCTGATGTTCCTCGAAGCCTATGCGAACAACGGCCGCTGGGGCTACTACATGTACCCCGGAGTGGATGAGAAGACGCGCCTGGAAGCGACCGTGCCGGAACTGGTGAAGGACTACACGAAGTTCATCCTCGAACACCGCCAGTACTACGAGGGATGTGCGACCGACAACGAGATCGCGATCCTCTACGCCGACTCTGCCGTGTTGGCGAACCCGAAGGGCCACCACAAGTACATCGCCGTTGCCCAGGCGCTGGCCGAAAGCGGCTTCCAGTACGACGTCCTCTTCGCCGGCGACGACAACTTCATCGCCGGAGACATTGCGCCGGAGACGCTGGCGCGCTACCAGGCGGTCTTGCTCCCCGAAGCCGGCACGCTGACGGCCTCGCAGGCCGCAACGCTGAAGGCGTATGCGAAGCAGGGCGGCCGGGTGATTGCCTACTCGGCGAACCCGCTCGGGCGGACCGCCGGGATCAGGACCATGCGCGGCAGCCGGCCCCTGGATTTCTGGACCAAGTACCGGCCGAGAGATCGCGAACGCATCGTGGAGCCCATCCTCGATGTGGTCGAGGCCCGCATCGACGTATCCGACGCCCTCGTGAACGTCGTCCGCTACCGCAAAGGTGATGAGCACATCTGCCACGTCCTCAACTACGACTACCGGGAAGCCGATGACACTATCGCTGCCAAGCACAACGTAGAGATCGACCTCCCATGGACGGACGCCAGCAGGCCGACGAGCGTCCGCTGGCTGACCTTGGACGGGGAGGAGCATCTGCCGGCAGGCCTCAATGACGGGCGCGTTTCCTTCACCCTCCCGAGACTGGACACCTACGGGCTCGCCGTCATCAAGGGCTAAGCCTCTGTTGGTCCATCTCTTCCGCGGTCCCAGTCCGGCGCGGCGCCCGGGTGAATGACCCCTTGGGGACCCGTCGACTCATAGTGGGACATCCGGCCCTTGTCGGGGACCGCTGAGACCAGTGTGGGCTGGGCAGACAAAGTGCCACACAGCTGTCTGTCGCGTCGAAACGCGTGCCTATGTCGAGGGCCCGTGGGGACACCGGTCCTTGTTAAGCACTCGTGAGACCGGTCTGAGGGGCTCCCGAGCTTGCCCCGCTGTCGGGGGAGCGTCCTATCATCTGAGACCCCTGGGAGGCGTCTTCGGGCGCCTCCCCCATTGTGGAGTGAGCTCAGATGAGTGTGCTATCGACAGCAGCTTCATTGACCATGCAGGCCGTGCTCCTCAGTGCGAAGTGGGCTGGGAGGCAACGATGCCGCTGCCTTGAGAAGGCGGCCGGGATCGCAGACCACAGTTGGCGCGCAGAGCTCGAGGCTCGGATTCTACTCCTCGAGGACGCGTTGTCTTTGCGCGATGCTCACATCGAAGTGCTGGAGCGACGACTGGGAAGGAGCAGAGCACGAAGGCCGTATGAACCCACGGAGCGGCTCCGCATCCTCTGGCTGGCCGAGTACTTCCAGATCTCCCGGCGAAGGCTGCGGGAGACACTCGGTGTGTCTCGGTCCAGCGTTCACCGATGGCTGAGGTCACTGCGTACGGGGGCATTCGGACGCCGCCTACGTAGGGAGCCTGCCAACAGGACGCCGAATCGGATCGTGAAGCTGGTCTGGGAGGTGTTCCACCAGAATCCTGCCTGGGGTCGGTATCGGATCGCGATGACACTGTGGGCGTTGGGGGTGTTCGTCTCTCCCTCAACTGTCCGCAGCCTCCTGCTCAGGCCTCGACCGGAGCGACCGTCAGGGGCTGTTGCGTCGGCAAGGAAACGCCGCAGAGGCCCGGTCCGCATCAAAGCCGAATCGCCCAACCAGGCCTGGTCTTTGGACAGGACGCGGGTCTATCGCTGGGGCATCTGGCCCACCTGGGTGCTGGTGGCGGTCGATCACTTCTCGCGCAAGGTGATGTGTGTCTTGCCTCTCTACGGCTCTGACGGCGGCTGGGTGATCCAAGCGCTGGAGGCTGCGTTCGGCCGTTATGGTCCGCCCACAGAGGTTATCAGGGGTCGCGACCCGGTGTTCACCTGTCAGGCCTTCCGGGATCTGCTCCGACAATGGGGAGTGAGGCAGCGCTTCGGGAGGCTGGCCAGACGCGGGTCCATTGCCGTCACCGAACGGGCCATCCTCACACTGAAGAGCGAGTGGCTGGGACGCGCAGCACTGGTGCGCGGTGCAGATCATCTGGACAGACTCTTACGTGACTTCGCTACGTACTACAATGGATGTCGACCCCACATGACACTTGGAGGAGCGATCCCTGAGGGCGTTCATACAGGACGGCACTGGCAGCGGCCTCACCGCCTTCCGCGCGGCACCCTAGGATCGTCGTCTCACCGTTGCTTGACAAGGACCCGCGGCATCAGGCCAACTTGACCACTACACCCAGGAGTGGAACACCGACCAAGGAAGCCATCGGCCTGTGGAATACCGAGCAGGATGCGGGCGAGCAGATGGACCTCACGTCGACCAACCCGGTACGGGCCGCCTACGACGAGCAGCTGATTGCCCGGTGGCTGCAGGAACAGCGCCGCTGGCGCCATGTCCTCGCCCGAGAGCCTGCGCCGGCCGTGGCGTTGACGGACGAGATGCGCGAGGAGCTGCGGAGGCTTGGGTACCTCTACTGAGACGGGATGTCGTTGTTACGCGGCAGTGGAAGCGCGTGTGGTGGTCACGTCGCCGCAGTACCGCTCAGGACTCCTGGGGCAGGTTGTGCCCGTCAAGGGCCTGTGACATCGGGCCAGGCCCCCGCTCGCCGAGCTCAGACGGCACAGAAGCACCACTGAACACGCAACTCCGGAGCCTGCTCAGGGCCGGCTCAGAGGGCCCCTGATAAGGACAACTGGCTCCCTGCCCGCGACCACGCCGGCCGCTTCATCCTCCGCATCGAGGACACGGACCGCGCGCGCCCTTCCCGCTCTGCTTACAGGAGGCGGCGGCTACACAGCACAGAATCTACCTCTATCTCACACACGACCCTGAGCAGCGCCAACCTTCTGCCATGCAACTCGACATGCATCCAACCGATCCCCTCAGCCTCATCCTCAACGGCCAGCGCCCGCCCTTCGTCCCCGTCGCGCCGAGCTACGAGGGCCTCGGCCCCCTCGAGTTCCACAGCATGGAGCTCCGCTACCGCAAGTGGCGCGACCGCCTCGTCGCGGCCGGAACGGATCGCCTGCCGGTCGAATACTGGACCCACTTTGACCTCGAGCTCGAGATCTGCACCGACATCTGCGACACCTGCTATCCACCCCCGGCCTGGCTCAAGCTCCCCACCATCAGCACCCCGACCGACGTCGCCGGCTCCGCCGTCGAGCGCCGCGGCGATAGCATCTGGTGGATCGACCCAAACGGTGACGCCACCTGGCTTCCGCCAGACGGCCATGCCTACAAGGCCAGGATGGCGGACGAGAGGAGCGGACCCTGCGCGTGTCTCTGGTCCCAGGGATACAACGGCGGGAGCCTCGAAGAGGCCGCCGCCCGCGCCCGGCGCGACACGCCGCCCACCTCCGAGCCATCCGCCGAAGATGTCAAGGCCGAGCGCGACTCCGGCCGCTACGACCTCGCCCGCGCCCTCCTTGCCCGCCACCCCGACAACCTCCCCCTGTACTCGAGCTACGAGGCCCCCTACATCTCCCTCCTCGGCCTCCTCGGCCTCCTCGGCTTCCAGCGCATGATGTCCGCCCTGCTCGATTCTCCCGCCCTCGTCCACCAGGTCCTCGAAGGGTGGGTCCCCTGCCCCTCCGCCGCATTCCTCAGGAATCCCTCTCCTCCGCCGACCTCATCTCCCCCGACATGTACCTGGAGTTCAGCTTCCCCTACACTCAGCGCACCCTCCAGTTCTTCGAAGACCTCGGCTTCCGCACCGTCCTCTACTTCTCTGGCAACCTCATGCCGCTCCTCCACCACCTGAAGGAGCTTCCCTTCACCGCCATCATCTTCGAGGAGGATCGCAAGAACTACGGCATCGACCTCGCCGAGGTCCGCCGCGTCATGGGCCCCGACCGCGTCCTCTACGGAAACGTCGACGCCCACTTCCTCGAGAAGGCCTCCGACGACGAGGTCCTCGCCGAAGTCCGCCGCCAGATCGATGTCGCCGGCAGCGACGGCAACTTCGTGGTCTCCGTCGGCAGCCCCATCACCCCCGACACCTCCCTCGACCGCGTCCGCCTCCTTTGCGAATCCACACAGATGATCTGAGTACACGTGAGTTCACCGGCACTGTTCACGTGCGCAGCCCTAGGCGCCGATTGCGACCCGCCTGTGCTCACCCAAGGCCCTACTGGAGCCGTGACGCCGGCCCGGCAACGTGATCGCGTGGTGTCCAGAAACTCATCTGTGCGCTAGAGCGACCTCAGAGCGGTCTCACGGGTGTCCGACTATCATAAGACGGTCTCCCCCTGTAGGTGTTGAAAGGTGCTCCGAGCACAGACACTCGCAGCAGGAGGAGACCGACGATGATCTATGTTGGCCTGGACGTGCACAAGCGCTTTTCGAGGATGGGTTACTTTGACCCTGCGAAAGGAGACCTACAAGA
>JALGXW010000057.1 GCA_029821875.1 Candidatus Hebobacterum abditum | reverse complement strand
GTCGTTGTGCCCCACCAACGCGGCTTCCGGGACCATGAACGCTTCGACATGGAGGTGGCATCGGAGCTAGAGCGGCGAGGCCATCGGGTCTACTGGAGCACGATGCTGTTTCACCTGGGCGGCCTCTACGGGAACGAGGCCCCGACCGCGCTTGCCAACATGCTGAGGACGTTCGGTCAGGGGATGAAGGTGTGTGTGGAGATTCTGCTGATGGCAGCGGACGGTGGTATGGTCGACCGGGGAGCGAAGGTGATCGTCGTGCGAAGGTGATCGTCGTCGCCGGCACCGGCCGGGGTGCGGACACAGCCGTGCTTGCCACTGCCTCTACTAGCAACCGGATCGGCGAGGTCCGTATCCACGAGATTCTGTGCAAGCCGCTGTTAGGATAGGGCTCAGACGCGGGAACGTACACCAACGGTCTGCCTCTGCTCCTCCCACCCCGCCGGCATCTGGTACAGCTTCTCGAGCGGCGACCCCCGAGACCGCTGTAACGGCTCTCTCGGAGTCGATACTCAGGTACGCGCGGAGCAGGAGAAGACGCTCGCAAACCGCAGTCTCATGCGCTGTTGCCGAGACTCCCCATGAACACTTCGGGCGTCAGTCATCATGCTCGCCCTTCTCCGTGACCCATGGCACAGTCAGGAGGTCTTCCCAAGGCTCACCTTGCCACTCTGGAACGAGGCAATCGGGAGCCGACCCAGTTACCAGCAGGGAAACATGCTTGAACATCTCACCCACTGCATCAATGGCATCGTCGAGATCTCCCCAAGTAGGGTCATCTGGCTTCTTTCGGTCATAGTGAGCTAGCCGTTTGTCCACATAGGTGAGCACTCTATCGCACTTCCCCTCGACCTCTGCGAGCCGCTGACGGAGCCGCTCGGCACTGATGCCATCGTGCCCGGGATGGGCGAAGCGATCGAACTCCCTGCTCGCCATCTCTCTAAGGTCTTCCGTAATGGCATCCTGTGCCAGTGCGGCGATGTCCGAGGACGTGCCATCAGGCAGGCGGACATGCGCAACAGACCACCTTCGGACGTAATCCTCTCGGGTGATCAGACCGGGGTGTTTCGCCAGACGCTCGGCCAAGTTGGCCAACGAAACGCTCTGCCTGTGAGAGCCCTTGTCCCTCATTAGCCGGCGAATGTGTAGGCAGGCCTGTGCAGTGTATCCTCCAAAGACGAAGCTGTGGAGTGGTGTCCACCGCTGATTCAGCTTCGGACTTGACTCAAACACGTCCACCAGTCGCCGGAACACATCCTGAAGGTGGTACAGCCGCAGCACCTGGACCCCGACCGCAGTGACATCGCTCCTGGTCCTTTGTAGGAACTGCTCCCTGTCAGTCGGCCTCATCCACTACCCCCTTCTGCGACGTAGTCGAGCGAGGGTTGCTGGTCGGCCCTCCCCCACGCTCCAATCCACCCCCTCGATCTTCGCTGACTCAGGAAGGCAACCCTCCGCCTCACACCGGCGCACGCCCTTGCTCTCGCCAGTCCGCGGGCACGCGGTACAGCTTCTCAAGTGAGAGGCCGTTGGGTTCGGTTTCGTATGGGCTCGCATCGAGGTGGCTGAGTGCGCGGAGCGTGCCCCGGCGTTGACGTGCCGTCCCTACGTGTTAGAATCTGAGTGTCGCCACTGTGAGGCATCAACGAAGGGGGGCCAGACGTGCCGGGCTGTAGTCCATCATTTGTCCCAACCACGTTCTACGATGACCCCAGGCCGCTCGAAGACTATATCCTTGGGGACTACGATGACCTCGACATGAGCCCCTGCGAAGCCCGCGACCTCGTCGGCGCACTGCCGCGGCCGATTCGCTCAGCCCCATGCTTCCACTTCCGACCGACTGGTGTCCGGAACTACGAGTATGGGAAGCCCTGGTGCCTGCCAGACGAACGAACGATTATCGGATCACGACAGGTCATTCCCGTGAAGAAGCTGATCAGCGGGGTGCGCGCCGTTGTCCAGCATCTCCCACGGGCTGAACGGGAGGGGGTCTTGCAGCGTCTTGAGGACAGAGAGCGACACGCGGAAGTGCTCGCTGAACTGGCCCCCCTCGGTCTGGCCCGGGGTCTGTCGTCGGCCGCCCATGCGGTGGCGGGCAATGAGGGGCGGACAGTGGACTGGCACCTCACCTGGAGGAACAGCATCGAGTTGCTGCTTGAGGTGAAAAGCCGGATATTCGAGATCATCGATAGGCTACCACAGACGGATCTCACGACCGGAACCGTCCCGGCCCCGCAGACAGAACCAGAGCGCCTGTTCAGAGGGGTAGAACGCAAGTTCGCTCGACGACCCGCAGATGACTGCCTACAGGGAGTCTGGGTCGAGTGCCCGGTGAAACAGCGGAAGCGTATAGTCGATGAGCACTTCGCAGAGATGGACCCGCGCAGGCTGCACCTTGCCATCCTCTGGTCTGGCAACATCTCAGATGGCAGAGCCTATCTGCTGTGCCGAGATGAAGTAGATGGTTCGCTCGTATTGGACCTGTTCGGCCTGCGTCACTCTGAGCAACTCGTGTTCTGACACGTCGCCGGTGCTCCTCGTCTCACCCCAGCACCCGCCTATGCCCCTCCCATCCGACCGGCATCCGATAGAGAGTCTCGAGCGACAGTCCGTCAGCTTCGGTGCCGTTGAGTATGGACTCGATGATGTCGGGCGCTAGCAGCGTCAGCTTCAAGTGGCGGCCAACGGAGGAGCTATCTACTCCCACCCGCGCCGTAAGTGTATCAGCGTATCACGGAGGCGTGGCGGCCGCTCGAGAAGTCTCTTCCGGCACTCTGCGTGGCTGATGACCAACACCCACCGTACGCGCAAGGTACAGATCTCCCGCCATCGCGTCACACACTCCGGATAGCGATCCCCCCACCCTTCCCAGCACTTCAGTCTTCGTCGTGCGTTGCTCCGCTAAGCATGCCCTTTTCCCGGGCCCAGTCGGCCAGCCAGTCGGGAAGCGACAATCCCGCTGCAATAGAGATGGATACCAGACAGGCGAGGTCCTCCTCATGCAGCTCCTGGTTCCAACGCTTCCGCGCGGCGGCCGCCTTAGCGATTCGGGCGTTGCGATCTGCCTTCTTCTGCTTGGAGTCGACAGGTGGCAGGGATCGCAGATGCGCCCGATCGGCCTCCAGCATAGCCTTGACCTTCGGCTCCCATGCCGTTGGTATAGGATAGGGCCTAAGACCCTGGGATTTGGCGAAGGCGATGCCCTGTGCATCCTGTCTCTCCAGAATCCTGCGGATGCGATCGCGCTCCGGGGGAGGAACAGAGTCCAGCTTGGCTCGTCTCGCGGCCTGTTTCTCCTCGACCTCCTGCACCCACTCGATCGGCCTCTCCTCCTCTTCAGCCAACGCCTTGAGATTCCGGACCCCCAGCATTGTCAGCAACTCCGCCCGGTGTTGTGGCCAGAGGAGCCACTCTTGCCCCGGAGGCACAACTGCGCGGAGCCGCCTCTTCATAGTCAAGTACCGGTCCTTCAGCGTCTCTTCATCCTCCTCAAGTCCGGTCCGCTTCTTGTGCGCCTCTTTGAACGCCGACCAACGCCACTGGACCCTAAGCTGCTTGGCCAGACTCTTGCATAGAGTCACGTGCAGGACCAGATCGATGCCTTCGAGCGCTGGCCGAGCGTACGCCCCTCGCCTCCTCCCCTTTACCGTCTCTCGCTTGCGACGGCGCCGCTGTCTGGGAGTACCAAGGCTGAGGAATCTCGCCGACCAGTCCGCGACCTCGTGGAGGATCGACACAGACGCGTTTGCTCCCGCAGACGAGGCCGACCGGGCCCCCACCTCGTTGAGGATCTCGAGCCACTGGTCGTCGCTGAAGCGAACGTCGTACTGACGTTCATACTTCTGCCGCACCTTGAGAAACGGATCAGGTGGTGCTGTTGTCGTAGGGGGTGCCTTTTTCATGTTACGAAATCCCAGCCCTTCAGGGGGCTATCGCTGCCGTATTTCCTCGGGTGAGATGCACGGAAACGAGCACTCACGCGGTGGACTCATTCGACGGCCGACGCACGCATCCATTCAGGGGCCGCGGAAGGGAAACGAGATGCTGCTGTCCACGAAACAGGTCGCTGACAGGTTACAGGTCCACCCGGCGACCATCAGGCGCTGGGCTGCATCCGGTCGGCTACGTTACGTGAGGATCGGACGTGAGCGCGCCATCCCGGTGGCTGAGGTCACCCGACTGCGTCGTTCCCGCTCCAAGACCAGACGGCCCCAGGGCGGAGGAAGGGCAGCGCGAAGCACGCGCGGCATCGGTACATCATAGGGCGGTAGCCTCGCATGACCGGCTCTGTCGCAGAGCCGATAATCTGCAGACGCAGCCTCCGCGTGAGGCACGAGAGGAGTCGTGTCGGTGTCAGAACCACAGCCAGTGCGCGGCAAGAGATCAGACCTTCATCTGGACGTCTACGGACGATCATGCGCTGACGGTGACGTGAACTGGGTGGGAGACTACCTTCATTCAAACGGCTACCTACCAGGTCCTCGGCTGCAGCTAGCTCTGAATCGAGCGCGACGTCAGCGCGAATCACCGCCGAAGGCTGAGCGCGGAGGGCTCAGCCGACGGGAGTGGCGGCGGCGTCAGCGCTGTCGAGCCGAGTAACGATAGGCTGATTCACACGGTGGCGCCGGGACATTCCGGCGCCTCCAGCATCTGCCCGATGGCGTGCAGCCGATGCCCGCTGTCATTGCGGGGCAGGGACGAGGCCGGCCATCCGGGCCGCTGCCTCGGTCCTACATGTAGGCAACCATGAGCCTTGGCGACCAGATCCGAGCGTACATAGGACCTGATGTGCTCGACCGGATGCTGGACGATCTGGTGGATGGGCTGGTCGCAATGGCCCGGGCGCAGGCGGAACACGCCACACGTGCCCACACGTCGCCGCCCCACGGCCTTGACTATTCTGCGCCACAGAGTGATGAATGCATCTCAGACCGCAGCCCAGAAGGAGCTTGAGGTGACTGTCACGGGGAAAGCAGGCGACAGCGCCCTGAGAGCCGCCATCTACTGCCGTTACTCGACCGACCGGCAGCGACCGGCCTCGATTGAGGATCAGCGTCGGACCTGCCGCGCCGAGATCATCCGACGGCGCGGGTGGCAGGAGGTGGCGTTCTTCTCCGATGCGGAGGTGTCCGGAGCGGTCGCACGACGCCGTCCCGGCTATCAGGAACTCCTCCGAGCGGCAGAGGCCGGCGAGTTCGACGTGGTGGTGGCCGACGAGTTCGACCGCCTGGCGCGCGACCCCGAGGACCAAGCTTCCCTGCGGAAGCGTCTACGGTTCTGGGGTGTGCACCTAGTGACCGGCGACGGGATGGATACCGTGTCAGCCCCGGAGGCCGCGAGCGCAGTCGCGCTGGTGAAGGGCTTCATGGGGGAGCAGGAGCTGGTGGCGATAGCTCGCCGCACGCGCCGCGGCCTGGAGGGACGAGTCCGTATGGGCCACAGCCCTGGCGGCGCTCCTTACGGCTACCGAAGCCGTCCGGTCCATGCCAACCGTCCCGGCGAGCCCAGCGAGAGCGGGCCGATCGTCGGGTACGAGCCCTATGTGTGGGAGCCCGAGGCCGAGGTTGTGAGACGCATCTTCTGCCTGTACCGCGAAGGGAAGAGCGCGCGCACCATCGCCAGCATCCTCAACGCGGAGGGCATCGAGCCGCCTGGGGCGCGCTGGGCGAACCGCAAGGCGAAGGCCGCACGGACGTGGTCTGCAAGCGCCATCTGGGGTAGCCGGAAGCGCAACCTCGGCATCCTCAACAACGAGCGCTACATCGGGCGGCTGGTCTGGAATCGCAGCAGATGGATGCGCGATCCCGACCGGGAGACGCGCGTGCGCAGGGAGCGCGACGAGGAAGAATGGGTCATCACGCAGCGCGAGGACCTCCGCATCGTGCCCCAGGAGCTGTGGGACGAGGTGAAGCGGTGTCAGGAGGAGCGGTCGTCCAAGAACGATTACTCTGCTTCCCACCGGCGGGAGCGACGACTGCTCAGCGGCCTTCTGGTCTGCGGGGAGTGCGGCTCCCGCCTCGTACTGCACGGTGCCAGCAGCTATGCCTGTGCCGGCCGGCTCAACCGCGGGGAAACGGTATGCGCCTCTCGCGTGACGGTGAACGCGACGTGGGCCGAGCAGGCCATCCTGGAGATCCTGCAGACGACGCTGTTCGAGAGCAGGTCGGTGGACGAGGTGATCCGGCGAGCACGCGCCAAGCTGAGGGCCACCCGACAGGGACCTGAGCGGGAAGCGAAGCTGCAGCAGCAGCTCGCGCAGGCCGATAGGGAGGCGCGACGGCTCGTGAAGGCGGTCGCCGCCGGCGCACTCGTCGCTGACCTCACAGAGGCGATGCGAGAGGTGGAGATACGGCGGGCGCGTCTGCGACAGGAACTGGAGACCCGGAGCAACGACGGCGCGGGTGCGCTGGACGTCATCCCTGGTCTCGTCCAGCGAGCGGTAGCAGACCTGGGGACCATGCTCGAGGGTGGTCAGACGCAGGCGGTACGCCGGGCGGTATCCCGGATGATCACCCGGATAGAAGTGAAAGGAGCCGAAGTCCCTGGGCGCAAACGCCCAGAACCCCGGCTCTACCTCCGCGGCAACCTGCCAGGCCTGCTGACGCTGGCTGCCGAGAAATCAACAAAGCTGGTAGCGGGGGCAGGATTCGAACCTGCGACCTCCGGGTTATGAGCCCGACGAGCTACCTGACTGCTCTACCCCGCGTCGTGGTTGTAGTATAGCACAGACCTGAGTTGCTG
>JALGXW010000015.1 GCA_029821875.1 Candidatus Hebobacterum abditum | reverse complement strand
ATTCTCGGGGTGGAAGCAGAGAGGGGTGGGCGGCAGCGCGAACCGGCAGACGACAGAGTGCCTCATCTCCCGGTCAGGAAGCACGAGCACCGCGGTGGCCTCCGTCGCGGCGGCTACCCTTCTGAGGACCTCTTCGACAAGACGGTTGAGAGACGTGGCCGTGCGGAGAATCGGGCTCTGGCGCAGCCAGAACCGTGGGCTGACGCGATACCGCCGCTGAGGGCCATCCTGCCACAGCACATCTCCCGCCACCAGCGTGTTGAGCAATCGCCACGCCGTCGTCTTCTCGAGTCCCCGCTGCCGGGCCACCTCCCGCACCGACACTCCCCGCGGCTGCCTGAGAACCGCGGCCACCAGACGTATCATGCGGGCGATGCTCCTCACCGGCCGCACCGGCCCCTCGCCGAAACCGGGATCTGGGGTGTCCCAGGGAGACATCATTGCGGGATGCGCGCCGTCCGCCTGTCTCACGAACTCCGCCCAGGCCTCATATCCCAGTAGCCGCGAGACATCCTCCTGCGCCCTGCGCAAGGCAGGCAGAAGGCTGTCCGCATACCCCTCGACACTGTCCCCGGGGATCGCCAGTGTCAGCGCGCCGCGGACGGTGCCATCGGTCGTGTGAACTGGGAGAGCGAGGCCGCAGACCCCAGCCGACAGCTCGCCGACGTGCGTCGCATAGCCGGTGCGCCTAACGCGAGCCAGCTCCCGGCGCAAGCGCACGAGCGAGGTGATCGTGCGCCTCGTCATACGCTCGAGCGGATGGGCGAGGTACTGGTCCAACTCCGCCTCCGACATCCACGCGAGCAGACACTTGCCGGGGGCCGTCGCGTGCAGCGGCGCCGAGGATGGCGCCCGAGCTGCGTCATAGTGCATAGCCGTGCGCGGCTCCGACCACATCGCTGCTGCCGTCGTTCTCGGTCCCGCCGGCAGTACCATCCCGGCGGTCACCTCGGTGGCCTCGCTGAGCCGGTCGAGAGCAGCCTGAACGGCGGCGACGAACGACAGGCCGGGCTGCACCGATGGCATCAGGTAGATCCACGCACGCATGTCGGGCAGGTATCCCCCCGTGGCCGGGTCCCTGCGGATGATGCCCTCCGACGACAGAGTCGATAGCGCACGGAGGACCCCGGCCTTGTCGATGCCGGTCTCGGCGCTCACCTCCGCCAGCTGCTTGGGATCACCAGATCGGTAGACGCTTCGCAGGACGCTGAGCCCACGAGCCGCGGAGTCCAGAACACGTGACCTATCGGAACGCGAACGCATGCCGACTACCTCTGCCTGGGTGCCATTCCCCCCAGACAGCACTCATCACTGAGAACAACCCAATTCGGTTGAGCGCCGCCCGTTCCTGCTCCCCCGGCGCTACACCGCTGCTGTGCCTCTGCCGGCTTGCCTCCTACCCCGCCGTCTGGAGACGGTCGGCCCGGCCAGCCTTCTTGACATGTCGCGCACGGCGGACTATCATCTACCCGGCTGACCACAGACAAAACCATACGGTCTGAGCAGGGACTTGTCCGCCTCCGGCGGATACGCACCTCAGCCCATTGCGCGCCTGCCTCGTGTCGCTCTTCTCATCAGAGCGACAGGGAGCAGGCGCGTGGCGCGTTTACTAAATGGGCCGGCCGGAAGGAGAGAGGGGAATGAGTCTGCCACGGTTGTCTGTCGAGGAGTACTGCACTCCCAGAGGAGGAACGACCAATGCGTTTCCGCGAATATAACCCGGATACGGACCGCGCTGCCGCCCATCGCATCTGGCGCGAAATAGGCTGGATGCGTGAAGGGGACGAGGAACCCACCGACCTCTACTTCACCGGCGGCCGGACATGGGTGGCGGAGCTGGAGGGCGAGCCAGAGTGCCTATCCCAGACGATGTCGGCCTCGGTGCGCTACCTGGAGGAGGAGATGCCGGCAGCCGTCCTCGCCGCCGTCGCCACCAGCCATGTGGCGCGCCAGCGGGGCCTCGCCAAGCGGCTGATGGCCCATCTGCTGGCGCTCGACGCGGCCGACGGCGCACTTCTCTCCATCGTGGGTTACTTCGATCAGGGCTATTACAACCACCTCGGCTTCGGCAATGGCTCGTATGAGGTCGACTTCGACTTCGACCCGGCCACGCTGATGGTCTCCGACCGTGCGCGCACGCCCCGGCGCTTCACCCGCGACGACTGGGAGATTCTTCACGCGGCCCACCTCTCCCGCCGTCCCGTACACGGGCGCTGCAACTACACCTCGCCTGTGCACTTCCGCGTCGAGACGGCGCACCACAAGACCGCCTTTGGTCTGGGGTACTGCGACACTCCCGATGGCTCTCCCAGCCACTGTCTCTGGCTCAACGCCGACAACATGAACGCAGGCCCCTACCGGGTGGAGTGGATGGTGTTTCGCACGCCCGAGCAGTTCCGCGAGTTGATGGCCCTGCTGCGTAGCTTCGAGGATCAGGTGCGGCTCATCCATCTGCGACAGCCGCCGGGCCTCCAGTTCCAGGACATGCTCAGCCGGCCCTTGCGCCAGCGCTCCATCACGCACCGGGGGGGCTTCGAGAATGCTGCCCATGTCACGGGCGGCTGGCAGGTGCGCCTGCTCGACCTTCCCGGTGCGCTCGCCCGCACCCATCTGATGGGCGCGCCGGTACGCTTCAACCTCCTGCTGCGCGACCCTATTGCCGATCTGCTCGATGACGGCGCGCCGTGGCGCGGGATCGGCGGCGAGTACGTCGTGGCGTTCGGGGAGGAGTCCTCCGCGACGCCGGGCCAGTCGGCCGCCCTGCCCACGCTGACGGCCTCCGTGAATGCGTTCAGCCGGATGTGGTTCGGGGTCCGGGCGGCGAGCGACCTGGCCTACACAGATGAACTGAGCGGCCCGCCGGAACTGCTCCAGCAGTTGGATGAGACCCTTCGTCTGCCGGAGCCCAACCCGGACTGCGAGCTGTGAGGAGCAGCGGCACGACTCATCGCGAATGGCAGATCTCGATCGAGGAGGAATCATGAAGGTAAGCATCAGAGAGGAGAGGGAAGCAGACAAGGCGACACTGGAGCAGCTCTTCGCTGATCCAGAGGTCGCAAAGGGCATCTGGACTCCGCCAAGTGCAGACTCGTCGAGACCGGAGTTTAGGTCGCTCTGGGGAGATCGGTCTCCAGTATCCATCAGGGTGCCGGAGCATCTACTCCGTTGGCTTCTCAGTGGGTCACCAGTTCTGGAATCAGGGTATCTGCACGGAGGCGTTGAAGCAGCTGGTGAGGTTTGCCTTCGAGGAACTGAAGCTCCATAAGCTCTTCGGTGACAATGATGCAGACAATCCGGCCTCGGGGAGAGTGTTCGAGAAGGCCGGTTTCAGGCAGGAAGTAGTACAGAAGGGGCAAGAGTGGCGGGATGGCGAGTACGTGGACAAGATATGGTGGGGTCTTATCAACCCCGCATCCGAAGCCCACACCTCTGGGAAGCAGAAGTGAGAGTAGTGTGACCATGCTATTAGGGGGATGATGGGTGAGCGGGGAAGCGCCAGTCGGGGGAGTTGAGGTAGCCGGCAGAGCTATCCCCTGTGGTTCTGGCACCTGGTATGCGCCTTCGCTGAGGCTGAGGAAGGAGGAACCATGGACGTGATCATCAGAGAGCGGAGGGAGACGGATAAGGCGACACTGGAACAGTTCTTCGCTCATCCAGAGATCGCAAAGACCATCTGGACCCCGTCAAACGCAGAGTCGTGGATACCGGAGTTCAGGAAATCGCTCAAGGACAGGTACGTGTTCGCTTTCACGATACTGGCTGACGGGAAGATCGTCGGGCAGATACGTCTCGAGGATCCGTCGCTATGCCGGAGCAGCTATCGTGTTAGCATCGTGGTAGGTCGCCAGTTCCGGATGAAGCAGCTTGTGAGGTTCGCCTTCGAGGAACTGAAGCTCCACAAGCTATTCGGCGGGAATGGCTCAGACGATCCGGCAGCAGGGAGAGTGTTCGAGGAGGCTGGTTTCGAGAAGGAAGGGGCACTGAGGGCACAAGCGTGGAGCGACGGCAGATACGTGGATGCAGTATCGTGGGGTCTCATCAACCCCGCTTCCGAAGCCCACAGTTCGTAGGGCAGGAGCCTTGGGCGCCTCCGGCGCCTGGCCTCCTGCCCCGTTGGTTGCTTCGGTAGCGTGCTGCCGAAGCAACGAAAGTGCCCTCGATGCGGTCTCAGGGGCGCTCGACATGCGCGAGGAGTACGACACTCCCGGAGGAGGAGCGACCCATGCGTTTCCGCGAGTATAGGTCCGATACGGACCGCGCCGCCGTCCATCGCATCTCGCGCGAAATCGGCTGGATGGGTGAAGGGGACGAGGAAGTCACCGACCTCTTCTTCACCGGCGGCCGGACATGGGTGGCGGAGCTGGAGGGTGAGGCGGAGTGCGTGGCCCAGACGATGTCGGCCTCGGTGCGCTACCTGGAGGAGGAGATGCCGACAGCCGTCCTTCTCGCCGTCGCCACCAGCCATGTGGCGCGCCAGCGGGGCCTCGCCAAGCGGCTGAGCGCCCATGTGCTGGCACTCGACGCGGCCGACGGTGCACTCCTCTCCGTGGTGGGCCCCTTCGATCAGGGCTATTACAACCACCTCGGCTTCGGCAATGGCTCATATGATGTCGTCTTCGACTTCGACCCGGCCACACTTATGGTCTCCGACCGTGCGCGCCCGCCCCGCCGATTCACCCGCGACGACTGGGCACTTCTTCATGCGGCCCACCTCGCCCGCCGCCCCGTACACGGGCGCTGCAAGTTCACCTCTTCCATGCACTTCCGCAGGGCCTGCGGGATCTCATACACGCCAGCCGAGATGCACCACAAGAACTCTTTTGGCCTGGGGTACTGCGACACTCCCGATGGCTCTCCCAGCCACTGTCTCTGGCTCAACGCCGACGACATGAACGCAGGCCCCTACCGGGTGGAGTGGATGGTGTTTCGCACGCCGGAGCAGTTCCGCGAGTTGATGGCCCTGCTGCGTAGCTTCCAGGATCAGGTGTCGCTCATCCAGCTGCGAGAGCCGCCAGGCATCCAGTTCCAGGACCTGCTCCGCCGGCCCCTGCGCCAGCGCTCCATCACGCACCGGGGGGGCTTCGAGAATGCCGCCCATGTCACGGGCGGCTGGCAGGTGCGCCTGCTCGACCTTCCCGGTGCGCTGGCCCGCACCCATCTGACGGGCGCGCCGGTGCGCTTCAACCTCTTGCTGCGCGACCCTATTGCCGATCTGCTCGATGAGGGCGCGCCGTGGCGCGGGATCGGCGGAGAGTACGTCGTGGAGTTCGGGGAGGAGTCTTCCGCGACCCCGGGCCAGGCGGCCGGCCTGCCCACGCTGACGGCCTCCGTGAACGCGTTCAGCCGGATGTGGTTCGGGGTCCGGGCGGCGGGCGATCTGGCCTACACAGATGAGCTGAGCGGCCCGCCGGAACTGCTCCAGCAGTTGGATGAGACCCTTCGTCTGCCGGAGCCCAACCCGGACTGCGAGCTCTAAGTCCGTTGGGCAGGAGCCTTGGCCGCCTCCGGCGGCTTCGTCTCCTGCCCAGAGAGCTTTCAGACAAAGGCTGACAGCGCTTGCTCGCGATGGTATAATAGGCCCGGTTTCTGCGTCCTACGGAGGCTGGCAGAACATAGCCGAACTCTCGACGAACCGCCGGAAGGAGGGGACACATGAAGAAGTGGCAATCCGGACTGCTGGTGATAGGCTTGGGCTTCGCACTTCAGATTGTGGGGCGTCTTCTGGGCAAAGTTCCCCTCGCCAGCACGAACGTCGTGTTCGCGGGGGCGATCTTCTGCATCATGCTGGTCGCGACCGCTGTTATTATCTTCGGCCTCATCCGCCTTCTGCTCGGGCTGATCACGCGGTCCTGAGTTACGGCCGACCTCGCACCTCCGGCGCGGAGAGTTGGGGGGATGGGGGGCCAGCGACCGAAGCAACGCAACGGGAAGCGGGGGGCGCGCGACCATGGCAGGCTCGCAATCGAAACTCACTGGAGCGAATCCGAATGAGCTGATCCTCTGCGGCTGGGATGAGGTCTTCATCCTCGACATGTCCCAGCCCCAGAGCGGCAAGCCCAAGAAGGTATGGAGCTGGCAGGCGAACGGGCACGCCGATCTCCCCTGGTACGGCCAGGACGTAGGCTTCGGCGCTACCGATGAGTGCAAGCCGGTAGATGGCGGCCGGAAGATCCTGGTCACCTCTTCTGGTCTCGGGGTGGGTGTGGCGCTGGTGGATCGGGCGAGCCGCAAGGTGCTATTCTGGGCCCGCGCCGAGAACGCCCACTCAGCCGATCTGCTGCCAGGCGACCGCGTGGCTGTGGCGACATCGATCCATGAGGTGACTGACCCGCCGCTGAACCCCGACCGCCTCACCATCTACGATGGGAGGGCGCCGGGGAGGGAGCTGTGCCACACGGAGTTGCCAGCCGGCCATGGCGTCGTGTGGGACGAGGAGCGTCAGATACTGTGGGCGCTCTCGAGCCGCGATATCCGGGCTTACCGTCTCGCGCAGTGGGACTCCGAGGAGCCCTCACTGGAGATGCTCTCCGGAGTGTACCTGCCGGAAGGCGGGGCCCATGACCTGTATCCGGTGCCAGGCGGCCTGTTCGCGACAGTGACGACCCACAGGCATTGCTGGCTCTTCGACCGGGACAACGGCAGCCTCCATCTACATCCGCAGCTTTGGGGGACAAGCAATATCAAGAGCGTATCGGTCAACGCGGTGACCGGCCAACTGGCGTACGTCCAGTCCGAGGGCGAGGAATGGTGGGCCGAGCGGGTGCGCTTCCTGCAGCCTGACTCGGTGCTCCACCTGCCTGGGGAGCGTCTCTACAAAGCGCGCTGGAACGTCGAGATCCCTTAGGCTCTCGCCTGCCCCCCACCAACGGCCTCGCCCCACACCTGTTGCGCGGGAGCTTGCTCCTGCGATCACCGCGGGTGCGCCATCACCGCGCGGGTGCAGTGGCAGCAGCAAGCTGCTGCCCAACGGTCAGAAGACGAGGCAGGACGCGAAGGTCCTGCCCTACTGGAACGACTAGCGGAAGCCGAGGAGGCCGCTGAGGAGGTCGAGGAGTTCCATGAGCAGGAAGAGGAGCAGGAGGGCGAGCGCCCCCAGCCCCACGACGATGAGCGCGAACCAGCCGAGGCGAGCGAGCAGGTAGCGAGTCCGACGGGTCCGCGGCAGGTGGCGAGAGTGAAACCACCAGCGCGACCAGATGTACATCGAGACGAAGAACGACCCCGACAGCAGGATCTCGCGGGCGACCCCCTCGGCCGCCGGGGGTGTCCAGCGCAGCATCCCAAGCAGGTAGCGGAACACAACCGTGAGGGCCGTCGAGACACCGGCGAACCAAGCCGCTGACGCGCCTGCCCGCTCCTCAACGCACTGAGAGCACTGCGCCATTCGGCGGCCTCCCCCTGTACCGCGATCTGCTTCGTAGGGGAGAAGTTCGCAGGGCAGGAGGCAAGCTCCTGCCCAACGGCCGCCTGACGTTTCGGGAGCAAGTCGCCGGAGGCGACGGCTCCCGAAACACCCAAACGCCGAACGCGAGTGAGGGGGGTCTGGGGGGACGAATCGCCGGTCGTCCCCCCGGGCCGGCGTTTCTCCCCCACGCCCCACCACAGCAGGCCCCTCACCTTGCTCAGTAGAAGTAGCGGGGGAGCAAGGCGGCTTCGGCAGTACACTACCGAAGCAAGGGAGACTCGTGGAGCGAGGTGGAGAGCAGCGGGTTACGGGCCGGGCGATTATCGTCGCCACCGTGGTGGCGGTGGCGGCGGCCTTCATCACCCCCTACACCGCCTATCTGACCCGCACCTGGCACTTCGGCTGGGGCACGCTTCCCAACGGCCCGGTGGTGATCGCCTTCGCGCTGGTGGCGGCAAATGGGCTCATGCTGCGCCTGTGGGCCGCTGGGGCGCTCACCCGAGCCGATGTGCTCATCATCTACAGCATCGTCACCATCGCGGCGGCGCTGATCGTGGTCCACGTGCCCTACACCATCGGGCTGGCCGCCTATCCTTATTATAGGGCCCGCAGCGAGTACGGGTGGGAGGAGCAGATCCTGCCCTATCTGCCCACCTGGCTCCACCCACGGGATCCGGAGGTGAGCGCCTGGTTCTGGGAGGGGCTGCCGGCCGGCCTCCCGCTGCCCTGGGGCCAGTGGATCACACCGGTGGCCGGCTGGGGCGCCTTCACGCTGGCCCTGCTGGCGGCGATGATGTGCCTCGGCGCGCTCATGCGCAAGAACTGGGTCGAGCGCCAGCGGCTGACCTTCCCACTCATCGAGGTGCCCATGGCGCTGGTGAACTCCGAGGCGCACCCCACGCTGCCCAAGAGCTCCTTCCGCTTCAGCGCCTTCTGGATCGGGTTCGTGCCCACCAGCATCGTGATCATGCTCATCTGGCTCAACGGGCTCTTCCCGGCCGTCCCCGCGCCCTCCCGCGATTATCCCATCGGCCAGAACTTCATCGGACTGGGGCTTCCGTGGAGCACGCTCACCGAGATGCGGGTCCGCATCGCCCCGGGCACCATCGGGGTGATGGCCCTCGTGCCGGGCGAGGTGTCCTTCAGCGTGTGGGCCTTTTACCTGCTGTTCCGGGTGTATCTGCTGGTGTGCGGGGGCTTCGGCGTGCCGCCCAGCGGAAGCGCGGGCGCGGGGGGCTTCAACCCACGCGCCTTCTTCGACTACGCGGCCGACGGGGGCTTCATCGTGATCGCCGCCATCGCGCTCTTCCGGGCGCGGGACGCCTTCGCCGTCGGCCTCCGGCGGCTGTTCCTCAGGCGGCGGGAGCCGGACGATCCGACGGCGCCGATGAGCAATGCCGCGGCCGTGGTCGGGTTCATCGCGGCCAACGCGCTCATGCTCTGGTGGGCGCGGCGGGCCGGGATGTCGTGGGGGAGCTATGCCCTCATCATAGGGGCCTTCTACGTGGCCCTCATCGGCACGGTTCGGCTGACGGCGGCCGCGGGTCTGCTGCAGCACCGGCCGCCGACCCATGAGCGATGGATCATCATGCGCACCCTCGGCGCGAGGGCGATCGACCCCGCCTCCCTCACCATGTACTCCTACCTCAGCATGGGCTATCTGCTGGAGCCGCAGAACTGGGCCATGAACTACATGGTGAACAGCTTCAAGCTGATGCACCGCGGCCGCATTCGAGGGCGCGGGTTCGCGCTGGCCGTCGGCATCGCCATGGTGGGGGTGCTACTCGCCTGCAGTGCCAGCGTTCTCTGGGTCGCCTACCGCCACGGCGCGGTTTCCCTGGGGTGCTGGCCCATCTTCGCGGTGCCGACGTGTGCCTTCCGCGAGCTCGACACCAGCCTCACTACGCCACAGATCGCGGACAACTGGCTGCGGCTCGCGCTCGTCGTGGGCGGAGCCTTCACGGCGGGGCTGTCGTGGATGAGCTCCCACTTCGTGTGGTGGCCCTTCAGCCCCATCGGCTTCGTCATCGCCAGCGTCATGCACACCAACCGCGACATCTGGGCGAACGCGCTCATCGGGTGGCTGCTGGCGACGCTCATCCGAAGATTCGGCGGCCTGCGGCTGTACCACAGCCTGCGGCCCGCCTTCGTGGGGCTCATCTTCGGCCACTACCTGACCGACGCGGCGATGGCCCTGTTCGCCACCACCGTCTTGGGGGCGAGAGGCGTCACATCGCTGGTGCCGTGAGCGCCGCGACCGCGGCGAAACGGCGCCCCGGGAATCGCCCCTTCGGCTTCACTCAGGGCGCTTGCTTCTCCCCAGTGATAGAAATCGCTATCTTGCTAGGACACGCGCCACCCCCGCGGAACTCGAAGTTGAGCTTGGGGGGAGTACGCTCCCGAGAGTGGAACTACGCTTGCGGGAGTGGTAGATAATACGGAGTGGCTTCGGCGCGGGGCGAAGCGGCCGGAGCCCAACGGACCGGGGGCAGTCGCCCACCGGCAAACGGCGAGGAGGCGGGTTATGCGAAGCATCACCACTGTTGTGTCCATTGTCGCAGTGCTGTGCCTGGCTGCGATCGCGCCGCTTGCGGCAGATGTGATCTACTCCTTTCCATTCGATGACGCCCCCGGCGTAGGCGAGGGCAACTGGGATATGACCGACTCCTGGGAGTACGGCGCGCCGCAGGGCCTCGGCGGTGACCCCTCGGGCGCCTACACTGGCGCCTATGTCTACGGGACCGACCTGTCGGGCGACGGGCTCTACCCCGCCAATATCCTCGGCGGGAGCCCGCACACGCTCACGACTCCTGCGCTGGACTGCACCGACTACGTCAATGTCAGGCTTCGCTTCCAGCGCTGGCTCAACATCGAGGACATCACCTGGGACGCGGCCCGCCTCTGGGTGTCCAACAACGGCTCGACCTGGTACGAGTTCTTCAACAACGGCGCCGGCGTCTTCGACGTGGCCTGGACCCAGGTCGAGTATGACATCTCGTCCGTTGCCGACAATCAGGAGACGGTGTATATCAGGTGGATCCTGGGCCCGACCGACGGCATCTTCGAGTTCGGCGGCTGGAACATCGATGACGTCGAGATCCTCGGGGACCCCGCCACTGACATCCTCGCCTGGATCCCGTACACCGACATGGCCGGGGGCGGCGAGTATGACAATACCCTCGCGGCCCTCGACACGCACTACACCTGGTACAACCTCACCACCTCGGTCACCGAGGATGCCGGCGTCCTCGCCACAGAGCTTGCGGGCAAGGACGTGTTCCTGGCCATGGAGCAGGAGCTGGCCACTTCTGCCCAACTCGCCACGTTCGGCACAGAGTTCTCGAGCGTCCTAACGGACTTCGTTGAGCAGGGCGGCACCGTCGTCGTCCTGCTCGAGTGCGCCTTCGGCGAGGAGGGGTTCCTCGATGCCACCGGGCTCATGTCCGCTTCGTACCTAGTGAGATCAAGCAGCATCGTCACTCTCACCTCTCTCGATGACTCCCATCCCCTCATGTTCGGGGTCGGCCCAACCATGAACTCGGCCGACGCCTACGCGGGGTACACTCTCGGGCCGGAGGCGACGCCGCTGTTGGAGGACCCGAGCGGGTATCCGGTCCTCGCCTATCGTCTGTTGGGCAAGGGGGCCGTGGTTCTGCTCGGCTTCGACTATTACGCCTACAACACGGACACCGCCCGCCTTCTCGCCAACGCGGTGCAGTACCCCCAGGCGACGCATGACATCCTGCTCTACCAGGACAACAACGTACAGTTCCTCGCCCAGCAGGCTCTCGACGATCTGGCACTCAGCTACGTAACGGCCGCCCGGGACGACTTCAACACCTGGGTCGCCAACAAGCACTGGGGCCTCGTCGTCGTTGACGCCCCGAGTTACAAGCCCACGGGCGGATTCGGCGACCTGGTCAACTTCCTCAACGGCGGCGGGAGAGCTGCCATCTCGACCTGGAATCTCACTGGCAGTGAGCCGGTACTGTGCGCGGCCTTCGGCGTGTCCGCGGACGAGGTGTTCTCGACGGTGCCCCCGATCTACCGGTGGGATCCCTCGCATGCGGTCTTCACCTCGCCCATGGACGTCCCCGATCTCTCAACGTTCAACGACGATTTTGGGAGCGACGCCGACCGGCTGTCTTACGTAAGCGGCGATGTCATTGCGGTTGCCGGCTACACCGTGGCTTCCTCCTCGGGGCAGGCCGCCATCGTGATCGCCGACGGCAGCCGAATCCTCAACGCCTTCCTGTGGGATGAGTCGAACCAGGATGACGACACCGACGGCGTGGACGATGTCCTGGAGCTGATCATCAACGAGATCGAGTTCCTGCGGCCCGGCCCGCGGGCCGACTTCTCGGCCAGCGACACACAGAGCGTCCCCGGGCAGGACTTGACCTTCACCGATCTCTCCACCGGCACGCCCCTCGCCTGGTACTGGGATTTCGGAGACGGCGAGTACAGCGTCGAGCAGGATCCCCTGCACGCCTACGCCGGCACCGGCACCTACACGGTCACGCTCACGGCCAGCAACGCCGACGGGCAGGACACCGTCACCAAGACCGACTACATCACCGTCGGCGTGGCCGGCGCGGCCGACTTCTCCGCCACTCCCACCAGCGGCAACGCTCCGCTCATGGTCGACTTCACCGACCTCTCCACCGGAGACATACTCGCTTGGGATTGGGACTTCGGCGACACCGGCATCTCCACCGACCAGAACCCGAGCCACGAGTACACCACCCCGGGCGTCTACACCGTGACGCTCGTGATCACTGACTACGACGGCGGCGACACCGAGACGAAGACCGATTACATCACCGTCGGCGACCCCGGCGTCGCCGCCTTCTCCGCCGCGCCCACCGAGGGCATCATGGGCATGACGGTGGACTTCACCGATGAGTCAACCGGCGACGTTGCCTCGTGGGATTGGGACTTCGGCGACGGCGACTCCTCGACCAACCAGAACCCGAGCCATGAGTACGCCGATCCCGGCATCTACGACGTCAGCCTCGCCGTCACCGACGCCTATGGCAGTGACGTCGAGACCCAGATCGCCTACATCTGGGTCGGGTTCCTCGACTGCGGCCCGGACAACTGGGCCTTCGATGACACGCTGCTCTGCGTCTACTTCGAGATCGTGCAGGGGTATGCGGGCGGCATCTACCTGCCCGAGCTGCCGGTCAGCCGAGCGCAGATGGCGACCTACATCTCCCGCGCCCTCGCCGGCGGCGACAGCAGCGTCCCGGATGCCACACCGCCCGCCACCTTCGACGATGTGCCCGATGACTACTGGGCCTGGAAGTATGTCGAATACGCGGTGACCGAGAATGTGGTCCAGGGCTACAGCCCCACCATGTACGCGCCGGAGGTCGACGTCGACCGCGGCCAGATGGCGGTGTTCATCGCCCGTGCCAGAGCCTGGGTCAACGTGGGCGATCCCATGGACACCGCGCCGGAGCTCTTCCCCGACGTGCCGGCCGGCTTCTGGTCCGGCACCGCCATCGAGGCCTGTGTGGATAACGTGGTCGTGCAGGGCTACGCGGACGGGAACTACTATCCCGACAACGTCGTGACTCGGGATCAGATGGCCGTCTACGTGGCACGGGCCTTCGGCCTTTACCCCTAGACCCACGCAACGGCGCTGACTCTCACAGGGGCAGGGACCCAGGTCCCTGCCCCTGTCTGTTTCGAAGAGGCCGGCGGAGACTCCCCTTCCGTTGCTTCGGTAGCCCTGGTCGCCTCCGGCGACTTGCCGCCGAAGCGTCAGTGCTTCCTGGCCTGCGAACGGCCTGGCCGGGACACGAGGCTCCTTTCCTACGAGCCGCTACCGCTTGGCGCCGCGCTCCTGTTCCAAGGCCGCGCCGAGCTTCTCGCGGTGGGTCCGCGTCTCGCTGTCCAGCGTGCGCAGCAGCTCCGCCAGCTCCGGCCCGTCGGAGTCCACCACCTCGAAGTAGCTCCGCTCCAGTATCTCGTTCTCCACGTCCACGGCCACCGCCAGCGCGCCCGCGAGCGAGACATCGCCCCGCCCCAACTGCGCCGCCCGCGCCTGCAGGCGGTCGAGCGACTGCAGCACGGCGGCCGGGGGGAACCGTTGGGGGTCCACCTGGATCGCGCCCGCGCGCACCTGATCGGCGAAGCCCCCGATCTTCCTGGCGTGCTGCACTTCCTCCTCCGCCAGGTCCAGGAACAGCTCCGCCTGCCCGGGAAATCGCGCCGCGAGCGCGCGGTAGAGATCGCACGCGGCCGACTCGTGCGCGGCCATCAACCCGAGCACTTCGAACTGTGCGGCCGGCGAACGCACTCCCTCTCTCCCTCCTCGGCCTCTCTTCGCCGCCGCGCCCTCACACCCTCACCGCTCTCCCCGTCTTGTCCGACTTCACGCACGCGTCGAGGACCCTTTGGATGGCCGCGCCGCGGGCGAAGTCGGGCTGGTCGTTCTTCCCGGTCTTGATGCTGGTGATGAAGCGGTGGTACATGTCCGGCACCCGCGGGCAGCGCACCGTCCGCCACTTCGCCTTGTCGATGTCCTTGCCGCGGCAGACCTGGATCTCGCTATAGGAGCGGTCGAGGTCAACCACGATCCCGCCCTTGTCGCCGAAGATGCGCAGCAGCAGCGAGTTGGTGTACCCCGTCGCCCAGCGGGTGGTGCTGATGGTGCCGATGGCGCCGTTGGCCAGCTCCACCGTCGCCACCACCGAGTCGTTCGCGTCGAGCTTGTAGCCTCTCACCTTGTCGCCCTTGGCCTTGGGGAAGGTCTTCAAGCGGCAGTCCACCTTCGCGATGTCGCCCGCCCCGTAGGTGGCGAAGTCGAAGAGATGGACCCCGATGTCGCCCAGCGTACCGAGGCTGCCGTGCGCCTTCGACAAGCGCCAGAGCCACCCGGTCCCCTTGCGCCAGTCGCCCCAGAGCTTCGACACCAGCCAGCTCTGCAGATAGCTCGCCTCCATATGCATGACGCGGCCGATGGCCCCACCGGCCACCAGGTCGTGCGCCTTGTGAATGGCGGCCGAGTTTCGGTAGGAGAGGTTGACCATGTTGATGACGCCCTTGCGTTTGGCGGCGGCGGCCATCTTGCGGGCCTCCGGGTAGTCCACCGCCAGCGGCTTCTCACAGAGCACGTGCTTGCCCCGCCGAATGGCCGCCAGGGACACCGGACAGTGCGCATCGTCCGAGGTGACCACCGAGATCGCGTCCACCGGCGCGTCGTCCAGCATCTCCTCCGCGTCGGTGTAGACGTCGGCGATGCCGTACTTCTTGGCGAAGTCCCGCGCCCGCTTCGGCACGATGTCACAGGCCGCCACCAGCTTGCAGCCGCGGATCCTCTGGTAGGCGCCGGCATGCGCGTTCGCCATCCCGCCCGTCCCCACGATTCCGATTCTGATCATTGTGCTCGCTCACTCCACAGCATTTCGTTGAGGCCGCGATGCTCGGCCGAGCGCCGCGGCCGCAGACACCATTTCGTCGTGCGCCCCGCCAGCCCTCGCGACCCGCGCTCGCGTCGCGAGCGAGCGGATTCTGTGCGCGCGGGCGCCGAGAGCCTCGTCGGTGAAACCTTTTGCGAGGCGGGTGCGTATGAGTTGTTTAGAAGGCACTCGGGGTGGTGCATAGCCCTGACAGGAGGCGAAGGGATGAGGCGTTTCTACGTAGTGTCGTTCGTGGCGCTGCTGGCGGGGCTGCTGCTGATTGCCGCCTCCTCGGCGCAGTTGGTGGCGAGCACGTCGGGCGAAGAGACGGTCGGGGCCGAGCAGGCGGCGCACGGGGAGCTGCCACAGCAGCCCGACCTCACAGCTCTAGAGGCCCAGGTCGAGGCGATGGCATCGGTGCTCCGCGCCCAAGTGCTCGGAGAGGTCGCCCGCACGATGGCGGAGGTCGAGGCGGAGTTGGCGGGACTGCCCTCGCGGTTGGAGATCGAACTGCAGGGACTGCCCGCGCAGATCGAGGCCGGGCTGGATCAGGCCGAGCGAGACCTGCAGCGTCAACTCGATGAGCTGCCCGACGAGCCGGGCGCGGAGGAGAGGCGCACGTAGATCGAGCAGGCCCAGCGAGAGCTGGCGGCGGCGCGGGAGGAGATTCGCGCCGAACTCGGACCGGAGATAACGCAGATCAGGGCCGAACTGCCGGCGATCGAGCGCGAGATCCAACAGGAGCTGGCAGAGGCCCGCCTCGAGATGAACGCCGAGCTGGCGACGCTGGCGGCGGAACTCGAGTCCGAGCTGCCGAAGCTGCGGCAAGAGATGAAGGCGGCGCTGGCCGAGGCACAGCAGGAGATGGAGCGGGCACGGCAAGAGATGGAGCGGGCACGGCAAGAGATGGAGCGCGCGCAGCAGGAGATGGAGCGCGCGCAGGAGCAGATCGAGTCGGACCAGGAGGCGGCCGAGGCTCACTAGCGCCGACAGTGGGCGCCACCGGGCGCGAGAACGCTGAAAGTCGTTCTCGGTCTTGCCATCCACATCGCGAATATTCTGAGATAACCAACAGCTCAATCAGGTGCACAGGGCACGGGACCACTCCGTGCCCTGTGCGCGTCTGTGGGCGGTCATCCCCCGCAGGGCCGCACCTCCGTGTCCTTGTGTTGCTTTGCCAGCAAGCTACCGAAGCAACAAGATGTTCGAGGCCGGGGCAGATATGTCTCCCTCCGCGCCGAAATTCTGGGCTGTGTCACCCAACTTTTCGGGCGCGCCGCGCACCCAGGTAGATGAGGAGCACTGATGACAGATCTCACGACACTGGTCCAGAGGGCCGTCGAAGGCGATGCGTCAGCATTCAGTGCGCTGGTGGCCCGCTACCGCGGCCTGGTGTACGCGATCTGCCTGAGCCAGGTGGGACAGGCGGCCGAGGCCCAAGACCTGACCCAAGAGGTCTTCGTCCGGGTCTACCGCGACTTGGCGGACCTACGGGACCCGGACAAGTTCCTGCCCTGGCTGCGCCGTGTGGCGAGGAACGTGTGCCGAATGTGGCTTCGCCGCCAGCGGGCCGCGCCAGTGCCACTGGAGACCCTCCCTGAGCCGGCGGACCCGGACTCGGCGGCTCGGTTCAGGCAATCGGAACTGGGCAATATCGTCAACGATATGTTGGCTGAAGTGTCGCCGAAGAGCCGCGGGGCGTTGGGCCTCCACTACCTGGCCGGCTGCACGGAGGAGGAAATCGCTGCGACTCTCGGCCTGTCGCCGACGACCGTCAAGAGCCGCCTCCGCGAGGGCCGCGAACAGGCGAAGCGGAAGCTCCTGCCGGTGGTGAGGGAACTGCTGTCCCTGCAGATTTCCTCGGAGGAGATGGTCGAGCAGATTATGACACGGTGCGGCAGCCCGGGCTGCGTCTGCGCCGATACTCTGACGGAAGGGAGGTGAGACGAATGGCACGTTGCGGGTGCGGATGCAGAGACTCGAAGAGGAAGCACACTGCGAAGAAGCCTGCTAAGGCGAAGAGCGAACGCAAAGCCAAGTAGGTCGCGCCCTCGCGCGACAGTCGAAGGAAGGGCGAGCGGCTTGAGAGAGGTGTGGAGCACGGCCGCTCGCCACCCCTCATCTGGAGAAGGGGCAGGAAGCACGCCGCCCGAGGCGGCCAAGGCTCCCGTCCAACGGGAACGCACAATGACTGGTGCAGGATGCAAGCACCTGCCCGGCGAATCGCCGCAGCCAAAGGAAGGGGGAAGTGAAGCACATGTCCTCCACCCAGTTGCTCTTCTCTTGCGCGTTGGCTCTGGCTCTGGTTGTATCGGTGATCTGCGGCACGCCCGCTGTCCTCGCGGCGGAGGAACAGGCAGAAGAAGAACAGACGGCCGAGGAGTCCTGCGAGGCCGCCCTGCCCGAGTGGGCCCCGGAGGAACCGTCCGAGGAGTTCCTGCGCGCGGTCGAGGTGCTCGGGTTCCTGCCTACCGATGAGCTGGAGCGGATGCGCCAGACGGGCCCGGAGATGGAGGCCTTCGTGACGGCCGTGCTGGAGGTATTGTGGCCTCGAGCGTTCGAGCTGTTCGGCGCGCTGACCGACGAGGAGGTGGAGGAGTTCCGTGCTCATCGCGAGGTCCGCCTCTTCGTCCCGTCGCTGCCGCCCCCCCAGAAGACCGCGCTCGACAGCTGGATCGAAGCGGCGAGTGAGGTGGCTGCACTCGTCCCCGGAGCCGGCCCGCCGGGGCAGGGCCTGCCGCCGGAGAAGCTCTTCCTCGCGCTGCTCCGGGAGGAGGGGGCCGCGGAGGATCTCTCGAACGTGGACGTCGGCTTCGCGGCTAGGGGTGGAGTGGTGGGCGTCTACTTCTGGAGCGACGTATCTGACAGCGGCGCGGAGCCAGTCATCAGCAACGACTTCGCCACGCTGAAGCCGAAGGAGGGCCCGTCGAGCAGCGAGTGATACGCTTTCCCGCGTTGCTTCGCTAGGCCGTAGGGCAGGAGATGCACTCCCGGCCGACGCACACACGCCGGCTGGCCAATGAACAGCGAAGACCTCTATCGGAAACTGGATGCCGACTTCCGTCTCTCGGAATGCCGCGACGAGTGGGAGGACTACGGCGAGGCGCGTTTCGTCGCCCCCCAGTTCCACGAGCGGTTCATGGGAGTCTTCCTCGACAACGCGAGGGAGATCAATCGGGTCTACACGGCCGTGTTCCCGTCGCCTCCGGTGCTGGAGAAGCTCTACGCGGCGGACGCGTCCGATGCTCTCCTCCTGACCCATCATGCGATGACGTGGGACATCCGGCTCGCGCCAACCGTATTCGGCGCGATCTCGTCAGATGATATGGAGATGCTGCGCCGCCGCCGGATTGCCGTCTATGTCCTCCATGTCCCGCTCGACCGCAACGGCCCCTACTCCACCTCGGTGACGCTCGCCTCGGCCCTCGGGCTTGAGGTCGCCGAGGACCTGGACTTCGAGTACTGCGGAGTGAAGCCAGGTGTCATCTGCAAGACGTCCGTCAAGACGGTGGCCGAGCTGTCGGCGCGGTTCTCCGAGGTGTTGGGCCACAGAACCAGCATGTATCCATATGGCGAGGCGGCGATCCGCGACGGGCTCGTCGCGGTGGTGGCCGGAGGCGGCAATGAGCCCGAGGTGATCCAGTGCGTGGCCGACAGGGGACTCAATGCCTATCTCACCGGCATCACAGTACTGAACGACGTCTCTCGCCCGGCCCACGATCTGGCGGCCGGACTCGGCCTCTCGCTGCTCGGCGGCACGCACTACTCGACCGAGAAGTTCGCCTGCCTCGCCATGTGCCTCTACTTCCAGGAACTCGGACTCGAGGCGGAGTTCCTCGACGACGTTCCCGTGATGGAGGACCTGTAGACGGGGACTGGGCAGGAGACACGCTCCTGCCCTACTCCCTCAGCGTAGCGAAGGCCTGCCCCGAGCGGAGCCGAACGGGCATCGCGTCGTTCCCGTTGGGCAGGAGTCCCTGGGCCCTCAGGGCCCGGGATGGCGGCCGCCTCCGACGGCCTAGCCACTTGCCTCCTGCCCCTTTTGGCATGCCCCAGGATGTCCTCCTCCCGAACAAAAGCGACCTTGACAGGTGGGCTCCCGTGTGATATCATATTGATATCCTAAAGATATGAGGAGCGACCACACATGACGCGAGAAGTGGAAGTCAAAGCTGTGTCGGGGTGGCTGATGCTGCTGGTCGAGGTCGTCGTGGCCGGGCTCCTCGCGCTCCCGGTCTATCAGCTGGCGACCGGGGAGCCAACCGCGGGCAAGATTGTCCCCGTCGTGGTGCTGGGCCTCGTCGCCGTGCTGATCCCGATTGGGCTCATGATCGTTGAGCCGAACCGGAGCCGGGTGCTGCTTCTCTTCGGGAGCTACAAAGGCACGGTCAAGCGCAGCGGCTTTCAGTGGGTGAATCCGTTCAACACGAGGCGCGCCGTCTCGCTGCGGGCGCGCACGCTGAACGGCGAGCAGTTGAAGGTCAACGATCTGACGGGGAATCCCGTCGAGATCGCCGCCATCGTGGTGTGGCGGGTGCGGGATACCTTCGCCGCGAGCTTCGAGGTCGACGACTACGTGGACTACGTGGCCACGCAGAGCGAGACAGCGGTGCGGCATCTTGCGTCAGCGTACCCGTACGATGCAGACGAGAACACGACCTCGCTGCGCCGCAATGTGGACGAGGTCTCCAGCAGTCTCCAGGCCGAGCTCCAGGAGCGACTGGGCCGGGCCGGAGTAGAGGTGATGGAGGCGCGTCTCTCCCATCTGGCCTATGCGCCCGAGATCGCAGGCGCGATGCTCCGTCGTCAGCAGGCGGCCGCCATCATCGCCGCCCGGCAGCGGATCGTGGAGGGCGCGGTGGGGATGGTGGAGATGGCGTTGGACAGGTTGGAGGAAGTCCAGAGGCTCAGCCTGGACGAGGAGCGCAAGGCGGCCATGGTCTCCAACCTGTTGGTGGTGCTCTGCAGCGAGTCGGCCGCGCAGCCGGTGCTCAACACCGGAACACTGTACCAGTAGACTGACCTGTGCCCGAACGCAAGACCTTCATACTGCGGATGAACAAAGAGCTCTGGGAGAAGCTCCAGCGACTGGCCTCGCAGGAGCTCCGCAGTGTGAACGCACAGATCGAGTACCTCCTGCGGGAGGCCGTGAGGAAGCGCGGTCGCGGCGGCCGCGCTTCCGCCCGCGAGAAGCGGCGAGCGAAAGGGGACTGAGGGCGCCCACGCTCGCAACGATCACAGCGACGATGTGAGTGGGCTGCAACGCTGTTCGGTTGCTCACAGCTCCCCTCCTCGCACCGGAGCGGCACGGGCCCGGCGACTTGCCTCCCGTCACTCCAGGGCGGGTATACGCCGACCTGTTCTCCGAAGCTTCAGCGAAGGAGAGAGGCGAATGCCCGCCGGCTCAGCCCGGCAGGTGCACCATCGACACCAACACCCCGGCGGTGAGGACGAAGGCGCCGATGGCGAGGGCCGACACGAGAACGGCCAGCACCCACTGACTCAGCTGGCTGATGGGCCCTCGGCCTCGTCTGAAGGCGAACACATGCAGCCCCCCGAGCACGACCCCGAGGGCGGCCGCGAGCAGGTACCACTTCGTGGCCAGGAAGTCGGCCGACCCCACCAGGAACCGGCTCGACGCAGAGAGGCGATCTTGGACGTCCAAGGCGGCGAGACGCGGAACGAACTGATAGGACATCAGCAAGCAGAACAGCACCAGCGCCGCCAGACTCGCCGCGATGACGGGGATGGTGTGAGTGGGCTTCAAAGCCAGTGGGCCGTTCATAGCGCCCCCTTTGCATCCGATCCACAGGGTTAGATGCTGTGAAGAGGCGTTTAGTTCTCTCGTCGGACTCAGTCACGCCAACAGAGCCGCCCATGTGTCGAGGAGGGAGGCAAGGCGCCAGGGGGGGGCGGTGGGGCCGAGGGGGGCCGCATCGCGCCGGGGCTCGCGCCTCTCAGCGCTCTCTCGGCGCCGGCGGCCGGAGCGCGGCCCGCTGTGGTAGAATCGTGCAGTCGCACTTCCTGCCTTGGGAGGTGTCGCGCCGATGAAGTCCAGATGGTGGCTGCCAATCGCGTTGGTCCTCTGGCTCGGGGCAAACGCCGCGCTCGCCTGGGTCGGGGTTATCCGCCTCGCGCCTGGCGACAGGCCCACGAGTGACAGCGCGAAGTTCTCCGTACCTCGCTATGTCTTTGGCGGCGTTGAGCGAAAGGAGCGGGCCGTGGCGGATAACCCGCTCAGCGCCGACGCCCACTACGAGCTCGGCCACGCTTACGCCGATGCCGAAGAGTACGAGAAGGCCGTCGAGGCGTTCAAGCAGGCAGTGTTGCTGGAGACTGACTACGTCGAGGCGTATGCTGCGATGGGGTATGCCTACTGCGGGCTTGGGTACTGGCAGGAGGCCGAGGCCGCGCTCAGACGGGCCCTCGACTTCGAGCCAGACTACGTCTACTCTCATCTAGACCTGGGGTGGGCTCTGGAGGAGCAGGGGCGCCTGGGGGAGGCGGCGGATGTCTACCGCGAAGCGATCCGGCTGGCGCCGGGTTACGCTGACGTCCAGGAGTGGCTCGTCCACATGCTCCTTGATGCGGGAAAGCTCACGGAAGCCGCTGCTGCCCTGGGGACTGCGCCAGCTCTAAGCACCGAGACACGGACCCGACTCCACTGGGAACTACACTCGGCGCTCGCGGGTCAGGGCCGAGTCGGAGAAGCGGCCCGCGCTTTGGCGAACGGCGTCGAGGCCATGCCGGACAACGTCGATCTGCGCTTCGAACTGGCGAAGGCCTATTGGTACCTGGGCGAACGGGACAAGGCCCTGGCACAGGCCGAGATTGTCGCGGGGCTCGATCCAGAGGCGGGGGCAGCACTCAGGGGCTGGCTTGAGGAAATGCCGGCGACAGAGAAGTCGATTCGAGGGGAATCGTAAGGCCGTAGTGGGCCAGCTCTCCCTCCTCCATGATGGCACGGTGGCGCTCCGCGTCGTGGGAGCGAAGCCGCGCCCGGCTCGTGGCGAAGCTGATGGTCACCAGGCAGGCGAGGGCCGCCAGAGGCAGCAGGACCGCGGCCGAGGTCCCCAGGTAGTGTTCGAGCATGCCGGCCGGCCGGGCCTCGGGATGCCGGTCGCGATGGAAGAGGATGACGAGCGCCACTGAAAGCAGGAGCACCGGAAGGCCCACCACCGCGAAGTAGTCGCCCCACACTGGGCATGTCCAGCCTTCCGGCATGAGCTCGCCCGGGACCTGGGAGGTTACGCGAAGCCGCCTGCCACCAGGGCCAAAGATCCCGGCCAGATAGACAGTTGCGAGACAGCCCCAGACGATCAACAGCCAGCCGGTACGCGGCCATGAGATGGTGCGCGGTGGCCGCCCGCGCCGACAAAGAACCAGCGCTGCAAGGCCGCAAGCCAACAGAACTGCCAAGCACGCGACAAGGGCATGGCTGGACTGTTCGATGGCGAAGTCCAGCGCCAACTGCCTATCGACAGGCAAGGATGTCTGCCAGACCACGAGTGCGACCCTCTCGTTCCATTCCTCGTGCGCCTCGGCGAGCCCAAGCACATCGCTCGCCAATCCGTCCTCGCCCCGCTCGCGCAGATAGGCGGCCAGCTTCGCGCACCTGGCCTTCCTGATTGCGCCGGCCCGCGCCGGGGCCGCCGACTCGCCACTCGACTGCCTCCGGGCGAGACCGGCCTCGGCTTCTGCTGCCTCGCGCTCAGCATCGGTGAGAGGCCGGCTCGCGGCGGCGTCCCAGACGCCCCACCCCGTGTAGCCGTCGATGATCGTAGCCTCCCCGGAGAGCATAAGCAGCCCGAGGTGCGTCACAGACCTGCGCAGGGAGATCGCCTCTTCGTGGTCCCCGCCCTGTTCGGCCAGCGTAGCGAAGCCGGCGAGCACGGATGCAAGATGCCGGAAGTGTGTCCCGAAGAGGGTATCGGGGTGGGCGAGTGCCCCTGTGAGCACGGCCACGTCGGGCGGCAGGTAGCGGCACGCCCCTTCGTAGGCTGCCTGGGAGAATTCCCTCCGGTACAGGCTCCACCTCCGCTTCGGGAGGGTCGAGCGCAGCAGGTCGAACGCGTGCGCGTCTTCATGCTCGATGAGCGCGATGGTGATTCGGAGGGCGTCTATGGCTGCGTTCTCAGGGTCGAGTTCGGCCGCGCGCTCCAGCGCATCGCTCGCCCTCGTGAGTCTGTCTCGCTCCGATTGGCGGAGGTATCTCTGGTGGATCTTGAGGTGCAAGGGGTAGTCGTCCGGATAGAGAGCATTCTCCTCCTCCCGCCGAAGGCTGATGCCGCCGATGCCGCCCAGTGCCAGTCCCGCGTAGATGAAGTGTGGGGCCGCGCTGTCGGGCGCGAGCTGGGACGCGCGCTCGTAGAATGGTTCTCGCTCGTGCAGCGGGACCTCTCCGTACCACTCCTCAGGCAAGGCCGCGAGCCAGGCGTGCGGGTCATCAGGATGTTCCTGAGCGACATCGCGGAAGTCGAGGTTGTAGAGCTGCGGTCGGACAGCACCAAGAACAGCGTGACGGAGTCCGGAAATCGCCGCCAGCGCTGCGAGGGCGGCGAGCAGGACGAGCCAGGAGATCGTGTTGATGGACCAGAGCCGCATTGTCCCCCCGGAATCGCCGAGGCGCGATCCACACCTGATTCTAGCACATACGCGACACGGCGCGAGAGCGCGTTGGCTGGGCTCCCAGCTCTGCCTACTCCAACCGCGCCCCCTGTGCTCGCAGGCGGGATTGGAGGTCGGCGACGTCGATCTGGGAGACGGCTGCGCCGTACTTCACCGCGATGGCGGCCGCAACGCCGGCCGCCTGGCCGACGACGAGGCAGGTGTGGATCTCTCGCGTGAACTCGTGGGCCTCATGGGTGGTCGAGATGCAGCGGCCGGTGGCGAGCCCGTTCTCGATTCTCTCCGCCACAAGGCAGCGATAGGGGAACTGCCACACGTGCCCCTCGATGTCGTAGCGATTGCCCAGGCCGACCGAATCCTCGAACCTCCCGCCGGAGAGGTCGTCGAGGGTGAGCCGGTAGGGGCCGGTGATGCGGCGGCTCTCCCGGGTTCCGATCTGCGGCGCGGTGTCGAGCACAAATGACTCTTCGAAGCCCGGCACTCGCTCGCGGTAGAGGGCATGGACCTCCGCGATCTTCTCCCGGAGCGTGATTTCGATGCGAGTCAGATCGCGCACGTCCAGCGCGTCGCCGGGCAGCCCGTTGTTGAGCCAGGTGACATCGTCCCGATAGGAATGGATGGGGTGCCACGCTTCGCCGACACGTGCCTTCATCTCCGCGCAGAAGGCCTCCCACGGTCCCGCCGCCTCCTTGCGCCAGGAGTCGAAGCGGCCGTAGTCGATGGCGCCGAAGCGGGGCACGAGGCCGATTCGGTGGTCGGACTTCTCGAAGGCCGCGCCGGCCCAGGCGAGCACGTCGCCATCGCCCGTCCCGTCAACGAAGACCTTGCCGCGAATGGCGAGGCGGCCGGACTTGGTCTCGATGGCGATGGCCTCGATGCTTCCGTCGTTCGCCATGCTCGCAGCGATCCAGGAGTGGAACAGGAAGCGCACGCCGGCCTCTCGACAGAGGGAAAGCGAGAGTGCCTTCCAGGCCTCGGGATCGAAGTCGAAGCCATCCGCTCTCCAGGCGCCGGCCGGCGAGCGTGCATCTCCGCGGGCCTCCAGCGTGGAGCGAAACTCACGCGCCAGCCCCTGAATCACCTGATCGCCGCCTTCCTCGAACGGGGGAAGGCCTATCACATTCCCGCCGGTGGCTAGGCCGCCGAGATATCCGTAGCGCTCCACCAACAAGACGTCGGCGCCCTCCCGCGCGGCCGCGATGGCGGCCGCCACCCCGCCCGGTCCGCCGCCCGCCACGACCACATCGGCCTGCTCGATCACCTCGAGCTGACGTGCCGGCTCCTCAATCGTGCTCATCGGTCACTCCTTCGGGGTCGTTCCGCGTGGTTGCGCTATGCCGGAGGCCATTCGGCTTCGGCCAGGCAACGCCTCTCCGGGAACGATGGTGGGCAGAAGGCGATTTCAGCTGGCGTGTCGGGCGCAGCCGAAGCCCACGCCAAGCTCACACCAGATGCAGGAGTCGGGGGCGCTCTCCGCGATGAGGAGCTGTGCCTCGCACTTCCCGCAGAGCCGCTCCTCGCCCGGCTCCATCGGGCCGTCACAGGGCGTGATGGTCATGGGGCAGTGCTGCACGCAAGCCTGGCACTGCTTGCAGACGTCGGGGCGAACGCCGAAGGGGAAGTCAACGTGGCGGTCTTTGCCGCGGCCCACGAAGCCAATGGCGCGGGCGCTCCACAACTCGGTGCAGAGCCTCACACAGCGGCCGCACAGCACGCAGCTCTCGTTGCGGAAGGGATAGCGGACCTGGCTCACACCGCAGCGCACGGCGATGTCTTGGATCGCACGCGAGTTGGGCGCCTGGGCGACGAGCAGCTCGGCGATGTTGCGGCGGAGCTTCCTGATCTTCTCCGTGTTGGTGCGCACCACCATGTCGTCCTGCACGAGCAGCGTGCAGGAGGTGGTGACCTTCGAGCGGCTGTTCTCAATGAGCTCGACGACACAGAGGCGGCAGCCGCCGAAGTCCGAGAGAGACGGAATGTGGCAGAGGTGCGGAATGCAGATGCCGTACTCGACGGCGACGTCGAGCACACTTGTCCCCCTAACGGCTTCCACTTGCGCGCCGTCTATCGACAGGGTCACCTGTTGCAGCATGTCTCCCTCACTACCTCACCACGACCGCATCGGATCTGCACTCGGCCGCGCAGATGCCACAGCGATGGCATAGCCCGGCGTCGATCGCGTGCGGCTTCTTCGCCTCGCCGCGTATGGCGTCCCGCGGGCAGGCGCGGGTGCAGGCGCCGCAGCCGGTGCACTTCTCTTCGTCGATTACATACTCGATGAGGGCGCGACACACGCCGGCAGGGCATCGCTGCTGTGCGATATGCGCCTCGTACTCCTCGCGGAAGTACTGCAGCGTGGACAGCACCGGATTCGGCGCGGTCTTGCCGAGCGCGCAGAGCGCCGTCTCGCGCACGGTCTCGCCCAGCTCCTCCATCAGGTCGATCTGCTCGGGCCGGCCGCGGCCCTCGGTGATGTCGGTGACGATCTCGAGCATGCGATCGATCCCGATGCGGCAGGGGACGCACTTTCCGCATGATTCATCCTGGAGGAACTTCAGGAAGTAGCGCGCCACATCGACCATGCAGCTATGCTCGTCCATCACCACCATGCCGCCGGACCCGACCATGGAGCCGGCCTGCGCGAGCGTGTCGAAGTCAACGGGCAGGTCGAACTGCTCCGCCGGCAGGCAGCCTCCCGACGGTCCGCCGGTCTGCACCGCCTTAATGGCCACACCGTCGCTGGCCCCGCCTCCGATGTCGAAGAGAATCGTCCGCAACGGCGTGCCCATCTCCACCTCCACCAGGCCGGTGTTCTTCACCCGGCCGGTGAGGGCGAATATCTTCGTGCCCTTGCTGCCCTTCGTGCCCTTCTGGGAGAACCAGGCCGCGCCGTGCTGCATGATCAGGGGGACGTTGGCCCAGGTCTCGACGTTGTTGAGGGTGGTGGGCTTGTTCCAGAGGCCCTGCTCCACGGTGTGGACGTCCTTGGGCCTGGGCTCGCCGACCTTGCCCTCGAGGGAGGCCATAAGTGCGGTGGACTCTCCGCACACAAAAGCGCCGCCGCCGCGGGCGACCTCCACATCGAAACTGAGGTGGGAGCCGAGGATGTCCCTCCCGAGCAGCCCGAACTCGCGGGCCTGCTCCACCGCCTCGCGAGCGTGCGCCACAGCCAGCGGATACTCATTGCGAACATAGATGTAGCCGTGCTGCGCGCCGACGGCGTAGGCCCCGATCAGCATTCCCTCGAGCACCAAGTGCGGATTGCCCTCCAGGAGGCTTCGGTCCATGTAGGCGCCGGGGTCGCCTTCGTCAGCGTTGCATATCACGTACTTCTCATCCCCCGGCGCGGCCCGGCAGGAGGCCCACTTCCGTCCCGTGGGGAAGCCGCCACCTCCCCGTCCCCGCAGGCCCGAAGCGGTGATCTCGCGTATGACTTCCTCCGGGTCGTATTCGGCGAGGGTCCTCGCCAGCGCGGAGTAGCCGCCGACCGCGACGAAGTCGGCGAGGGAACGCGGATCGATCCTCGGGTTGAAGGCCAGCAGTGTGCGATCCTGGGCGCGGTAGAAGGGGATCTCCGACTCGGCGCGCACGGTGTTGCCCGAGACGGGGTCAGTGTAGAGCAGGCGCTCGACGATCTCGCCGCGGCCGATCGTGTCGGCCACTATCTCCGGCATGTCGGCCGGCGCGAGGTGACAGTAGAAGATGTTCCCCGGCTCGACGACCATGATCGGCCCCTGCTCGCAGAAGCCGTGGCAGCCGGTCACTCGCAGGTGGACGCTCTCCTCGTAGCCCTGGGCGCGAAGCTCCTGCTGGAGCGCGGCGATGACCGCTCGGCAGCCCGAGGCCTGGCAGCCGGTGCCTCCGCAGACCGTGATCGAGGCGCGCACGTGGCTCCGGGCGGCCGCCAGGGAGGTGCGAAGCGCGGACAGGTCGTCCTTCGTGTCAAGCCTCGGCACGGACTGCGACCTCTTCCTCCGCGCTGCGAACGGCCTCGATAAGCCGGCTCAGCTTCCGCGGGCTCATGTGGTCGTGGTAGACTCCGTCCAGCACGAGCACGGGCCCGAGCGCGCACGCTCCCAGGCAGTTCACGCACTCCACCGTGAACAGCCCGTCGCTCGTCGTGCCGCCCGGCTCGACCTCGAGCTGGCCGGTGACCTGATCCACCAGACGGGCCGCGCCGCGCACGTGGCAGGCCGTGCCCAGGCACACCGTGATGACGTGCTTCCCGCGGGGCTCCAGCGAGAAGGCCTTGTAGAAGCTGGCCACCCGATACACCTCAATGAGCGGCACGCCGAGTTCCCTGGAGACGCTGATCATCGACTCCTGGGGGATGTAGCCGAACAGCTCCTGGACGTCCTGGAGCACCTCGATCAGTTCCTGCGGCTGGCTGCGGCGGCCCTCGAGGATGGCTTCGAGAGATGTCGTTGACATGTTCAACTCCCCTGCTCCGGAACTGGTGCTTGACTCCCCAGACAGTAGTGGCTATCATGTGGCTCGTAAACCCCAAAAGAATGCACTGCTATCGCCCATTTAGCGTAGGGGATGATAATGCTCCTTTCTTGCCTATAAATCGCACTGAGGTGAGTGGCACATGGATGAATCACGGGTCCCGTCGAGCGAGTCCTCCATAGATCGCGTCGCCGAGGAGGCAGGCGGGGGAGGCATGGCCGATCCCCCGCCCGGTCGGTGGTGGGTGACTCCCATCGCGGAGTCAGAGCCGTCCAAGCTGGAGCGAGCGCTGCACGAGCGCATCAAGGAGCTGAACTGCCTCTACGGCCTGGCCCAGCTCGACAAGCAAAGCCTTGATTCTCTGGCGGAGGTGTTGCAGCGCGTGGTCAACATCCTGCCCCCGTCCTGGCAGTACCCGGAGATCACGTGCGCACGGATCGTCTTCCAGGGGGAGACCTACACGAGCAGTGGCTTTGAGGTCTCGAAGTGGCGGCAGGCCGCGCAGATCGTGCTCTACAACGAGCCGGTTGGCGAGGTCGCCGTCTTCTACCTGGAAGAGCGCCCGCCACTGTATGAGGGGCCGTTTCTCAGAGAGGAGCGCATTCTCTTGGAGGCGGTGGCCGAGCACATCGCCGCCATGGCCAAGCGGATCCTCGCCGAGGAGGAACTCCAGGAGACGAACAGGCAGCTCACCGTCGAGCGCAAGGCCCTGCAGGAGGCGAACATCGCGCTCCGCACCGTGCTCTCCAGAATCGAGGAAGAGAAGCGCGATATCCAGAGAGACATCCAGTCCAACGTCGAGAAGGTCCTCATGCCGATCGTCTACGCGCTGGCGATGGCGGTGCCCAAGCCCCAGAGGAGATACGTCGAGCTGCTGCGCGACAATCTCGAAGAGATCACGTCTCCGTTCATCACCCGACTCTCCGATCAGCAGCGCTCCCTCACCCCCACCGAGATCGCCATCTGCAACATGATCCGAACCGGGCTCACGAGCAAGGAGATCGCGCAGATGCGAGGTGTGTCTCCCGCCACGATCAGCCGCCACCGGGAACGCATCCGACGCAAGCTCGGGATCGTCGGGAGCGAAGCGAACCTGGCGAGCTACCTCCAGACGATCATGTGAGGGGCCGCGGCCTGGCCAACAGCATGTGGTAGTCGGGGGTGCTGTAGTGCGGCACTTCCTCGGCCTCGTAGCCGGCCTCGGCCAGGAGAGCCTTCGCCTCATCGAGGGGGTAGATGTAACGTCTGATGCCGCGGTGGCCGGGGGGAGCGTAGGGATCGTGCAGCTCGATCACCGTGTCGTCGCTGCGGTGGAACTCCGGGTGTATGGCCTGCACGCGACTCTCAGCATCGTAGCTCGCGCTGACCCGCAGCGTGCCGTCTGGGAACTCGCGCTCCCACTTGGCCTGCCCGGGCTCGCGCGGCCAGTCGAGGGCGACGCGTGCGCCCTCGCTGAGAGACGCACGCAGGCGGTCGAAGAGCGCGGCCTCCGCGGCCCGCCCTATGAGCCCCAGCGTATCGAAGAAGGCAACCGCGTCGAACATCGTACCGCCGAGGTCATGTGTCCGCATGTCGGCGGCGATGAAATCGACCCGCACGCCGCTGGCATCGGCTTCCTTGCGGGCCGCGTCGAGCACCGGAGCGACGCGGTCGAGGGCCGTGACCTCACATCCTTTCCTCGCGAGGCAGATGGAGAGCAGGCCGTCCCCGCAGGCGAGGTCCAATACGCGAGCGCCGGGTGACAGGGCCAGTGTCTCGATCAGCCAGTCCGCCTTCTGCTCCCTGGCGGCCCAGCGCTCGGGATTGTCCTCGTGAAAGCGCCAGAGCAGAAGATGTCCCCAGAACGAATCCCACGTCTCGGTGGTTCGGGCCTGACCGGCCTCCTCGGCCTCTTTCACTTCGCGCCCTCCGGTGGGAGTAGTACAAGGGCAGGAGGCAAGCTCCTGCCCAACGAACAGCGCTCGCGAAGCAGGGGCGCGGGTGTCAGGGCCTGTGCCGAAACCGGACATCCCCCCTTACCTTCACATCTTCGCGTCATCTCGTTCACGAGTTGGCCATCGCGGGCCAGCATCGTGTCTGTGGGAAAGCGCCGGACGGAGTGTGCAGCGACAGGCGGCGACTGGGAGTCACGATGAAGAAACAGCCCCGGACTGATCCATCGAGAGCGACTCGAACCCGTGTGCGGCTACCGATCCGCCGGAAGCTCCTGGGGGCCCTGATGGCAGCGATGGCACTGCCGCTGTTGGTCATCGCGGTTTACATCCGCGTGTGGACAGAGCAGTCGGTAGCGGCACAGACAGTCGAGGACATCCACGTCGAGTGCCGGCAGGGCGCAGGCGCGCTCGAGTCCGCTCTCTCCGGAGCGCGGGAGGACGTGCTCTTCCTCAGTCAGTCACCCAGCGTGGACGCGCTCGCGCAGGCGATGGCCCGAGACGACGGCGAGGCGGCGGCGGCCGCCCGGAGGGGCGTTGAGGAACTGTTTCGCGCCTTCGCCGAGACTAAGCTCATCTACGATCAGGTCCGCTTCATCGATCGCAGCGGCCTGGAGACGGTCCGAGTTGATTCGGACGGCCGCCGGAACTGGGCGGCGCCAACAGCCGAACTCCAGTCGAAGAGCGAACGCTACTACTTCCAGAAGACGATGGCCGTGCCCGAGGGGCACGTGTACGTCTCCCCTCTCGACCTCAACCGGGAGAGAGGGGAGATCGAATGGCCGCTGCGTCCAGTGCTCCGCTACTCCACACCGGTGTTCGCCCGCGGGGAGCCCGTCGGCATCGTCATTACCAACATGGGAGGGAATCGCTTGTTGGGCCCGATCAGGAGCTTCGGCGGCGTAGGGCAGGGGCGCCGGATTCTCGTTGACCAGAACGGATTCTATCTGGCCCACTACTCCCGGCGGAAAGAGTGGGGCGGACCAGCGGATCTGCGCACGGGCCAGAACCTTCGAGCCGACTACGGAGGTCAGGCCAGCATCGTTCTGGCCGGCCAAGCGGGAACCCTGGATCTGGGCGACCGCGTCGTATCGTATCACCGCGTCAATCCGTGCCCTTGGGACCCGGAGCGGTATTGGATGTTGATGCAGGAGGTTCCGAGGGCCCTCACCCTCGCCCCGGTGAGGCGGGTCCGGCTGGCGTTGGGGGCCGTCTTCGCGGCAAGCCTGGTGGGCGCATTCGTGTTCAGCCTCTACCTGAGCCGACAGCTAAGCGATCCGCTTCGGCAGGTGGAGCGGGGGGCCAGGCTGTTGGGCGAGGGTGTTCTCGATCATCGAGTGACAGTGCAAACCGGCGACGAGGTGGAGGTGCTGGCAGACGCCTTCAACGAGATGGCGGAGCAGCTCGCCGAGGCTCGCGACCAGGAGCGGCTGGCCCTCGTCGGGCGTACGGCCGCTGGGATCGTGCACGACATCAGGAACCCTCTCACCTCCATCAAGGGAGTGGCGGCCCTGCTGCCTGACACCGAGACGCCCGAGGAGCGCACGGAGTTCTGCCAGATCGTCTCGCACGAGGCGGATCGCATTCTGTCGATGGTGCAGGAGCTGCTCGACTTCTCCCGCGGCAAGCCGGCCGGCCTCAGCTTGGAGTCGGTCTCGGCCCCGGAGCTGCTGGCCGCTCTGGAACGAGCCATCGGACCCGATATGGAGCGGGCCGGCATCAAGCTCACCATCCGCGCCGACGACACTACCGTCAACGCGGACAGGGATCGAATCCTCCGCGTTCTTGCCAATCTCGCGTCGAACGCCAGGGAGGCGATGGCGGAAACTGAAGGGACGCTCCTGGTTGAGGCGAGGAGGGTCGGGGAGGTGCTGCAGATCGCGGTCCAGGACAGCGGCCCCGGCATCCCGGACGAGATCGCGGACAACCTGTTTGATCCCTTCGTCTCCTACGGCAAGCCAAGCAGCACCGGCCTGGGGCTCGCCATATGCAAGCAGATCGTGGAAGCGCATGGGGGCACGATTGGCCTCGCCCCCTCCCCCGATGGCGGAGCGCGCTTCGTGGTGGAGCTGCCCGTACACGGAGTAGAGACCACGGCGTAGGGGCGGGCGCGGATGATGCAACCTTTTGCCCCGAACGGTTGACATTGATGTGATGGTGGCCTGAAGGGAACGGACTTCGACCCAGGGGCGAGAACGTGGCGGACCCAACCGACGCCCAGCTCGTAGCAATGACGCGGGACGGCGATGCCGAGGCCTACGGCGCGCTGGTGGCGCGCTACCAGGGCCACGTCTACGGCCTGGCCTACACCCTGGTCGACAACTGGGCCGACGCGCAGGACATTGCTCAGGAGACCTTCATCCGCGCCTACGTCAACCTGAGCCAGCTCGCGGACGCCGGCCGCTTCGCCGCCTGGCTCCGGCGGGTGACCTTCGGCGTGGCGATGAACTGGCTACGGGCGTTCCGCCGGGGCTCCTTCGAGCAGTTGAACGGCCGAGTCGATCTCGATAGCCTCGACATCCCGGACTTCCGGCCCGGGCCGCCCGAAATCGTCGAGAGACGGGAGCTGGGCGAGGCGGTGCTGCAGGCGATCTCATCCTTGCCCGACAAGTACCGCCTGCCCCTGACGATGTTCCACCTGAACGGCCTGTCGTACCAGAAGGTCGCCGACTTCCTGGACATCCCTCTCGGCACTGCGAAGTCTCTCATCCATCGCGCCCGAGAGAAACTCAGGGGAGCCCTGGCGCCCTATGCTGTGGAAGAGGTGAGTCCCATGGTGGGAGAGGTCTTCAATGAGCACAAGCTGCCAGCGGAGTTCCCTCGCAAGGTGGTGTCGCTGACGGAGATGGACGAGCTCACGAGCGCGTGGTGGGAGGCGCTGGCGGAGGCACAGACGGCCAACGAGGAAGCGCAGAAGGCGGAGGCCGAACTCCTCGATGCCATGGAGGCGGACATCGGCGAGATGCCCGAATGGGCGCGCCAGGTCAAAGGCGCGGTGCCGGAGTGGGGCTTCGAGATATGCTCTCATCGGTGGCTGGAGGGGCTGGACAGCCTCATCGGGATGATCGGGGACGAGGAGTTTCGCCCGACCGCGGCCGGCAGATGTGGAGACGTGCCTGATAGTGTGGCCCGCCAAGCCGAGCGCCTGGCCCTGGCGGCCCAGCGGTGGGTCGATGCTGGGCAGGAGGCCGCAGAGCCCCTCGACGAGGAGGTGGCCGAATGGCTGGGCGAGCCGACGCCCGAGAAGCACGAGGCGGCAAGGTGTTTCGTCGAACTCGTCCGCGCCGCCTTCTTCGGGCCAGAGGAAGAGATGAAGACACTCGCCAAACGGTGGCGCAAGCAGGTCACCGCAGATGGGATCCTCGAGCGGGTGTTCTATGGCGACGGCCTTGATGGCGGGCTTGAGTCCCGGTGTGGGTTCCAGACCCTCCGCCGCCTGGGGATCTACCTTCGGATCATCGGCGGCGACGATTCGCAACTCGAGGAAACTCGCTGGTTCTGCAACACCCAAATGCGCCACGTTCTGCGCGACGATCCTCATCGACTCTATACTACACTCGGCTACCTCTGGGGGTGGCAGGCCTACCTGCTTGGCCACGATGAGGGATGGCTGCAGGAGAACAAGCCGGAGGTGGCGGGAGCCGCCATCCACGCGCTGCAAGGCGTCTCACGCGCGGGGGCGCCGACCCCGCTGCGTCGCTGGCTCGTCGCCTCCCTTCTGAGCACCACGAGGTTCTGGCACCAGCGCGGGCTCAACTTCGCGGGGGCAGAGAACGCCCCTGCCTTCGCCCGCGACGTGCCCGACCTGGCCGCGGCACTTCGCGGCTAGGGCGCGGCCCACGCCTGTAGAGGGGCCACGCGAAGCATCGCCGCCGCCCGGATGTGGGACGCGGGGCAGGAGGCAAGCTCCTGTCCAACGAACAGGCTCCCAGGCATCGCGGGAGAGGACACGGATGTCCTGCCGTATGGACTCTCGTTCCCCTCGTCTTACCAGGGACCTATGTCTCGACGAAAGAGTGCTCGGCTCACCGGCTGTGCTTCGCCCAGCCAACCCGCCAAGCGCCTGAAGCGCTGCTCTACCCACTCCCGCCACCACTTCGGGATGGGTTCGGGGACACGCGCCGTCAGCCAAACCAAAGCCCATGCATCGAAGAGAACAGATGCCAGTCGGACTGTCTTCTCATGGTTCCGCGGGAACTGAAAGAAACGCTCATATCCCCGCCTGAAGGCCTCGTAGTATTCGCGATCGAGGCCGAGTATTGAGGCGTACAGAGTAGCCATCTCACACAGCGCGTCGGCTATGTTCACCTCTTCGAAGTCGACACATCCCGATAGGCGGAATCCTTCCTCGCTCTTCTCCACGTAGAAGTGTTCTGCCCACGGTTCCTCATGTATCAGCCCCGGTTCAACCAAGCCTCTCACATTGTGTGAGAACCACTCGGCGCACCTGGCCTCCAGACACTGCTCCACGGACGACGCAGCGAGGCCTAGCAGCCCGAGACGATCTGCCAGTTGGCCCAGGTTGTCGTATACCAGCCGCGCCCAATCCTCGACCCTCCGCAAGGGCCGCTCGCTGGAATCATGCACGACATGACTCAGCGAGACCTTGTCAGCTGCTTGTCGCGCATCGGTCCCGCTTACCGTATGATAGCGCCCCATCCCGGCCCCAAGTGCTTCCAACATGGCCAGCCGCTCGCGCGGGCCCAAGACATCCCACAGCTCATCGAGGCGGATCCCAGGACACCGCCCCATGACGATGTAGGGCACACCTGTTGCCGGGTCCTCTTTCATCCAGGCAAGGACGCGCGGTGTAGGTATGAGAGGCAGCTCGTTGAGGACAACAAGCGACTCAACATTGCGCTGCACATCGTCGGTCACGCAGAAGGCCAACGTGAACTGCTCGTCCAGATGGTAGATGACCTTCTCATTACCCCGATGTTCTGGTCGGACATTCCTGGGAAGCGGCAAGCCGTGTCGCGAACAGATTTCCTCGAGGTGGGCGGGAGAGAGCTTCTCCCTGAAGTCATCATTGGGTCGATCGATGCGCTCCATGCGCCATGCCCCACATCGGGCAGCCTATGATGACGATCCGCCCGATGCCTCTAGCGAGAGATACCAACAGGTGAGGCTCGGCCGACGATGGCTTGTGTTTCAGCGCGCATTCCGGGACATCCTGCAACCCTCGCAGGCGCAGGTCGCCGCCGTGTCGCCGCGGCCCAGTCCTATCTCTTCGACGCGGCCGAGCTAGTGGACTTCGCCGCTCGCTGGATGGAGCGGGAGTTCGGGGGAGGGCAGTAAGCAGCCTCGCAGCATGAGTGTGTCGTGTGAGTGGGGTGTTTCGGGAGCTTGCTCCCGAAACACCGCGAGTCAGCTATCCTACTGAAGGCCACACGCGGGGCAGGAGCTGTAGCTCCTGCCCCGCGAACGCGAGCACTCATCTGTGCCCGGCGTTAAGGAGGCGCGTGACTGCTTACGGCAACCCTTCGGGCTCACCCGGTGCGGGCACTTCGGCATCCTCGACCACTTCCTCGAAGTCGGCCGACCACACGAGGGCCTTGCCTATCACGTAGTAGACATTCCGGTCCGGCAGATAGTAGACCTCGATTCCATCGTCGGCCAGGCACTTGAACCACACCTTCGGATGTGAGCCGCTGCTGCATCTCCCGCTCGGGATGTCGGCTATCGGTTGTCCGCCAGCCGCCCGCAGCTCCTTCCGCTTCGCCTCACGCTCTGCCTTGACTTCCGGCGAGAGCCGGCTCTCCCACTCGGCGATTCTGATCTCCGGCGAGGTGTCGGGCGGGGTGGCCGGCACGAACTCGGCGTCCTCGACCACCTGCCAGAAGCCGCTGCCGTCCTCGAGGTACGCGAGCGCTCGGCCAAGCACGTGGTACACGTTCTCGTCCGGCAGGTAGTAGATGATCATCGGGTCCCTGTCCAGCCACCTGAAGAACAGCTTACTATGGTGTCCGCTTCCCGATGTGCCGTGGACCCACTCGTCGTGGTCTACGAACTTGCAGACAAAGGCGCCGCCGGCCTCTTTCAGCCGGTCGGCCATCGCCTCCCGTTCTGCGCGCACTTCAGGCGGCGCAGACCAGCGCTGGTCGAAGACGAGCGCATCCTCGGGAATCTCCACCGTGAAGATCGAGTCGGGTATATCGACATCGTACTCGGTTCGCTCGACCTTCTCCCAGAGCTCGCCATCGGCGTAGATCTCCCACTGCACCAGCAGGTCGGTGTCCGCATCAACGGTCAGCACCCATGTGGGGTAGTCCGCGCTGCCAGCGACGGAGAGTACGAGATCGGCCCCCGTTCGCCCATCAGGAAGGGTGACCGGGATCGACTCCGTCAGCCGCGCTCCACTGTTGTCCAGGGCCGCCTGCATCACCCCCGCCCCTTTGAGGAGGTCGAGGTAGGTCATGCCATCCTCAAGGTCGTAGGGGTCCCCGGACCGTCTGATCTCAGCAATGCGCGGCAAACCGACTGAGCCGAGGCTGCTGACAAGGACCAGCGTCTCACCATCGTCGGCGACGTCCTCCCGCCCTTCCGTCCATATCCGGTACTTCGAAGGGCCCTCGAACCAGGCCTCGATGGCGTGCCGGTCGCCGGTATCCTCGTCAACGCGCCAGCCCACGAGGTGCGCGCTCTGCACGTTGGCCATGGCACGCGCCACATCGGCGAGCGCGACGGTCTGTCGTTTGGGAAGCAGCCAGAACCCCGACGCCACCAGCACAACAATGAACGCTGCCGCCGGCACGGCCCGCCGCCAGGAGATCGAACTGCGTCGGCGAGAGCCGGCGGCCGGTGCGGCCTCCGCCATCGCGGACACGGCCTTCTGCCGGGCACTCGATCCGGGGATAGCGCGGGCCGCCTTGAGCAGCTCTGCCAAGTCTTTGTCGTTCCGCTCATTGGTCATCTGCTGCCAGCCTTTCTCGCGCCTTCTCCTTGGCGCGATAGAGGAGTGAATCGACGGCTCGCCACGACCGGCCCACGATCTGAGCAATCTCTTTCACCGAGAACTCATCCACGAAGTGCAGGGCGAGCACTTCCATCTCTGCCGACGAGAGGGCGGAGGCCAGTATCTGGACTTTGCGCTGTGCCTCCACGCGTGAGGACAAGTCGGACTCCAAGTCCACTCCCACCACGAGGTCCGCGTTCGCCTCCAACGACACTTCGGCCGATGCCGGGACCGAGCGGCGCCTGCGCTGCTTGCGGAGCTCTCCCTGAATCACCCGTCGGGCGACACCATAAATCCAGGTGGACAGGCTCCCCCTCTCAGGGCTGAAGCGGCCGAAGGACTTCACCGCGGCGGCCAGGCTCTGCGCGGTGACGTCGTCTGCCAGCTCCCTGTCTCCGCCCAAGCGCGTCGCCGCGTAGGCGACCAGCCGCGGGCCAAATCGGTCCCAGAGCTCGCCGAAGGCCGCCTCGTCGCCCTCTCTCAGGCGTCGTGCCAGCGACTCTTCCTCGGCCTTCCCAGTGGTGAGCACTCGCTCCCGAGCGGCTCCCCTGTCCATTAGCCGGGCCCTCTCGATGCCGGTCGTGCTGGAGCCATCTACCCTTACTTACGCGACTTGCGGCCGAAACACCGCGGCCCTGGGGAAATCTCCCCGCTGGCCGGGGCGCGCTCGACGGGCATCGACATCCCCATGCTACTCCGCGCGGGTGTGCCCCGCAAACCCTCTTCGGCACCCGCTTATCGGTGCGCCGGTGCCGTGACGACCTCACCGAAACCGCGAGCAGGAGTGCCGTCGCCGGCGCGGGCTGGCAGGAAACCGGCAGAGATGTCGGTCGCACTGACTACGAGCGGGAGATCTTCCGCCTGGCCCTGGTCGTCGGTCGTGCGTGAGGGCCCTTACACAGTAAACAGCCGTTCGGTCTTGACACAGGTCCTGGCCTGACGGATACTCTGCCCTGCGGAGGGGGGCGGACCCAGCAGAGCTTCCTCTTCTCTCTCCTGTATCATCGCCACCCCAGCGGCATCGCCTTGGGCCTCGCGCGGAGACCTCGGATCGCACGACTCGGCCCTCCCTCGCGCCTGGCCGTAGGGCCGGGAACCACGCGGATGGAGGCGAGAAGGATGGCGAAGGAATGGCCGTGCCTAACGAGAGTGCAACACGCGATCTCTTCGCAGGTACTCACGGTGGCGATCAGGTGGCGCTCAAAAGACATGGCTCATCACACGCCGCGGTCTTACCCTGCATATGAGGACAAGATCAGCAACAGCATCGCCCACCAAGACCCAGGGAGCGTGCGCGCGCTGAGGACCAAGTTGACCGACAGACTCCAGAAGGTCTTCCGCGCGCCGACCGGTCTGGACTACCTGGGGCGCAGGGAGAAGCTACCGCGAGGGCTGGTGGAGGGCACCTGGCAAGAACTCGTTGAGGGCCTGGAGATACTCTTCAGAGGGCATACCGGCAGTGCCTAGATCGCATGACCTGGGGACTGAGAGGTCGGGGCGAGCGTCAGCCCGGACAAAGGAGGCAGAGACCATGCGTTTGCTGGTGGAACACGCTGTGCACCGAGTGGCTGTGGTCGCGCTGAGCACCTTGGTCGCGATTGCAGTGGGAATGTGTGGACCCGCCTCATCTGATCCTCAGGAGGTGGGGGAGACATCATGGGCGGACGTGACGCTGCTGAGAGCGGAGTTCCCCAAGCGAGGGCAGGGAGCGATCGTGAGCACGCAGCGCGTGCGCGTATACGTGGAGGACGCGCCGACTCTCAGCCCCGAGGGACTGACGAAGTGGGCCATCGCAGATCGGCTTTGGGACCGGGCAACCAGCGATCCGGTACTACTGAGGGGGGGAGACTTCAAGGACAGGGAGTCAGAGTTAGACCAATCTCTCAACCCAGAACACTATCGTATCGCAGTCGATGGCGACCTCCGGGCCAAGCTGCGACTGACCGTCGGCGTCTTCGGGCGGGAGAGCGAGGCGGACATCGACGAGATCCGGATCGCGCCGCCACAGGAGTCTACTGACGCGCTGGCACTGCGCGAGGAAGGCGTAGAGCCTGAGGAGGGCACGGAGCTCTACAGACTGTACAAGACGATAACCGTAGCCCCGGCACACCGTCCTGACCCCAAGGACATCAGCTGGACGAAGATTGACGCCCGTAGGGTGGATCAACTAGCGGCCTTCCTGAAGTACGAGGGCTCTGTTGTGCCAGACCATATCGACCTCGTACTTCCGCGCGGCGCCTACCCCGACCGCGTGTACACACTCTCGCTGGGCCAGCAAACGCTCGTGTTCGGCGGTCAGCGGACCGGCCTGGAGGCGCTGTCCGAGACCTTTCAGCTTCGCGTCAGCGGCAAAGAGGGGGGGGAGTGGAAGGTGCTGCTCACCGACGCTCCGACGGAGGGCTCTTGCTGGGGGTATGACTTCTACAGAAACTTCACCGCGGAAGCGCACATTGACTCTGCGGATGACGCGGAGAACCGCAATTGGGTGAAGGCCACCTATGATTACACGTTCGTGAAGGACGGAGCGAGACGGCAGATCGGACTCCGGTTCGGGACTGAGAGCGACAGCAATTTCAGCGAGGTGCGGCCTATGGTGGACGGGTATCTCGCCCGCCTCCTCGCGCCAGGAGCCATCGCCTTCCTCACCGGCCAAGGCGGCTGGGACGACACCGAGGAGGAGTGGATCGGCAGGTACCTCCTCAGCGCCGAGTACGTCGGCTTGGCCGGGCCCGGCACCCTCCGTATCAGAGCCATGCTCGGCCGCGATAGGCAGGCCGGCAGTATCGACTTCGAGTCGCTGGAGTGGTGGACTCCCTTTGACGCAAAGTGGGATTTCCACATCGAATTCAGGAACGGCCGTGACCTGCCGGACTTCGAGCGGGTCGACCGTCGTGTCAAGATAGGCTTGCGGCACAACTCCTGAGGCCCCGTCCGCAGAGTCACAGCCCAAGCATGCACGCCCGGCCCACAGCGGCCGGGCGTCGTGTTCTGGTGCTGGCGCTGGGATGCGTCTGGATCGGCACGGACGGCAGGACTCCAGCGCTCCGCGCGTAAGGTTGGAGCATATCCACGCTCTCAGGAGAGTTGTTATGCCAACCGTAGTCGACGGCCCGAGCACTTCGAACTTCCAGCCCCTGCGGCTGAACGGGAACATCCGGCTTGCAGACATCCCCAAGCTTCGCTCCCTCTCCAAGCACATGCGCGGGGCGGCCGATCACGCGCCCAGCGGCGCCTGTGTGGGATGGGGGATCCCGTTCCGCGTGGGACGGCCGGTCTTGCTGAGGAAGGACCCGGTGTCGGTGAAGCTGCCAAAGGTAAGAGCCCACTGGCTCGTCTTCGTGCACACCTCCGACGCACGGGAGATGAAGACAGATGACAGCGGCTTCCCGCAGGAGAAGACCGGCCTCGGCCGGCTGGGTGAGCATGCGGCCGACTATGTCGTGATCTACGCCGACGGCACGGAGGAAGTCCTCCCCATCCGCCGGCGCCATGAAATCGGCGCCTTCCAGCGCGGCTGGGGCGAGAACTGCTTCGGCGCGGTGGCCAACACGAAGCCGCGGCCAATCCGAGCCCATCACGAGCAGACGATGTTCTCCTGGGGGCGAGGCGAGACCAGGGCCGAGGCGGCCGATGCCAGCACCTGGGTCAACTGGCTCTTCGCCTGGGAGAATCCGCACCCGCGCAAGGCCATGGTCGGCCTTCGCCTGGAGCCAAAGAGCGGGGCCGTGATCCTTTCGGCCGTGTCGGCGGGCAAGGCCTCCTCCCATCCGCTGCGATGGCAGAGGCGGGAGAAAGCCCTCCTGCGCCTGTCCAGAGGGGAGGCGTTCGAGCCGGACCTCGACGGCATGGGCCTGCTCGCGCAGATCAAGCTGGACATGGGGCAGGTCATCTCGGCAGCCAAGCGGCCCGTGTATCCCAACGCGGCCTGGGAGGGCAGCTACAACAACAAGCTGCCGGAGGTCTCCGGGCGCGACATTCTCGTGGAGTACACCGCGCATCCCGATGCCTGCTTCCACCTCGCCAGCGGCAAGAAGGTGGCGGCCGCGTCGCTCGCCCGCAGGGGCGCCAGGAGAAAGCTGGCGCGGGTGGTGCCGGCCACCCAGCGCGTCGCCATTCGCGTGGTCGAGAAGGGAACGAAGAAGCCGGTGGCGGTGAAGCTCCACCTGCACGGCGAGGCCGGCGAGTACCTCGCGCCCATCGACCGCCACCGCATCCCCAACCCAACCTGGTTCGAGGACTACAGCGTGGACTGGACCCACCAGGGCATCCACCACTGCACTTACATCCCGGGCGAGACCAGCATCGACTTGCCGCTCGGCAAGGTGTACCTGGAGGTGTCGAAGGGATTCGAGATCACGCCGGTGAGGAAGGTCTTCCCGGTCACGCCCAAGACCGACGAGATCGTGCTCGAGCTCGACAAGGTCCTGCCGTGGCGCGAGCGCGGGTGGGTGAGCGCCGACACGCACGTGCACTTTCTCTCACCGGCCTCGGCCCTGCTGGAGGGCGCGGGCGAGGGCGTGAACATCGTCAACCTGCTCGCCTCCCAGTGGGGCGAGCTGATGACGAACGTGGGAGACTTCGACGGCCGCACGACCTGGGGCTCGCGGGAGGCGGGTGGCGACGGCGAGTACCTGGTCCGCGTGGGCACGGAGAACCGCCAGCACGTGCTCGGGCACATCTCTCTGCTCGGCTACGAGGGCGGCCTCATCGGCCCGATGACCACCGGCGGCCCGGATGAATCGGCTATCGGAGACCCGATCGAGTGCCTGATGACCGAATGGGCGCAGCGGTGCAAGCGGCAGAACGGCGTGGTGGTCGTGCCACACTTCCCTAACCCCAGGGCCGAGACCGCGGCCGCGCTGGTGACCGGCGCGGCCGATGCGGCCGAGATGACCGCCTGGGACGATCTCTACACTGGCATCAGTCCGTACTCGCTCGTCGATTGGTATCGCTATCTGAGCAGCGGGTACATGGTCGCCGCGGTTGGCGGCACCGACAAGATGTCCGCCCGCACGGCCGTCGGGACGATTCGCACCTACGCGCTTCTCGACGCCGATCGCGAGTTCACCTACGAGGGTTGGAAGGAGGCGATACGGAAGGCGCGGACCTTCGCCACCTATGGGCCGCTGCTGGAGTTCTCGGTCGAGGGCGCGGGGCCCGGATCGCGCATCGATATGGACCGCACAGGAGGCACGGTCGATGTCGCCTGGCACGTCGCGAGTGTGACAGTGCCGATGTCGCGGGTGGAGCTGATCGTCAACGGCGAGGTCCGCGAGAGCCAGAAGGTGCGGCCCCAAGAGGACGAGGGCCACTGGTCGGTCAGGCTGGACCGGAGCTCGTGGCTGGCGCTGCTGGTGCGCGGGCATCAGACGGACAAGCCGGAGATGATCGCGGCCCACTCCTCGCCGGTGATGGTGGAGGTGGAGGGCACGCCCATCCTGGCGGCGGCCGACGCGGTGACGATCCTGGAGCAGATAGAGGGGGCGCTGGCCTATCTCGACACGGTCGGCACGCGGGCCGACGATGCGGCCCACAAGCGAATGCGACTCCTGCTCACCTCGGCCCACCGCGACCTGCACAACCGCCTCCACCAGCAGGGGAACTACCACAGGCACACGCCCGTGGAAGACCACCCCGAACATCACAGCTGAGGCCAGCTAGAGGTAGGAACATCACCGTGGGGCAGGAGGCGCGCTCCTGCCCTACGAACTGAACCGAGCATGGATCCCGGAACCGCGATCCTGATTAAGGAGTTCTCCGTCGCCGAGTTTGGCGGCGACCGCGCCGAGCTGGCCGACATCGATGGCGACGGCGAGCTGGAGCTGCTCATCCTCCAGAGCCCGGGGCAGCTCAAGTCACGCCTCCATGCCGACCGGTCCGATGCGGACGACACCGACCGCTCCCTGCACTGCCTGACCGCGGTCTCGCTGGAGGGCGAGGTGCTGTGGCAGGTCGGCCGGCCCTACCGCCGCGATGTTCCCTTCACCAGCCACGGCCCGAAGTCGATGCTGGCGGAGGACATCGACGGCGACGGCCACTGCGAGGTGGCGATGATTCGAGGCAGCGCGCTGGTGATCCTCGACGGCGCGACTGGCCGGCAGCGGTCATTCGTCGAGCTGCCCTCCGACAACTTCGACCTGCTCTACACGGCGCAGTTCATCCGGTCGGCCGGGCAGAGACACCTCATCTGCAAGGTCAACGACCGGGCCTATCCCCCGTGGTCGTACTCGAACCCCACCATGGTCTTCAGGCCCGACCTGCGTGTCTGGCAGGAGCCGTTCGCGGTGCAGGGGGCCGGGCACAGCATGGTCGCACTCGATGCCGACGGCGATGGCAAGGACGAACTCCTGATCGGCTACAGCCTGCTGGACGATGACCTTTCGGAGACCTGGTCCCTCGACCTGGGCTATGGGTTCGACTACGTCAGCAACCACGCAGACAACATCGCGGTGAGCGACCTCAACCTCGACGGCGAGCTCGAGGTGCGCTACTCCGGATCGAAGGACTTCCTCGTGACCGATCTCAAGGGGAACATCCTGTGGCGGGTGCGGGGCAAGCACAGCCAGCGCTCCGCGGAGGGCCCGTGGGGGCCGAACGGCGAGACTCGCATCATCATGTGCGAGAAGAACGAGGGGCTGTGGGGCCTCGACCAGAACGGCGAGGCCCTGTGGCACCGCACCGACATCAATGGCTACGCGGGCACGCCCGTGCAGTGGTGGAGCGGCATCGGCCGCACCGAGTGGGCCCTCTTCGAGCCACAGCTCCGGCCGATCACGCCCACGCCATATGACAGCGACCCGGCCTGGAGCCGCGATCTCTGGCCATCCTTCATCGATGGCGACGGGCAGCTTGTGGACGTGTTCCCGTGGAAGGACGAGTACGCCCAGCCGCGCCGGCGCATCCGGGCCGAGCGGTCCTACGACTGCGGGGTGCGCTACCGCACCCTCGCCCAGGACATCGACGGCGACGGGCTCGACGAAGTCCTCATCTTCGACCGCTACCGCGTCTGCATCTTCAAGAGCCCGGACGCGGGCAACCCGTAGGCGCCCCGCCTGTCCCCTAACGGCCGGCGTCGTGCGCCATCGCGGGGCAAGATCCTCCGCTCCTCTCAGGATGACCGACAGCCGAGAACTCCGGTTCGGCGGCGGGCAGGGGTACGGCCGCCTACCGCGGCCCCACGAAGAGGATCGGGCGTTCGTCCCGGAGAAAGCAAGCGGGGTCGCCGGGGCGTGGCGCGCCCCGGCGGCTTCCCTGAAGTTATCTACTCTCGGAGGTAAACTCATGTTGAGGCTCAGTGTCGTTGTGTCGGCCGCTCGTGCTTCTTCGGCGGCCGCTCGCGTTGGGCTGCTGCTCGTCGTGCTCGCCGCAGTCTGCTCGTCGGCGGCCCAGGCCGGGGGCCCCGTCGTATCCGATGTGCCGCCCATCGACGGCATCACCGTCGACGGCGATCCGACTGACTGGGGCGACCGCGGCTTCCATATCGAGCTGCTGGTCAGCGACGATATCAGTATGCGGCCCCCCGACGATCTCGATGCGGAGTGCCGCCTCGGCTGGAACAGCGACGGCCTGCTGGTGCTGGTGAGTGTGCTCGACGACACGCCCTATGAGAGCCGGAGCGCCAAAGAGCTGTGGGAGCACGACTCCATCGAGCTGTTCGTGGCGGCCGATCGGGAGACCGCCGCCCACGCGCAGTTCATCGTCAGCCCCGGCCTGGACCCCGAGTACCCCGACACTCGCATCCAGCCCGGCGACCAGCGCGCCGACAAGTCGGAAGAGATGACCGCCGACATTGAAGTGCGAGAGCAGGAAGGCGGCTATGTCCTCGAGATGTTCTTCCCCTGGAGCAACCTGCAGCTCGCGCCGACGGGTGGCGAGGAGATCGGGTTCCAGGTCTTCGTCAATGACTCCGACGGGCCGGACGACCGCTTCAGCGTGATCTGGCATCCGCGCATGCGGTCCGACGGCGGCTCCCGCGCCAGCCACATCGTCTGTCTGGCCGAGGAGGCGGGGCCGCCCGTGCGCATCGCCGCCCGCGGCTCCTACGAGCGCTTCCGCCGCATCCGCGTTGACGTCGCCGCGGTGGCGGAGCTGGCGGGCGAATCGGTGGAGCTATGTGAGGGCACGTGCGCGGTCGCGAGCGCGGAGCTGGCCGAGAAGGAGGGACGCGTGTCGGCGAAGCTCGTCGTCCCGCTGCCGCCGCGGGGAGAGCCACTCCCTGAGGTCGCCGTCTGTCTCGACGACGAGGTCGTCGTGCCGTGCGAGCTTCCCGACATCGAGCAGGCCCGCGCCCGGGAGCTGATCGAGGGAATGCCGTTCCACTTCCGGCCCTATGTCTTCGGGGGCACCAACTTCCCATCGTGTGACTTCGAGCGGCCCAACCTCGCGGAGGATATGATCGGCTCCTACACCGTCGAGCGCACGTTCTACGATCAGCACTACAATGAAGTTGACTCGGCGGACGAGCCCGGGCGCTACGGCGCGGTGGTGAAGATCGTGCCGGAGCAGGGCAAGCTGCTCACCCTCTACCGCACGCTCTTCCGCATGCCGGAGAGTTACGAGCTGAAGTGGTTCCCCCGGTACTCCGGCCTTCAGGTGGCCCTGCCGCCAATGAAGGGCTTCGACCCGCGGATCGCCGAGCGGCAGGCCGACGCGATCAACGATGTCTTCTGGATGCTCTTCCGTTTCAACTTCGACCGCGAGCCGAGCATCGCCGCCCTCGCCGCCAGTCTGGCCGAGACGACTCCGGAGGGGCCGAAGACCACCGTCGCCAACGACTTCTTCGCGCAGGACCGCCAGTGGTGGGTCGGGCTCAAGCGCAAGCTGTATGAAATGGATGAAGCCTACCCGGAAGCGTTCGAGTGCCCGCGGCCGAAGGAGGGCGACCCCGCGCCGGTGCTGCGCGAGGGCACTCTCGAAGAGGCCGGCGCGGACCCCGAGGGAGTGGAGAAGATCGACGCGCTGCTGAAGGAATGGGCGGCCGACAGCGGTGAGGGCTTCGCCGTCTGCCTCGCCCGCCATGGTGTCGTCTTCCTCCACAAGGCCTACGGCGAGCGCGACGGCCGGCCGATGACGCTGACCGACAAGAGCTGGAACGCCTCCATCACGAAGCTCCTCTCCGCCACGCTGACGATGACGCTGGTGGACCAGGGGCGGGTCGAGCTCGACGACACGGTGGACAAGTTCCTCCCGCCCTTCCGCGGCGTCGAGGTGGAGACGCCCATCACCATCCGCCACCTCTACACCCACACCGCTGGGCTGTGGGGGCACTGGGGCGACGAGCTTCACGACTTCGACCAGCTCATCGGCTACTACTATCCGCATCTGGATGTGGGCAAGCGGTTCGAGTACAACGGCGCGGGCTACTCGATCGCGGGCAAGATCATCGAGATGGCGAGCGGGGAGGCGATCCCGCAGTTCTACAAGCGCCACCTGCTCGACCCGCTGGGATGTGAGAACCTCGACGTCTTCGGCAATAGCTGGGACTCACGCGCCGCGCCGATGGACCTGGCGAAGATCGGACAGATGCTGCTCAACCGCGGCGCCTATGGCGACATGCGCTTCTTCAGCGAGGACACCTTCGCTCAGATGATGCCGGACAAGCTGACCAAGGTCCTCGGGTCGGACAAGACCAGCGAGGTCGGCATCGGGTGCTACTGGATGAGTGAGAAGGAGTTCGGCAAGCAAACCTTCGGCCACGGCGCGGCCTCCTCGGCCGATCTGCTCATCAGTCCGGAGAAGGACATGGTCGTCGTGATGACGCGCAACATGGCCGGCAAGAACTTCGGCAAGTATCACCAGAAGTTCCTGGAGGCCGTGGCGGAGGCGGTGGAGTAGAGCGATCTGCCGGCGGGATAGCCCCGCGGAGAGACGATAATCGCAAGGAAGCAGGAGAAGCGGACCGTCACCCGCAGGGAATTCCTGCGGCAGGCCGCGGCCATCGCCGCCTCGCGAGAGATCGGCCGCGAGATGTACGAGATGAGGAGCGGGCAGTAGCCGGCGGCCGCTTTCGGCGTCTTCACACCGGGTCGAACTCACATGTGGCCTCTGCGCGTCGATGAGACCGGTGGACACACGAGGTGAGGCGATGAGAATCGCGAAGGTTGAGGAAGAAGAGGGCATCACGGTTCCCTCTCCCTATGATCGAACCATCAAGGTGCTCTTCGCGCCCGACCGGCGGGGGGCCGCGGAGATGACGTTCTCGCACGTCACGATCCCGCCGGGTGGCGGGACTGACATGCACGAGCACGACCGGCCAGAGTTGATCTACATCATCTCCGGGAGAGCGCAGAGCACCTCCCGCGACGCCGCCCTGACACTTGGCCCTGGCACCGCGCTCTGGGTCGAGTCAGGGGAGATGCACAAGCTGCTGAACACCGGTGAAGAGACGCTGACTTTCGTCACGGTCTTCGCACCCGCCTACCCGGCCGAGACGCTCTACGCGACCTGCCTCGAGCGCGCCACCGAACAGCGCTAGCAGGGCGCAATAGCGCCCGTGCCACTCAGCAACGCCGGCGCCGCTGGCCCCCATCGGGACCTGGCTGCGCCACCCCGAACAAGGAGAGTTGTGCCGATGTCCGAGCAAGCACAGAGAATCGCGAAGTGTTACCGCCGTTTCTACACCAGCCAGCATTACGAAGACTGGGACCCGCGAATCTTCGAGCGCTACAATATCTCGGACTTCCTCCGGCACGTAGAGGCGCTCGACGCGGATGTGATCTACTCGACCGCGCGGACGCACAACGGACACTGGTTCTGCGATGTCGGCTGGGAGGGCATGCACCGCGGTCTGAAGGGAGTTGACCAGCTGCGCGCCTTTCTCGACCACTTCCACGCGCAGGGCAAGCTGGTCGCCGCCTACTTCTCCACCGTCTATGACAAGAAGCTGTACGACGAGCACGCGGAGTGGCGGCAGGTGGACGCGGAGGGGCGACCGGTGGCGGCGGACGAAGGGAGCTGGGGGAAGATCCTCTGCCTCAACAGCCCCTACAAAGACCACCTCATCGCCATGCTGACCAGGCTCATCGAGACACACGACATCGACGGCATCTTCCTCGACATGACCTTCTTCCACTCCAACCCCTGCCACTGTGAGAGCTGCACGCGGCTGTTCCGCGACCGCCACGGCGCGCCGCCTCCGCAGGAGGAGGACTGGGAGGATCCGCTGTACCGCAGCTTCGTCCAGTTCCGGCTCGACACCAACCACCTCTTCGTCCGCGACATCTGCCGCGCCGCCAAGCAGGCGAACCCAGACATCTCGCTCGGGGTGCAGCACCAGGTCCTCCGCGGGGGCGCGATCAGCGGGCAGACCGTCGCGCTGGGCCGCGAGGCCGACTACCTTTACTCGGACATCTACTTCGGCGGCGGCTATCTGCACATGAGCGTGTGCACGAACATCGCCCGGGCCATCAGCCGGCAGATGCCCGAGATCGGCATCATGACCCGGCCCGGCTCCCATGCCGACGCGCCCAACATGAAGTCCCTCGACCACCTGCGCAGCGAAGCCTTCACCGCCCTCGCCAACGGCGGCGCGGTGATGTTCTTCGATATCATGTTCCCCGACGGGACGGTGCAGCAGCCCATGTGGGACCGCATCGGCCGCGTGCTGGGCGAGATACGGGAATGCGAGCCGTGGCTCGGGGGCACGCCGGTGAAGTCGGTGGCGGTGCTCTACTCGGAGCGGTCGCGCGTCTGGTACGGGCGGGACGACCGCGAGAACCGCTATGACAATCACCTCTTCGGGGCCTGCCGCGCGCTCATCGAGGAGCACATCCCCTACGACATCATCGTGGATCTGGACGCGGACACGCTCGCGGGCTATCAGGTGCTGGTCGTCCCGAACGCCGTCTGCCTTTCCGCGGAGGAGGTGGAGGCGGTCCGCGAGTTCGTGCGCGGAGGTGGCGGCCTCGTCTGCACCGGCGCGACATCGCTCTGGAACGAGCGGGGAGAGCCCGGCGGAGACTACCAGCTCCGCGACGTGCTGGGCGTCTCCTATGTCGCGGACACCGGGATGTACTCCAAAGTCTACAGCCGCTTCGACGCGGACGCGCCCATCGCCCGCCGCCTGCCGGCCGATGGGTATATCACCAGCCGCGGGCCGCTGGCCAAGGTCGAGCTGCAGGGAGCGGAGGCCCTCGCCCGCATCGTCTATCCACTGGCGGAGCCATCGGCCGACAGGTTCGTGAACATCATGACCAACCCGCCGGCCGTGCCGACCGACTGGCCGGCCTGCACGCTCCATACTTTCGGGAAGGGCCGGGCAGTCTACTTCGCGGGAGGTATCGACCGGGACTATATCGATCTGAGCTTCCCCGAGCTGAAGTGCGTGCTGTCCGACGCGGTGCGCCATGCCTCCGCCGCGCCGCTGCAGGTGGAACTGAAGGCCCCGGCCTCGGTGGAGCTGACGGCCTTCGAGCGAGAGGACGGGGAGCAGCTCGTCGTCCATCTCGTCAACTGCCAGCCGGAGGTGGGACGGGAACTCTACCACACCCGCCACGTCATCCAGGAGATCATCCCGGTCCACCATCTCGAGCTGACCGCCCGCGTCGGCAGGCCGGTGCGGGCCGTGCATCTCCAGCCGACCGACACCCCGCTCATCTACCAGCAGGAGGGCGACGAAGTCAAGGTGCAAATCGACAGGCTCGACTGCCACGCCATGGTGGTGTTCGACCTCGACTGAACGGGAGGCGCTGGCGGCGCCCAACGAAATCTGAGCGCATCGCGATCGAGTTCCCAGACGGCGCCCAGCACATGCCCGGCGCTCAACACGAAGGCGGAAACCGCACTCATGAGAGGCAGGACAGCACCTACTCAGAGATGAAAGACATCGCCCAGGAAAGCCCGCATAGGATTTCGGGGGTGCACACCGGATAGGGTCCATATTCAGCACAGGAGTGTGTGGGGCCAATGCCTCCCAAGGGGTTCGACAACGAGAAGTACCTGGAGGAACAGACCGCGGCCATCCTGGAGCGAGTGGATCGCTCCGAAGGCAAGTTGTACTTGGAGTTCGGCGGCAAGCTCACCTACGACCTCCATGCAGCGCGCGTTCTGCCCGGCTACGACGCCAACGTCAAGATGCGACTGCTGCAGGGGCTCAAGGATCAGATCGAGGTTGTCTTCTGCGTCTACTCGGCCGACCTGGAGCGGGGCCGCATCCGCGGCGACTTCGGCATCACCTACGACCTCGCGACCCTCAAGTCCATCGACGACCTCCGCGACTGGGGCATCGAGGTCTCCTCCGTTGTCGTGACGCGTTTCCACGAGGGTACCGCCTCCGAGCGCCTGATGCAGCAGTTGAAGAGCAAGGACATCCCGGCCTACACCCAGCCCGAGATCCCTAACTACCCCAACGATGTGGACCTCATCGTCTCGGACGACGGGTACGGACGCAATCCGTACATCGAGACCCACGCCCCCATCGTCGTGGTGACTGGCACCGGGCCCGGCAGCGGGAAGCTATCCACTTGCCTCTCGCAACTCTACCACGACCATCGCCGCGGCGTCGCCTCGGGCTATGCCAAGTTCGAGACTTTCCCCATCTGGGAGCTTGCAGTTGACCACCCGGTCAACGTCGCCTACGAGGCCGCCACCGCCGACTTGGGCGACATAGTCATGATCGATCCGTTCCACCTCCAGGCCTACGGCGTCACCGCCACCAACTACAACCGCGACGTGGAGAGCTTCCCCATCCTCAAGGCCATCATGGACCGCATCGCGGGTGATGGCGACGGAGCGCTCGTATACCAGTCGCCCACCGACATGGGTGTGAACCGGGCTGGTGCGGGGATCACGGACGACCGCGCAGTGCGGGAGGCCGCCACGCAGGAGGTCATCCGGCGCTACTACCGGCACCTCTGGGAATGGCGTCGCAGCGTCTGTCCCCGCCAGCCCGTCGAGCGCACCGAGAACCTCATGGCCCGGCTGGGGGTCACACCCACCGATCGGCCCGTCGTCGAGCCGGCGCACGAGGCTGCGGCCCAGGCCCAACGGAGCAAACGCGGGAAGGACGGCTTCTACTGCGGGGCCGCACTGCAACTCCTGGACGGCACGATCATCACCGGGACGAACTCCCACCTCTTCCATTCGGCCTCCGCCGCCATCATCAACGGCGTCAAGCACCTCGCCGGCATCCCCGCTACCATTCACCTGCTGCCGGAGAACGTCATCCAGAGCCTCACCGATCTGAAGTCCAACTACCTGGACTCCAGCTCGCCCAGCCTCAACGTGCAGGAGGTCCTCGTCGCCCTCGGCATCAGCGCCGCCAACAACCCGGCGGCCAAGGCCGGCGTGGACATGCTGCCCAGGCTCCGTGGCGCCCAGATGCACCTCACGCACGAGCCCGGGGCCGGGGATGAGACGGGCCTCCGCAAGCTCGGCATCTCGCTTACCACTGATGCCGAGGCCACGTCACAGGGCTACTTCCTCCGCTAGCGCGGCCTCGCCGAAACAGATGCTCCCTCTCGGGGGCCCGTGAGACCGGCCCCTGGAACGTCCCGAGGCTTGCGCGGCTCTCTGGCCTCCACGGCCTTCCATCCCAGGAGCAGGTACACCCACCCAACGCGGCCCCGATTCTCGCCTCCCCCCTTGTCTCGAGATCGCGGAAGACGTACGCCCTGCAGGAAGGATCGGGGCCGTGCAGAAACAGCGGTGAATCGCCGCCGGGGGGCCAGCACGCAGCTCGGCTGGACTCGGCGAGACTGCTGCTATCTCTGAGGGAGCGTAGAGATCCAATGGGCACAGCGGCTTCGGACACCAAGGTCGAGACTCAGGCAGGTTTCCACGACTATCGCCTCTTCCTCGCCAGTTGCATCGCGTTGATCTCCACGGCCGTCATCTTCGCGGTCAGGGGAGACATCCTCGGCGACTTGAGCGAGCACTTCGCATTGACGAGCACGCAGCTCGGCTGGATCATGGGCCTCGCCTTCTGGGGGTTCACGATCGCCATCCTGATTGGGGGGAGCCTCTGCGACCTCATCGGGATGAAGACGATACTCGGGCTTGCCTTCCTCTTCCATATGGCCGGCACTCTTCTGACTATCTACGCGCCTGGCTGGCTGGTACTGGCCGCCGCGACGCTCATCATCGGCTTTGGCAACGGCTTCGTGGAAGCAGGCATCAACCCGCTGGTGGCGACGGTCTACCCGGACCAAAAGACCCACAAGCTCAACTTGCTGCATGCGTGGTGGCCGGGTGGGATCGTCCTGGGCGGTGTCGCTTCCTACGCGCTGACGCAGGCGGGACAAGGGTGGCAGATCAAGATGTGGCTGATCATGATCCCCACCGTCGTCTACGGGCTGCTCTTCCTCTCGCTGAGGCTGCCGCACACGGAACGCGTGGAGTCCGGCGTGTCGGCCAAGGACATGTTCGGCGAAGCTCTCCGCCCACTGTTCCTCATCTTCTTGTTCGCCATGTTGTTGACGGCAGCGGTCGAGTTGGGCACGAACCAGTGGATCGGCCAGATCATGAAGAACAGCGGCATCGAGTCCGGGATACTCGTGCTGGCATGGATAAGCCTCATCATGCTCGTCGGCCGGCTGTTCGCCGGCCCGGTTGTGCATAAGCTCGCGCCCACCGGTGTCCTCCTGGCGTCGTCGGCCGTCGGCATCCTGGGGCTGCTGTGGCTGAGCGCCGTCCGCACACCGGCTATGGCCTACGCCGCCTCGTTCGTCTTTGCGCTCGGCATCTGCTACTTCTGGCCGACAATGCTCGGCGTTACGTCTGAGCGATTCCCAAGGGGGGGAGCATTCTTGCTCGGCCTCATGGGAGCAGCCGGCATGGCCTCCGCAGGGTTCTCTCAGCCCGCGATGGGCAAGCTCTATGACACATTCGGGCCGGAGGGCGCTCTTCAGTATGTGGTCGTGCTGCCCATCGCGCTCGTAGTCATCTTCGGGCTGGTCTATCTCAGGGATCGCGCTCGCGGCGGCTACAAGGTGGAGAAGCTGAACTAGCCGGACGGCGGGAGACAGACTGCGGGTGCCTCCGTTGGTACCGTAGCACGCCGGGCAGGAGGCGAGTGGCTAGGTCGCCTGCCGCACGTTGCCCGCCCACGCGGCCAGGGCGACAAGGAGGAGCACCGCAACAGACAGGCCGAACTCAGCCAGCCAGTCGCTGCCGAAGGGCACGTGCCACGAACCCTCCATATGCAGCGACACCAGCCACGCTGCTCCGGGAGTCTCGGCGAGCCATCTGCCAAGCGGATTCACGGGGTTGAAGAGGTCCACAGGCGTGGCCGCGACAGCTGCGCCAAGTATGACCCACCGATGGGGCTGCCCTCGCGCGATCCAGAGCACCAGCGCGACGCCAATCAAGCCATCGACGATGGCGATGGCCAGCTTGAGCGGTAGCTGACCGGGCTCGCGCAGGGAGAGATAGGAGTGGGGCAGCGCGTCGAGCGCGTAGTGGCTGGCGAAGGCCAGCGGCAGCGCGATCCAGGCGCGACGGAAGACCCTCCCCGTCAAGGCCCCAACGGCCAGATGCGGCCCTGCCAGCATCGCTGTCCCCTCCGGGAATGCTGTCTCTGTTGCTTCGGAAGCTTGTGGCCGAAGTCCCCCTCTCCCATCCCCTCGATGGCTCGGCGTCCGCGGCTTACTCACTCTCATCTCTCGCATACCGACCCCATCTGCGCTGATCGTCTGCGGCCTGCCAGTCGCGTGGATGGGGCCCTGCAAGGAGTTCATCTGTCATTGCCGCCGGAACCAGGTAGGCATCGTAGCCGACCGTCAGTGTCTCCGTCCGGTCCGTGGCCACTGAGTACTCGCGCACGAGTTCCGTCCAGTCGGTAACGCTCGGCCTTCGTCGGTAGGAGCCTCCCACGCCATGGAAGCGGGCGGCGTGGAAGTGGCTCTCGGTGAAGAGCAGGCGCGTGCTGTCCTGCGACCAATGCAGCTGTCCCACAACCACCCCCTCCGGCTGGACCAACCGGGTCGCAGGGATCTTCTGGTGCACGGCTCCCGTCGCGGTATCCACGATGTATACGGCAGCCTCTGCCCCGACCAGTGCCGCGTACCGGCCATCCGGCGAGACGGCCGCCAGTGGTGGTCGGCGCGGGCCGAGCGAGTCCCAAACTTCCGCTTGCATGATCGAGTCGAGGGGCTCGACAGGGAAGACCGTCGGAAGCCTGACCTTACTCAGCAGCGCTTCAAGAGCCTGGACTTGCGCGCCGTGCGGGGCCTCCAGGACCTCGTCGCCCTCGACCGGTTCGGGCGTGAGTCTGCCCGTGGACGGATGGAAGCGCCAGTGCGCACCGTCGCGTTCAACGATCTCCAGTTCGTCATCCTCCGTCCAGAGGAGTGCTGACACCGGCCGTGGTATCCCGATCCTCTTGGCATCACCCCCCGCCAAGGGGATGAGCAGCAGCCAGGGCCCACCTTCGCCAGTCTCGTCGTACGTGCTGCCATACCACGAGACGGCCGCGTACTTGAACGACGGGGACGGCAGACAGTGGGCAAACTGGATGACGTCCTTCCGGCTCTCCCAGAGCAGCTTCTCGCCGCCACTCTCGTATGGGGAGGCGCGCAGCCGCAGTTGTGTGCGGTCGCCATTGCGCCTTAGGTAGAGGATCAGCCGCGGCTCCGCTTCGGGACGCTCGGCTTCTGGAGAGATCCAGATCGTGTGACCGACCCATCGGTAGGTCATGCCGTATTGGCTCAAGACGGTGGTGAGTGCATCAGGGGCCCTCATCCTGGTCACCTTCACCGTCGCACGAGTCCCCGCTGGCGGCTCCGACTCAAGGACGTAGTTCGCGAGGCGGAGCATTTGCCCTGAGAACAGCTGCCGCAGCGCCTCCTCGAACGGAGCATCTTTCAGGTCGACTGAGACGTACAGCGGCCCGCCCGAGGTCGCCTGGGCGCGTGGCGCCGCGACGACACCTATCGCCAGAACGGCCGCCATCAGTAACACACGGCACTGAGCCTTCACGATAGCCACCTCCCGTGCCAACTCAGACGCAGCCCCCTCGTTCCTTCGGCAACTGCCTCCCGGAGCCCCCTCCCTCATCCCTCCGCTCTTGGCCCCGCCGCTTCCTTGACGCCCACCTCCCACCTCACCTCCACCTCCGGCTCCTTTGCCCAGGTGCCGTCGGGGAGCTTCTTGCGGTTGAGCCATCGCGCGCTGCCATCGGCGAAGCCGTAGTTGTCGCCACCGAGGTGGCGCGGTTCGTCCGGCAGCAACCCGCGGCCGCCAACGGCGTTCCATCCCTGGTCGCTTTCGAAGATGACGACGGTATCGGCGGGATGGTCGAGTTGGGCGAGCGACGCGCCATCGAGGGCGGCGTTGTAGGCGAAGGCACAGTCGAGCCCTCTGACGATCGGGGAGCGGAAGACGTCTCTGTTCTTCACATACTCCTCGATGCGGTCACACCAATCGCCGGCGGGAGGGAATATGTCGTCGTTGTCGGCGACGTACATCTGGAAGGCCAAGGCGATGTTCTTGACGTTTCTAAGGGACTGCACACGCGCCGCGTGTGCCGCTTCGTCCTGCCGGACGGCGCCGATGAGCCACGCCGCCGCCAGCAGGAAGAGGAGACCGACTACGAATCGCTCGGGACCTCGCCGCCCCAGTCGCCACCCCGACACGAACAGGTACACGGCAGCGACGCCAGGGAGGAGGCAGAGGAGGAAGACCGCCGTCCAGTCGTGGCCGTTTCGCGCTCTCATGCCGACCGGGGCGACGGATGCCCACAGCATCAGGCCGAAGAGACAAGCCGTGGCGAACAGCAGCCTTCGCGCAGGGCTCTGCATCAGCATCCTCCCTCCTCAAGCTTACCACAGCCTCGACCTCACGGCTCAGTCAACAACGGCGGGATTCTCCGCTTCGCTCAGAGTGACAGCAACAGCACGGCCAGAGCAGGTGTCGCGCCCGTGGGGCCGAAGTGGAGAGAGATCAGAGGCGGTCACTATCCGGCGATCGCCATCGCCCATTGCCATCGGAGAGAACTCACCAGTGAACTCCCGCGAGCGAATGCTGGCCGCCATCGAGCGCAAGCCGCTCGACCGCATCCCCACCGACATCTGGGCCACCCCTGAGGTGTGGAAGATGCTGAGCGATCACTTCGGCCCGGAGGTGGACATGATGGAGGCGCTCCACCTCGACAGCTTCGCCGGCACCGGTCCCGAGTACATCGGCCCGCCCCTTCCCGAGATGCCCGAGGGCGAGGCCGTCGACTACTGGGGCATTCGCACCCGCGCCATCGACTACGGCACCGGCGTCTACTACGAGCAGTCTTTCAATCCACTCGCGCAGGCGAAGACCATCGACGACCTCGAAGCCTACCAATGGCCGAGCGCGGACTGGTTCGACTACTCGCAGATGAAGGAGGCCGCGCAGGTCGGCCGCGAGCGGCGGGCCGTCAAGTGCGGCTACATGGCGATCTTCTACTACCACAACCTGCTGCGCGGCCTGGAGCAGTCGCTGCTGGACCCACACGACGACCCGGAGTTCACCCACCACCTGCTGGGCCGGATCAGCGACTTCTTCTACCACCATCACTGCCGCATGTTCGAGGCCGCCGACGGCCTGATAGACGTGTCGGAGGTCACCGACGACCTGGGCGGGCAGACCGGCCCGCTCATCAGCCTCGACACCTTCCGCGAGTTCTACCGGCCGCACATGGAGCGCTTCATCGGCCTCTGCCGCGAGTTCGGCGTCAGGGTCTTCCACCACGACGACGGCGCGGTGCGGGCCTTCCTGCCCGACCTGGTGGAGATGGGCATCGACATTCTCAACCCCGTCCAGTGGCGCTGCCCGGGCATGGAGATGGAGGGGCTCAAGGCCGACTTCGGCGACCGCCTTTGCTTCCACGGCGCCATGGACAACCAGCAGGCCATGCCCTTCGGCACGCCGGAGGAGGTGAGGGCGCTGGTGCGGCGCGCCATCGACACCCTCGCCAGTGACGGCACGGGCTACATCCTCGCGCCCTGCCACGCGCTGCAGGCCGTCACGCCCGTCGAGAACATCCTCGCCATGTATGACGAGGCCCATAGCTACGGGCAGCTGTAGCCGCGCAGAGACGTGGGGCAGGAGTCACTCGACATTCGGAGAACTGGTCACCCATACAAGCTCGCCCGCGGCGTCGCCTAGCCGCGAGAGTAAGGAGGGGGAAATGAAGCGAAGTACTGTCCTGACCGTGCTGTTCTGTCTCTGTGCCACCGCCGGGTTCGCCACCGCTGCCTCCGACCAAGTGGCTCTTCCCGGGGCCGGCTACTCCATCGCACCACTGGAAGGCGCTCAAGCGCTCTCGATGGTGCTCCCTGCCTCCGGTGGCTTCGCCGCCAACGTCAACGTTCAGATCCAGCCCTACCCCGGCACTCTGGACGGGTACATCTCCCTCTCCCAGGGCCAGTTCCGTCAGGCCGGGCTCACCGTTCTCAATCAGCGTAAGGAAGGCTCCTCCGAGTGGATCGTAGAGTACACCGGAGAGATGGCGGGGCGCTCGCTGCATTGGTACTCGCGGGCGAAGATGAAGAACGGCAAGGTCTACCTCGCCACCGCCACCGCGACCAAGGAGCAATGGCCCCCTCTGTCGGCCAAGCTCAGAAGCTGCGTCGACAGCCTCAAGGTCACAAACTAACCGTCCCCGCTCCCTGCCTCAGCGGCTTCACTTCGTAGGGCAGAAGCCTTGGCTGCCTCCGGCGGCGTGGCTTCTGCCCAGGCGTTCGTTCTATAGCACGGGGGCTTCGGCAGCAAGCTACCGAAGCTGCCAAATGTACGATGAGGCCCATCACTACGGCGTCCTCTGAGCCGCTGGGGAGATGAGCGCATCCATGGACCCGAGAGAGCGCATCGAAGCCTTCTGGTCGGGAGAGCGGCCGGACCAGATTCCCTACACCATCTACCGTTGGTCGCTGTGGCAGCGCGGCGTGCTGGACGATCCGGCCTGGCAGCCCATGTACGAGGCCGGCCTGCTCACAACCTGGGGCGTCGGCACCTTCGGCTCTCGCACGAAGAACGTCGAGCACGGCCACGACTCCTGGACTGAAGACGGGCAGAAGTTCGACCGCTACACGATGCGCACACCCGTCGGCGAGATCTCCGCCACCTCTCGAGAGGGATGGCACGCGAAGTACTTCCTGGAGACGGCCGAGGACTACCGGGTCATGCAGTACGTGGTGGAGAACACGGAGATCTTCCCGCAGCACGAGGCCTTCGCCCAGGCCGAGCAGGAGCACGGCGAGCACTCCATCGTCCATGCCGGCCTGGGGCGCTCTCCGATCCAGACCATACTCGTGGACTACGCGGGCCTGGAGAACTTCGGCTGGCACCTCGCGGAGCTGGAGGAGGAGATCGAGGCCCTCTGCGAGGCGCTGCTGCGGAACCTTCGAACGGCGGTGGAGATCACCGCCGAGGGGCCCGGCCGCTACGTGTCGATGCTGGAGAACTTCACCGCCGACACGATGGGGCCGGAGCGGTTCCGCCGCTACCATCTGCCGGTGTACGAGGAGCTGTTCCCCCTGCTTCAGAGCGCGGGGAAGATCGTCAGCACCCACTTCGACGGGCGGCTCGCCTCCTGCAAGGAGGCCATCGCGGGCTCGCCCATCGACCTCCTCGAATCGCTCACCCCGCCCCCCGAGGGCGACCTGACCCTGGCCGAGGCGCGGGCCGCCTGGCCGGACAAGCTCTTCTGGTCCAACATCAACCTCGAGACCTACGAGCTCCCGCCCGAACGGATTCGGGCCACCGTGCTGGAGGCCGTCCAGCAGGCCGCGCCCGACGGCCGCCGTCTCGCCTTCGAGGTGTCGGAAGACCTCCCGCGCACGTGGCGAGAGTCGATGCCGGTGGTCCTCGACGCCCTTCGGGAGACGCGTGCCTGAGCCGGGTAGCGCAGGGGCGGGAGGCACGCGTGGGCCGTGCGCCAGCGCGGTGGTGTTACCTTTCCTTCTCCGTCCGCATCCGTGTTATTGTGGGACGAGCGAGGACGGAAATGAGGCCGACGGACCGGCAGTTGGTGGCGCGGGCGCGGCAGGGCGACCGGGAGGCCTTCGGCGAGCTGGTGGACCGCTACCGAGATATGGTCTACGGGCTGGGCTACCACCTCACCGGGGACTTCGAGGCCGCCCGCGATCTCGCGCAGGAGGCCTTCGTGCAGGCCTTCGTCAAGCTGGGCCAGCTCCGCGAGCCAGCGAAGTTCGCGGGCTGGCTGCGCACGATCGCCACCAACCTCCACCGCGCGCAGTGCCGCCGCCGTCAGGTGAGCACGGTCGCGCTGGAGGCGGCCACCGGGACCGCGGACGCGCCCCCGCCCTCCGAGACCAAGGTCGTGGTCCGAGAGGCGCTGGCCCGGCTGCGAGCGCCAGACCGGCTGGCCCTCACGCTGGCCTATGTCGGTGGCTACTCGCAGGCCGAGATCGCCGGCTTCCTGGGAGTGCGGCCGGAGACGGTGAAGACGCGGCTCGCTCGCGCCCGCCAACACCTGCGGACGGAGGTCGTGGCGATGGTAAAGGATGCTTTCGGCGCGAAGCCGCTGGGCGAGACCTTCCGGAAGGACGTCATCGGAACGGTCCGCGCGCTCGAACGAGATCTGAGGCGGGGCCTGCCGCCGGAACTCCCGAAGCTGGGAGAGGTGGTGACAGAGCGCTGGCAAGGGCTGGTCGCGGAAGTGCGAGAGGGGCTGCCGGAGCGGCTGGCGGAACGCGCCGCGGCGGGGGAGGCGATTCCGGTACAGGAGCTGCCCCAGGCGGCGAGGGAGAGACTCGCCCTCGCGGTGCAGTGGCTGTGGCTCGACCGCATTATCTTCCATCTGCTCAGCCACACGTCCGAGCTGAAGGACGCCACCTGGGTAGGTCTGGGGCGGGATCGCAAGGGGCAGCGAACGCTGCAGCTTTGGGGCAGTGCAGACCCGAAGGCGGGAGGCATGCGGGGCACGACTCTGCCCGGGCGGCCGCGGCGATACCAGATCTCGGTCGACATGCCCCAGGGGACTGCGCCCACATCCCAACCCGAGCTGCAAGCGCGACTGGTAGAGGACGTTCGCCACGCGGTTGCGGGGCTGCGCGCGGGAATGAGTGCGCAGCTTCCGGTGCCCGCACCCGAACTCTATGCCGAGGTCCAGCATCAGTTCGAGAAGCTAGCGTCGACTTGGATAGCGTCGCTTAGCGAGGAGGATAGGCGGCGGCTGGAGGCGGGCGAGCGTGTGCCTTTCGGGGAGCTAAGCGGACGCGCACAGGGGGCGCTGCGCGAGTTGGCCGAGGTAGACTGGCTGCGAGGTGTTGCCGTACGGGTCGCGGTGGCACCCGAGTGGGCGCGCAACGTGTCAGAGTGCCAGTTGACGTTTGAGGCGACACAGGAAAGGACGGGGCAGCCGGCGATCAAGCTGGAGCATCCGGGCGGGTTCATCATGATGGGCCGACAATTCGTATCGGCGGAGTCCTCAGGCGATCCGGACGAGCTGAAGGCGGTGGATGCGTAGGAGCGGGCGCGGGAACTCGTGCGCCAGGCCGTCTTCCGCCTACCAGACGGGGATCTGCTGAACGGCGCCAGCGAATCTGGCCGCCTCGCCTTCGAGGTGTCGGAAGACCTCCCGCGCACCTGGCGAGAGTCGATGCCGGTGGTCCTCGCTGCCCTGCGGGAGGTACGCGCCTGAGTCGTCTCGCACGGCCGCACCTCGATCTCGCCTGCTCCCCCTGAGTGCCTCGAGGCTTGACATTGTGCTGCAGGGCGGATATCATATGCGCAGTGAGGCATGTGTAACGATGACCGACCTGGTGAGAATGTTGAAGGCCCTGGCCGACCCGACTCGCCTCCGACTGGTGGAGTTGCTCTCCAGCCGGCAGGAGCTGTGTGTGTGCGAGCTGGTCGACGCCCTGGCCATCGCCCAGTACAATGTCTCCCGCCACCTCCGTGTGCTGAAGGGCGCTGGCCTCCTCGTTGACTGGCGGCAGGGCAGATGGATGCACTATGCCATGAGCCCAGACCTGTCGGCCGTGGAGAGAGGGCTGGTCGCCGCCGTGTGCGCCCGGGCCGACCAGGAGGCGGTCAGCCGGCAGGACCGGCGCCGGCTCAAGGGCAGCCTCCGGCCCCGCGTTGGCCGCGAGGTGGTCGCGTGCGACTGAGAGCGTTTCTCAGTCGGCTCACAGATGCGTTAATGCGCATGTCATCATATCTTCGGGGATGCTAGGGCAAATGGCGGCGAGGCCGGCGAGGCTATCTTTCTTGGATCGCTACCTGACGTTGTGGATCTTCCTCGGCATGGCGGCCGGGGTGGGTGCGGGCTATTGGGTCCCGGGGGTCGTTGACCTGATCACGCGGCTTCAGGTCGGCACCACGTCGATCCCCATTGCGATCGGCCTGATCCTGATGATGTATCCACCTCTGGCGAAGGTGCGCTACGAAGAACTGGGGACGGTCTTCCGCAACCGCAGGCTGCTGGTGCTCGCGCTCGTGATGAACTGGGTTGTGGGGCCCATCGTGATGTTTGCGCTGGCCATTCTCCTGCTGCCCGACCTGCCCGACTACATGGTCGGCGTGATACTGGTGGGCCTTGCTCGCTGCATCGCGATGGTGCTCGTGTGGAACGACCTGGCGAAGGGCGATCCCGAGTACGTCGCCGGGCTCGTCGCCTTCAACGCTATCTTCCAGGTGCTTACGTACTCCATCTATGCCTACGTGTTCATCACGGTGCTGCCCCCGCTTCTGGGCCTGAGCGGAGCTGCCGTGAGAGTCTCAATGGGAGAGATCGCTCGGAGCGTGTTCGTCTACCTTGGCATTCCGTTCCTCGCGGGAATCATCACTCGCTTCAGCCTCATCTCGCGGAAGGGGAAGCGCTGGTATCACGACCGCTTCATCCCGCGCATCAGCCCCATCACACTCATAGCCCTGCTCTTCACGATCGTCGTGATGTTCTCGCTGCAGGGCGAGCACATCATCCGGCTCCCGTTGGATGTGGCGCGAGTCGCGCTGCCATTGCTGGTCTACTTCATCTTCGTCTGGATGGTGACGTTCCTCCTCGCCAAGCGGGTCGGTGCCGACTATCCGAAGACCGCGACCCTCGCCTTCACCGCCGCCAGCAACGACTTCGAGCTCGCCATCGCGGTCGCCGTTGCCGTCTTCGGCATACACTCGAGGCAGGCTTTTGCGACGGTCATCGGGCCGCTCGTCGAGGTGCCGGTCCTCATCAGCCTGGTCAATCTGTCACTGGCTTTCCGTCGCCGCTTCTTCACACGGGAGGGCGGAGCCGCAGAAGGAGCAGTCCCGTGAAAGAGCAAGAGGAGATCATGCAGTGCCCGTGCTATCCGATCTGCTCGGACCTAAGCGGCGGGACGAAGCAGTGGTGTCGCTATCGCAGGTCAGATCTCCCGCCGCCGGGAATGCACGCCTTCGATCCGCGGCAGGAATGGTGCGAGCCGGGCACGCGAGCCGCGCTCCTCCTTCTCTCAACACTGGCGCACCAGGTAGGGGAGCGCGGCCCAGCATAGTCTGGGGGGGCCTGAGTGGGCCAAGGCGAGGCGAGGGTGAAGCGCAACGACGCGGGACGCGGTGGGGAGGCCGCCTTCGCGCGACCATCATCGGGGCCGGCCTTAGGCGAAGCGGCCGACGCGGAGAGGCCCTCAGGCGGGACTGGCCGTCGCGTTCTGTCGGCCGCCATCGGCCTCGCCGTGCTGGGCGGACTCTATCTCACGACCTTCCACAGCTACCTGCTGTTCCACGTGCTGGCTGAGGGCTTCAGCATCACGGTCGGCGCCGCCATCTTCATGCTCGCCTGGAACTCGCGCCGCTTCGCCCGCAACCCCTACCTGCTCCTTCTCGGAGTTGCCTATCTGTGCGTCAGCGCCCTCGACCTCGTGCATACGCTCGCCTATAAGGGCATGGGAGTGATCCCGGAGGCAGGCGGCAACTTTGCCACCCAACTCTGGATCGGCGCACGCTATGTGGAGGCCCTTTCGCTCCTGATCGCGCCTCTCTTCATCGGACGGAGGCTCAGAGGGGACGTCACCTTCATCGCCTACGTCGGCGTATTCGCCCTCATCGTGGCCTCGGTCTTCCTGTGGGGTGTCTTTCCGGTCTGCCTGGTGGAGGGCGCCGGCCTCACTCCCTTCAAGAAGATCAGCGAGTACGTCATCTCGTTGGTCCTGCTCGGCTCCGTCGGCATGCTGCTCCGCAGGCGGAGCAGCTTCGACCCGGCTGTGCTGCGGCTCCTGGTCGCATCGATCCTGTTGACCATGGCCGCCGAGATGGCCTTCACCCTCTACACCGACGTATACGGCCTCTTCAATCTGATCGGTCACTACCTGAAGATCCTCTCCTTCTATTTCATCTATCTGGGAGTCCTCCAGATCGGCCTCGCAAGGCCGTACTCGCTTCTCTTCCGGGATCTCAGGCAGAGCGAGCAGGCGCTGAAGGCCGAGCGCGACTTCGTCTCGGCCGTGCTGTCAACCGCGGGAGCGCTGGTTGTGGTCCTCGACCGCGAGGGACGAATCGTCCGCTTCAACCGCGCCTGTGAGGACCTGACCGGCTACACGTTCGAGGAGGCGAGGGGTCGGGCCGTCTGGGACTTCCTCCTCACCGACGAGGAATCGGCGCCCGTGCAGGCCGTCTTTCGTGAGCTGCAGAGCGGCAGCTTTCCCAACGAGTACGAGAACTACTGGGTCGCGAAGGACGGCACCCGCCATCGCATAGCCTGGTCGAACACGGCCCTGCTCGGCCCCGACAGCGACGTCGAGTACGTCATCGCGACCGGCATCGATGTCACCGAGCGCCGACAGGCCGAAGCGGATCTGCGGCAGGCCCTGGCCGATAAGGACGTAATCCTCGCCGAAACCCACCACCGGGTGAGGAACAACCTCCAGATCATCGCCTCCCTCCTCGAGTTGAGCCGTGAGCGCGCCGACAGCGCGGAGGCGGCGGCCGTGCTCCGCGATGCCCGCGACAGGATCTTCGCCATGGGCCTCATCCACACCGAGCTCTACCGTGCGGACCGATTCGACCTGGTGGACATGGAGCTGCACGTGCGCAACCTGGCCGAGCACCTGGCCGAAGTCCACGCCGGCCGAAGCACAGACGTTCACCTGATCATCGCCGCCTCCAACGTTCGCCTCAGCCTCGCGCAGGCCGTTCCCTGCGGCCTCATCGTGAGCGAGTTGACCAGCAATGCCTACCGCCATGCGTTCGAGGGCCGGCCCGGGGGAACGATCGAGGTCACGCTCGCCCAGCTTCCCGACCAGATGGTCTCCCTCAGAATCAGGGACGATGGCGTAGGTATTCCCGAGGATATCGACATGGCGGAGCCGAAGACCCTGGGTCTTCAACTCGTCAGGGGGTTGACCGACCAACTCGGGGGCACCATCGAAATCGTGCACGGCGACGGCACCGAGGTCATCGTCCGCTTCAGGCTCGTGCCGGCCGCGACGGCGATGAAGACGACGGAGTGACCGGCCCTCTCTCGGGCCCCTTGAGCAGACTGCGCCGACCGCCGGCCTCCTCACTTCTTCGCCCTGTACTCGACCTCAAGGCACAGCGTCTGGCCGGGCTGCACGGGGTGCCTGAGCCTGACTGCCGGCCGGCCGTAGCGTTCCGTGTGTTCGACATGCGCGCCCTCCGCGCCGTTCACCTTGCAGGCCTTCACGCTCGCGCCGTCGGGCAACGTCAGTTCGATCACTCCCTCGAACTCGATGTCATTCCGGTTGGTGATGCGGCCGATGAGCCGGCCCTCACGGCGCTCGTAGGCGAAGTCGAAGCGCGAAGCGCCCAGGCGGCAGCCCTCCCACGTGAACTCGGGCCAGGGACAGAAAGGCCGGAGAGAAACCTGCCCCGCCGGCACGTCCACCCGCAGCCCGAGGATGTTATTCACGAACAGACAGAGATAGACACCGGCCGCCCAGCCGCACTTCCCCACCCCCAGGTCTTCGAGGCCCTCGCGGCCCTCGAACTGGAAGTACGGATCCCGGCGCCGCACCTCGGTCGGGTCGGTGCAGCCGTACTTGTACGGCCACCACCAGATGGAGCCATCGTGATCGGTGAGGCGGCGGATCTGTTCGAGTCGGGCCCGCACTTCGTCTTCGTTGGAGGCGCTCGCCAGAGCGGTCATCCACCCCGGGAAGGTGGTGCCGGTCTCCTCCCACCAGATCCCGTCGACGACCGGCGCGTAGTGGGGATTCTCCGGCGACAGCCCGAGCCGGGCGTGCTCGATGAGCGCCGGATCGTCGGCCTCGCAGAAGCCATAGAAGGGCATGAGCGTGGTGTCGGTCTCCTCGCCATCGTGGCCGGCGACGAAACTGCCGTCGGCCTCGGCCCCCTCGAAGAAGCGCCGCCCCTGCGGGCCCTCGCCGGCACAGTGCTGCAGGATCGCCTCCTTCACCTTGCCCGCCGACTCCGACCACGCCTCGGCGAGGCCCTGTTCGTCGTACACCTCGCGGGCGATCCGCGCCATGTGGTGGAATGAATACCAGACCAGCAGGTTCGAGCCGGTGTGATACTCGCCCCGCGAGGGGCCGTCTGAGATGAACATCGACGGGAACAGGAACGGCTCGCCCCGCCGACTCTGCAGTACGTCTTCGAGCAGAGCGTGCGCCCCGTCGAGAATCTCCGGGTGATCGAGGAAGAAAGCGCGGTCACCTGTCATCTGGTAGTAGGCGCCCGCCAGCACAAGCGGGGCGAGTCCGTTCGTAAGCGAGTGCGTCACCCGCCTCGGGTTGGCGAAGCGGTCGCTGCCGCCGCCGTGCTGCCCGTACGGCCCCGTCGGGAGTCCCCAGCGCAGGAAGAACAGGATTGCGTCCGCACACAGCCGCGGCTCGAACATGCTCATGGGCAGCATGGCGTGGAAGTTGTCCTTTGTCCACACGCACGCGCTCTCCCACGCCGACGCGCCCACGAAGTTGCTCCCCCAGAATCCGGCGCCGAACTTCCCGTCCGCCATCCGCATGACCGACTGCCGGCACAGCTCCTCGAAGCGGAGGAGGCCCTCCGCGTAGAACGGCTCCTCGGAAATCGAGAGCTGTCCGAACCGCCGGGCGTGGAATCGCCATGTCTCATTGAGCCACTCCAGCGCCGTCCGCTCGCGGAGCACACGCTCGGCGCGGCGAAGCTCCTCCGCGTCGCGGCCGAGCAGGAAGGCGAGCGACACGACAGCATCTTCGCCGGGCTGGAGAGCGAGGCCGATCTCGGGGTACGCATCGCCGCCGTCGAGACAGGCAACGGCCTCATGCGGCGAGCGTCCCCCTTCGCTCTCGCTCATCCGGGCGACATCGGACACATCGGCCGGGCCGATGAGAGCGCCCTCGAACGGCCGGTCGCCCTCGTTGCGAATGTGCACGACGGCGAAGACGGCGCGGGGAACGGTGACGCTGTCGTCCTCGGCCATCGGCGCGAAGACCAGCAGACGTATCCGAAGGCCGTCGTTTTCGTATGTGAAGAGCGGGAAGAGATTGCCCAGCAGCTCCGCGCCCACGGCGGAGAGTTCATGCAAGCTCGTCGCCTCGCCCTCCCCGCGGCGAATGGCGAGAGGCCACGGCCCGCCGCCGATCAGCTCCTTGTAGACATAGATGCCGGGGAGGTACCGGTTGCTGAGTTCCGCGGGAATCAGGCCCTCACAGATGCACGCGTTCTCCAGCAGTCCCGTCTGCGCTATCGTGCACAGCACCTGGTTGTTCGAGACATCGAAGCACAGGTACGGCGTGTCGGTCCGGTAGTAGGTCGTCCCGTGCCGCGGCCGGCCCTCCGGCTCGAGGCCGAAGGCGCCGCTCCGAGGCCCCTCCAGCGCGTCGGCGAGTGAGCCGAAGGACTCGAATGAGCCTGACATCGGACGGCTGGCACTCTGGTCACTTCCCATACGGCACCTCCAAGCGCAATGTCCCCCCGGGAGAGATCGCTCCAGCGACGCGGACGGCCGGCCGACCATAGCGCTCCGCGTGCTCGACCTCCTCGGTTTCGACACCGTTGACCTTACACACCTTGGCGGCCGTGTCCTCGGGGAGTGTGAGCTCGACAACTCCCTTGAACTCGTTCTCGTTCCGGCTCGTGATCTGCCCGGTGATGCTGCCATCCCGATGCTCATGGGAGAAGTCGAACACGGCGCGGCCAAGCCGACAGTCCTCCCACGTAAACTCGGGCCAGGGGCAGAAGGGACGGAGCGAGACCTGGCTCGCGGGAACGTCCACGCGCAGCCCGAGCATGTTGTTCACGAACATACACAGATACAGCGCGGCGACGTAGCCCGATTTGCTCAGGTCGCAGCCGCCTACGTCCCTACGCCGCACGAGCGCGGGGTCCGCCGCCGGGTAGGAATAGGGCCACCACCAGATGGAGCCATCGAGATCGGTGAGCCCGCGCAGTTGCTCCAGGCGGTCGTGCAGTTCACGCTCGCTCTTGCAGCCGGCGAACATGGCCATCTGCCCCGGCATCGTGGTCGGCCCGCGGGGAGGCGGCGCGCCCTGCTCCCAATCGCCCTTCCAGGATCCGTCGCGCCCGTCCGACCAGGCGATCCCATCCACTTCGGGGACGTAGAGAGGATTCTCCGGCGACAGCGCGAGCTTCGCGTGGTTGACGTACGCGGGATCGTCGGCCTCGCAGAACCCGAAGAAGGGCATCAACGTCGTGAAGGCCTCCTCGCCGTCGTGTCCGGCGACGAGGGTGCCATCCACGTTGGCGCCCTCGAAGAAGCGGCGGCCCAGGCTGCCCTCGCCGACACAGTGTCCGAATGTGTCCTCCTTGACCTTGCCAGCGATGGCAGACCACTCGTTCGCGAGGTCCGTCTCCTCGTACGCCTCCCGCGCCACCCGCGCCATGCCCTCGAACGCGAGCCAGGCCATCACGTTGGATCCGGTGTGGTAGTCACCCCGAGAGGGACCGTCCCACAGCATCTCTGATGGGAAGAGGTAAGGCTCTCCCTCGCGACTGGCAAGCACGTCGGCAAGTCGCTCTCGGGCGAAGTCGAGAATCTCTGCATGATCCCGGAAGAAGCGGCGATCGCCGGTCATCCGATAGTAGAGACCGGCCAGCGGAAGCGGCCCGAGCGCGCCCACCAATGAATGAGTGGACCCAGGAGGGGCCGGCTCTCCGGCCGCTCTCGGACGCCAACCGGAGACTGTTCGCGCTATGGCTTCGGCCGCGAACTCCGGCTGGAACAGAGTCATGCCGAAGTCCGAGAAGCCGCCGGGGCCGCCCCCGAAGTAGGTCCCGTCGGCGGAGCGCAAGATGGCCGATCGGCCTTCCTCGACGAGACGGAGGTAGCTCTCCGCATAGTACGGATCTTCGGGAATGCTGAGTCGCCCGCAGCGATGCACGCGGGATCGCCACGTCTCGTTCAGCCATTCGAGGGCCGTGCGCTCGCGGACCAGCTGTCGCGTCTGCCGGACCTCCTCGGGAGTCTCGCCGAGTAGGAAGGCAAAGGAGAAGATGGCGTCCTCACCCGGCTGCAGCGCGAAGCCGACTCTCGGGAAGGCGGGATGCCAGCCCGTGTCATCCAGACAGGTGACGGCCTCGTATCCGGGACGGATGGGAACGGCGTGCTCGGTGAAGCGCGGGTGTGGGCTCTCGTTGGGGGCGGCCATGTCCGACGCGAGGTCCGCATCGCTCGCCTCCCTCACGTTCGGAATCAGCAGGCTCGCAGCGGTCGCCTCTCCCCCAGGGTTATGGATCTGAAGGATGGTCACAATGGCCCGCGGCGCGACCGGCGGCTCGCGCACCTCCGGCGCAAAGGCGAGCAGGCGCGCCCGGAGGCCCCCGTGTTCACTCGTGAACAGCGGGAAGAGACTGCCGAGAAGCTCGACACTCACGCCGTGCGTCAAGTGCAGGCTGGCGGGTTCGCCGCCCTCCCGCTCGACGACGAACGACCAGGGGCTGCCGCCCAGCAGCTGCTCTCCCATGAACTCCCGCCCCCTGCGCTCGGCCGGCACCAGGCGGGAGAAGATGCACGGGTTCTGGAGGAGTCCGGTCGACGTGAGCGAGCAGAGGATCTGGTTGTTCGTGACCTCGAAGCTCAAGTGGAAGGTCTGAGGCTCCTCCGCGCCACTCACACCGCCTGCCAGGTATCGAGTCTTCGCATCCCTGGGCCTCCGCTCCGAGGTGATCCCGAAGAACTCGCTGCGCGGTCCGTCCAGAGCGGCATCCAGAGATGTGAATGGCTGGAACCGCCGCGCGAGCGATCCGAGTGTTTCGCCGCCAGCGTTCCCGTAGCTCATATCGGCTCTCCCTATCGCGGTCACGGCCCAGCATAGACATGTGCCCACCGCCATCAGCAGTCGTACAAGGTTTCGGCGCATAGCGCCGCCGTCTTCCTCGGCCCTAGTAGGCCCCTAGCCTCACCAGTCTGACGACTCCCCACAGCCCGCCATTCAACAGATCCCCGACGATCAGGCCGGCCGCGAGCGGGATGGTGCGTCGGTACAGCGGCAGGCCTGCGTACCGAATGATGAGCGTCTTCGCCAGCCAGCCGACGAAGAACGGCATGGCCCAGAGCTGGAGGCCCCAGGTGTTGGCGGCAAGGTAGCCGATAGGATGAAACGGCCACCACCAGAAGCGAAGCCGCATCAGTCCCAGGAAGAGCACCGCCGCGCCGCCCCCCAGCAGGCCGAGCAGCCCGTTGACGTCGGCCGCGGCGTACCGCGGATCGGTCAGGTAGCCCGCGATCTGCCCGCCACCGTAGCTGCCAACATTGGTGAGCCATCCGCTGCGCGTGAAGCCGAATCCGAACCAGCCATAGTGGTAGATGCCAATCAAGACCAGGGGAATCCCCACAGCAAGGGACACGACGAAGCCGCCTGCTATTCCCGCGGTCAGGCGACGCGAGTTCAGGCGCGCCGAGTCGGCGATTCTGTACGACTCGATCATGGTGCTCGCGAATACTTCGTAGGAGGTGGTGATCCCAGGGGAATAGGCCCACCGCAGGCTTACCAGGGAGATCATCTCCCGGAGCCTGAAGATCCGGCTTCCGAAGGGCACCATCATCAGTTCGTTGATCTCGATGGGGAACGGGAGCAGACCCAGCCCCGTCTCCGCCCGGATGCGTGCCCAGATCAGGAAGTAGGCGAGGATCAAGGCGATCAGCGCGAGCGCGAAGCTCACCCGGCACTGAGCCAGCCAGAGGACCCAGACCATGAAGGCGCAGCAGAGCAGAAACCCCAGCACGGCCCACCGATACGGCAACGGTTCGCTCGTGTCGTCTGCGCTCTGCCTGCGGCCGAAGGCGCTGCGCACTGCCCTGCCGAGGTGCTTGCGGGCACCCCACAGCATCCATCCAGTCAACGCGAGGACCGCGCCCGTGCCCTGGTAGTATGGGGCGGGGAAGGAGCTGCTCCACCAGTCCTCAGGTCTCTGTGGCGTGGCCCCCGCGGTGACAGCCGCGACGGTGAGGCCGAGACGAACCAGCCAGAAGAACCACACCGAGAATGAGAGCTCCTTCGGGACGAGGTAGGCGATGGCCATCAGCCAGGGCCAGAAGACGACCGAGACCGCTCCCAGCCCGGCCAGAGGCCCTACCTTCTGCCAGCCGATGACCTCGGTTGGGCCCAGGGAAATATGGGGGATGGCCGGTACGCGATCGGAAAGGCTGCTGAACACGCTAAGGCAGAACGAGATCAGGAGCCCGATCCAGAAGGCGCGGGACAGAGTGAAGCGCGCGGCCGAGCCACGCTTCCCCGCGCCGGGCTCTTCGACCATCGTCAGTGGCACCTGGGCTATCGGGAACGTCAACCGCTCCGCGGTAATCCACGGGCGCTGTATCAGGGCAGCCAGACACAGGCTCGCACCGAAGAGCGCCACCATGAAAGACGACCACGTCGCGAGTGGAGTCCACCACATCGCCCAGGGCACCCGAGACTGGCCCTCGAAGAAGCCGGTCACTGCAGTGGGATCGCTTGGGGCGAACCAAGTGGGCACCTCTGCCAGGAAGAGGCCCGACCAGTACGGGTTCACCTGGACCATGTAGTAGTAGTGAACCGACTTGACCAGCACCCAGGCGAGCACTTCGTAGGTGACAACCGGCGCTCCCACCAGCACGATCACGTAGACTGCCAGAAGCTCCTGGCGCGTGAGGCCCTTTCGGCGGAGCCTGGGCAGCGACGTGGCAGCCGTGAGCAGGAAGAGGAAGAACACCGGGGTCATCGCCGGGCAGCCGGACGACACCATCCATGTATCCCAGCCGCCCTTCCAGAGCATCTCCACGTAGAAGTTGAAGAACGCTACCCCGAGCAGAAGGATGAGGGCGATGATCACGGCCCGCCGTGTGACGCCGCCTCGAAACGCATCGGCTTGCCCGACGTCTTGCGGATGGCGAGAGCGCATGCTGCTCATTCACTTCCCCGGAAAGGCGGCAGTCACTTTCCTCCACGTGTGGGATTTCGCTGGGGCGAAGCGCCCAGATGGGCGGTTCGTCCGATCCGCTCAGCGCGCTGCGATCCCCTCGGCATCGCCCGGACCATACTCGAACGCCCCGATGTCGACCGTGCCCTGGATGATGCGCTTGATGCTCGCGTCGGGGTCGCGGGACGGCTCGTACTTGGGGAGGATCTGCTCCAGGAGTTGCTCCGCGTTGAGGTGCTCGGGGAAGGGGTGCCCCGCGTCGATGAGCGCCGACCCGCGGCGCGGCCGGAAGTCGTGCCCGGCCAGGTCGACGAAGCCGGGATCGTCGCCGAAGATGTTGTCGGCGACACCTTCGGGCATGTTCATCCCCCTCTGGAACCAGTTGTTCGTGCCGGTGATCCGGCCCTTGCCGTTGTGTTCGAGGAAGCGCGTCGAGGGCCCGGCGAAGACGTTGTTGATGAGCACCACGTCACAGGTCGAAGACTTCTCGGTGAACAGATAGAGGTCGTTGGGCAGGGTGGAGATGATGGTGTTGTTGATCATCGTGAGCCGCCCCTTCGCCACGCCGGTGCCGTCGCCCACCCCGAGAATCCGCCGCTGCCGGCGGCCCTGCTCGGTGCGCTTGATGATGACATTGCCGATCCACAGCGTGTTGCCCTCATTGCCGCTGGCCACCTCGGTGCTGTAGCCCGCGTCCTCCTCGATCCAGTTGTAGGCGAGGATGGTGCTGTGCCCGCGGCTCTTGAAGTTCTGCGCCTCGGTCGAGTGGTGGATGTAGGAGTTGCGGACCACCTGTCTCTCCGCGCAGAAGTAGAAGTTGTGGGTCGGGTTGTGGCGGCCTTTGTGCTGGGTGCCGTTGTGGCCGATCTCGCAGTTCTCGATGAGGATGTTGTCGGCATCGTGGATGGCGAACCATCCGTCCTCGTTGTGGTGGGAGTGAACCCGCCGCGCCGTCAGGTTCTTGCCCTGGAAGTAGATCGCGCCCGCGTTGGTGCCATACCTCTGCCGGTCGGGGAAGCGGGCGCCCCAGGCGTTGCGCAGCTCCAGGTCCTCGAACACCACGTCGTGAGTGCTCTGCTCGGTGCGGAAGATGCCGCGCTTCACGTTCACCCGGCTGGCATCGATCACCGGCCGCTCGCCATCCTTCACCAGGCCGCGGATGATGATCGGATTGCCCGGCTCGCCGCTGCGCGTCACCGATATGTGCGATCTGTCGAGGTAATAGGTCCCCGGCTGAATCTCGATCACATCCCCCGGCTCGGCCGTCTCCGAGCAGAGCTCTTGCAGCCTATCGAGATCGCTTACCTTATATACGTTGGCCGCCGCGCTCGAACACAGCGCGAAGATGCTCACCGCTGCGACCGTCATCGTTGCGAAACTCAGGTTCATGCCTGACTCCGTTGGCAGGTCTGTGGGTGTTTCGGGAGCTCGCTCCCGAAACCAGAGGTGAGTTCGTAGGGCAGGAGCGCGCCTCCTGCCCCTTCTCCGGCGGCAAAGGAGAACGCCCGAGCTGGGGGACTGCTGGCGATCAGTCCCCCAGACCCCCTCACTCGCTTCTATCGTTTGCTGACGATGGGCCGGGCCGAGGTGCTGAAGCGGAGGCGAGTGGGTGTTTCCGTTGCTTCGGTAGCGTGCTGCCGAAGCCTAGTGGCTCAACGGGCAGGACCGTCCCTCCTGCCCCCGAACCCCTTGGGCGGAGGGGGCACTCCGCTGTGTATCCCCGCTCATGAGCCCTCGCTCTGTCGCACAGGAGGCTGGCGCCATGATCCGATGCTGGCACGTCATCGCCCTGGGTCTCATCGCCCTCTGCTGTTCAGCCTCGACCCCGGCCTCTTCGCAGGCGGCGGACGCCGAAGCGCCACCGGTATACCTCTACGAGACCGAGGCAGACACGCGCCTGCGGCACCAGACCGCCGACCTGTCGGACCGGATGAGTCGGATGGAGGGGCGTCTCAATGGGATAGAAGAGGCGACCACCCGCGCCGCGGCGGCCGGCGAGAATGCGGCAAAGTCGTCGCACGATGTGATAACGACGATCGGCACGTGCACCAAGTTCGTTACCCTAGCGATCGCGATTGTGGGGGGCCTGCTGGGGTTCTTCGGCTATCGGGAGCTGAAGGGCGTACAGGCCGTCAGAAAAGAAGCAGAGGATTTGCTCAAAAGCGCTGAGGGGATGTCGCAGGAGACCATTGAGCTCCTCGCCAGTGCAAAGGCGGACGCTGAAGAGATCGCTGCCCTGAAGAAGCAGATCGAGGCGGCTGATGAGATAGAGGTGACCGGGAAGGTTTCGCGTGAGGAGAGAGAGACACTCGAAGAGGCGAGCATAGCGGCCGACCGCCTCGAGGACCTGGGCCAGCCACTGACCCCCGAGGCATATCTTGCGCGGGCGAATGATTACTTCTACGAAGAGGACTACGAGCGGGCGCTGGTGGAATACGACCGCGCCATCCGCCTCCAGCCCGACTTCCCCGAGGCGCACCATAACAGAGGGTGGACGCTGGACGAGCTCGGCAGATATGAGGAGGCGGTAGCGGCCTATACTCGAGGGATCAAGCTGGAGCCCAAGGAGGACGTGCTGTACTACAACCGGGCCTGTGCCTACTCAGGCCTGAATCAGAGGGACGAGGCCATGCGCGACCTGAAGAGGGCCATTGAGCTTGATGAGACGCTCCGCGAGCTGGCGCGGACGGACGAGGATTTCGAGAGCCTCCACGCCGACCTGGAGTTCAAGGAGCTGGTGGGGCTGGAGGAGGAAGAGCCGAGTTCGTAGGGCAGGAGCGCGCCTCCTGCCCCACAGACACCCGCAGTCGGCCCCGCCTCGCGCCAGCAAACCGTCTGTCGCAAGCATAATCCCCCGCCGTCTCTGGTCGCGGGGAGGGGGAAGAATCGAGGGGGGAGGGTGTCCCTCCCCTCTCGAAGCGCACTCACCGTATCGCCGAGCACTCACAGGAGGGGGTCTGGGGGACTGATCGCTGGCAGTCCCCCAGGCGCGGCTTTGCCCGGCAGGCATCTGCCGGGCGCGTCGTTTCGCCGTTACGTCCTGGGCAGGAGGGAAACGGCTCGGCCCGCCGGAAGACAGACCGCCATGTCGGACGTGACAGATGGCCGAGGTCGTGCTATCATTCATAGGGACGGTGCTCGCGGCAGAGGGGGGCGGGAGTCCAGATGAGAATCAGTCCGGTCCCGGCGCACAGTTTCAACGCGATGCGCTCACTCAGCACGATTCCGCCGGGGCCGGACTCGACTTATCTTACCCACCCCGCATGCAGCCGACGACTTCGTTTCGCTATGCGCAGGCGTGTGTGTTCAGATTCGCGGCCATTGGCGCGCCGCTAGCCCTCCGCCGCCGCTCGCCTGAACCAGTCCGCGGTGAGCACTCGCCCCAGCCGTGATCCCGCGATCCGCAGCAGGGGAAGCCAGCGGCTCACGTTGCTGTCCGTGAGGTCTGCCGCCAATGGCACGAGCGCCAGCGCCGCCGGCACGTCTCCCGCGGCATCGGCGACCGGGACAGCGACCTCGGCGGCGCCCGAGATGGACTCCTCCTTGCTCACGGCGTGGCCCTGGCGGCGAATGACATCGAGCTCCCGCCTTAGGTCATCCGGGGAGGTGATGGTGTGCTCTGTCTCCGCGCTCAGCCCCTGGCCTATGTACTCCTCCACCACCGACTTCGGCTGGAAGGCCAGGTAGCACTTCCCCGCCGCTGTGGAGTGCAGGGGTGGATAGCGATCCTGGGTCGGGTCGAAGTAGGCTGGCACCTGCGGCAGCGCGTGGGAGCAGACCACGGCGTGATAGCGCCCCGCGTCCGGGCAGACCAGCGTCGCCGTGGCGCCGGCATGTGCGGCCAGCCGTTCCAGCACGAACTTGACGGTGCTCTCCAGGGAGGAGGCGCTCTGCAGAACAGGGGCCAGCCGAAGCCAGAACACCGGGTCCACGTGGTAGCGGCCGGTGCTCGGCTCCCTGCGCGCCACTCCCTCCGCGGCCAGGGTCCGCACGAGGCGAGCAGCGGTGGCCTCCTGAAGCCCCCGGTGCCGGGCGAGCTCTGTCAGCGACATGCCCTCCGGCGCCTCCCAGAGAACGGCCATCAGGCGCAGGGCGCGGCCGACCGACCTCACCAACGAGGGGCTGGCGCCTTGCATGTCAGGTGGGCTGACGTCGGCTTCCGGAGGTGGCACGGGAGCATCCGGCGCCACCTCCTCCATGTAACGGCGAAAGGAGGCGTAGGAGAAGAGCTGCTCTATGGAGTCGCCCACTTCTCTGAGGCGCGGGACACGCCGTTCCAGCTCCGCCTCTTCGAAGGTGACGCCCGCGAAGGCGAGCGAAAGCCCACCCACCACCGTGTCATCCTCGTGTCGCAGCGGCACCGCCACGGCCGGCGCTCCACTGCCGGCCTCGCCCCGGTTGAGGGCGAAGCCCTCGTGGCGCACGGCCGAGAGCTCTCTCCTGAGCGCACGCGCCGAGGTGATGGTGTGCTCCGTCACCTGCCTCAAGCCGCGCGCTATGTACTCCGCCAGTTCCGCCTCGGACACATGTGCCAGATAGCACTTGCCGCCCGCGGTGGCGTGCAGAGGGGTGACCGCCACAATGCTGGGGTAGGGGTCCACACGCACGGGACCGGGGGGAAGCGCGTAGACGGGGGCCGCCGTGTTCCGACTCGTCGCGTCGGGTAGGACGATGAGAGCGGTGCCGCCTTCCGACCGGGAGAGCCGGTCGAGCACAGATCGCACTTCGGAGGTCAGGGCCAAGGCCGGACGGAGGAACGGAGCCACCCGAACCCAGAAGGCCGGGCTCTCCTTGTAGCGGCCGGTGGTTGCATCGACCTCCACCACGCCCGCGGCCACGAGGCTGCGCAGCAGCCGCAGAGCCGTCGTCTTGTGCAGGGCGTGTTCTCGGCTGAGCTGGGTGAGGCTCTTCCCCTCGCCCGCGCCTTCGAGCCCTCGCAGCAGGCGAAGGGCACGCGTGAGCGACTTCAGCGTCGCCCCCCGGCCGCGCTGCGCCTTCTTGCCGCTCTTGGGTCCAGAGCTCACGGTCCTGCCTTCCGCCACGGCCTCCTCGGAGTTGTATTCTACGCCCTGCGGCGGGGGCCTGTCACGCACATCGCCCGTCGCAGTGCTTCCGTGTTCATCGCCTCCCGCCTTGCGCGGGGGCCCTTCAGGCCCACATATCGCCTATGTATATGGAAGATAATACTGACTAAACAACAGCTTCGCCCGCTTCCGGCATGATGGGAAGCACCGCGCAGAGCAGTTCGGCTGGCACGGGCGCAGATGGCAAAGCTTCTCGAGCGTTGGAGCCGCCGGCTCCTGCGCGGCTGGAGGTTGGGAATGCGTTGGGGACGACTCATCTTTGGATTCGCAATGGGTGTGACTGGAGGCATCAGCCTCGGCTACGCCTTGTGGCGCGGAGGCGCGACGCTGTGGGTCGTGGGGTTCGTCTCACTCGCTCTCGGCGTGGTGAGCACGCTCTCCGCCGTGTGCCGGTTCGGCGCTCCGCGGGCCGAGCCTCTCGACTCGATCAACTGGAACGCGTCGGCCGCTCCGCCCCTGGGCCAGATGCTGATGAACTACGGCCTCATCTCCGAGGCCGATCTCGAGAAGGCGCTGGCGCGGCAGAAGAAGGACAAGAAGCGCCTCGGCCAGATACTCGTGGACATGGGCCTCGTCACCTACGCTCAGGTGGCCGAGGTGCTGGAGGAGCAGGTCTCCCGCCGGGAGGGCCGACTGCTCTACGGCGTGGGGGAGAAGCTGGTCGGGTAGCTCGCGGCTGCCCGGCGGCGCGGCCTACCAGTGCCCGCCCCAGCGCTCGCCCATGACGATGTCGCCGAGCACGTGCCGCTCCTTCTCCCGCGGCTCGTCGGCGGGGTATCCCATCGGCATCAGCTCGACCACGCACACCTGCTCGGGAATGCCGAGCACCTCCTTCACCTTCTCCTGATCGAAGGCCCCGATCCAGCAGGTCCCCAGGCCCTCCTCCGTGGCCTGCAGCGCGATGTGCTCCAGCGCGATGGCGACATCGATGGCATATGACGGCAGCCCGCACGGCATGATGTGATCCGTGCTCTCCGCACAGGCCGCGATCACCACCGGCGCCTCGCCCACGAAGTCCTGGCCGTTGGCCGCCTCCGCCAGGGCGCGCCGCGTCGCCTCCTCCTGGACCACGACGAACCGCCACTCCTGACGGTTGCTCGCCGATGGAGCAAGGCGAGCCGCATGCAGCACGCGCTCGAGCTTGTCCAGCTCGACCGGCCGGTCCCGGTACTGCCGCACGCTCTGGCGCATCTGAATCGCCTCTCGTACGGTCATCCCTGCCTCCTCCCCGTTGTTGCCGTCAGGCCGAGACTTCGGTGCCATCGCCCCGCCATCCTTCGGCCGGCAGGACCTCCCGCCGCGTCCGCTGAAGCAGTCCTTTGAGGGGCGCTCCTCGCTGAGATACCATCTGAGCTGCTAGAGGCGGAGGCCTTGCGCTACCCTTATAGGGGGAGCACGATGTCCTCACGATGTCTGCTGCCGTGGCTCGCTCTCTGGCTGCTGGCCGTCTCATGTGTGGGCTTCGCTGACATCATCGAGCGCGTCAGTGTAAGTGGTGCTGGCACAGAGGGTGACGGCGATTCCCGCGGCGCAAGTGTCACACCCGACGGGCGCTTTCTGGGCTTCACGTCCGACGCCACCAACCTCGTGCCGGGGGACACCAACGGGGCGCGTGACGTCTTTGTCCGCGACCGCCTGCTCGGAACGGTGGAGCGGGTCAGCGTGAGCAGCGACGGGGTCGAAGGCGACGATCACTCCGGCGGGTCCCCCATCAGCGCGGACGGCAGGTATGTGACCTTCTCGTCGTCTGCGACCAATCTCGTGCCGGGGGACACGAACGGGGTATCTGACATATTCGTCCGCGACCGCTTCCTCGGGATAACAGAGCGGGTCACCGTCAGCAGCGAGGAGGTACAGGCAGACGAGGGATCGTCCAAGGCGTCTATCAGCGCGGACGGCAGGTACGTGGTCTTTATGTCCACTGCCACCAATCTGGCGCCAGGGGACACGAACGGGCTAATGGACATCTTTGTGCGGGATCGCCTCCTCGGAACGACCGAGTGCGTCAGTGTGAGCAGCGAGGGGGAGGAAGCGAACATAAACGCCCTCTGTCCCCAGATCAGCGCCGACGGCCGCTTTGTGGCTTTCCATTCCATGGCTACCAACCTCGTGCCAGAGGACACCTACATACTGGAGGATGCCTTTGTCCGCGATCGCCTGCTGGGAATAACAGAGCGTGTCAGCGTCAGCAGCGAGGAGGCCGAGGCGAACGGCCATACCGAGAACCCGGATATCAGCGGCGACGGCCGCTATGTGGTCTTCCGTTCCGATGCCACCAACCTCGTGCCGGGAGACACCAACGGGGAGCGTGACGTGTTTGTCCGCGATCGCCTGCTGGGAACGACGGAGCGCGTCAGCGTCGGCACCGACGCGGCACAGGGCAACGGCCAGAGCGACGGTCACCCGAAGATAAGCGAGGATGGCCGGCACGTGACATTCGAGTCCTACGCCACCGATCTCGTGCCAGGGGACACCAATGGGGCAGCTGACGTCTTCGTCCACGATCGCGCCTTGGGCACAACGGTGCGGGTCAGTGTGAACGGCGACGGGGTCGAGGGTAACGGCAGGTCTCGCGAAGGCTCTATCAGCGCGGATGGACGGTATGTGACCTTCTCGTCATATGCGACCAATCTTGTGCCCGGCGACACCAATGGCGTTCGTGATGCGTTCGTCCGCGACCTGGCCTATCTGGCACCAGCAGCGGACTTCTCGGCGGCCCCTGTCGAGGGGTACCTGCCCCTGGAGGTTTCGTTCACTGACCTGTCTCACTACGATCCGACTAGCTGGGTCTGGGACTTCGGCGACGGCCAGACATCCACGGAGCAGAACCCGACACATGCCTACAGCGTGGTCGGCACCCACACGGTCAGCCTCACCGTCAGCAACGAGACAGGATCCGAGACCAAGACGAAGGCTGACTACATCACGGTGTTCTTCCCAGACGTGGGTCCCGACCACTGGGCCTGCGAGGAAGTGATGGGCTGTGTGGCGGCCGGGATCGTCGCCGGCTACGAGGACGGGCTCTACCATCCCGAGATCGCCGTTACTCGCGACCAGATGGCCGTCTACATCGCCCGCGCGCTGGAGGTGCCCAGCGGCGAGGCCGCGCTGGCTGACTACATCCCGGCCGACCCGCGCAACTTCCCGGACGTGGCCGCCGACTTCTGGGCCTACCGGCACATCGAGTACTGCGTCGAGAACGCCGTGGTGAAGGGATACGAGGACGGCTACTACCATCCCGAGCACGAGGTGACCCGGGATCAGATGGCCGTGTATGTGGCCCGCGCTCTGGTCGCGCCCGAGGGAGAGGCCGGGCTGGCCGACTACATGCCGGCCGAGCCGCGGAACTTCCCCGATGTGCCCTCCGACTTCTGGGCCTACGCGCACATCGAGTACTGCGTCGAGAACGCCGTGGTGAAGGGATACGAGGACGGGCTCTACCGTCCCGAGGTGGTCGTCACCCATCAGATGGCGGTGTATGTCGCGAGGGCGTTCGGGCTGATGTGAAGCCGGCAGGACCTCCCGACCCTCCCGCGGAAGTAGCGCCGTGAGGGGGCGAATCCTCGCTGAGCGATCCCCTGAGCCCTCCGCCATACCAGCAGGGAGGGCCGCAGCGTGTCGGGCGGCGAGCGTAACCCAGGCGACCAGCAGCCAGCGGCGCCCGCCGGGGCCAGAGAAGTCAGCCCGCGGGCCCGTGCGGCCGCCAGGCAGGTACGCCTCGCGCTCCACCGCCGGACCTGGCGGGCGATGTGGTGGGTTGCAGCAGTCATCGGGCTCCTGCAGCTATACCAT
>JALGXW010000003.1 GCA_029821875.1 Candidatus Hebobacterum abditum | reverse complement strand
GTGGAGGTTGATGTACGGCATGAGGAATGCCAGCACGACGATGAGCGCGCAGCCGAGCAGAATCGCCCGCGGCCGGGGCATGTTGAGCCCGGGTCGCGCAGTCGATGGTGTGTGCATCGATTCGGGCGACATGTTGCTGCTGTCTGTCCGGCGAGGTAAGTTGGCTGCGGCTGTTGACGGGTGAGTCCGGCCTGCCGCGTCGGCCGTGTCCCTGGCATACCCGGCACTCTCTTCGCCGGCCTGGTAGCGGCGCCTGCGCTTGTGTCTCTGTCAAGTCGTAAGGACCATCCCGGACGAGGCGCGCAACAGGTGGTCGCGCGGCTGCGTGGAACTGGAGGCGGAGACTGGCGCCACACCGGTCGGCGAGGCCGAGGAGGGACGAGCGATGTCGGGGAAGACCTTCACACCTGCGAACAGCCTGCTCTTCTCTCCCCTGCACGTTGGGAAGGTGCATCTGCGAAGCCGAATCGTCCTGCCTCCCATGAAGACGAACATGGACCTGGCCGGGCCTCAGGCTCTTGCCTACTACCGGGTGCGGGCAGAAGGCGGCCCCGGGTTGGTAATCGTGGAGGCGACGCCGCTACACCAGTTCGAAGACGGCGGCCTTGCCTCCGGGCTGCCCGTCCTGGCCGAGGCGATTCAAGAGGCGGGTGCAGCGGCCGCCGTCCAGCTCTTTCACCCCGGCAGGATAGGCGGGCAGCGGGTCGCCCCCTCCGACACCGGCAATGCACGAGCGGCCACCGCCGAGGAAGTCGCCGCCATCCCGCAACGATTCGCGAACGCGGCCGTCGCCTGCCAGCAAGCCGGATTCGACGGGGCGGAAGTCCACGGCGCACACGACTTCTTCCTGAACCGGTTCTTCTCTCCGACGCACAACCAGCGCACGGACGAGTACGGGGGCAGCCTCGAGAACCGCATGCGCCTCGGCCTAGAATGCGCCAAGGCCGTTCGCCGCGCTTGCGGAGCGGACTTCCTGGTCCTATACCGACACACTGCGGCGGGCGACTATCCTTTGGATGACAGCCTGGTTTTCGCAGGGCAACTCGAGCGCGCGGGCGTCGACATCATCGACATCTCGCCGAGCACGAGCCAGGAGGGCTCGGAGCACGCCGACCTCGCGGCCGCGACGAAGTCCCGCGTCTCCTGCCCAGTCATCGCGGTCGGCGGCATGGAGGACCCGGAGGCGGCAGAGGCCGTGCTGGCGGCGGACAAGGCGGACCTCATTGCAGTCGGGCGCGCGCTGATTGCTGACCCCAACTTGCCGCGCAAGATCATGGACGGTTGCCGTGACGAGATCATCGAGTGCGTCAAGTGCAACGACAAGTGCTTCGGCAACCTCGAAGCAGGGGTGCCGATTGGATGCTCGCAGAATCCCAATGTCGGTCTGGAGTACCAGGCGGACTGAGACGAGGCGTCTGGAGAGGATGGCTATGGCTGAGAACCGACCGAGGAAGAGACTATCGCTCGACGGACGGTGGGCGTACAAGCAGGACGCGTGATTGGGGAAGTGTCGATGTGCCCTCGAACTGGTACAAGACCGAGATTGGCGATTACCACGGCGTCATCTGGTTCGCCCGCGAGTTCGACCTCCCGGCGGAGATGAGCGCCAGAAGGGCAACACGCTCGTCGTCAAAGTAGACTCGCCGAGAGATCCAACCGAGTACCGGCTCGTCCCCGACTCGCCAGGGTGGGAGAAGCCTCTCTCCGATCCCTTCAAGACCAGCAAGCCGGTTGCGCTCACCACGATCAAGGGGTCGCTCATAGACTTCTGGCATCGCCCGGGCTGGGAGACCCAGTTCGGTCAGGACGGCAACACGGGCGGCATCTGGCAGAGCGTGGAGCTCATCGCCACGGGCTCCCTGGCCGTGCAAGGAGTGAAGATCACGCCGACGCTGGTGAGGAGAGACGGCGCTCTGGACGGAACGGCCGTGGTCGCAGTGGACCTGGACCTCTACAACGCAGCCGACAGTACGGTTCGAGCACGAATCAACCTCGAGGCGCGAGGCAAGAACTTCGAGAGCACCGAGGCCGTGACGAAGAACAAGGAGTTCACGCTCGCTCCCGGCCGCAACCCAGTGAAGCTCGTGCAGACGTTCGAAGAGCCGGGGCTGTGGTGGTGCTGGGACCACGGCGAACCGAACCTCTACGAGATGCGGATCACTGCCTCCATCGCCGGCGAAGTGCAGGACGAAGTCGTCGAGACCTTCGGCATCAGAGAGCTTACCCTGGACGAGAATGGGCACTGGCATCTCAACGGCCGGCGGGTGTTTGCCCGCGGGATGCGATACCATTCGAGCATCTGGCTGGGAGAGGGAGACCAGCGCCTCTTCGAAGAGGACCTCGGGCGAATGCGGGAACTCAACATCAACGCCATCCGGATTGGCAGCCACGTCGAGCAGAAGGCCGTCTACGATCTCTGTGACGAGATGGGGTTCCTGGTGTGGCAAGTCTTCCCACTGCACTGGGGCAACTACGCCGACACCGACGACGTCATCGAGCGGTCCGCGCCGATGATGAGCGACATGGTCGGCCTTCTCTACAACCATCCGAGCATCGTGATGTGGAGCGTGTTCAAGGAGCCGTATGTCTACCAGTTCGAGCCGCGGCCGAATCTCTATGGTCGCCTGTGCGAGGTCATGCGAGATGCCGCCCGGACGGTGGACCCGATCCGATGGGTGCACAAAGGCGACTACGAGGAAGGCGTGCAGAACGTCATGACGGCGGGATGGGGAGGTGTCTACGACGACTTCCGCCAGATCCACGGCGAGGAAAGCCCACAGAAGGTGGAGTTCGGCACTGTGCACGTCGCTCCGCTGGAGACGGCGAAGCAGATACTCAAGCCCGAGGAGCAATGGCCGCCGGATTGGGACCGGTGGTACTACCTGAACCTCGATCCCACGTGGCTCACCCGCCAGGGCATCGACGTCGATTCACTCAGCGGATTGGAGGAGCTCATTGAGAGGTCCCAGACCTGGTCGGCCCGGCAGATCAAGGAGTCGGCCGAGTACATCAGGCAGCGCAAGTACAAGCCGAACGCCTCCATGTTCCTCTACTTCTGGAGTGACCCCTGGCCGTGCCTTGGTGGCAGCGGGCTGCTCGACTACTACCGGCGCAAGTACAAGGCCTACGATATCTACGGGATGGTGTATTCACCGGTCCTGGTGAGCATCGAGTGGATCAAGGACAAGCATGTGGTCGGGCACGAGAAAACCTATCCTCCCGGTGACGATCTTATCGCGAAGCTCTGGGTCACGAATGACGTGCACGAGGAGTACGAGGGCGTCAGCCTCGCCTGGCGCATTCGCGACCCGAATGGGGATGTTGTCGACGAGGCAGTCCTGAAGCTGTCAGTTCCCAAGGACAGCTCTCAGGTGGTCGACGATGTGCGCTGGCCCATCCCAAGTGATGTCGAGGGAGCGTATCGGATGGAGGCCGAGCTTGCCGATAGCGAGGGTCGACAGCTATCTCGTAACTACTTCGAGTTCCGCGTGACAGAGTCGGGAGACGCCGGGAGGTAACTGCACCTACGTCAATCACGGGCTCGTCGCGGCCAGATGGTACCGCATGGCGACGGCGAGGTCGCGCCCGAAGGCCCGAGCTGAGTCGGCGGTTACCTCCGCGCCCTGGGCGTTGGCGTACGGGATTTCCAGCGTTGCCCCGAACCAGACGCCGGGGAGTGTCGAAAACCAGTCGCTCGCGCTGCGTGGCTCAGCGGATTGGGGGCCGTACTCCTCGGCCGTGTTCCAGTTGACCCCGAACAGCAGGTTGTTGCTCTTGCGGTAGGGGAGGGGGCCGGAGGCCGTCGACTCCAGCACCTCGCAGAACTGCTCGATTCGAGCCCACAGGTCGTCCTGGGCCACGCCGACGAAATGGATGAGCTCGTGCCACTCGCCTCGATGTCCGGGGCAGTGTAGGTCCAGTGCAATTCGCAGCCTCCCCTGTGACCAATCTCTCGTCTTGTCTCGCAGCGCCGCGACCTCCGGGTAGATGCACGGCGCGGCGTAGTCCCGGTTGTGATCATGTGGATGACGAGACTTCCCCTGGTCGCCGTCCTTCACGCCGTCCCTGTCCATGAAGGGAACCGCGAGGAACTCGACGTTGCGGCGCAGCCAACGACCACTCTCGTCATCTGCGATGACCCCCTCGACTACTCCCTCCAGAGCATAGCTGGCCATCATCTCGCAGGCGTGATGGCGTGCGGTGAGAAGCACGCGATGCTCCGGCTCTCCCGCTGGCTTCCCAAACCGCAGGCACTCGACCGGGCGGCCCTTGCGACTCCCGCAGAGGGTCTCCGTTCGGAGGCTTCGACTACCTGCATGCTCTGCGAGGAACTCCTCGAGATTCGTCTGCGTGTACGGCATGCCGAGGGAGAAGCGGACCTCCTCGGCCTGCGCTGGGAACTCGTAGGTGAAGCTGCGCTCGCCCGAGTTCTCGCTGCCGAGCCATCGCCAACTCCTACCGTCGTCCAGACTCACGCCCGGGCCGCGCACCCCGACATCCGCGTCCTTGAACCGGAACCCCACCCTGCGGCCCCGCGCGCCGCGGACGCGGAAGTACCAGTAGAACCAGTGGCCATCCGTATCGCGGAGATCGGGTTGCAGATGGACGACATCTCCCTCGATGGAGTCGACCCGGATGTTCCCACCTGGGAAGGCGCAGTCGATTTCGATCACTATCGGCCTCCGTCGGCCACGGCTCACACCAGCGGCGAACCGGGGAGCGGCCTGTCAGAATGTGCAGATTCCGCGCGGGATGAGGGTTGCCCTGCTGGTTCACGGCGATGCGCGCAGAATGTAGGATGAGCACGGAGCGGGCGGAAGTAGTCCGCGGCGAACTGAGTGTCGGACTGGGAGGCAGAGAGTGTCTACTCGATCGGGCGTTTTCCGTGAAGTCGTGCACGACGTCGACCTGTGCGTGGTGGGCGGCGGCATCCCGGGAATCTGTGCCGCACTGGCGGCAGCGAGGCACGGCGCGAAGGTCGTGCTCATGCACGAGCGGCCTGTGCTGGGCGGCAACTCGTCAAGCGAGTGCCGGGTGCCGATTAGCGGCGCGAGCAGGTCCGGCCACAATCCGCATCTGCGGGAGACGGGAATCCTCGAGGAGCTGAACCTGGAGAACTGTCGGCGCAATCCGCACAAGGACTACTCGCTGTGGGATCTGGTGTTGTACGAGAAGGTCCAGTACCAGCCGAACCTGACGCTGCTGCTGAACTGCACCTGCCTCGACGCGGAGATGGAAGGGGATCGTATCGCGAGCGTGACCGGCTGGCAGCTTACGACTGAGACATATCACACCGTCAAGGCGAGGATCTTCGCCGATTGCTCCGGCGATGGGGTGCTGGCGCCGTTGGCGGGGCACCCGTTCCGAATGGGGAGAGAGGCGAGAGCGGAGTACGGCGAGTCGATCGCGCCCGAGGAAGCGGACGAGTGCACGATGGGCATGACGTGCTTCCTCCAGGCGCGGAAGTACGACACGCCCCAGCCTTTCGAGCCGCCCGCGTGGGCCTACCGGTACGAGTCGGTGGAGGAGTTGCCCTTCGATCCGTACGGACGCAGCGAGATCGAGCATCGCTCGTTCCGACTGGGCTACTGGTGGGTCGAGCTGGGCGGAGATCGCCACTCGATCCACGACGCGGAGGAGTGCAGGGAGGAACTGCTGCGGATCGCCTTCGGCGTCTGGGATCATCTGAAGAACCAACGCGACTACGGGGCTGACAATTGGACTCTGGAGTGGGTGCAGTTTCTCCCGGCGAAGCGGGAGAGCCGCCGGTATGTCGGCGCGCATGTACTCACGCAGGGGGATCTCGAATCCGAAGGCCGCTTCGAAGACGTCGTCGCCTATGGTGGATGGACCATGGACGACCACCACCCGGCCGGCTTCTACGCGGTGAAGCTTGGGCAGCCGGCGACCATCTACCACCCGACCCCATCGCCATACGGCATTCCCTACCGGTCGCTGTACTCGGACGCTGTCAAGAACCTGATGTTCGCGGGACGCTGTCACAGCGCGACCCATGCGGCACTGAGCAGCACCCGGGTGATGGGGACATGCGCCACGATGGGCCAGGCGATCGGCACGGCCGCCGCGATGGCGGCCGCGAGAGCAGCACTGCCCGGGGACATGCTCGACCAAGTCGGCGAGGTGCAGCAGATGCTGCTGCAAGACGACTGCTATCTGCCGTGGGTCAGTCAGGAGGTAGCCGCGCTGACGCGGGAGGCGGAGCTTTCCTCATCGCGGGGCGATCCCGAGCCGGTGCGGGACGGGGTGACGCGCCAGGTTGGCGATGACGTGCACGCCTGGCTCTGGCGGCCGGGTGATTGGGTCGCCTACCATTTCGGAGCCGAGTCGCGAGTGGACGAGGTCGCGCTCGTGCTCGACAGCGCAATGGAGAAAGAGATCGCCTTGAGCCTCTACAACGAGACAGACTGTGATGCGGTGCCGGAGGTGATGCCGAAGCGGCTTCGACTGGAGGTGCTGTCAGGAGCAGGCCGGGAAACGCTGCACGCAGTGGAGGGGAACTACCAGCGCTCCCTGAGGCTGCCGGTGGGCCGAAGCGTTCGGGGGGTCCGGATCACGCTGGAAGAGCTGTGGGGGGCAGAGGAGTCTCGGCTGTATGGGTTCGTGCTGCGATGATGCAAGCGACTCGCGGCAGGAGGTGGCGCAAGTTCAGCGAACAGGTGTTCTGGCGATAGCGAAGGAATGAGCGCCGATGCCGGAGCTTCCCGAGGCTGAGACCATTCGCTGCCAACTCGCAGCCGCCATCATTGGGACGAGTGTAGAGAGCGTCAGGCTGCATCATCCTCGCACCTGGCGCTTTCACAGCTCCCGGCAAGAGCTGCGCAGGCTGGTGGAGCGACGCACCATCCTGGCGGTTGGGCGTCGAGGCAAGGCCCCCTATCTCCTACTCGATGGCTCCGAGCCGAGCACGCTGGTCTTCCGGCTGGGCATGACGGGTCTCCTCCGCGTCGTGGATGACTGCGAGCAGGCCGAGGCGCGCCCGGCCGCAGTTCTCGCTCTGAGCGGGCGCAAGGACTTGCGGTTCTTCGACACGCGCACGTTCGGTGCTCTCATCGCGCGCCGTGGCCATGACGTTGAGTGCATGCCGGAGTTCGTTCACTACGGCCCAGAGCCGTTGTCGGACGCGTTCACGCCTGAGCACCTCAGAGAAGCCCTATCCCGGAGAAGGGCGAAGCTCCAGGACGTACTGATGAACCAGCGCGTCGTAGCCGGAATCGGCAAGATCTATGCGGACGAAATCTGCTTCCGCGCGGGCCTGCGGCCCGGCCGTCGGGCGTGCGGGTTGACGGGTCCGATGCGGAAGCGGCTGTGGCGCGCGATTCGAGAGGTGTTGGCCGAGGGCATCGAGTGCCGCGGATCGTCGGCCCGGGATGGCAGCTATCGGGACGTGTATGGGATGCCCGGCCGCTTTCGAGACCGAATGCATGTGTACCAGCGTACGGGACAGGCCTGTCGCATCTGCGGCGCCACCGTTCGCCGGACGCGCATTCCGGGCGGGCGGGGACTGCACTGGTGCCCGTCCTGCCAGAAGTAGCTCGCGGCGCGCATTCGCTGAATCTGCTAGACTGGAGCGCGGACTTCGGGACGGCGCAGGAGGTGGACCATGATCCGTGTGGGGACGTCGGGGTTCAAGTTCGACGACTGGAAGGGCACTTTCTATCCTGAGGACGTCAAGCCGAAGGAGTGGCTCAACTACTACGGCAAGCGCTTCGATTGCCTCGAAGTGAACTCAACCTACTACCGTCTGCTCCATCCCGCCACTTTCTTCCACATGGCGAACAAGGTCCCAGAGGACTTCTTGTTCACGGTCAAGACCTATCGCTCCTTGACACACGAGGCCGGGTCGGACAACGAAGCAGACTTCGGCACGTTCATCGAGTCCCTTCAGCCGCTGAGCGAGGCCGGTAAGTTTGGCTGTGTGCTCGCTCAGTTCCCGACCTCGTTTCACAACACGCCGGGCAACCGCGACTATCTCGCCGGCCTTTGTGATCGGTTCTCGGAGTTGCCTCTTGTCGTCGAGTTTCGCAATCGGCAGTGGGTCAAGGACGAAGTGTTCGACTTCCTTCGCGACCGCGAGGTGGGATGGTGTGCGGTGGACGAGCCTCAGTTCCGCTCGTTGATGCCTCCCATCTCGACTGCTACTTCTCCAGTCGGCTACGTCCGCTTCCACGGCCGAAACTATGAGAAGTGGTGGAGCGGGGACAGCAAGTCGCGCTACGACTACCTGTACAGCCGGGAAGAGCTCGAGGAATGGATCCCGAAGATCCGCAAGCTCGACGAGCAGACAGACGTGGTCTACGTGTTCATGAACAACTGCTTCCAGGCGCAGGCGGCCAAGAACGCGGCCGACATGGAGAGCCTGCTTGCTGAGGAAGATGCAGGTGCCGCGTAGGCTGTCGGCTCGACCGCGGTGCGGTTCTGTCTACGTGCGACAGGCTACTCCAGTGCCCACCTCACGGCGCGCGCAAGCATCGTAACGGCCACCACTGCTGGCAGCATAAGACAGGCTAGAACGCGGGCGAGCACTGTCGTCAGGCCCAGCGGGATGCAGCTGGGTTCAGCCTCGCAGAAGAGTCCGCGCCATAGGAAGAAGAGCGCGGCCCCCACACCTGATGACCATATCAGGGCGTTGAGCCATCGTGGAGATCGCGGCAAGAGATCTCTGCCTCCGGCCATCCTTCGTGCCTCGAAAGAGGATCCTGCGCCGGCCCCCGTGAGTCGGGCGCCGGCTCGCCGCCCCTAAGTTACCTCGCGCGAGACCAGTCTTCTAATCCGACAGCGCACGCCCGCCTGCCTCGCCCACTCGGCGAGAACCTACGGCCTCTCGCTCGGCCGTGTACATCCGCTCTCGCAACCGCCGGTAGCACCGGTCTGCAATCTTCGCCACGGGTGCTCTGTCATCGGTGAACGGGGGCCCTAGCCCTTCCGTTGGGCGGATGTCAGGGGGCCCCTGCTGGAGCATCTCGTCTGCGATCTCGAGGAGCCCGTCGTGCGCGACGGCGGCCGCGTTCGACAGGAGACAGTCGGGCGATGTGTCTTCGGGGCCGGCCAGCAACACCGCCCCGGACTGCCTGGAGATGCCGGTGATCGCATAGACCGACGGAAACGCTGTTCTGACGGTTGCCGCGACGCGACGCAGCAGCTGCGGAGCGTCCGCGTCCCACCAGGCGATGTTGATGGAGAGCACCCCTCCCGGTCGCAGGCACTTTCGGATCTGCTGGAAGAACTCCTGCGTAGTCAGATGGAAGGGGATGTCAGAGCCCTGATAGGCATCGACGACCACCCAGTCGTACTGGCGGCCGCAATGCCCCAGGAAGGCGCGGCCGTCCGTCACATGCACGCGCAGGTTGGGCTCTGTCATGTCGAAGTGGCGCCGCCCGAGCTCCACGATTGCGGGGTCGATCTCTATCCCATCGATGGAGAGTGGGCCGTAGGCCTGGGTGATCTGCTTGGCAGTCGTGCCCGAGCCCAGCCCGACGATGAGGACGTCTCGCAGCCACTCACCTGGCGGCTCCAAGCGCAGGAGCGGCGCCAGCAGGAGGTAGTCGAAGTACTGATGTGTGCGGAAGCTGCCAGGGCAGTAGTAGGAAAACGCTCCCCAGTCGACGATGAGCACGCGCGCGTCGCCTACCTCCGCAACCTGCAGGTAATTGTACGACGACTCGTCCTGAGCGATGACCCCCTCTGCCGACAACAGAGGAGGAAGTGGCACGAGCAGCAAGAGGACCGCGCTCGCCAGCGGCAGGAAGCGGAGTCGCGCCGAGAAGAGCAGACCGGCAGCCAACAGGAGCACGCCGAAGGCCATGATCGACCGCCGCACGCCCCAGCGGTCGATCATCACGAGAGCCGGCAGGAAAGTGCCCACGACACTCCCCAGCGCCGAGACTGCGTAGATCCGGGCCGAGGCGCGCCCTGTCCGCCCCAGGTCGCGGATGCTCAGCTTCATGGCGAACGGACAGACGCAGCCGAGCAGCAGCATGGGAATGCAGAAGAGCGCAAACGTCCCAACCAGCGAGGACGCAAGCAGCCCGACCCGGGGCGTGAGGCTCCAGGCCGCCTCGAGCACCGATCTCGCGGCCAGCGGGACTAACAGGGTAACGGCGCCGGCCAGCATCACGAGCATTCCCAGCAAGCTGCGCGATGGGTGACGGTCGGCGACGGCACCCCCGAGGTAGTAGCCGGCGGTCAGGAAGATGAGCACGAGGCCGATGAGGCTGGTCCAGACCGACAGCGTACTCCCGAAGTAGGGAGCGATGAGCCGCGAGGCCGTCATCTCCAGCCCCATGACGGCCATTCCGCTTGAGAATACGAGCCATACTAGCGCGCCACTTCTGAGGCGCCCCTGGAGACCCCGCCCCTCCCGCTCGCCACGCCAGCATGAATCCACAGCAAGGTCTCCCCTCTGCTCGCTCGGGAAGAGCCAATCTCCCCGCGGCGAGGCACTCAGGCGCAAGCTGTGGGCAGAGATATCCCTCTATCCCGCAAGCTCGCGGGCAGAGGCGCCCTCAGCGCCTATTCTACTGTCACGCTTTTGGCCAGGTTCCTCGGCTGGTCTATCTCCCGGTCCCAGATGTCCGCCACATAGTAAGCGTATAGTTGCATGGGAATGCCGGCCAGTACCGGCGACAGCACCTCTTCGGCCTTCGGGATACGGATTACGTCGTCGGCGTACTTGGCGATCTCATCGTCGTCTCTGTTCGCCACCGCCACGACCTTGCCGCCGCGCGCTCGGATCTCCTGGAGATTGCCCAATGACTTCTCGTAGTGGGGCCCGGCAACGATCGCCGAGAGCACGGCCACCTCCTCGGTAACGAGGGCCAGCGGGCCGTGCTTCATCTCGCCGGCCGCATAGCCCTCGGCGTCCAGATAGGCTATCTCCTTGAGCTTGAGAGCGCCCTCCATGGCCGAGCAGTAGTGGGCGCCTCGACCGAGATAGAGGTATCGCTTGATGTCCTGGTACTTGGTCGCAAGCCTCTTGATGTGTCCGGCTTCCTTGAGCGTCTCCTCTGTCAGGTCGGGAAGCGCCTTGATGCCCCTGAGGAGCCGGCGCGCCACGCGCGGCGTCATGGCCTCCCGCGCCTGACCGAGGTGAACAGCGAAGAGGAGCATCGCCAGGATCTGGCTCGTATAGGCCTTGGTGGAGGCAACACCGATCTCTGGCCCAGCGTGGATGTACAGCAAGCCATCGGCCTCTCGCGCCACCGAACTGCCAATGACGTTTGTTATCGCAAGAAGCTTGGCGCCCTGTCGGTGCGCCATCCGCATCGCCTGCAGGGTATCGGCTGTCTCGCCAGACTGGCTGATGGCGATGCCGAGCGTGGTCTTGTCGAAGACACTCTCTCTGTGCTGGAGCTCCGAGGCGACGTCGACGACTACGGGCACTCCGCAGAGCTTCTCGATTGCGTACTGCCCGGCCATGCCGGCGTAGGAGGCGGTGCCGCAGGCGATAACGGCTATCTTCTTCAGGCGGCGCAGGTAGCCGTCCGAGAGGCCGAGCCCTTCCAGGTTCAGCTCCATCTGGCGGCCGACGATCCGGTCGCCGATCGTCTCCCGCAGCGCGTGCGGCTGCTCGAAGATCTCCTTTATCATGAAGTGCTTGTAGCCACCCTTCTCGGCCATCTCCGCGTCCCACTCGATGTGGAACACTGGCTTCCTGACTGCCTTGCCCGCGAGCGTCTTCACCTCGACGCTGTCGGCTGTCAAGACAACCATCTCGCCGTTATCGACGAGATACGCCTTCCGGGTGTAGGGGATGATGGCCGACGGGTCGGAGGCGGCGAAATTCTCGCCGGGCTTCTCGCCGAGGCCGATGATCAGGGGGCTGTACTGCCGCGCAGCCACGAGGCGGCCCGGCTCTTTGTCCGACATGGCGACAACTGCATAGGAGCCCTTGACTTCCTTGAGCCCGCGCCGCATCGCCGCCTCGAGATCTCCCTCATAGTGCTTCTCGAAAAGGTGCGCCAGCGTTTCCGTGTCGGTTTCAGAGCGGAACGTGTGCCCTTCCTTCTCCAGGGACTCTCGGAGCTCCAGGTAGTTCTCGATGATCCCGTTGTGCACTATGGCAATGTGGCCCTCACAGTCCGGATGAGGGTGAGCGTTCTTGGTCGAAGGTGGGCCGTGTGTCGCCCATCGGGTGTGGGCGATCCCCGCGCGTCCCTCTGGCCTACCTTTCTCGAGCAGATCGGCCAAGGCCGAGATCTTGCCCTTGGACTTGATCAATTCGATCTTGCCGTCTACAGATACAGCGACGCCTGCGGAGTCGTAGCCTCGGTACTCCAGCCTCCGCAGACCCTCGAGCAACACCTCCACGGTGTCGCGGTCGCCGAGGTACGCCATGATGCCACACATTGCTTACTACTGCCTCCACCTACCAGGATAGCCTAGGTATCCCCCGATCCGGGCGCATAGCCGGCGAGGGCCCTCTCGTAGACGCGGACGAGCTTCTCAGCCATTCGCCCGGCAGAGAACTCTTCGGCACGCTGTCTCGCCTGACCTGCTAGTCGCGAGCGCAGATCGTCGTTCCCCAACACCTTCCCCAGGCCCTCAGCCAGGGCCTCCGCCGTCGGGTCGACGATGAGGCCGTCCACGCCCTCCCGGATCACATCGTCCACGGCCCCGGACCGCACCGCGACCGCGGGCCGGCCCAGTGCCATGGCTTCGAGCACCGCCACTCCCTGGGTGTCCGTGAGAGACGGGAACGCGAAGACGTCCGCGTCGGCGACCCAGTCGAAGACGTCGCCGCGGTCCACGTATCCGGTAAGGTGCACTCGATCAGCTATGCCCTCGGCGCGCGCAACGCGGCCCGCCTCTTCCTCCCAGGGCCCCCCGCCGATGAGCACGAGATGGACCTCGCCCCCGTCACGGCCGAGTATCGAGAGCGCCTGCAGCAGAGCGCCCAGGTTCTTCTCGAGGGCGATCCTGCCCGAGTAGACGATCAGAGGGACCTCGTCGGGAATGTTCAGGCGGGATCGCACAGGCCGCCGGTCGGAGGCGCGGATCAGGTCCAGGTCGATGCCGGTCGGAATGACTTCGATGGGACGGTGCACGCCGTAGTCCCGGAGCAGATCGCCCACCCCTTGGGTGGGCACAACGATGTGGTCGGCTGAATTGGAGAAGGTGCGGCTGACGTGAACCGCGGCCGCCCGCACCAGCGGGCGCGGCAGCGGTATGTAGTGCGCATAGGCGCGTATCAGAGTGTGGTATGTAAATACCAGGGGGCAAGGCAGCCGCCGCGCCCACCGTCTGCCTTCGCGGCAGCACGTGAACGGGTGCTGGGCGTGTATGACATCGGGCGGGCGGTCCTTGAAGAGAGCACGGAGGCGGTAGCCGCTGTAGGGGAGGGCGATAGGATAGCGGGGACGCGTCGGCGGACAAAGCGAGGGCAGCCGGTGCACACGAGGGTCGGTCTCTTCGTAACCGGGAAAGCCCGGCGCGATGATGTGGACCTCATGCCCTAGCTTCCTGAGTTCCCCGGCGAAGGTGGACACCGAAACCACGACCCCGTTTACGATAGGCCGATAGCACTCGGTGAAGAGGGCGATTCGCATGTGGGTCTCTGCCGCCGGGAATCACGATACGATGCCGCCCCGACCGGCGGCGGTAGGGTAACACGGAGTCGCCGGCCACGTCAACGGCGGCCGGACGAAGCACGGGAGGGGAGAGAGATGCCTGAGGTGCGGCGGCCTGCAGTCGCCGGCCAGTTCTACGAGGGCAGCGAAGAGGCGCTGTCAGCGTCTCTTCGCGACTGCTTCCTGCACCCTCTAGGCCCCGGGGCGTTGCCCGAGCTGGACCCCGAGGGTCCGGCCGAAATCGACGCTCTCGTCAGCCCTCACGCCGGCTACATGTTCTCTGGACCAGCAGCCGCTCACGCGTTCTCCGCGCTCGCCGCCGACGGCGTCCCAGACGTCGCGGTCATCCTCGGCCCGAGTCACTACATGGCAGCAAGACGGGCGGCCGTCTCGCTGGTCGATGCCTGGCGCACGCCCCTCGGGGACATTCCCGTTGATGCGGACCTCGGCCGACGGCTACTGGAGTCGAGCGCTCTGCTTGAGGAGAACGAGCAGCCCCATCGAGAGGAGCATTCGCTCGAGGTCCAGGTGCCCTTCCTTCAGTTCATCTACGCCGACCGACTGCCGAGGATCGTGCCCATCTGCGTTCGGTCGTACCCGTCCGGCGAAATCGAGTCAGTGATCGCGGATGCAGAAGGACTGGGTAAGGCGATCGCCGAGACCGTCGGCGCGACTCGTGCGGTCGTTGTCGCCAGCACGGATTTCTCCCATCAGGTGCCCCACGATGTGGCCGAACGAGAGGACAAGCATGCTCTGAATGCCATTGAGGCTCTGGACGCGGCCGGGCTTCTCAGGACCGTCTACACCCGCGGCATCTCGATGTGCGGCCCTGTCCCGGTGGCCGTGGCCATCGCCTACTGCCGCGCTCTCGGCGCCCAGCGCGCCGAGATGCTGCGTTACTACACGTCGGGAGATATCCTGGGCGACCGGCGCGGTGTCGTGGGCTATGCGTCTTTCGCAATCAGGCGTCAGGGAGGTGGTACCCGATGACCTGGTTTGATGTTGTCGCGATCCTATTGATCGCGGCGATTGCCTGGCTCGAGAGCATCCGGGGATTCGGCCGGGCCATATTCGATTTCGTTGGCGGGCTCATCGCCCTGAAGATCTCGACGGTCGCCTCGGGGTGGCTCGCGACGGCGATGCCGCTCATGGAATCCGAAGCCAGCGCCGAGGCCTTCTGGATGGTGATGATCTTCATCGTTCTCGTCGTGCTCATAATCATCGCCACCAAGTTCATCTATGAGACGACCCTACTGTCTCTGGATGTGCTGGACCCCGTTGTCGGCGGCGTCCTTGGATTCGCGTCGGGAGTGATCGCGGCCCACGTCTTCCTGCGGGCGATGCTGGCGGCCTACGCCGACACCGACTTCGCCAACACCGTGCTGAATAGCTTCATGGGTCAGGAGATCGTGCAGTTCCGCAGCTACCGCTATGTTGTCCAGGCGCTCCAGAACTTGGGCAACTGGTAAGGCGTTCGAGCGGCCGGGGCGGTTCTGGCTTCGTCCGATCAACTCTCCGGGAGGGACTTCACTCGCGCAATGAGTTCGCTCGCCGACACTCCCTCGACGTGATCGGTCAGCGCCACCTGTCCTCCGTAGCTCTCCACGAACGCGCGTTCCTCCTGATTCACACTCTCGAGCACATAGTCTCCCCCCTTGACCCACACGTCCGGCCTCAGGGCCTCTATGAGGGGAAGCGAGCTGAGCTCCGGAAAGATCACTGCCAGATCGACGCTCGCCAGGGCCGCAACCATCTCGGCTCTCTCGTGTTCGTTGTACACAGGCCGTCCCTCCCCCTTGAGGCGTCGCGCCGATGTGTCTGAGTTGAGGCCGACAACAAGGACATCCCCGTGCTGGCGGGCGGCCTCGAGGGTCCGCACGTGGCCCACATGGAGGAGGTCGAAGCACCCGTTGGCATAGGCGACCCGTTTCCCCTCTCGGCGCCACGTGGCCACCCGCGCCTGGGCCTCCCTGCGCGATACTATCTTGCCTGTCGTGGGTTCGAATCCCCTACTGTCCGTCATCGGATCCTCCCGCTGGCGAGCGCGTGGGGTCAGACGTCGCCTTCTGCTGCAGCTCCCAGATCTTCACATCCTTGGCGGCTGCGTATACGGCCGTCAGAAGACTGACGACCAGGCCGTGTGCGCCGTCCAGGAATCCCCCCTGCACCAAGTATGCCTTGACGAACCTCAGTGCCGGATGCAGCATGAGGTAGAGCGGCGATACCTTCCTGCCCTGACGGCACGCTTCCTGCGCGTTCCAGTCAGCATAGCGCCTCAGCTTCTTCCAGTAGTCATCCAGGGACCGGTACGAGTGATGGAGCATTGGCTCTCTCAGCCGCCCCACTCGACCGTCCACTGCCATCACCTCGTGCACCTGGCGTTCGGCGTACCGCGCCCTGTCTTTGCGAAAGAGGCGCAATACCCGGTCATTCTGCCAGCCGCAGTGGCGGATCTCGTGCCCGAGGAAGAAGTTGCGTCGCTTGATCTCGTACCCGTCCCTGGCGTCCGGATCGGCCACAACGCGCCGAATCTCATCGGCCAGCGCGGGCGTCACCCATTCATCGGCGTCGACGATCAGCACCCAATCGGTACCGGCCCGCGCGATGGCCCAGTTCTTCTGCGCTGCCGGTGACCGGTACTCGTGCTGGAGAACCACGGCTCCGTGTTCCCGCGCCAGTTGCTCTGTGCCATCTGTGCTGAACGAGTCAACTACGAGCAGCTCGTCGGCGAAGTCGAGTCGCTTCAGCGTCTCGCCGATCTGCTCCGCCTCGTTGAGGGTCGTGACGATCGCTGTCAGGCGGCTCACGATCCGCCTCCGCCCGCGAGCGCCTCATAGAGTGCCACTACTCGCGGGACGATGTGCGAGCGGTCGAAGTGGGTCAGAGTACGCTCGCGGCCGGCCTCTCCCATCTGGCGCGCGCGACCACGGTCCCTCAGCAGCGCGACGAGCGCCTCGGCGAGCGCGGCCGGGTCGCCGGCCGGGACGATGAGGCCGGTCTCGCCATCGACAACTGACTCAGGCAGCCCGCCGGCGTCGCTCGCCACGACGGGACGGGCCATGGCCATTGCTTCGAGCACGGCCACGCCTAGGCCCTCAGAGAGCGATGGCATGACGAAGACATCCGCCCTGGCCAGTGCTGCCCTGACATCCGAAACGAAGCCCAGGAACGTGACGGACCCGGACAGCTTCAGCGCCGTCGCCTCATGTCGCAGCCGCTGCTCCTCTTCGCCCTCGCCGCATACCACGAGATGTGTTCGGGGAATCGCCTTGGCAACATGCGACATCGCGCGCAGCAAGATGTGGTGTCCCTTCATCCGCGTCAAGGCGCCGATCGTCACAATCACCGGCCCATCGCCTGGTCGGTCTGCGGCCACCGACTTCGCATCGAACCGCCGGCAGTCCACGAAGTCGGGGATGACGACCAGCTTGTCCGCGGGCAGGCCCGCCTCCAGGCAGCGCTTGCGCACGGCCTCCGAGATACAGACGACACGGTCGCACCAGAGGTGGTACTTGAGGGTGCCGAGTGTGCCCCTACGCAGGGGGAACTCCGTCCGACGCGTCACCACGATCTTCGCGGTTGTACCAAGCCGAGCGGCCAGGCCCGCGGTCAAGTGGCCCGCGGAGTCGTGGATGTGCACGACGTCGGGATGGAGTGCCTTCAGTTTGTGCGTAAGTCGCGGGATGCCGACGATCCCTGGGAGGCCACGGAGCGACCTGGCCTCCCATTGAAGGTAGGTATTGCTGAGTTGTGTCGCCAGAGCGCTGCCGACCTGCGGCAGGAACGACGTGTGTTCCCCCATCGCTGACAAGGCGAGCGCCAGGCCAAGCGATTGAGCTTGGCCGCCCCCCCATCCCTTGTTGCCATCAATGTGGACCGATGACGGCACTCTCCTGCCTCTGCGCCACTCGACGAGTCATGCAGGAACTCGCCGTGCGAGAATCCGCAGCGCCGCTGCCAGTACTTCGGCGGGTGTGATCGACATCATGCAGTTCCGGTGGCCGCAGTTCGGCGTCACCGGATGGACGCACGGCCCCCAGCATGGCTGCTCGTGGAATATCACCTCGTGACCTTCTCCCTGCGGGCCCGTTCGCCGAGGGTCAGTCGGGCCGAAGAGTGCCACCACGGGCCTCCCCATGGCAGCCGCCACGTGCATTGGCCCGGAGTCGATGCCGATGAGCAGGTCGCAGCGTGCCAGGACCGCGGCGAGCTGGCCAGGCGTAGTCCGTCCGGCGAGGTTGCAGGACTGGCGAGGACCGATCGGCCCGATGATCTCATGTCCAAGCTCCCGGTCGGCCTCCGCCCCGACGACCACCAGTCGAGCGGCGTCGTCGTGGGCAAGCCTCACGGCCACCTCCATGAAGCCCTCCGCGGTCCACGACTTATACGGCTTGTTGCTCGACTCGCCCGGCGCCAGGGCGATGAGGGGGCCGTCTCCCTCCAGCTCCTGTTCGGCCAGCAATCCGTCGCCGTACTCCCAGTCCTCCTGCGACAGCCTCGCCAGACCAACGTAATCGGTCTTGCTGGCGTGAAGTCCCAGGCCGCGGACGAGCCTCATCACCTTCTCCGGGCAGGGAATCCCACGGACCTGGATCCGGTGCGTCAGGAATCCTGCGAGTTCCGAGTCGACGTAGCCCACACGGTGACGCGCGCCGGATAGCCGCGCGCAGAGGGCCATCGTCGCCGACTGGGAGAATGCAACCGCCATGTCCGGCCTGCTCTCCCGTAGCTTCAGACCGAGGCCCACCGCAGCCTGCATGGCAGGCGACGGCCGATGCAGAATCTCGTCCACGAAGCCGCTCTCGGACACCAGGCCCGCCAGATGCGGCCTGAGGACGCTCGTTATGTGTGCCTCAGGATAGGCTTCCCGCAGTGCCTTGAGAGCCGGCAGCGTGAACATCAGGTCGCCGATCTGGTTCAGGTGAAACACGAGAACGCGCTTCACGCTCGAACAATCACATAGCTCCTCGCGGTAGAGGGCCTCGACCTCCCTCGTCAGTCTCGACACCCCGTATCTCGACTCTGCCGTCGCCCTCCCGAACTCGCCCAAGCGCCGGGCCTCCTCGGGGTCACTGAGCAGAAGCTCCATGTCCTCCCTGAGCCGCTCGGGGCTGACCCGGCCGACGGCCTCGTGGTCGGCGAAACAGGATGCTTCCGCGCGTGCCAGGTTCTCCGGACGCACGATGCCGAAGTAGCCGCCCTTGCCGGCGGCGACTACCGGAAGCCCACAGGCCATCGCCTCCAAGGTCACCGATGCCGTCCCGATGGCGACCGAGCCGAGAGACAGGATGCGGGGAATGTCGCTGCGGCCTCCCAGAGCGAAGACGGCCTGCCGCCCGAGACGTTCGTTCATCCTTTGAGCGGCTCGCGCGACGGCCTGCTCTTCGGGCCCTTGCCCCACGAGTACGAGCTCGACGTCGGGCACGGTCTTCTCCAGCTCTTCCACTGCCTGGATGGCCGCCTGTGCGACCGGCGCCTTGCTGTGACTGAACCGGCTCACGTGTACGACCCGGTGGGCGCCGGGCTGCAGGCCGAGCTCCCGTTCCAGCTCCGGGTCCGGGTCTGAAGGACGGAAGCGGTCTGTGTCCACGCCGATGATGGTCTTCACAACTCTGTGGGGGGGCAACCCGAACCCGGCTACGAGGTTCCGCCAGCTCGCATCGCTCACGACGGCCACGCGGCGACTCCAGTAGAACACCGTGTACCGGTTCACAGGACTGCGCGTGCCGTGGATTGTGAGAACATAGGGGACGCCGGCCCGGCGGCACGCGAGATAGGAGACCACGCCGGCCCGCCAGTTGTGTGCGTTTACGATGTCGACGTGCTCGCGCTCCAGGAGGCGCCGGATCGCCAGCACGCCCGGGCCCATTCTCCCACCCGCGAAGTTGACATGGAAGTGCTCGATCCCCGAGGCCTCCAACTCGGGCACCAGCTGGCCGCCGTGCGAGGCGACCAGCACTCGGTGGCCCTGCTGCTGGAGTGCGCGCGCGAGGCGGATGGTGTAGGTCTCCACGCCGCCGTAATTGAGCCAGGAGAGAACCTGCAGTATAGTCAGCCGTGACCTACGCAGAGATCCCGCCACCGCATGCCTCTCGATTCTGCCTCAACAGCGCGCGTGCCGCTGCTATCACCTCCTCCGGCTCGATCGCCTCCATACACTTGCGGGGGCGGCACCGGCGATTGCGGCAGGGGGCGCACTCCACGTCGGCGACGATCTTCGCGTGTCCGTTGCCGTACGGCCCCAGCCGACGCGCGTCGCTCGGACCGAAGACGGCCACCGTCGGCGTACCCATGGCCGCCGATATGTACAGCGGGCCGGTATCGTTGCCGATCGTGACCAGGCATCGTCGCAGCACTTCCGCCGCTTGCTTCAGCGTCGTCTTGCCCGTCAAGTCGATGACCCGAGTGGAAGCCGCCTGACCCACGGCGGCCGCCAGCTGGCTATCTCTGCCTGCGCCAAGCACGACAGCCGTTATGCCGAACTCGCCTGCCAGTGCGTCGGCCACCGCCGCGAAGCGCTCAGCGGGCCAGAGCTTCGACTCCCATCGCGCCCCGGGGATCAGCGCGGCGAATCCATTCTCTCCCTCCAGAAGCTCGTCGACGGTGCCCCGATCCCTGTCCGAGATAGCGATGTCGAACTCGACTGGCTCTCGTTCGGCCCCCAGCGCTTCTGCGAAGTCCAGGTATGACTCCACGGCGTGAATATCTCGCCGATCCGGCACGAGGCGCCGGTTGTAGAACAGGCATGTCGCCTCACGAAGCGTCCTGTAGCCGACTCTCTCTCTCGCCCCGCTCAGCCGGGCGATGAGAGCGCTCTTGAGGAGGCCCTGCAGGTCCAGTGCTATGTCGTAGGTGGTGCGATGCAGTGCTCGCCTCAGTTGCAGCGGGGACGCGAGCGGCGGAAGCATCCGGACCTCCGCGCCGCTCTCTCCGGTGCCCCCGATCACTAGCACCTCGTCAAGTTGGGGATTGCCAGTCACGACATCGGCGGCGGCTGGTCCGACGGCCCACGCGATGTGAGTGTCGGGAAACCTCCGACGCAGCGCTCCTGCCACAGGCAGCGCCTGCACGACGTCTCCGATGGAGCTGAGTTTCACCACGAGGATGCTCGGCGCTTCGCGGGTCATGACGCACCTCGCGCTCGCTCTTCAGGTGGCCGCGCCTTCCAACGCTTGTGAAGCCAGAACCACTGCTCCGGGCGCGCTCGAATGTGTTCCTCGATGATCTTCGTAAAACGGGCCGTGTTGACAAGGATGTCACGGTCTCTGTTGCCCGTCTTCACGAGCGGAACGGGAGGCCTTATTGCGGCTGTGTGCGTGTCGTCGCGATTCCGCCAGCAGAACCCGGGCAGCACGGCCGCCCCCGTCTTCAGGGCGAAGGCAGCGGCTCCGGGTGCCGTCGAAGCCAGGTGCCCGAAGAAATCGACGAAGACACCTTCGTCGCCTGCATTCTGATCGAGCAGAACTGCCAGGAGTTCGTTGTTCCTCAGCGCCCGCAGGGCATTGCGCACCGCGGCCCCTCGGTGCAGCACCTTCATGCCCATGCCCTCTCTCGTGCGTCGAATGTACTCTGTGATCTCGTCGTCTCGCTGCGCTCTCGCAATCACGTTCATCGGATAACCCTCCGCCGCGATGCGGGAGCCGCAGAGCTCCCAGTTTCCCAGGTGCCCGGTCAATATGATGGCGCCGCGCCCGGCCGCCAGCGCCGCTTCTATATGTTCCTTGCCACGCAGCTCTACCATGTGCAGCAGGCCATCGCGGCTCATCGCCGGCAGGCGGATGAGCTCGGTCAGACAGAGGCCGAGGTGCCGGTAGCAGGCCCTGGCGATTTCGGCCAGCTCCTCCTCGCTCCTCTCAGCAGCAAGGGCCAGGCGGAGGTTCGTCATGACAATGCGTGCGTGTCGAGGGGAGACGGCCCGCATGAGCGCCCCGATGCCGACACCGAGTCGCTGGCCGAGGTTGGCGGGTAGCCGCTGCCAGCGTCGCGCCATCCAGAGCACCACCGCGTTCCCCAGGCGCGTCTGGAGACGCCTCTGCCACTGGTAGAGGGCAGACCTGCTCTCCGGCCCGTAGATCCCGCTCAGATCGCGGCTGTGGCTCGCAGTAGCCACTTCAGTTCCTCCGCGAGCGGCCGGTTCCCCGCTCGCTCGGCGAGATCGGCCTCCAGCACCCAGGCGGGTCGATCGAAGCACTCATCCGGCAGCCGGACGGCGTCCTTCGGAGTGGTCACAACCCACTGTGCCGAGGCGGCCTCGCCGGACGCGATGTCACGCAAATCCTCAGTGCGATACCTGTGGTGGTCCGGGAATCTCGCTCGTCCAAGAATCACAGCCCCAATCTGCTCCAGAGTGCGCTCGAAGGCAGCCGGATTGCCAATGCTCGATAAGGCCACGACCGTCTTCCCGCGCAGCGCCTCGGGGGGCTGCTCCTTCGTGTCACCGCGGAGAGGCCGAAGTCGCTTAGGCGCATGCCTTGCCTCCCAGATTCGCGCCTCAGGCGCCAGCTCCTGGATCCGCGCCCTGACCGGCATGAGGTCGGGCTCGCGGAGCAGATCGGAGTGAGTCAGCCAGACTGCATCCGCCCGCGCCAGGTGCGTCGGCGGCTCTCTCAGCATCCCCCGTGGCACCAGGAAATCATACCCAAACGGCGCCAGCGCGTCCACCAGCGCGATCTCCACGTCCTTCTCGAGACGCTGGTACTGGAACCCATCGTCGAGCACCAGCACTTCGGCCCCCAGGTGCTCGACGGCAAGCCGCCCGGTCCGCCGCCGATCCTTCCCCACAAGAACTGCCACGCCTTGCAGCGCCTCTGCCATCATGTACGGTTCGTCGCCCGACTCTTCCAGATCGACGACCGGCCCGTCTCCCTCGGACACCACGACCGACTTCGACTCGCCCGCGGCGCGATAGCCTCTGCTGAGGATGGCAACCCGTTTCCCACGCTGCGTCAGCCATCTGGCCACAGCCATGGCGGCCGTCGTCTTGCCCGTGCCCCCAAGGGTCAGATTGCCGATGCTGACGACCGCGGCGGGCAACCGCGTCTTGCGCGCCAGGCCGAGCTGGTATCCGGCATGGTGGAGTCGGAGGGCGGCGCCATACAGGAGGGAGAGTCCCCACAGCCCAGCGGCCGCAAGGCGGTCGGTCGGCCGTTCGCTCTGGCCGCGTGCGAGACGCGCCCAGGTGGTGTCCCGGCGGCCGCTCACTTCGGGTCCCCCGCTGTCAGCAGTTCGGTGGCCACGTCCACACAGCGTATGGATGCTCCTCGCTGCCGCGCCATCAGTTCTCCCGCGCGGCGAGCGAGGTCGCTCCGCAACGCGTCGTCCCTGGCAAGACGCATGAACTCTCGTACCACGTCGTCGGGGCCCGTGACGCTGAAGCCGACACCCCCCGCCAGGAGGAGGTCCGCCGTATCCGAGCAGTTCTCCGTGTGCGGGCCGAACAGAGATGCGACGCCCACGGCCGTCGGCTCGAACAGGTTGTGGCCACCTATTGCCACCAGAGTGCCGCCGACGAAGCCAGCAGTGCCGAGAGCATACGCCGCCCGCAGCTCGCCCATGGTGTCCAGAACCACGACCGCCTCAGAGCCGTCATCCCCCCCCTCGCTGCGACGCACGACGTGCAGGCCGCGCTGGGCCAGCATCGCGGAGACTTGCGCCACGCGCTCGATATGGCGCGGGGCCAGGAGCAAGCGGGCCCGGGGCTCCTGCTCCCTGATCTTGCGGAACGCCTCGACGATCTGCTCTTCTTCCCCCGGGTGTGTGCTCCCGGCCACCAGCCAGAGGTGTGAGTCCAGCGCCCCAATGTCGCGCGCCACGCGCTCCTCCACCTCTCGGTCGCGGGCGGCCAGCGTGTCCGCCTTCGTATTCCCCGCAACCACCGCTCGCAGTCGGCCGCCGAGGCCGAGCGTCCGGAGCCTCTCCGCGTCGCCTTCTGACTGGACGCAGAGCCGATCTGTCAGACGATAGAGCCATCTGACGAAGCCCGGCAACCACCGCGCCCGCCTCACCATGCGATCTGACACTCGTCCGTTGACTGCCAGGACCCGTGTCCCGAGCAGCCTGCCGAGGCCGAGCATGTTCGGCCAGAGCTCCTTCTCGACGACGAGGATGAGGTCCGGGCGAAGTCGCCACAGCGCCAGCGCCATCGTGTCGGGCCAGTCGAAGGGCAGGTAGAAGGACACATCGGCCTCCTTGCAGCCGGCCCGCGCGAGCGCCATGCCCGTGTCCGTGTGTGTCGAGACGGCTATGCCGGCGCGCGGAAAGCGCCTCCGCAGCTCGGCAATGACCGGACGGGCAGCGCCCATCTCTCCCGCTGATACGGCGTGCACCCAGATGTGCGGACTTCTGCCAGCGGGGAGACGTGGGACGAGCCCGAGGCGGTGACGAATGTCGCCGATCGGCTTCCGTCTGACGGCCGCGCGCCAGGCGAGCCAGACGGCTGCAAGCGGGAGAAGCGCTAGCAGAACGAGGTCATACACCAGCAGTTGGGCTACCAGCAGGAGCACGGACCCCGGAGTCGACTTCATGGCCGAGCGGCGGCCTCCTCGCCGAAAGGCTGAAGCTGTGCCTCGTAGAGCCGTCGGTACGTGCCAGCCTGTCGGTACAACTCCTCGTGCGTGCCGTCCTCGGCAATGCGGCCATCGGCGAGAACGAGGATGCGGTCGGCACGCTGGATCGTCGAGAGCCGGTGCGCTATGATCAGCGTGGTCCGGCCTTGCATGAGGCGCTCCAGGGCGTCCTGCACCAGGGCCTCTGATTCGGCGTCCAGGGCGCTGGTCGCCTCGTCCATGATAAGGATTCGCGGGTCGCGAAGCAACGCTCTGGCAATGGCTATACGCTGCCGCTGTCCCCCTGACAGCTTCGCGCCCCGCTCTCCCACGGGGGTCTCGTAGCCCTTCGGCAGCTCTCTGATGAAATCGTCCGCATTGGCAGCGCGCGCCGCGGCCTCGGTTTCCGCCGGAGCTGCCTCAGGTCTGGCATATGCGATGTTCTCCCGCACCGACCCGCTGAACAGAATCGGCTCCTGGGGCACGATCCCGATCTGGGAGCGCAGAGATGCCAAGGTCACGCTGGCGGTGCCCATGCCGTCGATCTCGATATGGCCCTTGGTCGGATCGTAGAAGCGCGGGATGAGATTGGCCATGCTCGTCTTGCCAGCTCCACTCGTCCCTACCAGCGCCACAACCTGCCCCGCACCGATCTCCACGTCGACGTCCCGGAGCACGGTCTCTCCGTCTACATACCGGAACTGGACGTGGCGGAAGGCGATGTCGCCGTGCACGCGGGGCAACTCGCTCGCATCGGGTCTCTCCGGCACTTCTTCGCCCTGGTCGAGTATCTCGAACACGCGGTCGCCTGCTGCTGCCGCCTGCTGCCCAGAGAGCCAGATCTTGCCCAGCAATCCGAGTCGGCTTCCCAGCCGCTGGCTCACCATTCCGAAGGCGATCAAGGTACCCACGCTCAGGAAGCCGTTGATCGTCAGATAGCCGGCCACGTAGATGAGTACAAGCAATCCAACGGCGCTGATGAACTCCACCGATGGACTGAGTATGGAGATCACCTTGGCAACTCGCATGTTCGCCCTGAAGTTGCTTTCGTTGATCTCACCAAACCGTTCGATCTCCGTGTTCTCCATACCGAATATCTGTACTGTTTGGATACCGTTCAGCCGTTCCTGTACGAACGAGTTGAGGGTCCCCAGCCGCGCCTGCATCTCACGCGCGAGGCGGCGTAAGCGATCGCCGGAGCGAGCGATGATCAGGGCGATTCCCGGCATGCACACCAGCGCGAACACCGTCAGGCGTGGCTCGAACGAAAGCATTACTCCAAGCGCGATGAGGAGCACAACCGGAGCACGCGCCGCCTCGATCAGATCCGTCGCCAATACTCGTTGCAGCAGGATGACGTCGTTGCTGACTCGAGAAAGCAGATCGCCGGTTTCGCGCGAGCTGTGGAAGGCGAGCGACTGGCGCATGAGGTGGCTGTAGAGCCGTCGCCGGAAGTCGCGCATGACTCTGTGCGCAAACAGCTGTGAGAAGTATGCTCGCCCGAATCCACACAGGCACTTGAGGAACCAGGCCACGAGCGTGAGGGAAACGAAGATCAGCAGACTTCGGAGCCGCTCAGACGTGGCTCCCCCGGACACCCAGCCGAGCCGCTGTATCCAGTCCACGGTGTCCTTCGGCGCATACCCTTGTAGGTCCTCGGGGGACGGCGCAATCGCCAGGAAGATCAGCGCCACCAGGATAGGGACGATGGCCGTGTCGAGCACAGTCTCGCCGACCATGGCGCCCAGTGCTGCCCGCACGGACCAAAGGTTTCCCCGCGCGTCTGCCATCAGCCGACGCAAGACCTGTAGCGCCCGGGGCCCGCTGGCCTCCGTGCTGTTGGCTTGGCGCCGGTTCACTCTCAGTGCTCCCACTCCTCACTCGGAGGCTTTGACGTCGCCGCGTCTCGCTCGCCTATCATACCAAGGACCAGTTCGGCTGTCTTCTCCGAAGCCCCTGGCTCCCCCAGCATCCGTATTACCTCTTCGAGATCCGCCCTCATGCGATCGCGTCGTTCCTCGTCGTCCAGCAATGCCCCCAGCTCCCGCGCCAGCGCGTCCGGCGTGGCGTATCGCCACAACAGCTCTGGCACTACATCCCTGTCAGCGATGATGTTGGGCATACCTGCCCGCCACTGATTCCCCAGAACACCTCGCAGAAGCAGGAACTCGATGGTTGTGCCGGGACTCGCCTTGTACACGACGACCATCGGCACGCCCAGGCACGCGAACTCCAAGGTGGCCGTTCCGGAGCAGACGGCGGCCGCGTCTGCAAGCTGTAGGGCGTCGTGCTCCATGCCGTGCAGGAGCGTTACCCCAATGCCTCGTCGCTCGAAAGCGCTGCACATGCATCTCTCGTACGTGGGATCGCTCACAGGGGCGAGAAACTGCACTCCGCCCCATCGCTGGCTCAGAAGAGCGCCCGCTTCCACCATCACCGGCAGGACGTAGCGCATCTCCTGCTGGCGGCTGCCCGGCGCAAGAGCGATCACGGGCCTCTGAGGGTCGAGCCCGTACCGGTCCCATGCCGCCTGCTTCGAGATACTTGGCCTCGCGGCCTCTCTCACCGGGTGACCGACCCACTCAACTCGCGCCCGGCCGCCGGACAGCAGGTCCCTCGACCACGGGAAAGGCGTCGCAATGACGTCGCAGAGCTCGGCGACCGCGCGGCTCCGCGGCCTCCGCGACCACGAGCCGGGCGGCAGGTAGTAGAGCGTTCTGAGGCCGAGCTTGCGGATCATGCGTGCCAGAGGGATGTTCACGCCCCCACTGTCGATCAGGACGATCGCGGCGGGGGGCCTGTGCGCCAGAAGCGACCGCAGTCGGCGCACGGTGAGGTAGATCCTCGGTATCCTCTGGACGGCCTCGAACACGCCGATCGCGCCCCAGTCGGCGCTATCGGCCACCAGATCGACACCTGCGGCGGCCATCCTTCTGCTGCCGATCCCGCGGATCACGATGCCGCTACGCCTCTCGCGCAGCGCTCGGACCAGAAGGGCGCCTGCCCAGTCGCCGGACGCCTCGCCGGCGACCACAAAGATGGTGGGCGGGTCGCCCCGGGCGCGCTGCCCCCTAGCCTCGGCCATGCCGGCCATCTCCGTCATGGCGCTGGAAGACGACCCATGGGCGGTCCTCGTCAGGGCTCTCTCTAGCACTATCCAATGCAGCGTGCCACGACTGGAGAGGGCCCAGCCTTACGGCCCACCCAGTCCCTTAGTCTCGGCGACTTCTTGCTGTCTTCCGACCCGCCCATCACGCATGCGCTGCAGGAACTCAACCAGATACAGCACCTCCGGGAAGCCACCGAGCTCATCGCTCACCACGTCGAGTGCCTTGGCGAGTTCCAGATCGGATCGGTAGATCAGCCGGAACGCCCGCTGGAGCGCTTGTCTCACCTCGGGACCGATGCCGGCCCGGCGGAGGCCGACCAGATTCGGCCCGATGACCCTCGCTGGCTTGCCGTCCACGAGGCTGAATGGAGGCACGTCCTGGCTCATCTTGGAGAAACCACTGACCATCGCCAGCTTCCCCACCCGTACCCTTTGGTGGGATCCGACCATGCCGCCGATGATCGCCCTGTCCTCGATAACCGTGTGACCGCTCATACCTGAGAGGGTGGAGAGCGTGATATGATCGCCCAGCTCGCAGTTGTGGCCAAGATGCGTCGACGCCATGAGCATGTTGTCGTCGCCGATACGGGTGGCATTGCCCTCTCCCGTCGCCCGGTGGATGGTCACATACTCCCTGATCACGTTGCGGTCCCCAATCACGACCCGGGTGGGCTCGTCGCGGTAGCCCTGGTCCTGAGGCGGCCCGCCGATGGCCGTCCCGAAGTGCACGCGGCAGTCTACTCCAATGGTCGTGTGTTCGAGCAGCACGTGCGCGTCGATAGTCGTGCCTGGCCCCACAACAGTGCCGCACCGGATGATTGTGTAAGGGCCGACCTCAACGTCGTCGGAGAGTTCGCAGCCTCTTTCTACGATGGAGGTGCTGTGAAGGCGTGCCACTTCAAGCCTCCCCAGTCTCGGCGCTGGCCGCGGCAACCGGTGCCTCGTCCGGTCGCAAGGCGAACAAGTACTCGCCTTCGGCCACAACCTGACCCTCCACCTTCCCCACCACCGCCACGCGGCCGACGTCGCCCTTAGACTTCAGCAGCGTAACTTCAGTGATGAGCTGGTCGCCCGGAAGAACCGGTCGCCTGAACCGTAGCTTGTCAATGCCGGCGAAGAACGCGAGCTTCCCTTGATTCCCGGTCGTGGCGAGCAGCAACACGCCGCCTACTTGAGCCATCGCTTCCACGATGAGCACTCCCGGCATGATGGGGTTACCTGGGAAATGGCCCATGAAGAATGCCTCGTTGACCGTGACGTTCTTCAATCCAACCGCTCGCTTGCCAGGCTCAAGCTCGAGCACGCGGTCCACCAGCAAGAACGGGTACCTATGCTGCAGAACCGACTGGATGTCGTTGATGTCCATCATCTCAACTTCTCCTGGCCCTCACGCGCTACCCCTCCTCTTCCCCGAGAGCCGCGCGGACCGCCCGCGCCAGCTCCACATTCGTCCCGTGGCTCGGCCGTACTGCCCAGACGTGGCCGCAGAAACGCCGACCGCACAGCGCCAGATCGCCGAGCAGGTCCAGCGCCTTGTGTCTCACCACTTCGTCCTCGAACCGGAGCGGCCCTGAGTACTCCTCCTCGCCGACGGCGAAGGCGTTGCTGCCATCCCCCCCACGTGCCAGGCCCTGCGAGCGCAGTGCCGGAAGCTCCTTCACCAATGCGAACGTCCGCGCCGGTGCCAGCTCCCGCGCGAACCGGCGCTGGGTCAGGCGCAGCCACAGCGTTTGCTGTCCCGCTACGGTCTCGTTGTAGTTCACCCCCACTGCGAGCGACAGTCCCTGGCCGTCTGGGCTCGCCACGGCCCAACTTGCGCCGGCGACCACCCAGACATCTCGCCGCAGCCTCCGGACGTTGCGCCGAGCCTGAAGCTTGGCCAGGCCGGCGGCGCCGATCAGGGAGACCCACTCCGCGGCACTGCCGTCGCAGGCTGGTATCTCGGGGCCCTCGACGTCGACTCGCACATTGTCGACGCCGACCCCGTAGAGGGCAGCCATCAGGTGCTCGACGCTGCCGACCGCGGCCCCGCCTCGTCCCAGCCTCGTGCCCCGCTCCGTGTCCACGACGAATTCCGCCGTTGCCGGAATCGCGACACCACTCTCTGTGGCAAAAACGACGCCCGCGTCCGGCTCCGCGGGCAGCAGCGATACGATGCAGTTCTCGCCGGAATGCAGTCCGACACCTTCCTTGGATACGGGCCGAGCAACGGTGGTCTGTTCCGCGTGTCTGCCCATCTCCAGTGGACCCGGGCGGGATTATAGCACGGTGCCACTGGCCGTGTAAAGAATCGGGGCTCTCGGCTTCCCGCGTGCCTCAGACTCCGGTCCCGGTCGGCCGCTGTAGGAGACGCGCCTGGGACGGTGGAATCAACATCTTTGGCATGCGTGCGATCTACATTCCCATGGCGTTGACCGGACTCCTCGGCCTCCTCGTTCCCGCTCCCGTCTTCGCTCTCCCGGACGCGACGATCACGCAGTTGAGGGTCGAGGGCCGAGACTACCGCGGCGGCGACCTCGTGCCGCTGGACGTCACGGTGTCGAACCGCGGCGACGGCACCCTCCCGCCCGTGCCAGTAGTGCTCGCCATCGACGAGGAGCCATATGCGGAGTGGCATACGCCGTCCCCGGCCGGTCCGGGCGACAGTGTGGTCTGGTCGGTGCAGTGGCAGGCCGCGCGCGGCTCTCACGTGATGCTGGTCACCGTTGATCCCTTGAACGATGTAGCCGAGTCGAACGAAGCGAACAACTCCGCCTTCATCAGCCTTGGTGTAGCGCAGGAGGCCGAGCCCTCGCCCTGGCCGGCGGCCCTCGTCGGGCTTGGCGCCTTCCTGGTCGGCGGGGCCCTCACCTTCTTCATACAGCGTGCTCGTCTGCGGGCCGGGTCGGGGCGTTCTGCCCATGCGGCCCGGCGCAGCGGCAAGGCGAACCCAGCGGGCCGCCGCTAGCCGACGCGCACAACGTTATCGCCCCTCCGGCCTGCTCGCTCGGCCCTCACAGCACTGCATCAGCTTCGTCGACCCCAGGGCGAAGAAGTTTCAAATCTCCCCGCCATCCGTACGGCGAGCCCCGCTAGCAGGTCAGATGCAGCGCGGCCACGACTTTCCGCTTCCCCAGCAAGTGATTGTAGGTCTGACAGGCCGTGCGCGTGTCGAACTCGAGCAGTTCTATGCCGGCATCTCTGGTGTGCGCCACGACCTCCGGCGCGATCTTCATGCACTGTTGTGCGCCGGTCCCTACGATCAGGACCTCAGGCTTTTCGAGCAGCACCCCCTCCAGGTCCGCGAGTTGGAGGAGGTGTCCCTCCTTGCGCCACCAGCGGGGCCGGACACGATCACCGAACACCAGCAAGTCATCGGTGTACCTTCTGTCGTCGATCGTGATCTCGCCGAAGCGGAACTGCTCGATGCGCATGGGTCGGATGCGGAGAAGCGGATCCCGTGTTGTTCCCGTCATTCAGCAAAGCCTCCCCACCCCCCTTCGGCAGATGTCCCCTCTTCCTCAGACGTCCCCAGTACACTATAGACGAGCTGAACACGTAGGACCGAACGTCTTTGTGTGGAACTCATGACAAAAGCCTTGAGCAACAGTGGAGAGGTACCCCTATGTCAGCCGCTGCGGCAATACTCGCCGATCTGGTCAAGCGTTTTCGCCCTGAGGCAGCCGAGGGCCTGAATGCAATCTATCAGCTTCATCTCACCGGAGACGGTGGCGACTTGTGGCATGTGTCCGTTGCCGATCAGCAGTGTCGCCTTCTGCCGGGACCGGCGACGGACCCCGATGTCGCCATCACAATGAGCGTAGAGGACTGGGGCGAGCTCGCGGCCGGCCGGCTGGACCCTATCGCTGCTTTCATGAGCGGGCGCGTTCAGGTCTTGGGGGACTTCGGCCTTGCGACCCGCTTGAGAGGCATCTTCGGGCTCTGATCAGGTCAGGCGAGGGGTGGCAGAGGGCGCTGATGGGGCCAAGCAGTTGGGCGCAGGTTGGAAGAGGGGGTTCCTGACCTGCGCCCGTGCCAAGGTGCAGCAAGCTGGGGGTTGCCGCACCTCTCAGCGGAACTCTGCGCGGGTTGCACCTCCCACGCACCTCTCGGCTTCGGTTGCGTCCGGGTCCGCCCTGCTCCCTTCTCTCGCAGATGTGACGAAAGTCGGACATCCCGCTGCGATTATTCGATACGTACTCGCCTGGGGAGACGCAGCGTCACCGCCAGCGCGGTGCCGGACAGGACCGTCGCGAGCCCGAACAGGAGCGAGTAGGATGTGGCGGCGACCAGCGCGCCCCCGACCAGAGGGAGGAAGGCCGTGACTGAGAACAGCGTGTTCTGGATTCCTATGTACTCGGTCCGCCGCTCTTCGGGAGCTATCGCGAAAAGGTAGTTGGTGTACCCGATGAAGCTGCCGGACCCGATCGCGGCCAGTGGGAAGAACACCGTGATGAAGGCCGCCCGTCCGAGGGATGGGACGTGCGAGAGCAGCGAGGCGACGAAGGCAGTTCCGGTCGCCGCCAGGTAAACTCCCATGACGGCCACCAACAGGCCGCGTGGTCCCCGTCGGTTGTTGAGGTGTGCCCACAGAGGCACGAGCACAACACTTCCCATCATCTGAACCGCGATGTACGTCCCGATGGTGGCCTCGGGCACGGACAGGACGCGCCGCGCGTAGACTACGTAGAAAGGAAGGGCTATACCGACGGCGCCGCTGAGCATCCGACTCATCAGCAGCAGTCGGAACTCCAAGTGGTGCGCCGCAGTCCTCGGCGTGCGCATGAGAAAGCGGAGCAATGGCTTCGGATCCTCAACGACTCGGCCGCGGGGCTCTCGTATCATGCTGAAGAGAAGCCAGGCTGGTCCGAAGAGGAGGAGCGCACCCCCGAAGAGCAACGCGTAGTCTCTCGGAAACTCGAGGGAATTCGAGGCGAGGATCATCCGCACGAGCACTCCCGAGGCGATGGCTCCCATCGCGCCCCAGAAGTGCCGGTGTCCGAAGAACGCGCCGAGCCGCGCCCCCGGGATCGTCTTCGCAACGATGTCGAGAAAGGCCGGTCCGCTCAAGCCACCTGCCAGCGAGTAGCACGTGTAAGCGCAGAAGAAGGCGGCGAGGGTGGCGCCAGGTCTGCTCTCCGCAAGGCCAAGCAAGATGAGCACGACGGAGACCAGACCCAGCATTCGGAACCCGGCCGCAAAGACATAGAGGGGTCGCTTGAAGGGCTTTGACTGAAGGTAGTTCGCGGCGAGGATCTGCGGCAGGAACCATCCGCTCATCCCTATCGTAGACACGCCGCCGATGAGCACTTCGGAACGGGTCAGGTGTGACACGAGGGCAGGGAGAACAGTCAGCGGATCGATGAAGGCCATTCCCATCATGAAGAGGATGCCGTTGGCGATCCCAAGCCGGTAGGCGCGTCTCTCGTCCTCCCTCGTCGTGTTGCTGGCTTCCAACATCCCTCACACCCTCGAGCCCGGACCACACGCGTCGGCGCGGCCTGGGGCCGCGCCTCGCTCACGCTTCTGCGATGCAGCCGCGAAGTCCTAGCCTTGCCCGAGGACCACGCGAACCTGCCGCCGCCGGGGCGAGGTCTGATGCGAGGGCTCGCCGAGGGTGGCCGCGCAAACCGTCGGGCACCAGCTCCTGCAGAAACCGTGGCGCGGGCCAACCGGTCGAGGAGGAACGGGCCTTCCACGGCGAAATCCATACAACGGACGGAGGCGCGTGTCCCTGCGTACGTGAGGCAATCTGCCGGGCGGAGAGGGGTGAGCCAACATGTCGTACTTGCGGCGCGACAGCAGCGACTCAGAGTTCGTGGCGGACCGACTTCCCGTCTACGTGTTCCCTGCCGTTGTGGGCTCCGGGAGAATCCTCCTCGGTATGGCTCTGGCGGGCATCACGACTGCGATCATGCTGGACTCGCGCGCGACCGAGGAGGCCATATTCTGGTGGCTCGCAACCACCGCCTACGTGTCGAGCTTCGTGCTGGTGGTCTCGGGGATCTTCGCCGTCAATGTCGTTCCGGGCCAGCCCACACGGGCCCCAACAGATTCGGCGCCGGAGCGGCTGAGGTCACAGCAGCGAGTAAGGCCGGCCTCGCCGCCGTTGAGAGCGGCTGCGCGCCAGCCTGCTTCGGCGCAGCCTCGAGACCGCCTCGGCGATCTCTTGGTCCGGCGGTGGGAAGTCGTCACGAACGCGCAGTTGTCGCAGGCCCTGCTGGAGCACAAGGAGTCGAACCGGTCGCTCGTGTTCGTCCTCGCTCGTAGGGGTCTCCTCACCGATGAGTTGCTGACGGATATCCTCTCGGCCCGGTCGCAGGGCCAGGACGCCTGGTAGGACGGTTCCCGCCAGGCCTGACTCGCCGACTTCCGGGGCACCCTCCGCGGCCATCACTTGAACGCGTGCCCAGGACGTGGCAATTCGAAGTGGCGCTGTTGCAGGGGGAGCCGCCGCAGGGCTCGCCGGCCGCGGGTCAGGTCGTGTCTCAGCCGCGGCTCGCCGTACACGTCCCTTCTGCCGACCGACCAGATCGGCGCCCGAGGGCAGGAGACTGAGCAGGATGAAGGGTGGACAGCCAGGGCAACGCGATCCCGGGCAAGCGATGCCTCGCACGGGGGACAGAGTCTGGACGGCCGTCGTCTGGCTCCGCCTGATCCTCGGACTCGTGCTCGCAGGCGGCGGCGGAGTGGCGATGGGACACGCGTGGACGAGCGAGAGTACGCCGTGGTGGGCGGTGGGCGGCATGACGCTTATGGTCGGCGTTCTCATGGTCCTTTCCGGCGTCTACGCGCGCAGCCACCCACGCGGCGTCATCCCCCACGTGATCGTGACTGAGGAGGCGTCCGAGGCGAGGGAGCCTTCGATGCCACTCCTCGGAGCATTACTCGTCTACAAGTATCAGCTGATCACACACCGGCAGCTCCGGGAAGCGCTCGAAGAGCAGCGGAAAGCCGTCCCGAGGCGCCGCCTCGGTGAGATCCTGGTACTCAAGGGGCTCATCACAGTCCGCGAGTTGGAGGAGACCCTCTCGTTCCAGCAATCTGCCGCGCTGGAAGAGGGCGCGTCGCAGGAGGGGTCGCCCCGGACGCAAGAGGAGATCGAGGCAGCCTCCTCGCTCTCAGCCCAGCGGGAGATGGACTAACTCCGCAGCGGGCGTGCGCCGAGCATGGCGCCGGCCACGGTTCTAGCGACATCCGTCGCCATGGACTGACCAGGAGACCAGATGCTGGGCCGTGCCTCTCGCCGCAGCTGAGAACCGATCGGCCACCTCCGCAGCGGCGGCTCCGTTCCCCCTCCCCCTAGCCGATGCAGAGTCGGCCAGGTTGCTTTGGGCGCCAGACGGCGCTGCCGCCTTACAGCCGCGCCCATGCCTGCTATTCCCTGTCCCTAGCCCTGTGTTCTCCTCGGGCCTCGCACGACGCTCTGTGTCGCGGGCGCCGTTGCCTGGAGCAGCGGCGATCCCCGCCCCGTGCAGTACATCCGCTGCCCGGCTGCCTCCCCCTATGTGCAGGTCGTCCCTGGGCCGCGATCAGAAGCAAGCTATCGCATTCTGCACCAAAGGAAGGTGCTGGGAGACTCACGCCGAAAATCCTTGAGTGTCCAACAGTCTTGTGACACGTGCCCGGACCAGACCATGCCGGCGGGCCGCCCTGAGTGTGGGACTGCTCTCCACGGGAACTCGTGTCGAGTGGGGCCCCACAGCGCGAGGGCCGTTCCTGCCGGATCGTAGAGAAGCCGTCACCGTGCGTCACAGCAGAAGCCTGAGCAACTAGCGACACTCGAGCCGACGAAGAACCGGACTCAGCGCCAGATCGCGTAGCAGTCAGACAAGTGCAGTCCAGAGTCTCCGGGCGCCCTTAGGACCAGGGGGTCGTGATGAGAGGCGTTGGGAAGGCGTTGCGGAGGCTCGGCCAGGCCACAGGTATCCTCGTCGCGCTCGCGTATGTGGCCTTTGCCCTGACCGACATGTTCCTTTCGTTGACGGCCTTCCGCCTCGGCGTTCCGGAGGCGAACCCCGCCATGGCGTGGCTTCTGGCCCGTGACCTCTTCGTTCCGGGGAAGGTGCTGTTGACGGCCATGGTTGCCGTGCTCATCGCCATCTCATACCCAACGCGGCGCGCTCGCCCCGCCGCTTGGGCCGCCTTGTTCGTCACCGCGGCCGTAGACGTCTATCACGTGTGGGGACTGAGCGCCGTCTGAAGCGCTGCGGTCGCTCGGGCCCCAATCTCGCGTAAGCCTCTTCGGGTACCTCGCCGCCTTTGCCCACTCGCACTCGTGCCGCGACCCGGTGGACATGTGTGGGCTTTCGGACAGGCGTTCGGTGTCGGCCGCAGAAGTCGTTCCTGAGAGAGGATAGTAGTCTCATGCAGGACGGCGGATGTTCCCGCCGAGTGCTCGTGGTGGGCCTCGACGGGGCGACCTTCCGATTGCTGGGCCCCTGGCTTGAGAGAGGCGAGTTGCCGTGTCTCTCTCGCCTGTACCGCGAGGGTGTCCGGGGGACACTGCAATCGGTGATTTCGGCCCTCAGCCCGGAGGCCTGGAGTACGTTCATGACCGGCAAGCACCCCGGGCAGCACGGGGTCATGAACTTCCTCTCCTTCCGGCCTCGCAGCTACGAGCTCCAGTTCAACAACGGCGCACTCATCAGGCAGAAGACCCTGTGGCGCTTGCTCAGCGACGCGGGAAAGCGCGTCGGCGTGGTCGGTGTTCCGATGACCTACCCGCCGGAGCCGGTCAACGGGTACCTCGTTGCGGGACTGGAGACGCCGGGCGCCAAGTCCCAGTTCACGCACCCGCCAGGGCTCGCCGACGAGCTTCGCGCTTCCATGGGAGGATATGACCTCCACGGCGACTTCGCCGACTGCGCGGACCCCCAGGAGTACCTGAACCGCCTCCTGGACATGATAGACAACCAGGCGCGCGCGGCCTGCCACCTGCTGGAGAAGTACCCGAGCGATCTGACGATGGTGACGATTGGAGCCACTGATCGCGCACAGCACTTCTTCTGGCGGTTCGTCGATCCGTCACATCCGGCCTATGATTCGGGGGCGCCGTCCGAACTCGGCGCGGCCCTACTTCGCGTTTACGAACAGGTCGACAAGGCAGTTGAGGCGATGCTCCAATGCGTGCCGGAACCGCGGACCGTGGTCATCATGTCTGATCACGGGTTCGGTCCCTGCCACAAGCTGGTGCACCTCAACCGCTGGCTCGAGCAGGAGGGATATCTCGTCTGCGCTCGGCGGAGCAGCGTCAGAGTCAAGATGCTGCAGACGATCTGGGGGCAGGCATCCAAGCACGCCCCTCGTTGGATGAAGGACTGGCTGAAGAGTGTGCTTCCGGCGGTCCGGAGCCAGGTCGCGTCCCTCCTGCTGCTGAACCGTTTCCAATGGACCGGCACAAAGGCCTTCGCCGTCAGCACCCAGCACGGCTACGTCTACCTGAACCGCCGAGACCGCTTCCCGCAGGGGGTAGTTGGCCCGGGGGCAGAGGCCGAGGCTCTCTGTGACGAACTGACAGAGAGCATAATGGGGCTCCGGGACGCCGACACAGGCAAGTCCGTCGTGAAGCGCGTGCTGCGGACCGAGGATCTCTACCCCGGACCTGGGGCAGACGCGCTGCCCGATCTCATAGTCCTCTGGCAGGATGGGTACATAGCCCGGAGCGACGCTGTGCGGGGCCGCTCGGATGCGGGCGGCCAGGAAACTGCTGATACATCGTCGCTGATCGAGCCGATCGACATGTCCTCCGGGGCCTGGAACGGGTGCCACACACAGGACGGCGTGCTGGTCTTCCACGGCCCGGACGCCGGAGGGCCCGGAGACATTAAAGGCGCGCGACTCATCGACCTCGCGCCAACTCTTTTGCATCTACTCGGGGAGCCGGTTCCGGAGGACATGACGGGCCGCGTCCTGGAAGATGTCTTCGCGCCGGGATTCCTGGCCTCTCGGCCAATCCGCTACTGCCCTGCGGACCAGGACCAACCCACGGGCGCTCGCGAGAGCGCGCTGTCTTCTGCCGAGCAGGAGGAAATGGCGGAACGTCTGCGACAGATCGGCTATATGGAATAGAGCCCCGACTCGCGCAGGCGCGGGCCTTCCTGGGGCCGCAGACAGGCCCGTGGGCCTAGGGGCGGACCGACGCCAGCCGGCCGACCGTCTAGGCCAGCAGCGTGGGTGCGCAGGACACTCCCCCGGCAGGGCAGAAGTCTCTGGCTGAGTGTCGCGCGCCACAGCTAGTGCGGCCGCGCGGAAGGCGAGGGCATGAACGTCTTGCTGGTTCAGCCCAATGTCGGGCAGGCGCGTCAGCCTACCCCGCCGCTCGGGCTCTGCCTCATAGCATCCGCCCTGAAGGCGAATGTCTTCACACCGTACGTGCTCGACCTCAACCTCGCCAAGGCCCCTCGGCGCGAGCTGACGAAGGCCATCGAGGACTGGCTGCCGGTCGCCATTGGGCTCTCCGTGAGCGATCTTGACAACGGCGACTTCATGCGCCCTCGGCCCTACCTCCCTCAGGTCGCTGCACTGGCCCGCGAGATTCGTTCACTTTCGGACTCGCCTCTCGTCGTGGGCGGCCCTGCGGTCAGCATGGGCCCCCAGAAGCTCGTTCGGCGGCTGGAGGCGGACTATGCCATCGTGGGCGAAGGCGAGCAGGGGCTGGTCGATCTACTCGCGTGTCTCAACGCGGGTGGCCAGCCCTCGGAACTGACCGGTGTCTGCACGCGCCAGACCTACTCGAAGTATCGCGTCTCCCCTACCAGGGTCGAGGACCTGGATGAGTTACCTTTCGCCCGCGTGGCCGAGTGGGTGAGGGTGAAGGAGTACGTTCGCCGCGGCCGTCCGATGCCGGTTCAGACCAAGCGGGGCTGTCAGTTCGAGTGCACGTACTGCGCCTATCCTCGTGCCGAAGGCAGTGACTATCGTTTCCGGAAGCCGGGAACGGTGGCGGCGGAGATGTGGGAGACGAACTCGCGATGGAAGGTTGGCCGCTTCGACATCGTTGACGCAACGCTGAACCACCCCACCGATCATGCTCTGGCTCTCTGCGAGGCGATCATCCATAGTCGCCTGAAGGCAGAGCTTCACACATCCTCTCTTCACCCCGGCTCCGCGTCGAAGGAACTGCTCGCACTGATGAAGAGAGCTGGATTCACGTCCGTCGTATGTACGGCGGACAGCGCGGACGAGTTGGTGCTGTCACAGCTGCGCAAGGGATTTGGGCCGGATCACATCGCACAGACGGCAGCCTGGGCCCACGAGATCAAGCTGCCCGTTTCCTGGTTGTTCATCTTCGGCGGGCCCGGCGAGACCGAGAAGACCGTGCGCAGCACGATACGTTTCATGCGCTCCGCTCTCGGACCGCGCGACCGCATTCTGTGTCGCCTGGGGCTGCGCGTGTACCCAGGAACTCCCCTTGCCGAGACCGCGGTCGACGAGGGGGCCGTCGCGCCAGGCGCCGACCTGCTCGACCCGACCTTCTACTTCTCGCCGAAGACGACGCCTGGCCGCGTTCTGTCGCTTCTGGCGAGTGCTCGTTTGCGCTCTCGGGTCATCTATCTGAACGCACTCCCCGGCCGACGCGGCAGCTGGGGTGTCCGTCTCAAACGGGCGCTGCGCCTTCCCGGCGCGTTCTAGGCCCGCCTCTCGGTGTGCATCCGGCTGCCCCTGTTTTGCGGGCCCCCGCTCGCGCCAGCGCTCTAAGGACGCCCGAGGGCCCATCTTCGACCAGGTTCGGACTCAGGAAGCACCCCGAGTTCTTGCCCCTCACGCGCCGGCGGCGCTCGGAAGAGCGCCGCCGCTGCCATACACAACGCGGTCCAGTGCTTCAGTCGACTATGAGAACGACCAAGATCAGCACGAGCAGGACAGTCGTCGTGTCCCACTGGAAGTTGTCGCCAGCAACCTGCATCGAGTCCAAATCGCTGGCGAGCATGTGGATCTCCGCATCTGTCAGCAGAGCCGCCCGCGCGTCGGCATCTTCCTCGGTCAGGCCGAAGTCCATGAGCGCCCCTGTCACAATCGCACGCTCTGCTGCGACTGCCTCTTTCTCAACAGGGTCTACGGAGCCGGTCGAGCTCTGCGATGGCACCGGCGCTGCCCACGCGGCCGCGCCGGTGAAGACCGCTGACACGAGGGCCACGAGTACGACGGCGACCAACCTCCTGCCTACACTGCGTCCCAAGTAGATCACCTCCTTTCCCGTTCCCTGCTGCGCTATCGGCTGGGCTGCTGGTGCAGACGCCAGCGCTCACTCCCTTCTCCGTGCCCGGCCCCGCGCCTGCCTGAGGCAACACGCCGACGATTTCGCCGCTCGGGCGAGGTCAGGGAGGCGGCTCAGAACCACACGGGGGACAGGTGTGCCCTGAAGCAGGGGCAGCGACCGCAGCCCTGTGCTGCTACTCCCCCTCAGCGCCCGCCGGGCGGGGATGATCCCGCTCCAGGCGCTGGCGTATGCATCTTGCTTCCGCCTCGTGAGCTTCAGCTTCTTCCTGTCGGCCGAGCGAGCCGTAAGCTTCGGCCAGGTGACTGTGAATGCTCGCACGCAGGAGGTCATCCTCCTGCGGCGCTTCCTGGAGGGCCGCCTGAAGGAGTTCGAGGGCCTCCTCGTGCTCGCCCAAGCAGCAGTTGAGCCACCCGAGAGTGTCGAGCGCGTAGGGACGCTGCGCGCCGGCCCTTGCCACCATTGGAGAAAGCCGTTGGATCGCCTCCTCGATGCACGTTCGTTCGGCTGCGCAGAGATCCGCGAAGTTGTTCACGGCAACGAACGAATCAGGGTCAGCCGCCATGGCCTGGCGATAGCGAAGCATGGCCTCTTCCGGCCTCTCCAGCTTCCGCAAGACGTTTCCGAGGTTCACATATGCCTGCGCGTATCTGGGATCCCGCCACACCGCCTGCTGGTAGGCCCACTCCGCTTCCTCCAGTCTCCCTTCGCTCTCGTACAACACGCCGAGGTCGTTCAGCTGCTCAGCAGGCATGCGGGCGATCATCGCCTCAACCTCGGCCCTGTCCGGCTGACGGTCAACGTACTCCTGATAGGCTTTGACAGTTGAGGTCACGTCCACGGTCACTCCGTCCCGATCTGTCTCGCAGCCCGCTACAGCAGACAGCAGGATAAGCACTAGCGGAATCGGACTGACTCCGCGCAGCCGGGTCATCAACACGCGCACCTCAACCTGGGTCTGACGTGGTCGCCGTGCCTGCATGCCTTGGTGTTCCCGCTCACGCTCTGGGTGTCTGTCGCTTCGGCCGCGCCGAGAGCCGAGCTACTCGGGCGGACGCTCCTCCGCCTGTCTTGCCTTTCGTCCCTCCACGACGAGCGCCCAACGATCACATTCGCGCCATTCTGCCTCGAAGGCCGCTTCACTCTGTGTCTCCAGCTTTCTCGCCCCGCTGTCAACGACCCACAAGCCTCGCGGTGAATCATAGCCCGACACGACAACGAAGTGGTTCCGCCGTGCCAGGGCATTCCCGCGGCGCACCATACAGATGACCGGCCGGTTCCGCGCGATCGCTCTTCTCAGGACATCGTCGGAGCCCTCCCCGGCCCAGGCGTCGAAGTCGCGCCTGCGCGCGTAGAGGAGTAGGTCCACGTTCAGAGACCCGCGGTAGTCAGGCAGGTAGATCTCGTCCGCGATATCTTCGGGGCTCACGGTCTCCCCGTGGTACTGAAGGACCGAGGCGAGGGCCGATGGGCCGCACCAGTGGGCGGCCTGCTCCACCAGGGGCACGCCGCCGATGGTGTGCGCTGGCGGCGGCCCCTCAGCGGCCAGATAGATTGCGCCGAGGACGCACAGGGCAAGCGTGGACAGCACCCTCATTCACCTGCACTTCATGTTCTGCACAAACTCGTCTCAGCCTGGCAGCATCCATGGCCGGAAGCGCTCGGCGCCGCGAGAAACCAGTGGCGCTGCCGGCCGCTTTCCGCCGCGCTCTTCTCGTTTGATGTCTGTTCGGGTATACTGTGCCCCAAGGCGGGGGAGCCAAGGAGGGGCACCCTCGATCCGCTCTGGGCGGGAAGCGGCGGCACACGTGAGGGGAGAGCGAGCGGACGGTTCCTGCTCCCGGCGATGCCGCCAGATTCGGGAGGGGCGTTCGTGCGACACTGGCTCCGCGAGGCGTGGATTCTGCTCATCGCAGCCCACCAGAAGTTCGCTCGCGATGCGGGGGGACTCATGGCCGGGTCGGTGGCGTTCTTCGCCTCCGTGTCGCTGATACCGCTGGGCCTGCTTCTCATCTCCGCGGTTGGGCATCTCATCGGTTCCGAGCAGGCCTACACACACGTCGAGGCGGCCCTCCAAGACTACTTCCCAGGGTCGAGCACGGTCCTGATGAGGGCGCTGGACACCACCCGCACCTCCAGCGGCCGCTGGCTCGTCGATATCGTCGGCACGCTCGCGCTGCTCTGGTCCGGGATGCATCTGTTCACGGCGCTGTCGATGATATTGACGACTGTCTGGAGCGGCGAGCCGAAGCGCAGCTACTTCGGTCACAAGGCGATCAGCTTCGTGGCCGTGCTGGCCGCCGGGCTGATCTTCCTCGCAAGCACGGTGATAGTCAGCGTCGTCGCGACTGTCAGCTCCTATGCCAACAGCCTCAGTGCGCACCTCGACTACTTCGGGTATGTCAACCTGCTAAACAGCGCCATCAGCTGGACTCTTCACACTGTGATTGCTGTCTCGCTGTTCTTCGCGCTCTACCGTCTGCTTCCGGGCGGCCGGGTCACTGCAAGGGCGGCCTTGTTGGCCGCCGTGCCAGCGGGCCTTCTGTGGATCGCGTCTCGGTCCATCTTCTCGCTCCTCGTGGCGGGAAGTAGCCGCTATGGCCAGCTCTATGGCCCGTTGGCGGGGGCGGTGGTCTTGCTGCTGTGGATCTACTACTCCGCCTTTGTCATGATCTTCTGCGCAGAGCTTGGCGCGGCCGCGCAAGATCGCTACTGGCGCGAAGGGGAGCCGACAGAGGCCTGAGCGCGATCGATGCCGGCCGCTCAGATCGCCGTTCTAGCGGCCGAAGTCCTGGGGGCGACGCCGAGTAAGGCCGAGATGATACGCCAGCGCCCGCCGTATCCGGGAAGCGGCCTTCCCGTCCCCGTAGGGGTTGGCGGAGGCCACCATCGTCCTGTAGAGGGTCGCGTCGCACAAGACGCGGGACGTCTCCGCGACAACGCGCTTCCTTTCCGCGCCGACCAGCCGAGAGCAGCCGGCCTCGATTCCCTCGGTTCGCTCCGTCTTCTCCCGCATGACGAGGACCGGTTTGCCCAGCGACGGCGCCTCTTCCTGAACGCCGCCGGAGTCTGTCAGTATCACATAGCTGCGCTTCATGAGATCCACGAACTCGACGTATCCGGCCGGCGCGATCAGGTGCGCTCTATCTTGACTGCCGAGCAACTCCGCAGCCTGGTCTCGTACCACCGGGTTCGGGTGGACCGGATAGACGACGGCAATGTCTCCGAAGCGCTCCAGCAGATCGCGCAGGGCGAGGCAGATCTCTCGGATGCCACGGTCCCAGTTCTCGCGCCTGTGCGCTGTAACCAGAATCATACGCCGGCCGCGGAGCGCCGCTGCGGGCACAGCCGGCGGCTTCGGCCTGCGCCTGGCCGCGATCAGCAGGGCGTCGATGGCCGTGTTCCCGGTCACGAAGATCCGGTCTGAAGGAACGTTCTCGGAGAGCAGATTCTCCCGCGCGCTGGCGGTCGGCGCGAAGTGAATCTCCGCGAGTCCGCCGACGAGTCGGCGGTTGATTTCCTCGGGAAAGGGGTTGTAGATGTCTCGGGAGCGCAGGCCCGCCTCGACATGAGCGACCGGGATCTTGCGGTAGAAGGCTGCGAGCCCGGCCGCGAGGACCGCGGTTGTGTCTCCCTCGACGATCACGAGATCCGGAGGATCGTCTGCCAGAAGTGTGTCCATGCGCCGCACCGTGCGTGCGGTGATTTCCGCCAGAGCCTGACGCGCTTTCATCACGCCGAGGTCGGCATCCAGCCGCAGCCTGAACGGCCGCAGATGCTGGGGCACGAGGTCCCGGTGCTGGCCGGTGCCGACCAGCGTGACGCGGAACTCCTTCGGGCAGCGGCGGAGCTCCAGCGCGAGAGGGGCGAGCTTCACGACCTCCGGCCGCGTCCCCATGACGATCATTGTCTTAACAGGCGGTCTCATCGACTGTGCGAGTGGCCCTCAAGAGCGATCATCTACGTGCAGTTGGCCATACCACTGCGCGTGAGGCTCAATTAGGCGGGGCCAGGGGCGAGTCCTTTCGTCGCGCAGATACCGTACACCCTCCAGGAAAAAGTCGGCAGGATGCCCCGCAGGTAAGCACAAGATGCGAGTGGTAGCTTCGAGGATACGGAGGATAGGCATGTCCGTCAGATCACCGTTTGAGGACCTGAGAGAAGAGCACACGGCTCTCCTGCGAGAGATGCAGGACCTGCAGTCGGCGGTGCGAGGCCTAGTGGGCGCTGACGCCTCCTCGCTGGGCGGGGCCGGTGTAGTGCGCGATGAGCTCGAGATGTTCCGCCGTCGTCTGCGAGTCCACTTTCGCAGGGAAGAAGAGGGGTTGTTTCCGGAAGCTCGGCGTATGATCTCGGAGGGCGCAAAGGGCGCCGATGTGTTCGGCAGCTTCTTCGCCGAAGAGGCCGAGGACGACATGAGCGCGCATGCTTCTCTGGCGGCCCGGACTGATGAGATGCTGCAGCTCGTTCATCAGGTCGAGGCGAGCGGCGGACCCGACGAGGCATCCGCGGGCAAGCTGCTCGCGTTGTCCAGTCTCACTGCCGGCCTGCTTCAGAGGCATGCCGCGAAGGAAGACTCGCTGATCTTCCCGATGCTGGAGAAGAGCCTGAAGCCCGAGCAAGTGGACGACGTACGGAGTCGGCTCCACCAGATAGGTTCGGAGGCGGACCTGACCTCTGCAGAGGAGAGCGGCCTCGGCCGCCTGGGCGGGGAGTCGGAGTCCTAAGGCCTGAGACGGCGGCGCCTGGCAGCTCTCGGCCTCACGAGATAGAGGCCTCTAGCCCAGCCTCCCTCGCCATCGCCAGTATGGCCTGCAGGCGTTCCCGGCCTTGCGGCTCCCCCTCGATCTCGAATGGCAGGTCGAACCACTCGTACTTGGCCGCGGCCGCCGCATTGTAACGAAGGAACGCGAGCGACTCCAGACCGACGCCGTTCATGAAAGCGAAGATCGCGCGCAGGTTCTCATCCGTGTCTGTGATGTCGGGAATCAGCGGGACCCGCACCTGGACCGCGCGGCCCGAGAGCCTTGCGGCATTGCCCAGGATCGGACTGTTCGATGCTCCCGTCCACCGCTCGTGCTCCGCCTCGTCGATGAGTTTGATATCGTAGAGCACCAGATCGGAGTGGGGGAGGAGCTTCTCGAGTTGCTCCCACGGACACGCGCCGTTCGTCTCGATCGCTGTGTGGATGCCGCGGCTACGGCACCCCGCCAACACAGCTTCGGCAAAGTCGACCTGACACGTCACCTCTCCCCCAGTGAGGGTGACCCCGCCTCCGGAATGCTCGAAGAACGGCCTGAGGCGACTCGCCCTGTCAATGATCTCCCCAGCCGTGACGTGGTGTCCCTTCAGTGCGAGGGCCCCTGAGGCGCACTGCTCGACACAGCGGCCACAGGCCTCGCAGTGCTCCCGATTGATCGTGTGTCCTGATTCGCTGACCGCGTGCGCTCCCCTGGGACACGCCTGTGCGCAGACGCCGCACAGCACGCACCGGTCGCGGACGAACGCCAGCTCTGGTCCGGCCCGCTGAGACTCAGGGCTGTGACACCACTTGCAGGCGAGCTGACAGCCCTTGAGGTAGACGGCCATTCGAATGCCGGGACCGTCGTGGACGGCGAAGGTGTCGATGTCGAGAACGAGGCCGTGTACGTCGGGGAGCGGATTCGACTTCTGTTTCACGAACGACCGTCCTGGCGGCGGATGTGGTGGTCCTGCTGCTCTCGGCTGAGCATGGTGAAGTAGGCGCACCACCCGCCCATCCGGACGCGCAGGGATCGGTGCCTCTCCGGCTCGCGCTGGGCCGCCCGCAGCTCCTCCGTATCGGCCACCGTCAAGGTCATCATCGACCCGCCGGTGTCCACGAAGCTGCGCATGAGGGCCGCCATGCGAGCCGTGCCCTCGGGTCCTGCCACCAGTCTCCTTGCTACACGCAGATCGAGCGGCGCGCCGGCCGGCAGCTTGCCGTGCAGCATCTTGGAGTAGGAGAGCACTGCCCCCGGAATGCCGTGCATGTCCCGCCCCAGCGCGGGCGAGAAGTTCGACGAGACCGGCTCGCCCGACAGCCTGCCGTCCGGCGATGCCCCGAGCCCTTCGCCGATGCCCACATACCAGGAGAACGTGCCGACCCCAGAGGGGAACTTGACCCGGCTGTCGTGAGCGGCCGCGTGCTTGGCGACGGCGGCCGTGAAGGCTTCGATCATCTGCTGACCGATGACGTCGGCCCCCTCGTCGTCGTTCCCGTACTTGGGAGCCTCCAGAAACCGTCTTCGGAGAGAGGCGTGCTCTTTGAAGTTGTGCTCCAGCGCCTCGCAGAGCTCCGCCATTGTCGCTTGCTTCTGCTCGAATACAACGGTCTTGATCGCGGCTAGCGAGTCGATTGCGTGGGCGGCGCTCTCGGCGAGCATCCCGAAGGTCCGATGCTTCGCGCCCCCGGCGGTCATGTCTCGGCGAGCCGGAATGCACCCCTCTATGAGAGCGCTGAGCAGAGGAACGGGGGCAATAGTGCTGCGGTCGTCCACGGAGTTCACGACCTTCCGCACGACGCGCCCAACCATCTCGTCCATCTGCGCGAGGAAGGCGTGCCAGACGTCTTCGTAGGAGGAGAACGCACGCGGGTCGCCGGCGTCGAGTCCCTGCTGAGAGCCGTCAAGCCGGGAGCGACCGCGGTTGAGCGCCCACTCCAGGCAGAGCATCATGCTGAGACGCTGGAAGCAGAAGTCAGTTCGCCCCGGGATGATGATCTCCCAGCACCCATCATTCGTGTAATCCCGTGCGTCCTTCGTCGGGATGTCGATGCCCTCCAGGGCCGGGATGAGGGCCTCGTCGTTGAAGAGGGCCGGCATTCCACCGCCCTGCTTCAGCACCTCGGCCGCAAAGCGAACCAGCTCCTCGGGCGAATCCCCATGGAGTCGGACCGTGAGGAGCGGATTCGTCATCTGGTTCCGGCGGTAGCTATCGAGCAGGAGGTAGGTCAGTGGATTCGCCCCGTCCTGCGCCTCTGGCGTCAGGCCGCCGACGACGATGTTCTGCAGCCAGTGGTTCGCGGCATCGAGGCCGTCGCGGTTGGTTCCGATCTGCGAAGACGTGTAGTGTCTCGTTCGGCTGCTGAGATCAGCCGACTCTGGCTCGCGCGCGTCCGCCCGCTGCTCGTCCAGCGTCTGAGCGCGCTCGTTGAACTTGAGGCAGAAGCAGTCGACCAGCTCGGCGGCGGCATCCATGTCCAGGGCACCCGACGCCAGGTCCGCCTCGAGATGGGGCCACACATACTGATCGAGCCGCCCCATTGCATTGCCATTCATGGTCGAGTGGAACACCATGTGAAGCAGCCATACGGACTGCAGCGCCTGCCAGAAGGATCGAGCCGGGCCGGCGGGGACCTGCCGCAGGTTCGAGGCCATCTGCCACAGCTCTGCAGCTCGCTGGCCGTCGGGCTCTTCCCCGGCCTCTGCTTCGCAGCCGTCGGCGAGGCGCACGGTGTAGGCCATCACTGCGTCCAGTGCAATGATCACTGAGTCGAGGAATGCCGTCTCCTCGGCGTTCCCGGCCCCGGCAAGCTCCCCCTCCGCCTCCGCCCGAATCCCACGGAGGCCCCTTGCGAGGAGTCGTGGGTAGTCTGGCACGACGTGCCCGAATACCGAATGGATGCTCATCCCGCGCTCGGCTGCTGCGTCCTTCTCCTCGGCTGTCGTATAGTCGGGGAACCCCCACTCAGCGTGGGTTCGTGGCTGCTCGAGGGTCATCGATCCGGCGAAGAGCTGTCCCCGCCACAGATCCGTTGGCATGTGGGCGAGCTTGAGCTCGACGGCGCGTGCCTTGCGCACCGGGAGCGCCTTGGACATCCAGCTGTCGTCGATTCGGGGCGGGCACTCCCAGGCCACAGGCGGGAGCTCCATCGCGTCGCGCACCCGGCGTCGCAGGTCCGCAACTCGCTCTGTGTCAGCTCTCCGGAGCGTGTCCGCCGTGACTGTCATGTCAGTTCCCCGCTTGATCACGGGTCGGCCGAATCGAGATCAACTACTGTAGACTTCCCTGGCTGCCGCAACGGCTCTGCCCGTTTCCCTCAGGATACCCCTTTCCACCAGAACCGTCTCGAGCGCAGTGAGCACGCTCGTTACATGCCGCTCTGTCGCGCTCTCGCCCATGAGCCCTATGCGCCAGGCCTTCCCCTTGAACTGCCCCAACCCGGCCCCGATCTCTATGTTGAACTCGTCGAGCAAGCGCTTTCTGACCTCGGCCTCGTCCACACCTTCGGGCGCCGCGACTGCGTTGAGCATTGGGAGTTGATGGTTTGGGTCGGCCAGATGGCGGACGCCGATGGCCTCCAGGCCTGCCTTGAGGCCGCGATGGTGGAGCGCATGGCGCTGCCACCGCGCCTCCAGCCCTTCCTCCAGCACGATGCGGAGCGCCTCGTGCAGGGCGTAGTTCATGTTGATGGGGGCCGTGTGGTGGTAGAGGCGCTCGGCGCTCCAGTAGGCCCGCACCATTGTCACATCGAGATACCAGCTTTGAACTTTGGCCTTTCGTTCGTCGATTGCCTTCACGGCCGCGGGGCTGAAGGTGACCGGCGCGAGACCGGGCGGACAGGAAAGGCACTTCTGTGTCCCGCTGTAGCACGCATCTATCTGCCAGCCATCGACGTCGACTTCCATTCCGGCAAGGCTGGTGACGGTATCGACCAGAAGGAGAGCGCCGCTCTGATGGACCACCTCGCTGATCGGCGCAATGGGCTGCGCCGCGCCGGTGCTCGTCTCGGCATGGACGATGCCGACCACCTTGAACGGGCCTTGCTCTTGGAGAGCCACCGCGACTTCGTCGGCCGTGAAGACCTCACCCCAGGGTCTCTCGATTGCAGTGACTTCGGCGCCGGCGCGCTCGGCTACGTCCTTCATGCGCTGCCCGAACACGCCGTTGATGCAGACGAGCATTTCGTCGGCCGGCTCGATCAGGTTGACGACACAAGTCTCCATCCCGGCCGAGCCGGAGCCGCTGACAGCCAGCGTCAGCCTGTTATTGGTCTGGAACACCTGCTGCAGCATATCCCGGATCTCGTTGAGGACGGAGAGAAACTGCGGGTCGAGGTGCCCGATGGTCGGTCTGGACATCGCCTCCAGCACACGTGGGTCCACGTCCGAGGGCCCCGGACCCATCAGCAACCGGGGCTTGATCTCCTTGAGATTCATTCTCCGCTCCTTGAGGTCGGGTCACTACTCCGCGAATGGCGTCAGTTCGACCAGGAAGTAGTTGTCGTGGCCGGGCACGACGACATCGGCAGTACGTCCTATCGCGTCGATGGTCTCCGCGGCCGTGTCGAAGCTCACCGAGTTGAAGTAGCCCTGGCGATGCGCGTAGAAATCCCGTGTCATCACGGCGTCTCCTGCGATCACCACGGTCTGGCCATCACAGACGAGCAACAGGCTGTGATGCTCGGCGGTGTGACCGGGCGTGTGAAGCAGTTCGATTTCATCAAAGAGACGCGGCGGCGCGGGCTGCACGGGCCTCGAGTAAGAGCTGTTCTCATTGATGAGGGCCACCACCTCTCCTGCCGCCCACCATTCTGCCTGCGGAAACGCCTCCACTCCCCAGTGATGGTCACCGTGGTGATGGGTCACGAAGACAGCGCTAATCGCGTCCGGCTTGAGGCCGGTCCGGCGGTCGAGCTCGTGTGCCATCGCCTCCGGGTCCTTGAGGGATGGGTCGACGAGCAGCCTGAAGCCATCGCCGCTCACCAGGGTGGAGGTGCACCAGGCATCGCGCAGCCCCTCCTCGTCGCTCTCTCCCCAATAGCGGTTCCGAGACAGGTTCCCGATGGTGATCACATCCCAACGCTTGATCATCTCTCAGCTCCAGTGCTCAGGCGCAGCTCCGCCCTCTGGGAAAGCAGCACTCGCTGGAGGCGCTCGACATCGAGGCTCCGCGGGCGCGTTCCGGTCTCAGCGGACAGCGCGGCCGCAGCGCCGGCCGCCTGGCCGATGGCCATCATCGGCGCCATCGCGCGGTGCGACTCGTACGGCTGCTGTTCGCTGGATATGCAGCGGCCGGCAATGAGGAGATTGTCGGTGTCCTTGGGCACGAGACAGCGATATGGGATGTCGTAGCCTTCGTGCTCCAGGTAGCGCCTGTAGCCATAGTAACTGATGATGGGGCAGGAGCTTATGGCGACCACGTCGTCGAACCTGCGGCCGGCGAGTGCATCGCTGGCTGTCAGCTTGTACTCTCCCTCGACGAAACGGGTCTGACGGATGCCCAGCAGCGGGGGCGTCTCGACGACCTCGGCGTCGGCCAGCTCGGGATGCTCGCGCTGCTTATCCGCGAAGTCATCGTAGATTCGCAGGCGGGCATCGACCTCGGCGCGCGAAAGCTCGTCCGCGTTCACTCCGTCTATGGCCGCAACGCCCGGCCCCCAGACGACGGCATTCCTGCCGAAGTCGCAGGCGAACACACCGCCTGGTCGGCTTTCGCCGAACTCGATGCGGTACATGATTGCGTCCGTCAGGCGCGGGGCTTCATCCCCGCGCACTTGCCAGAAGCTGGCCCCCGCGCGTGCCGCCACGTCTGCGTCTCCCGTCGCGTCCACGGTCCCCCGCCCCATCAGCGCCTGGCGACCGGACTTGTTCTCGATGACCACGCCGCTGACGGCTCCCTCCTCGACGATGCTGTCACAGACGTAGGTGTGAAGGAGGAGGTCAACGCCGGCCTCGACGCATAGGCTAAGAACAACGTACTTGAACTTCTCCGTATCGATCGCGTAGCTGTAGGCGAGCGCGCCCGGCTCCGTAGGATACTCCTTCTGCTGGTACGGGCTCTGGCCCAGGCCGCTTACGTCCTTCAGCCGGAGGATGATCTCCTCGGCGACGCCGCGGACGGTCTGTGTAGAGTCAGGCTCAACCTGATTGCGGAAGCCGTTGATGCAGGCCATCAGGGAGGCCGTTGCGGTCCCACCCAGATAACCGAAGCGCTCGACCAGCACCGTCTTCGCGCCGGACCGGGCCGCAGCGATAGCTGCCGCCACACCGGCGGGGCCGCCGCCTGCTACCAGGACGTCCACCTCGCGCGCAATCGGTATGTCTCGGGCTGCTTCGCGATAGGCCTTCATCGGCACATGGGTCCCCGCGCGGCTGCCGCGCGGCCGGCAGCCAGCATACAACAAGCGAGGTCCGGCCGCAACTCGCCGTCACTAGCCGGGCTGCATCGCAGCCATTCGGCCAGAGGATGCTCCCAGCCGGCCGGTGAAGGTTCCGCTGATCGCTGGCGGTGCACGAGGAGGGCGAAGTGCGGTTGACCCAGCTGTCTGAAGAACACATCACGAGTGTGGTCGAGGCGTGGAACGGGGTGCTTGCCCACGATCGTGTAACAGAGGCGCAGTTCCGGCGAGTCCTGCTCGAGGATCCGAACTACGAGCCGGAGGCCGTGCACGTGGCGTGGTCTGACGACGGGTCGGTCGTCGGTCTCAGCGCGTGCGTCCTGCGCAGGACGCCGGAAGGGAAGGACGGCGGCGGGCACGAGTACGAGTTCGAGCGGGGCCATCTCAAGGCCTTCCTTGTCCTCGAGTGTCCGGCCCGGAACGAGATTGCAGATGCCCTTCTGGCTGCCGCCGAGTCGTACTGCGCGCAGGCCGGGAAGCAGAAGCTCTTCGTCACCGAGTACACCGGGCCGTACTTCTTCCCAGGAATCGACGTTCGGCACCAGCAGATCTGTGACATCCTGGCCGGGCACGGATATCGAGATGTCGGCACTCTAGAGGACGTCGCGGTGGACCTGCGGGATCCCTCGATTCCGGACCGCCTCGCCCGGGCGGGGGAGAGGGCCGGGCCCACGACTGAAGTCCTCACGTGGAATCCCGACCTCCTGCCAGCCATGCGCAGGTTCGTGGAGGAGGAGGACGAGCGGCAGTGGTTCCCCGTTGGCTGGGAGTCGCAGGCACAGTGGTCGCGGCCGAGGGAGGTGGCGCTGATACTGCGCAGAGGTGAGGAGATCGTGGGCTGGGCGCAATACTGGCCCGGCACGCCCCGCGCCGGATTTGGCCCGGTGCTGGTGCTCCGGCGCGAGCGCGGGAAAGGCTACGGCGCGCTGCTCCTCCTGGAATGCATGAAGCGAGCGGGAGACCAGGGATCAGAGAACATGTGGGCCGGCTGGGCGAATACGGGATTCTACGTGGCCTGCGGCTGGCATATTGTCCGCCGGTACGCTGTGTTCGTCAAGGACCTGGGAGGCGCCGCTTAGAGCCGACTGCCCCCTTCGTTCTGCTTGCCCCTACAGCGGCAAGTGGACCGGCCGACTCGTGTCGGCGGACCTGTAGATCGCGAGCACGACCTCCAGCGCCTTTCGGCCGTCTATCCCGGTCACCGGCGGCCTCCGTCTGGCTCTGAGGGCCGCCGCGAGGTCATTGTAGAAATCGACGTGTGTCGCGTCCGTGAACTCTCGGCTCACCCACTCACGGGCGGGAATGCCCTCCGCTGCTTCGGTCACGTAGGCCTCCGCCTGCCCACTCCAGAGCCCGAATCGGACCTGGCCCTTCGTGCCGAGGACGGCGACGTCGTGCTCGCCACTGCCGCCCCAGAAGCAGGACGAGCCTTCGACAAGCCCGATCGCCTCGTTCTCGTAGCGAAGCGATGCCAGACCGAGATCCTCGACCTCGACAGATGTACAGAACGTCCCCGCCTCGCAGAAGGCCCGAGTGACCTCCAGGCCGGTGACAGCTCGCGCCAAATCGATGTGGTGAATCAGGTTCGTGATGATGACGCCGCCGCCGCTCTGGGCCCGCGATTTCCGCCAGTTGGTTTGCGTTCTCCCCGAGAAGCCGCCGGTCCAGTAGGACTCCTTCTTCTCGCCCATGTTCCGCAACCGGATCTCGATGATCTCGCCCAGCGCGCCGGCCTCCGCCAGACCTTTCAGCCACTTCGCGGCGCCAAGATAGCGCAGAGGAAAACAGGTAGAGAGAGACACCCCGGCCTGCTCGCAGTTGGCGATCATGCTGTCAGCACCCGGTAGATCGGCCGCGAGGGGCTTCTCACAGAGCACATGCTTGCCGGCCTTGGCCGCGGCTTCTGTGATCTCGTCGTGTGTGAAGGCGGGCGTCGCTATCGTGACGAGTTCCACTTCGGGATCGGCCAGGAGTTCTTCGGTGCTCGTCGTGTGCGCTGCGTCGAACTCCTCTCCCAGGCTCTTCGCCGAGGCCTCAGCCACATCCATGCACGCGACGAGCCGGGCTCCCTCGGCCTCTGCCAACGCCTTCGCGTGAGTCGGGGCGATGTCGCCGCAGCCAATCAGACCTACGCCAATCGGCTTCTCTGCCATCCCGTCACCTCGTGATTCCCCTCAGATAGGCCGCAAAGCGCGGCACCTCAACCATCGCGTCCTTTCCGGGCTCTTCGTATTCGATCGAGAGGAAGCCGCTGTAGCCCACCTTGCGCATGATCTCGTCGACTCGTCCGTAGTCGATCCAACCATGCGTCCCGCCAAAGCTGGCCGTCGGCTTTGCGTGCGTCATGACAGTGTGCGGCGCTGTCTGCTCGAACTCAGAATATGGATCCTTGCTGTAGTTCCCGAAGTCCAGCAGCGCGCCGACCCACTCGGAAGCGACGCCCTTCAGAATGCGGATGAGGCCATCCGCGGTGGCCGTCAGTCCGCCGTGATTCTCGAGCCCGATCATCACGCCGACCGCCTGAGCGCGCTCCGCACACTCCTTGAGGCCGGCAATCGTCCATTGGAGGGCGTCGTTCTCAGTGTGGCCCTCCGGCACTTCTCCCGCGAAGACGCGCAGACAAGGAGAGCCGAGCTGTGCCGATATGTCGAGCCACTCCTTCACGAAGGCTGCGTGCTTCTCTCGCTCCTCCTCAGTCGGGAGACAGAAGGCGCCCCCGATCGCGGTGCCGGCCAGCTCGAGGCCGCGACGGAAGAGATGCCGTTTGAGGTCGTTGAGGTAGGGTCCGCTCGTCTCGGGAAAGTAATACTGAGTCAGCTCGACGCCATCGAGGCCGATGTCGGCGCAGAAATCAGCGTACTGCTCCAGGGTCAGGCCTCGCTCACGGAAGTACGTGTTGAAGGTGTAGCCCGCGCAGCTAAGTCTCACTCCTCCTCCTCCAGGGCGAAATCAGACTGAGCTACGTGTTCTGCTGCGGGCGCCGGACTCCCTCTCTCGTGGCCGCCGTCGAGGCGGTCAGATCACGGGAGCACTTCCGACAGGGCAGAGAGGATCTGCTGAGCATTCGGCGGCTTGCGCAGGAAAGCGCTGATTCCGAGCTCGCGGAGAGCCGCCTCCTCTTCGGGCTCCTGTCGGCCGGTGACGACGATAACAGGGATTCCGCTGCGCAACACATTCCTCAGGAACGTTAGCACCGACACGCCGCCTTCCAGCGGCAGCCCGACGTCCAGCAGTATCGCATCTGGGAGTTCCGACTGCGGGACGGTTAGGGCCACCATGGCCTCGACGCCGTTGCAGGCTTCGATTGTCTCGTAGCCGCGTCCCCTCAGGAGCGCCTCCAGGAACTGCATCACCGAGGGCTCGTCTTCCACGATCAGGACACGAGCACGGGCGTCCTCAGCGCGTGTCGACTTCTGACTCACCAGTTGATCTCCCCTCGTGCCGGCACAGGCGCACGCCGCGCCACGGACCGATCGCCTGAACCACTGCGCTGCCATGTTCAGTGCCGGAAGACCTCTGACCTCCCTGCGAAGGCGAGAGCTGTGAGCGAAATCCGGCCGAAGCCACCGCAATGAGCTCGGCGCTAGGAGGCGGGTGTGGAGCAGACCTCTGACCCTTCGCGGATGGCTTGCTCCACCACTTCGAGCAGTTGTCGCGCCGGTACTGGCTTCGCGAGGAAGGCGCTGATGGCTAGCCCGCGATTGCGTATCTCGACCTCGAGATCGGGCCGGCCGGTTAGGACGACGACCGGCACGCTTTGGGTCTGGCCTGCTTTCCTGAACACAGTCAGCAGTTCGATCCCACCATACTCCGGCAGGCCCAGATCGAGAACGATGACGGCGGGGGAGGGGGGATCGGGTGCCATTACCGCGGCCATCGCCTCCGCTTCATTCTGGGCAACACCCACTCGGTAGCCGCCGCCACAGAGTATGTCGGCCACAACTGCGCCGACCTCGGGGTCATCGTCGACGACAAGGATGAACGGCCGATCCTCCTCCGCCTTGCCACGGAGTCGAGCCTGGACGCGGAGCGCCCTCTCGAGCTGCCTTGGCGCCACGGCGCCTATCTCTGCGAGGATGTCGCCGATCCGCTGTCCGCTGGACTGCTGCCGTCTCAGCGCCTCGCGCATTTCCTCCGGGGTGATAGTCCCCTGAGCGAGCAGCAACTGCCCCAGCAGCGCACATGAATCGTGGTCGGCCATTGCGGCTCTCCGGCCCCGGTAGTGTGATCTGGCTCAATGGCGAGATCGCGGCCAATTGTATCTTCCACACCCTGGCCACAAACTGACGCCCGCTTGCATCCCGGCAGCCCGAAAGATTCGCTGCCGAGGGAGCCGGCTGTTGCAGGACCTGTCCTGGCCGTCGAGAAACACGGCCTCAACTCAGCACACGGGAGGCGGGGAAATGGCACGTGGCACGCAGTTGTCGGTGACCATGGAGAACAAGCCCGGGCAGCTCGCCAAGCTGGGGGGCGTGCTGGCCCGAGCGAAGGTCAACATCGACGCGGTATCCGTGCTCGACTCATCCGAGGTGGGTGTCGTTCGGCTCGTCACGTCGGCCAACGCGAAGGCGCGCGCGGCCCTGAAGAAGGCGGGCATGAATGTGGTCCAGCAGCCAGTTCTCGTGGTCAAACTCCCCAACGAGCCTGGAGCTCTCGGGGCGGCCGCCAGGAAGCTCGCGGCGGCCAAGGTCAACATCGAATACGTCTACGGCAGCGCGGCCGGGGCGGGCAAGCCGAGCAAGATCGTGATCGGCGTCTCGGACATCGCCCGAGCGGCCAGGGTGAAGCTCTGATCTGACGGGGGGGCGTTCGACGTTCGGTCCCGCGGCCCGCCGGCGCAAGGCGGGCCGCAGCCGCGGGTGGGCATGCGCGCTACGTCACGAGAAACAATGCCAGCCGTGTCACCGCCGCCACAAGCGCCGCTCCGGGAATGGTGAGTACCCACGCCCACACTACGCTGACCGTTACTCCCCACCGGACGGCGGAGAGGCGCCGCGTGGAGCCGACACCGATGATGGCGCCGGTGATGGTGTGCGTGGTGCTCACCGGGATGCCCGCGGTCGCCGTGCCGAAGAGAGAGACGGCGGCGGAGGTTTCCGCGCAGAACCCGTCCACCGGCTGCAGCTTCGTGATGCGCATTCCCATGGTCTTTACGATGCGCCAGCCCCCTGCCATTGTCCCAAGTGCGATCGCCGCATGGGCGCCGAAGATCACCCACGTGGGAACGAAGAACTTCGCGCCGAGATAGCCGTTGGCGAAGAGGAGAATCGCAATGACGCCCATCGTCTTCTGCGCGTCGTTCGTGCCGTGGCCGAGGCTGTAGAGGGCGGCCGACACGAGCTGCAGTCGACGGAAGTGTCGCGCTGCGCTCTTGGGCGAACTGCGCCGGAAGACCCAACTGACCAGCGTGCGAAACGTATAGCCCAGAAAGAGACCGACCACGGGAGAGAGCACTATGAAGGCCGACACCTTCATCAGCCCGGATGTCAGAAGCGACTGCCAGCCCGACTGAACGAGGGCGGCCCCGACCAACCCGCCGATCAGAGCGTGGGATGAGCTGGTCGGGAGACCCAGATACCACGTCAGGAGATCCCATACGATGGCGCCGATGAGCGCCGCCAGGATGACCTCGTTGTTGATGGCCGACTCGCGAACAATCCCCTTCCCCATGGTCTCCGCTACGCGGACCCCAAAGCCGAAGGCAGCGATGAAGTTGAAGAACGCAGCCCAGACAACGGCGTACATCGGCCGGAGGACACGGGTGGACACGACTGTGGCGATGGAATTCGCGGCATCGTGGAACCCATTGATGAAGTCGAAGACGAAGGCGACGCCGCAAATGAATGCTACGTACAGGAAGGTGGTATCCATGGCTGGCACGTCAGGTATGCTTGACCACGATTCCTTCGACGATTGAGGCTACGTCCTCGCACTTGTCGATGGCGTCTTCGACGTGGTCGTAGATCTCCTTCCACTTCAGCGCATGAAGTGCGTCCGGTCCTTTGAAGAGCTTCGCCAGTGCCCGCCGGCTCTGCTCGTCTCCCATGTTCTCGAGCCGGTGGATTTCTATGCAGTGGTCCATGATGCGACGCGCGTTCTTGCCGATGTCGCTCAGCCCCGCCACCGCCTTCGCCACCGCCTTCGCTGTATCGGCCAGCACCTCGGCGAGGCCGATCATCTCCTGGCTCGCCTCACCGGCCTCGTAGAGGAACATCCGGTCGGCAGTGGCTTCGATGTTATCGAGGATGTCATCAAGTCGGCCGGCGAGTTCGTGGATGTCCTCGTGGTCGAATGGCGTGACGAACGTCCGGTTGAGACGGTCGGCGATCTCGTGGGTTGTGATGTCGCCCTCGTGCTCGACCTCTTCGATCTGCTGCCTCAGCTCCTCCGCCTGCGTATGGTCGGCGACGAGCTTGACGAGCAGGTCCGCTCCTTGGACAATGTTCCGCCCCTGATCCTCGAACAGCTCGAAGAAACGTTCTTCGCGCGGCATAAAGTTCAATTTCATGGTGTTCGCCTCGGCGGCCGATCCTTCGACTTTGCCTGCTGCATTCTCCTTACTCGGCCCCGCTCCTCCTCGGTGGCGCGCGCGAATCGGTGAGGGCTGTGCCAGCCGGCCCGGCTAGGGCGCGCGCTCGTCGTGCCTGGGAAGGAGTCGGCTGTCGGCACGCAGAACAGTACAAAGTGTACTGGAACTGGGTAAACTGCGGCTGGAGTCGTATCAGGTCCTCTTTCTCTAGTCTCCGGGCGATCGGTTGACCTCTTCCGCCCGTCGCGCCTCAGGAGGAATCTCGGGCATGTATGATGTCGTGGTCGTGGGCGCTGGCCCCACGGGATGCTATGCGGCGAGGCAGCTGGCCCGTCTGGGCTATGAGGTGCTCGTGTTGGAGGAGCACACGGAGATCGGCGAGCCGGTTCACTGCACCGGCATCATCAGCATGGAGGCCTGCGAGCGCTTCGACCTCGACCCGAGCTGCGTCGAGGCCCACTTGTCGAGCGCTCGGTTCGTGTCGCCGAGCGGGCAGTCGTTCCGCGTCTGGTCCGACGACGCCCGGGCCGTCGTTGTAGACCGCTCGCGGTTCGACCAGATACTCGCCGAGCAGGCGCTCACCTCCGGCGCCAGCTTCCTGCTCGGAACTCGTGCCGATGACGTGCAGGTGGAACAGGATCGTATCGTCGTGACCGGTCTGTGCCTCGGCGAGGCCCTATCCTTCCGCTCCTCCCTGCTGATCATCGCAACCGGCGCTGACGACAGCATTACCGAACGGCTCGGCCTTGCCCAGGCCTCTGGGCCGCCGATCTTCGGCGCGCAGCTGTTCGCAGAGGCGGGGCGCCTGGAGGAGGTGGAGGTCCATCTGGGAAGGACTGTAGCCCCGGGCGGGTTCGCGTGGGCCGTCCCGGCGAACGGACATGGCTGCCGTGTCGGACTGGTCTCGCACGCGCCGCCGCACCCACTGCTCAGCGAGTTCGCGACCGCGCTTGAGCAACGGGGGGCCATTCGTCGCAACGGGGCACGGATCCGCTGCCGCGCTGTTCCGTGTGGGCCGCGTACGCCGTCCTTTGCAGATCGTGTGCTCGTGGTGGGCGACGCGGCCGGACAGGTGAAGGCAACTACAAGCGGAGGCATCTACTACGGGCTCCTCGGCGCAGAGGCGGCGGTGAGCGCCGCCCACCGAGCCCTCTGTGATGGCGACCTGAGTGGCAGTGCGCTGGCGGACTACGAGGAAGATTGGGTGCGCAGGATAGGCGCGGAGCAGCGGACGGGCCGTCTGCTGCGCAGGATACACAGAGCGCTAAGCGATAGAGACATCGACATGTTCTTCTGGCTGGCGAGGCGGGCAGGCGTCCCAGGTCTGTTGAGTCGGCTCCAGTTCGATTGGCACAGCTCCGGCCTTCTCACGGTCCTGTGGCGCGAACTGCTCGGCGGCCTGACTTCCAAGTCGCCGGGTGCGCGGCCCGCTCGTCAGAACTAGCTGTTCCCAAGGCACCTCCCTGGCGGCGTCCCAGACACCTTCTCCTCTCTCGCGGAGAGGCCTTGCCCAGGAAGCGCCGATCCGGTGCCGCCCGCGCCACCATCCGCCGGGGGCCCGATGGACGCGGCGCAGTGGAAAGCTCTGTGAAACGAATTGCTCGGAATATGCGTCTAATAGCTGGGGCAGGCGGGAGGGCACCGGCTCTCCGGCGGTCCTCGCCATCGGGAGGGACTGTATGCAGACAACCAGGGGCCGTTCTGCGATGTGTGTGTGCCACTCAAGCCTCCTTCGTGTCGCACTCATCTCATGCTTCGCCTTGATTCTGGCCGGATGGGTCGAGGGGCAGGCCTCTGACTACCTGCGGCCCGAATGGCAGGTGGGACAGGAACAAGTCTCGCCCGAAGACCTGAGCGTGATCGTGCCCGCGCCGGCGCCGGACGTGCTGTCACTCCAGGACGCTGTTCTCTTGGCCCTGGAGCAGAACCTCGGCTTCCGCCAAACCCTACAGAGCCTGCTGGCGGCCCAGTCGAACTGGTACGTCGCCCAACAGCGTTGGTCGCTCGCGGCCTTCGCCGGAGTCCAGCGCACCGGAAATGACGAGACGGTGGACGAGCGCCACGCCGGAGCGGCCTTCTCCTATGCCGCCACAACCGGCGCCGACTTCTCCGTGGTGGCCGAGTTGACCAGGCTGGATTCCGAAGACACGCAGAGCGCGATTTCGGCCCTCCTGCAACAACCGCTTCTGGCGGGCCGAGGCGATGCCTCCGCCGCCTATGAGGAGGTCAGGCGCGCGCGCGATACCTACCGGGCAGAACTGCTCCTCTTCTTCATCGACCGGCAGAGCCTCATCAGGCAGATCGTGGGCGCCTATTCCGACGTGGTGGAGCAAGAACAGCTGGTGGCCATCCAGGAGGCGAGTGTGGACCGGCGGAAGCAGTCCGTCGAGGACGCTCGTCTTCGGCTCGAAGCAGGCCTGATCCCCGAGATTGAGCTGCGGCGAGCCCAGCTGAGACTCTCGAGTGAGGAGGCCTTCGCGATCGCGCAGAAGCAGGGGCTCCGGGACGCGATGGACCGGCTGCTGCTGCTGCTCGGACTGGAGGTGGGGGGAATGCCCGACCTCGTCACGCCTGTGCCGTACGATCCGCAGTCACTCGACGTGGCCGGACTCACCACGCAGGCGCTCGAGTCTCGTCCGGACCTCCTGCTTGCCGATATCGCCATCGAGGACGCAGAAGCGGGCCTGCGGATCAGTCGCAGCGAGCGACTGCCGTCCCTGGATCTCTTTGGAGGGTGGTGGGAGCAGAGAAACGGCATCGAAGAGCGAAGCTGGAATGTGGGCCTCGACTTGTCGGTACCGATCGGGTCTCGCTCGCTGACGGAGGCCGTGAACCAGGCCCGGTGGGACCTGCTTGTGTCCCAGCAGGCCCGCGAGACGCTCGTGCAGCAGGTGGTGGCCGATGTCAGAGCCGAGGCCCGGGCGGCCGAGGCGGCCCGCGCCAACATCGACATCGCGGAGTCCAGCGTGGAGCTCGCCGAAAGAAGCATCGAGATCGCTCAGCGAATGGTGGAGGAGGGGCTGGGCACTAACCGCGATCTGCTGGATGCTCAGGATGATCTGCGCCAGAGCCAGAGGTCACTCGTGAGCAGCCAGATCAGGTACTACCTGGCGCTGGTACGACTGCGCGTAGCGCTCGGCCTGGACCTGCTGCCTGTGGTCTCATCAGACCAGGCGCCGACTACGTCGCCCGACGCCGGCGAAACAGATCCCGAGGCAACAGGATGAATACAGCGGCACGTTTTCTCAGGCCAACACTCGCGGTAGGAGCGGTGGCAGTCGCCATCTGGCAGGTGACGCTGCTGCTGGGCGTGCTGCGCGGGGGCTTGGCCTCTGACCTGGTGGAGACGGCCTCGGTGAAGAAGGGCTCCTTCATCGTCGGCATCTCCCGGGACGGGACAGTCGAGAGTGGAGACATAGTGTCAGTTCGAGCGCCGCGGGCTGGCCGACACCAGACCTTGACCTGGCTCATCGAGGACGGGACGGAGGTCGAGGAGGGCGATGTCATCGCGAAGGTGGACATGAGCCAGTATCACTTCGAAGTCGACCAGCAGCGCTTGGAGCACGGGAACCGCGTGGCGCAGGTGGAGCAGGAGCAGCGAGACCGGACGCGCGACCACGAGTCAGCGCAGGCGAGCGTGGACCGCCACCTCCGAGCGCTCGGCGTGCTCACGAAGTCGCAGCTCACAGAGCAAGAGCAATCGGACGCCCAGGTGGGGTTCGACCGGTGGAACCTGCAGTGGTCGGAGACGGATTACGGCAAGCAGTCCCGTCTCTTCGATGGGGGCATTGTGCCCGAGAGCCAGGTGGACCACTCCGAGAGGGTCCTGCGCAGCAGAGAACATGCCCTCGACAAATCGGAGAAGGACGGCAGCTACCTGGGCGCAGAGCACGCGTCGGGAAGGACCCAGGCGCAATCGGACATCGACACCTCGCAGTTCGAATCCGAACTGACTGAGCGCCGCATCGGGGAGGCCGTGGAGAGTGCGCGAAAGCGGGCGGCCCGCGCGGCGGAACAGCTCAAGGAGGCGGAGGAGCAGCTCGCAGCCGGCGATGTGAAAGCCCCGAAGCCCGGCATCGTCGTCCTCGGCAAGACGTGGGGCGAGATGGGCCGGCGGACACTGAAAGAGGGAGACCGTCTCCGGTGGCACTCGAAGGTCGCGGACATTGCCGACCTCTCGGATCTCCGGGTGGAGCTGCGCGTGGACGAGGCGTCGATTCACAAGGTTCGAGTCGGGCAAGAGGTGGTCACCGGGCCGAAGGGCACGTCGGAGCCGAAGTCCGATGGGGAGGTGATCAGCATCGGTGCGGTCGCCCGGGAGGTGCGACCCTTCGAGGACCCGAACGCGGTCCCCGGCCAGCGATCCTTCGATGTAGTCGTCAAGATCCACGATCCCGACCTGGACGTCATGAGGCCAGGGATGGCCGCCGAGGCGCAGTTCGTGTCGGAGCGCCTGGCGGATGTGCTCTCGGTCCCCGTGGAGTCAGTGTTCGATCACGAGGGCGAGCAGATCGCCTACGTGCAGAGAGGCGACAGGTTTGTCGCCCGTGCCGTGACCACGGGCGAGCGCAACGACGAGGCGGTAGTGATCCTCAGCGGACTGACGGAGCGCGACCGCGTTGCTCTGACCGACCCCACGCGCCAGGAGGCGAGATGATGGCGGAGCCCGTCGTCCTGGCCGAGGAACTGACGAAGGACTACGCGACCGGCATAGTGGCTGTCCACGCGCTGCGCGGAGTGTCGCTGACCGTTGCCCCGGGCGAGATGGTCGCCATCATGGGGCCCTCTGGATCGGGCAAGACCACGCTTCTCAACCTCCTGGGGTGCGTCGATCTGCCATCCGACGGGCGCTACTGGCTGGATGGCCGAGACGTCAGCAGCTTGCAGGACAGCGCGCTCTCTCGGATCCGCAACGAACGAATCGGGTTTGTCTTCCAGACCTTCAACCTGTTGCCGCGGCTCACCGCCCTGGAGAACGTCCGCCTTCCTCTGCTGTACGCCCACAATCGCGTGCCGCAGGACGCCCCAGCTCGGGCGCTCGAAAGAGTCGGCCTCGCAGACCGGGGACACCACAGGCCGAATCAGCTCTCGGGTGGTCAGCAGCAGAGGGTCGCTATCGCGCGGGCCCTCGTTCTGGATCCTGCGGTCATCCTGGCCGATGAGCCGACCGGCAACCTCGACTCCAGATCGGGCGAGGAGATCATACTGCTGTTCCAGGAACTGAACCGTGAAGGCGCAACCATGCTCATCGTGACCCACGATCTTCAGGTGGCGAATCATGCGAGCCGGATCGTGCAGATGCGCGACGGCCGGATCACCGGGGACGAACCGGTCACCGACCGTCTGGACGCGCGGGACGTGCTCGCCGAGATGCCGGCTCCGGAGGTCGAGCCGGCCAAGGAGGCTGAGCCGTGACGCGGCGTCGGACAGCTGTCAGCTTGGCGGCCCTGGTCGCCGCCGCGGTGCTCCTGTTCGCGGCCTGGCCCAGGGGCGACCAGAGCGGCGCTCTCGAGCGGGGGACTCAGACGGCCCTGGCCACAGTGGCCGACTTCTACATCACGCTGCCGATCGAGGGGGTCATCGAGGCCGCGCGCGCCGCGCCCATCGTGAGCCGTGCCGACGACACGGAGATCGTTTCAGTCCAGACAGACGGTGTGCAGGTGGAGGCGGGCGACGTGGTGATGAAGCTCAATCCGGCGGATGCAAAGAAGGAGGTGGATCGGCTCGAGGACGAGGTTGCCGAGGCGGAGGAGAATGTCCGCAGGTCGCGGGCGGACGGCGAGAAGAGCGTCCAGAACGCCCGAAGCGGCCTGGAGAAGCGAGAGGAGGCACTCGGACTGGCACGAGTGCAGTCCAAGGCCGCGGTGGAGAAGTCACAAGCAGAGGTGGCCTTCCTCGACAAGGAGCTGGACGTTGCCAAGGGCCAGCTCGACAAGCGCAAGCGGCTCTTCGAGGAGCGCCTTGTAGCGATCACGGAGGTTGAGGCAGCGGAAGACGATGTGCGCGGGAAGGAGTTCGCGCTCGAGGCCGCGAAGCGCTCACTCGAGCGGGCCGAATCGGACGCGAAGACCACCACCGGGCTGCGGGAGATGGATGTGCAGAAAGCGGAGATTGAGCTCTCGCAGGCCGAAGCAGGGCTGGAAGCATCCGTCTCCTCGGCCGAGCGCGAGCTCGCCGCCAAGAAGCTCGACCTCGAGGAGGCGCAGGAGCGTCTCGAGGGCATGGAGGTGAAGGCGCCCGTGGCCGGCATGCTCTTGATCGAACAGATGTGGGAAGACGGCGAGCGGCCGCTCCGGATCGGCGATCAGGTGTGGGAGGGACAGCGACTGGCGAATGTCATCGACCCCAGCGAGATGTGGGTTTTGTGTCACGTCGACGAGGCGGATATCGAGAAGGTGAGCGCCGGGCAGGCGGCCCGGGTGCATGTCCGCGCGCTAAGGGCCGAGTCGCTCGCGGGGGAGGTCAAGGCTGTCGCCAATCTCGCTCGCCAGCTGTCTCCCTTTGAGGGGGGAGCGCCGGGCAAGAAGGTTTTCAGTGCCATCATCCGACTGACGACACACGAGCCGAGGCTCCGCCCAGGGATGGGGGCGACGGTCGAGGTCGTCCTGGAGCATGTGAAGGAAGGAATAGCGGTGCCCCTGGAGGCGCTGGTACCCGACGGTGAATCATTCTCGGTGTACGTCTCTGAGAACGATGGGCCCCGACGCGTGTCGGTAACGCTGTTGAAGCGCAGCAACGCGCTTGCCGCCATCGAGGGCGAACTCGAGGAAGGGGACTCCGTTGTCTTGGGAGTTCCGCCAGGGCAGCCGGTCGGGGCTGGGGAGCAGGAGGCGACTTCGTGAAGCTCTGGCGACACGCGTCAGGGGGTCTGACGCCGATCATCCTGTTGGCAGGAGCGGTGGCGCTGGGCGCGTTGCTGGCGCGGGGGTCAATCGCGAGGAGGGCGGCCGCTGAGGAGGCCACTCAACAGAAGGCGGTCGCGACGACGACCGCCAGGAAAGGCCAATTCGAGATCGTCGTTGAGTGCAGAGGCAAGCTGGAGGCTGTTGACTCCAAGCCGGTCATGGCGGAGGTGACGGGACAGGTCGTGTATCTCGTTCCCAACGGGGTCCGGGTCAAGGAAGGCGACGTCATCGTCGAGCTGGACGTGCCCCGGCTGCTGCGGCGGGTGAGGGAGCAGGGGCGGCAGTACGACGATGCCGAGCAGTCACACACGGACAAGACGAGGGACCTCGAGGCCGACGTCACGAAGGCCGGCATCGCGTTAGAGCAGGCCAAAGCTGAACTCGAGCAGTATCGAGCGCAACAGGCCGTCGAACTCGCCAAGAAGCGCAGCGCGAAGGAGCAGGACACGATCGAGCTGGAGACTGCGAAGAGACGCTTCGACCGCCAGGAGGGACTGGCCGAGGAAGGTCTCGTGCCTCAACGAGAGGTCGAGCTGGCCTCAACTGACCTGAAAGCGAAGGAGTTCGCGCTGGAACGAGAGACAAAGGACCTGGAGCTTGCAGAGGCGCAGAACTCCTCCCAGGAACTGGACAAGCAAGCTGCGGTGACAGAGGCCGAGTCCGCCCTGGCGCAAGCGGAGAGCAAGCGAGATGCTGAACTTCGCAGCTCCGCCACTACCCTCGAGATCCGGAAGAGCCAGCTCGGCCGCGTCGAGGAGGAGTTCAGCAAGTCCGTGATCCGCGCTCCGGCCGACGGCATCGTCGTGCTGGAGGACGAGGGCCGGGGCGGGATGCAGCGACGCCCGCTCCAACCAGGAGACCAGGTCTGGCAAGGGCGCCCGATCGCGACCATTCCCGATCTCTCCGAGATGCGCGTCGTGGTGGAGCTGCCACAGGACAAGGCGCGCTCAGTCCAGGCGGGCCAGCTCGCCGTGATAACCGTCGACGCGATCCAGGGAACCAGCTTCGAGGGCGAGATGACAGAGGTCTCACAGACCGCAGGCGAGTCCACAATCCCGGGCACCGGGATCCCAAGCGCTGAGCGCATGTTTCCGGCCAAGGTCTCCATCAATGACCTGAAGGGCGCCGCGCTGCGCCCGGGCATGACGGCGAACGTGAGGATCATTGTCGAGGAGTTGGAGGAGGTGGTGAGCATTCCGCTCGAGTGCGTCTTCGAGCGAGAGGAGCGCCGTCTCGTGTATGTGCGACGAGGACAGGACTTCCTCCCTCTCGAGGTGGAGCTCGGCGAGCAGAGCGAGGACACCGCGGTCGTCATCAAGGGCCTCGAAGGCGGGGAGGAGATAGCTCTCCGCAGCGTGGGCGACGAGCGGCCACTTGCGGAGGCGCCCCCGGGGCCGGCTTCCTCGTCTCCCATAGTGCCACAGGGCGGTGCGCAGTGAAGTTCTGGTCGTCCATCCTCACGGGAATCAGTGAGCTGCTGGCGCACAAGCTGCGCTCGCTGTTGACGATGCTGGGTGTGATCTTCGGGATCGCCTCTGTCATCGCTATGGTCTCCATCGGGGCCGGAGCTAGGCAGGAGGCCCTGGAGCAGATCAGGCTGATGGGGGTCAATGTCATCCAGATCAACCGACGCGCCCTGTCGGGTGACTTGGCTCTCGAGGCCCAGCGGGAGTCGCCGCAGGGCGTCACGTACGGCGACGCCAAGGCCATCGGAGAGTTGTACGACGCGGCCGAGCGCGTTGTCCCAGTCTGCCGCGTGTTCGGCGAGGTGAGACACAACGGAACGGCCATCCCGGCGAAGGTCCTCGGCACGACTCCGGACTACAGCCGCGTGAACCGGTTGGCCCTGGCGTCGGGACGGTTCGTGGACGACGGCGATATCGAGCGGCACGCGCAGGTCTGTGTCATCGGCTCAGAGGTCAAGCGGGCCGCGTTCTTCCTCGAAGATGCTGTTGGGAAGAACCTCAGGATTGGCACTCAGGAGTTCCAGGTGATCGGCGTTCTGGAGGAGCGTCGGGTACAGGCGGGGAGCAGTTTGCTCTCCCTGCCCGACGTGAACGAGGACATCTACATGCCCATCACCGTGGCGATGGATGACTTTCAGATCTACGTCGAGCAGGCCATCCCGGTCGATATCTCCGGGTTCATCCAGCTGCTCGCGAAGCTGTTCGATCGTCCCCCGCTGGATCAGAGGCCGATTACACAGATCATTGTGCAGGTGCCAGATGAATCGCAAACATGGGAGGCAGCTCGGGTGGCGGCGCGGATCCTCGAGCGCAGGCACAAAGCGATTCCCGATCACGAGATCGTCATACCAGCGGAACTGCTCCGACAGAGCCAACGGACCCACCGGATCTTCAGCATCGTGATGGGGGCGATCGCCAGCATATCGCTTCTGGTCGGCGGCATCGGTATCATGAACATCATGCTGGCCACCGTGACCCAGCGGGCGCGGGAGATCGGTATTCGGAGATGCGTGGGCGCAAGCCGCTCCGATATCGCTCGCCAGTTCCTGCTCGAGGCCCTCGTCATCACGAGCATAGGCGGCATCCTGGGGATCTTCCTTGGCATAGAGATGGCCACGCTTATCTCGCAGTACGCGGGCTGGCACACGATCGTCTCCGGCCAGGCCGTGCTTCTGTCGCTGGTGGTGGCGGTCGTCACCGGAGTGATCTTCGGCCTCTACCCGGCCATGCGCGCGGCGGGCATTCAGCCGATGGAGGCGCTGCGCGCGGAGTAGCGGCCCGCTTTGCGAGGAGAACTCAGTCGCCGAACGCGAAGCCGATCTGGGCCGTCACCGTGTAGTCGCTGCGCTCGGTGCCCGCCACGGGACGAGAGTCGTAGGTGTTGACGAACCTCGTCGTGAAGGCCAACCGCGACGTGAGAGACTGCCTCACCGCCAGGACGAACTCGGAGGTCAGGTCGCCGAGATCCCCGAGCGTTGAGAGAAGCGCCAGGCTCTCCAGCAGCTCGGCGTCCGCTCCGAGTTGCCGCCGCCAGCTTTCCCCGAGACGCAGCTTTGCATTTGACTCGCTCTCGCCGGTGCCAAACGCCTCGGTCACATAGGCGAGGCCGACCTCCGCGGTGAGCAGGTTCCGCGGCTTGTCGATGAGAGGCCTCCCGATCCCATATCCCAGTTCCACCCGGCGATCCGAATCTCGGACCCTGTCGTAGCCGATATTGGCCAAGTAGTAGCGGTAGCTGAGGTCGGAGGATCCTTGATCGTGCCTGCCCTGAAGGCGAGCGCGATTGGCGGTCTCCTCACCCTCCGTGGCCCCCTGGGCGGTGTCCAGGAACAGAGAAAGCCGGGCGCCGGGGGCCCCCGCGCGCGCGGCGAACGCGGTCAGCGTCCCGAGACTGCTGTTCCTGTTCCCCCCTGTCTGGGCGTAGCCGAAGTCGACTCTGCCCTTCCATGTCGGGGCCTGCGGGGGAGGGAGCGCCGGCGGTGCGATCGCCACCACGTCGGCCAGCCGGACGCCATCCGCGGGAAGCCGACGGATTTCCATCTCGCTGCCGTCTTCGACCACGGCCGGAAGCGGCCGGTCGAGCGTGACTTCCCGGACTGCCGCCCACTCCACAGCGGTCTCGCCCGCATACTCCGTCTCTAGGATCACAGTTCCCTCGGTCATGGTCACCAGCGTGCCGCTGAGCCGGTCCCCGTTGGACATCGCCAGCGTATCCGCGGGTGCTGGCCCATGGCAGAGCAGTGCTGCAGACACGCTGACGATGGCGAAAGTCGAGTAGCTAACCACTTCTCTCTCCGTTGATGGGAATCGTACCCAGAAAGGTGGCCGGTCATGTGATTTCGACGGTTCGCGCTGGCGGCCTTCCCGGTCGCGGACTCGGGCGACCGACGCTGAGCGCTCGGGAGCAAGCCGGCCGAACGATGCCCCCGTCCGGCTCTGAGCAGGACAGACAATCCAGTCGGCGAACTGGCCAACCGCTAGGCGTCAACGACAACGGGGAGGGCGGCGGCCTCCGCGGCCGGGCGCCCGGAGCGGTTCGCCCGCGTCCCCGACCTCCTCCCCGATGCGAGCGGCGAATGAGCACTAGCTCCGACGAGGACTCCCACAACCGTCGCGCTCAGGAATTGTGGGCGCAGGGGCGTCATGAGGATGCCATCCGGGCGTGGGAACATGCCTACTCCCTGGACCCGGACAACGTCGAGACCTTGCTGGACCTCGCGTGGGCGCTCGGCCGCGAGGGGCGGTGCATTGAGGCACTCCCACTCGCCGAGCGCGCAATCGAGTTGGCCCCGGACGAATGGCGTGCCCATCATGTCCTTGGCCAGACCCACTATGTGGACGGTCGGCACGAAGATGCCATCGTGGCCTATTCGCGGGCCCAGGAGATCGGCGGCAACGACCCGATGCTGAACTCCGATCTCGGGGACGCCCTCTACTCCGCTGGGCGTTTCCGGCAGGCGGCCGGCGCGTATGAGGACGTCATCTCGGCCCAGCCTGCGGACGCATATGCTCACCTCTGGCGTGGATGGGCCTTGCATCAGCTTGGGGATCACGAGCAGGGGGACGCGGAGTTCGAGAAGGCATTGGAGCTCGCTCCGGACTGGCCGGAGGCGCTGTACGCAGTGGGGCAGATGTGTTGCGCGGCTGGTGACTTCACTCGGGCCGCGCAACTCCTCCGAGATGCCTTGGAGCATTACCCGGAGGAGGATGAAGAGGGGCGAGCTGCTGCCTCCTGCGAACTGGGCAATGCCCACCGGGGGCTGGCCGAGCTGGGGGATGCTGCTCGCCTCTACCAGCAGGCCCTGAGCCTCGACCCTACTCATGTGACGACTCGATTCAACCTTGGCTTGATCTACGCGGACTCCGGCGATGCCGAGAAGGCCATCGCCGAGTTCGATATCGTGATCCAGTTTGACCCACAGGACATGGACGCACTCGTCGAACGGGGCAGCGCCCACCTGTCGCTGGGGCGCCACGATGATGCTATCGAGGACTACGAGGCGGCCCTGGCGATTGGGCCGGACCTGCCTGACGCGTATGCCGGACTGGGGATGACGTATTACGCGATGGGTCTCTATGAACTCTCGGCGGAGCGGTACGCGCGGGCGGCGGAGCTCGCGCCGGACGACCCGTGGTCTCGCCACAACTTGGCTCTCGCGCTCGACGCGGCCGGACGGCCCGCCGAGGCGGACGCCGCCTTCGAGGAAGCGTTTGAGTCCGGCGCAGATGACGCGGAGCTTTGCGCTGCCCTGGCGCGGGCCCTCACGGCGCAGGGCCGCAATGTTGAGGCAGGCATTGAGGCGGCCGAGCGCGCCTGCATGCTTGCCCCCGGCAGCGCCGACGCGCACGATGCTCTGGCGATGGCCCTGTACTCGGCCGGTCAACACGAGGCCGCCGCTGAGCAGGCGCGCGAGGCGGTTCGCCTCGACCCCGAGGCGGCCGAGTACCGATATGACCTGGGCCTCGTTCAGGAGGCGCTCGGGGACATCGCCGCAGCCCGCGAGGGCTTCGGCAAAGCAGTCGAGCTGGCACCGGACTTCGAGGAGGCGCGCGAGGCCTTGCGGCGACTCGAGGGCGAGCCCTAGCGGTGCGCTCCCTGCCAGTGGCGGCCACAGATGCTGCGCGTGTGTGCTCTCCCGCGCCGAGGCCGCTGACCCGAGCCGAGCAGGGGCGGGGTGGCTGCTCCTGAAAGGTTACCAGACCATGATCGTCTTTCGAGACAGGTTCGATGAGATGTCCGTGGGGGCCATCCCCTTCGACTACACGGCGGTCGGGGAGTACCACTGCCTCGACCTACCTGAGCTTCCGGGCGGCTGGGTCGAGACCACCAACCACACGAGCTGGGGTGGGCTGGGCAACTGGCAGGTTGTGGATGATGCCGGCCGCCGCGTGATACAGCAGTGCCGACTTAGGGAGCATGGCACGCCGATGCTGGCCGCCGGCGACCTCCAGTGGCGAGATGTGACTCTAGCGGTCGACCTGCGCCTCCTTTCGCCGAAGGCCGAGGCAGGGGTGATGGTGCGGTACGCGAACAACCGCACGCAGTACTCGCTTCGGATCAGCGGGGATGGGAACGTTCGGCTCCTTCGCCGGCATCACGAGGACGAGGCTGTGCTGGCCGAAGCGCCCTGGACCCCCGACTACGACAGCTATCACAGGGTGGAGTTCTCTGCCGAGGGTCCAGCGCTATCCGCGTCCGTCGATGGCGAGACGCTGATGGAATGCACAGATGATGCTCTCCCCGAGGGCCGAATCGGCATCCTGGCCTGCGGGCCGGCTCGCTTCGCGCGCGTGGAAGTGGACTTGGATGCCAAGGAGAGCGAGCAGGTGGAACAGGAGAATGCCCTCGCTGCCGCAGAGCTGCAGGCAGATCGCGCCCGCTATCCCAGGCCGATCCAGTGGCGAACCATCGACACCCACGGCTTCGGGACGGGCCGGCATATCCGCTTCGGCGACCTCGACGGGGACGGCCGTCTCGAGATCGTCTTGGCTCAGTACACGGAGATGCTGGACGGCGGGAACTTCCCGTTCCTCAGTTGCCTCACGGCCATCAGCCTCGACGGAGAGGTCCTGTGGCAGTGGGGTGAGCCCAATCGGGAGCACGGCATCATCCCCGCCGACCTAGCCTTCCAGGTGCATGACCTCGACGGGGATGGAAGGCCCGAGGTTGTCTGCTGCAGGAACTTCGAAATCTGCGTCCTGGACGGGCTCACGGGAGAGTTGAAGTACGGCGCGCCGACCCCCGAGCCCGGGCCGATGGCGACGTGGCTTCCGGAGGACGATCTGTTCCGCATCCCCGGCGACGCCATATGCATCGCGGATCTACGAGGGACAGGCCGGCGCGCGGACGTTCTCGTCAAGGACCGCTACAGCAACCTAACGGCCTACGATGACAGCCTGAACCAGCTGTGGCGATTCCACGGCAACACAGGTCACTTCCCGGCCGTGGCCGATATGGACGACGACGGGCGGGATGAAGTGATGATTGGCTACTCGCTCGTCGATGATGACGGGTCGCTCTTGTGGCGCATCGACGTCGAGGACCATCAGGACGCCATCGCCATCGCGCCGATCGACCCCGATTGTGAGGGACCTCGGATCGCGCTCGCCTGCGGCGAGGGAGGAACCGTCGTATGCGATGTCCATGGGAAGATACTGTGGCGAGATCGCACGGGTCACGTCCAGCGCCTGACCGCGGCGCCGGTGTGCAAGGACGTCCCTGGCCTCCAGATCGTGACGAAGACGTTCTGGGGCAATCCGGACATCATCTGCGTGTACGACCACACTGGGAAGCTGCTGGCGACTCGCGAGATCGCGGGGAGCGGCGCGGTGCTCTCGCCGGTCAATTGGGCCGGTGAAGACACGGAACTGCTCCTGGCGTCAGGCAGTCTGACGCTCGGCGGTTTGCTCGACGGCCGACTGCGGCCCGTCGTCGTCTTCCCAGATGACGGTCACCCAACTCTCTGCGCGGAAGCGATCGATCTTATGGGAGATCCTCGCGACGAAATCGTGTTGTGGGACCTGGACCGTATCTGGATCTACACGCAGAATGGGCCTGCGCCAGAGGGCGATCGAGCCTATCGCCCACGACGCCAGCCCCACCACAATATGAGCGACTATCGGGCAGAGATCTCCATACCAGCCTGGGAGACCATATCGCGATGAGACGCCTGACGCGAGACAGGTTCGTGACTGAGTTGAGCAAGAGCAATCCCCCGGCCTATGAGATCGGCGACGGCGAGACAGTCGTCGTCGAGACCCTCGACTGTCACGGTGGGTTCGTTGGCAGGGACGGAGTCATGCGGCCCGGCGCGCCGGCCCCCAACCCATCTACAGGGCCCATTGCAGTCGAAGGCAGCCAGCCGGGGGAGGCGATTGCAGTGACCATACATGATGTCAAGGCCGGCGATTGGGGCTTCATCGCCGGGGGAGAGAAAGGCTCGGAGTTCGCCACCATCGACATCGCTGATGGCGTCGCGACTTACCCGTGGGGTCTGAAGCTGCCCGTTCGCCCGATCGTGGGTGTGATCGGCGCCGCGCCGCCCGGTGATCCTGTGCCGATGACCACGCCGAGCGACTGCGGAGGCAACCTCGACACGACCGACGTCTGTGCTGGGGCCACCGTCTATCTCCCGGTGGCCGTGCCTGGAGCAATGCTGGCCGTCGGGGATGTGCACGCGCTTCAAGGGGACAGCGAGTGCTGCGGCACCGGCATCGAGTGCGAGGCGGAGGTGACGCTGACCGTGCGCCGAGTCCGCGCCCCGCTGTGGCCGAGCGTCTACCTCGTGCGAGGGGAGGAGCTCATGGTCTTCGCCCATGGCGACACGGTGGGCGATGCTGCCTGGGGAGCGGTGGAGGCAATGTCAAAGCTTCTCTCGAAGCTCACGGGGTTGTCGGAGGTGGACGGCCGCCGCCTGCTTTCGACGGCGGGGGATGTTCGGATCTCCCAGATCGTCAACCCTCAGAAGACGTGCCGCGCGGTCATCCCGAAGCAGGCCATGCCGGACCATTGGCCCTTCTGATCGCGGGTGACATGCTATAGACGGAGGAGGAGAATGAAGGCGAGAGCTGTGTATGCCGTTGAGAAGGACACGGTCCAACTGCAGGAGTTTGAAATCGACGAAGGCGCACTTGGGCCGGATCAGGTCCTCACGAAGACGCAGTACTCGATCATCAGCCCGGGCACTGAACTCGACTGCGTTTCGGGAGTAGAGTCCTCCTGGTTCCACTTCCCGCAGCAGCTCGGTTACTGCGCCGTCGGTGCAGTGGTGGCCGCTGGGAACGACGTCGCCGACTACTCGGTTGGGGATACGGTGCTCACACCAGCTCCCCATGCCAGCCACTCGGTGGCCGACGTCGGCATGGTGCGCGCCGTGGTCCCCGAGAACGTCGACCCGAAATGGGCGGTGTGGACGCACATCGCGCTCATCTCTATGGTCGCCCTCCGGGCATCATCGGCCGAGTTGGGCGACTACGTGGTTGTCCTTGGTCAAGGCCTGATCGGCAACCTCGCGGCCCAGCTCTTCAAGGCACAGGGCTGCCGCGTCATCGCCATCGATCGGATCCGCGAACGAGTCGACGTCGCCAGAAGGTGCGGCATGGACCTCGCTGCCGACGCGTCGGCAGAAGATGCGGTCGCCGCGGTGAAGAAGGTCACGCAGGACCGCGGCGCAGAGGTCGTGGTCGAGGCGACGGGCTCGGCTGCCGTGGCGCTGCAGGCGCCCGAGATGGCCGCCCAGAACGGCGAGGTGATACTGCTCGGGACGCCCCGCGGCAGCCACGAGGCGGATGTCGCCCCACTGCTGCGTGCCGTGCACCGGGCCAGCCCGAACATCACGCTGAAAGGCGCGCATGGCGGCTCTATCTCCGCCGCGCGCAACCCGTTTGTCAAGCACTCCAGCGAGAGGAATGCCGAGATCATACTCGACATGATCTGGAGGAGGGAGCTCGCCCTCGAGCCGCTGCTCTCGGGTGTGGCGAAGCCCGAAGCAGCACCTGATGTGTACAGAGATCTTCGGGACCACCCGGAATGGGCGCTGGGGTACATTCTCGACTGGACCGACTGAACTCGTCGCGGGACAGGCCGTCGCGGCTAGATCCCGTCAGTCTCCAGAGCAGCGAGGAGCGTTCGGCCGACCTGGCCCAGCGATTCAGGAGAGCACTTGTCCGGGGTGTCCTGGAGAGTGTGCCAGTACGTGTACTCGAAGTCGATGACATCGATGCACGGAATGCCACGGCGAAGCAGCCACACGTGATCGTCGTACACGGCGGGGCCGCGGCCGCGCACGAAGGCTTCGGCGCCGACGCTCTCTGCCGCCGACCAGATCCTCTCCACGACTTCGGGCGCCTTCTGCTGGGATGCCTTCTCAGGAGCAAGACGGAGGTCGCGGTCTCCGACCATGTCGAGGAGCACTGCCCAATCCACCTTCGGCCCCGCGTACTCTTGCGCGAAGTGCCGCGAACCCAGGCACATATCCTGCCATGCGAGACCATAGTCCTCGCCATCGAAGAGCACGATCGTGACTCGGCGCTTCGGCGGCTCGCGCTTCAACGCGCGGGCGATCTCGAGTAGCACGGCCACGCCCGAGGCCCCGTCGTTGGCACCCAGGATGGGTTCCCCGCGGTTGGCCGGATCTGGGTCGCGGTCGGCGACCGGGCGGCTGTCCCAGTGGGCGCAGAGCAGGACATGGCGCTCGCCGCCGGGGTTGAAGGTTGCGATGATGTTGGTCAGGGGCAGTTCCCTGCCGGCCACCTGGGCCACGAATGCCTGCTGGGAGACCGAGTCGGCGCACGAGTAGAGGGTCTGAGTCAGCCATTGGGCGCACTCGGCATGGGCCGGAGTGCTCGGCACGCGGGGGCCGAAGTCGCACTGGCGCACCAGGTCGCGGTAGGCCCTTTCCGAATCGAACACGCGGGTGGGCCCGGAAGCCGACCACACGCTCGAGCCGAAATACACGCAGGCCAGGGCGGCGGCGATCGCGAGAGTGCGTTCTCGCACGGTCACATCCGCCGCGGGTCGGGCACGCTCACCAGCTGTCCGCCGGCGGAGGCCGACTCGACGGCGCTGATCCCAGGCAGCGTGCAGTCGAGCCCGCGATGCAGGTCGATGGGCGGCGGCTCGTCCCGCTTGATAGCGCCAATGAAGTCCCGCAGCATCCAGTACTCACTCGTGCCGTGCCCGCCAGCGCGGGCCTCATCGCCGACGGCCAGCCGCTCCGGGATGTACTGCTCGGCGTAGTCCATCAAGGGATGCCAGGCCGCGCTCTCGAAGCAGTGCGACTCCTCGTGCTCGTCGGAGAGCCAGATCTTCGGCTTGTCTCCCAGGCCCCGCCAGCTCTCGTACGCGCCGGCCGTCCCCTGCACGCTGTAGTAGGCGGCCTGATGCGGCCTGGGGGAGACAGTGTCGACCCTGACTCTCAGTGTGCGGCCGCCTGCGGTCTGCATGAGCATGATGAAGTTGAACGAACCTCGTCTTCCTTCGGCCACGGTGGACGTCTCATTCGCGAGAGCACACACGTGAGCGACACGATCCTCCAGGATGAACAGCAGAGGTCCGAGGCTGTGAGTGCAGTAGACGCCCGGGCCGATGGTGTTTCCCCCCTGCCCGCGCCATGTGGGCCTGCCCTCGTCGTCGGCCCACAGGTCGCGGCAGTCGTGGACATACTCGCCCTCGGCGAAGTAGATCTCGCCGAAGCGGCCGTCCTGGGCGAGGCGGCGAACCAGTTCGACCTCGTCCAGATAACAGTAGTTCTCGGCGAGCATGTAGTGGGCGCTGCTGCGAGTGGCCGCGGACACGAGTTGCCTGGCCGCTTCGGTCGAATGCACGGCCGGCACCTCGGAAAGGACGTGGAGGTTCCGTTCGAGCGCCGCCGCGGACTGTTCCGCATGAAAGGCGATCGGCGAGCAGATGACGACGGCGTCCAGGCCGCAGTCGAGGAAGGGCTCGAACTCGGCGAAGGACTGGGCGCTGGCAGACCTCGCGGCCCTCTCCGCGTTCTCGGGCCGAATGTCGTAGACTGCCGAGACGACGGCATCTTCGGAGTTCGCCAGAGCTCGTATGAAGCTGTCCCCGCGTGACGTGCCGACCCCGACGTTCCCGGCCCCGATGATTCCGAAGCGCAGGTGTGCCACAGAGCCCTCCTCGGCCGCACACCGGCCGCGCGCGAGCCGGCCTAGTCCGGCTGCAGCTGGTCTATGCCCGTCTCCGGGTTCTTGCGCCGGGCCAGGCGAATGCCCTCGATCCTCGCGATCGCTATCTCTGCCAGGTACAGCACACGGCAGCCGGGCTCGAGGTGCCCCATGTACGTCCGGTCCTTGATCGAGATGCAGGTATGCAGGTGTGGAGTGAAGTCGGCGATGATACCGTCGATGCTCAGCAGCTCGATGGGCCCCTCGTACTCGACGAACTCGTTCCTGGAGGGGTAGCCCGTGTGCGTGATGTAGTGCAAGCGCGCCCGGTCCAGAGTTCCGATTCCGGAGATGACCACACCCGTGTGGGTCTCATGCTCGCGGGCCACCCTCTCGATCGATGCAAAGACGTCTTCGCCCTGGTCGAGCCTAAGAGCTATTACCTCGGCGACGTGCCCACCAGGAACGACCTCCATCTTCTGTCCTCCTGCGTCAACGTCGAGGCGGCAGTGTGCTCAGCAACGGCACCTTCGCCTCGTGGCGGGGACGCCCCTTCCCACAGGCGATGTGCCGCTCGGCCAAGTGAGGTGCAGGGAGTAAGGGGGAGCGGCCCGGCACTGCCCTCGGGCGGCTATAGCAGGTACGCCAGTGCCTAGGTTGACCGCAAGGCCATCACGGCGATGGCGGCGAGAGCCGCCGCGGCAAGGCCGACGTATGCCCACACTCTGGCCCAGGCAATGCCGCGGGTCTGCGGGGCAGCCAGCGTGGCCCCGCATGACTTGCACTTGAACCTGGTGTAGGGGTTGACGGTCTCGCACTTCGGGCAGTTGGCCCCGACGAGCTCGGCCTTGCGCCGCACTCTCTCGTAGCGGACCTCAGACTTGCTGCCCAACTTCACCGGCAGGATCGCGTTGCACGAGCTACAGCGAGTAAGACCTTCTTCGTTGGCCGTGTTGCATTTGCGACAGACTGCCATTTCGACGGTGCCTCCAAGAGCAGAAGATACTGGTGGGCCAGTCACGCGCACTCCCGCCGGATACGCTGGAACATTGCCCCCACACTGCGGGCACGACGAACGCCCTAGCCGGGCTCGAAGCCCGCGGTGTAACCAAGGTAGGGAATACCCGATACAACTGCCACTCAAACTAGGTGTCTAACTTCTGTGTCTGGGTGAGGCCTCCTTCTTCCTCGCCCGCCACCTGCGCGGAGGCCACAGGAACTGCCCGGCCATCGCAGAACGAGAAGGCACCATCAGGGCTAGGGGAGGAGTGATCTCGATGGCACGTCTGCACTCGGTTAGCTGCCTGCTGGCAGTCCTTGTCATAGGCCTCGCGGCTCTCGCCTGCAGCGAGGGTGCTGCCGACGTGGTCGACTGCCCCCGAGTGGCTTTCAGCCCGGTTCTGGACAGCCGACTCGATGACTGGCCGCCGCTCCCGCAGATCGTGATGGCGGACCCCGGGGACTGGCATCCGTCCTCAGCCGAGTTCGAGGAGTATGGCGGACCCGAGGATGTGTCGGCGGATGTCCGCCTTGCCTGGGACCACCAGTCGCTGTACATCGCCGTGGAGGTGAGGGACGACAAACTCGTGCGCGTCCGCTCGGTGGCCGAGATAGACCGTGGCGACAGCATCGTCGTCGCACTGGTCGGCGAGGACGCCGACGAGGTAAACCAGTTCGTGGTGGCCCTGCTCAAGGCAGCGACGCTTGTCTGGCGGGCGGAGCCGAGTCATCTCGCGGGCGAGGTCAGGACAGTTGGTCGCGCCCTCGCTGCCACGACGGAGGAAGGGGAGGGCAGCCGACTGATATACGAGCTGTCAATACCTTGGTCTGAGTTGAACCAGATCCGGCCGCTCGTCGGCACCCGGTTCATCCTGACGACCTCCGTGTGCGACGACGATGGCGACGGTCTCAAGGGCTGCCTTGAGCGGCCGATCGCTGTAGTGCTGTCGGCAGCGGGCATCGGGCCGCTGGAGTTCCCAGAGCCGCCGCTCCCCACCATGGCCCTGAAGCCGACCTTCCCGGCGCCAGATGTGGCCCGCTTCGAGGAGCGCTGCTTCGTCTTGAATGGGACTGATGTGCTCCTTCTGGGCGGGGAAATCGACTACGCGCGACTCCCGCAGAAGAGCTGGAAGCGAAGGCTTGACTTGCTGAAGGCCTCGGGCCTCAATACGGTTGGCGTGACGATTCCGTGGTCCTACCACCAACCGACCCCGGCCCCCCCCGATCTGGCTCACCTGCGTGCCTTCCTCGACCTGTGCAAGGAGACGGGGCTGTGGGTCCAGCTGAGTATCGGCCCGTTCGCAGGCGAGGAATGGGAAGCGGGCGGCGTGCCGGGCTGGGTCATCGCCGCGACCTCGTTTCGGGAGCGGGAGAAGGCCGTAGCTCAGTGGTTGAAGGTCGTGCTGGCACTCGTCAGAGAGTATGAGCTCGCGAACGCAGGGCCTGTCGCCTATGTTGTCGCTCGCCCCATTCCGGCCCCGGGTGGCGACATCGGTGCTGGTGCGCTGTCGCAGCTCCTTTCGTCGATCAGGTCAGCCGACGTCGTCGCCCCTGTGGTGACCGCCAATGCTGTCGCTGCACGGAACAACGTCACGCAACCTCTTGCCGACCTCCTGGACACGCTGAGTCTCTACCAGCCAGTGGACTGCGAGGCGTTGGCGGCCAAGCTCCAGACGCTAGCACGCGAGGAAGCAGGCCCGAGCGCGATCACCGCAATGGGTGGGCGCTATATGTCGACCGTCGCCGCTCGTCAGAGCGCAGATCTGGCGCGAGTGGCCCTCGCGAACGGCGCCGGGGCCCTTGTGTTCTCAGACTTCGCCCCGGGGTTGGACGTGCAGCGGGTGTGCACGCCGGAAGAGGCGCGCGGTGGAGGGATGATCGACCCGGCAGGGGCCTCAACGGCGGGATACGCTGAGGCAATGCTCTTGGGCAGCTTCCTTCACACGTTCGGTGCGGCGCTCGCCCGAGCTGCCCCCGCGGAGGGAGTCGTCGAGGTGGATACCCCTGGAGTGGGTTCCCTTGTCCGCTACGGCGACGATCAGGCCTTCCTTTTCCTCTGGAACGAGTCCGGCACGGACCCCCGCCAGGTTCGTCTGGCCCTGCTGGAGCCCGAGGGAGAGGAGCGAATCAGCATCCCGCAGGCGGGCGCGATTCACCTGCCGGCCAAAGGCGCCAAGGTCCTCCCTCTGAGCCTGCCGGTGGGCAGGGGACTGGTCCGCTACTGCACCTCGGAGGTCGCTGCCCTGCACTCAGTCGGCGGACGCGTTCTGCTGGTGTTGTACGGGGAGGAAGACACGCCCGGTGAGATCGCGATCCGCCTCCCCGGCCCGCCTCTGGTGACCGGCAAGACGGCTCGTCAGAGTTGGGATGCGAGCACCAAAACGCTCACCCTCGACTACTTCCATGCCGCCAGCGATCAGTACATTCTCGTGGATGAGATCGAGATAGCGGTCCTTTCTCGCCAGCGGGCGGCCTCCGCCCACACGATCACCGGCGAGACCGGTATCATCACCGTCGTCGGCGCGGCGCATGTCTGGGATGCGACCTCCGACGAGCAGTCACTCAAGGCGACGCTCGAGTGTGCGGCGGGCACGGTTCGCCTGACTGCTGCTTTGTCCCAGCGGCCCTCAGCTGTCATTGTCGACGGGGAGCCCGTTGAGTTCGATTACACTCCGCCGGCCCGGTTTCTGGACTTCGGGATCAACACGCGGCCCTTCTCGGAGGAGCGCCAGGCGACTTCCTTCTGGGACAAGCTCGGCAGGGCAATACTCGGGGGGCCGCCATATCTCTACGCGCGGTTCGACCGAGGCCCGTTCATGCCGGACGCCGAAGCGGACGGAGGAGAGTGCGCCGCCTTCGACGCCATCGCGGAGCCGCCCGAGGGAGTGGGCCTCCTAACAGGCGCATTCGCACGCCTCCGCTGCCACTTCGACTACCCAGGACCCGCCGAGATGGTTCTCCGCGGTTCCAGGTACCCCACGCTGGTGGCGGTGAACGACCAGTTCGTGCCGGAGCTCGCAGGCGAAGGGATCGAGCGACGAGCCGACATCTCTGCTTTCCTGAGTCCCGAGCAGAACGATGTGGAACTGGTAGTGCACGTCCTGCCGCGGTACGGCGGCCTGTCGGGTATCACCGATGAACTGGCGCAACTGCCCTATGTCAGCATCATCACCGAGTCAGGCGAGAAGAAGCTCGCGGACTGGGAGGTGTGCGTCGGCCTCGCAGGAGAAGCTTCGGGCTACGCTGCGCTCGGCGCTGACAAGCAGGGGTGGCACCTGATCCGACTCGGGCCTTGGCGGGAACAAGGAAGCAAGCTCGCGGAGGTGTGGGGAGTCGGCTGGTATAATCTGCCCTTCGAACTGCCGCGCGCGGGCACCTGGCATGTTCCCTACTACGCCCGGGTCGATCTGCACGGTGCGGGCACGCTCTACTTCAACGGCAGTCCAATGGCCACCGTGCAGGGCAGCGGGGAATACGTTCTTCCGATCCCGGAGATCGTCGCTGCGGGAGATGCCAACGCGCTGGCGGCCGCTCTGTATGGCCTCGCACCTGAGACCGGACTCTACGCTGTGGAAGTTGCGGCCGACGAAGATTCCATGACGCGGCGGCGGAGGTTGGAGATTCGTTTCTAGGTCGGGCCAGCCGCGTCTTGACAACGGAGGCCGGACTGGTAGACTATTGACAGGGTAGTTGTGCGGCGGGAATAGCTCAGTTGGTAGAGCAACAGCTTCCCAAGCTGTGGGTCGCGGGTTCGAATCCCGCTTTCCGCTCCACTCTGGCGGCGTAGCCAAGTGGTAAGGCAGAGGTCTGCAAAACCTTTATTCGCCGGTTCGATTCCGGCCGCCGCCTCCACACTCGCGTAGTATTCTGAGGGCGAAACCGGCGGTCCCGCTGCGAGGGGGGCTCTCGCCGTCCCGGAGCGTCTTGCTCGCGAGGGATGATCGGTTGGCCCCCAATGATCCGCGCTCAGCGCTGGTGCTCTGTCGCCGGAGCAGCATGCCGCGCCTCTTCCGCCACTTCGCCGAATTCCGGCCGGGCCAGCACTTCGCGGCAGAACTGCTCCGCCTGCTCATAGGACTTCGTCCGGTGGTCTTCCAGGATGATGGCCATGAGCATGCGCGCATCGGGCCGCAGGGCGAGGTGAATCCATCGCTCGGCTTCGAGGAGTCGTGGGAGGATCACATTGACCATGACAAGATCCGGCAGCCGGCCGACATGGTAGGGCTGGATCCCGCGCGCCGAGCAAAGAGCCGGCACCTCGACCACAACGTCGTCCGGAATCCCCTCGATCGCGCCGTGGTTGGGGACGTTGACCTGCAGTTCCACCCGGTTGTCATTGACAAGCGCGTCGATCAGAGGCAGGTGCTGCTCGCCACTCGGCTCGGGAGGGAAGGCCTCGGTCAGCTTGGCTGACTCATCGGCTGCGGCTTCGTGGATTCGGCTGACTTCCTCATCCAGGGATCGCAGGTACTCGCTCCACCCGATCTCGGAGTCGAATCCGCCCAGTTCCTCGCCATACCATCTCTTCTTGGCCTCCAGGTCCGTGTGGAACCACCAGCCTCCCTTGCGGGTCGTGTCGCCAATCGGGAAGAGACCGAGGAGCTTGTAGATCTCGACCGCGGCACGTGCCATCTGGTTGTCCCAATAGCCCGGCCGGCGGTCCCGCCAGAACGCCTCGGAGTCGCGGGCCACCCACTCGTCGATCAACGGCAGGGCGTCTCGACCTTCGCACTCGAAGTGGGTGAGGAAGATGCAGTGGTTGAAGCCGATTGCCTGCGCTGTGACCTTCTCGGGGTCGAGCCCCAACGTCCCCGCGAGTTCCCTGCAGCCGTAGTGCCCATGACAGATGCCGCACACCTTGACCCCGGTCTCGCGGCTCATCGCCGTGCATCCCTCGAAGACTGGGTTGCCGGCCTGGATGAGCCAGGCCTCGGGGCAGAGCCGCTCCATGTCGCGTGCCACCGACAGCATGAGGCGGATATTGAGGATCTGCTCGACACGGAACCCACGGTAGTAGCCCCGATCCTCGGTCCGCTCCCGCAGTCCCTCGACGTAGTCGTGGCCGCCATACATCGCCGTGTTGATGACGAAGTCGGCGTCCCCAAGCGCCTGCTCGCGATCCAGCGCCATATCGAACGTTACGTCGGCGCCGAGCTCGGCGGCATAGCGCTGCGCGAACGTGTGCACGGGAGCCAGCCGATCTTCATCGATATCCATCAACGTCACATGACTCCCGGCAAGGCTTCGCTGAAGGCAGATATCACGCACGAGCCCGGCCGAGAAAGTGGCGCTGCCCGCACCTATGACTCCTACCTTGATGGCCGAAGGCATTGTCCTCTCCTTCCTACGGACTGATGTCTGCCTCTCAGTTCGGTGGACTGGGCATGGCCCCTCGCAGGGTGGAACTTCGGAGACGGCGAGACACATGGCTGGCCGCGCGCGGCGGCGACTATCCTCGCAGTGGTCTCGAGTATCCCAGAGAGCGCGGACGCGCTTTGGGTTCGGCCGCGCCGCCCAATCGCGGGGGCGGACCCGGCGGACAGGGTGAATAGCAAACGCACCCCTGAAGCGGGGTGCGTCTCCCGACGGTCGTTCTCAGAACAGCCGGCGGCGTCGGCTAGGCGGCCGCGTGGGTGTGCTCGTCGGACGGTGTGCGCGGCTGCACGGGGACGAGCCAGAACCCGTTATCGGTGAGTGCTTGCTCGAGCGAAGCGGCGCCGGGCCCGCTAACGACATAGGCGACGACTTGCCCTTTCCCCCCGAAGCGCACCTCATAGCCCGTCGCCTCGACGTCTGCCTTGCGCTCTGCGACTACTGTCATTGCTGCATCCTCCGTGGCGAGGCCCCGTGTCCGAGAGTGGACACGAGGCGGCGCCACCGACTGTGATCCCGGGTATATCCACGAGGCGAATGACCGACCCTCGTGCCTCTGTGCGTCCAACCCGAGATACCACTTCCCCAGTGCCCTTCGCGACGGGTGTGTTGCATCGTGTCCGCTCTTCGGGGGTATTGCCGACGATGAGCGGTGACCGTGCACCAGGGGGGCACAAGGGCGCAATCTGCGACGTGAGCCACGCCAGGTTTGTGGTAGAAAACGTTAGGGAGCTATGGCATATGGACTTGACTCCTCGTGGCACGCGAGACATGCGCGGGCAGGCTAGCGCGCGTGCGACATGGCGCGGGGCGGAGGCATGGTGCATCACCGCGGCCGTCACACACAGGCCGATCTGCCCGCAAGCGCCGGCGCCGTGTCCGGGATAGGCTGGGTGTTGTGAAACTCAAGGCGAAGAAACTTGGCCAGATACTCCTGACCCGGGGCGCGGTGTCTCAGGAGGACCTGGAGAAGGCGCTGGCGGAGCAGCAGCAGACGAAGGGCTTCCTCGGACAGGTCCTGCTCCGGCGCGGAGTGATCAAGAAGCGCGACCTCGCGGAAGCGCTGCAGGATCAGCTCGGCGTTCCCTCCATCGAGCTCTCAGAGGTCGCTATCTCGTCTGAGGTGGCCACCTGTCTGCCTGAGAACATGGTGCGCAGCTATCGCGCCGTTCCCTTCGATCTCGATGGGAACGTCATGAGTGTTGCCATGGCCGATCCGCTCAACCTGACGGCGATCGAGTCCATGCGTCTCGTGACGGGGATGGACGTCCGCACGTTCTTCGCTCCCGAGGAGGACGTCCTCCTCACCACCAACAAGCTCTTCGACGGGCGCGTGGCCGCCTACAAGGCGATCGAGGATACCTCCACCATGGGCGAGGAGAACGACGAGCCCATGACCGTGAGAGAGCTAGAGCGCATGGTGGAGGACGCACCGGTCGTGCGCCTTGTCGATTCGATCGTCCAGGGCGCGGTTACGGGCAGCGCAAGCGACATCCACGTCGAGCCCCGAGAGCATGGAGTGCGCGTCCGCTACCGCGTCGACGGCATTCTCTACGACATGATGCAGATACCGAAGCGCCTGCAGGCTGCGGTCGTGTCCCGCATCAAGATCATGGCCGGGATGAACATCGCCGAGCGGCGCCTGCCGCAGGACGGCCGGATCTCGGTGACAGTGAACGGCGGAGACTATGACCTGCGGGTCTCTACGCTGCTGACCGTGTTCGGCGAGAAAGTCGTGATGCGAATACTCGACAAGTCCTCGGTTCTGCTTCAGCTCGAAGACCTCGGCTTCTTGCCGGAGCAGCAGAAGCTGGTGGAGTCCTTGATCTCGCGGCCATACGGGATGATCCTCGCCACGGGGCCTACAGGGTCAGGCAAGACGACAGCGCTCTACACGGCCCTGAACCGGGTCAACAGCGAGGACCGCAACATCGTCACGGTGGAGGACCCCGTCGAGTACCAGCTCGTGGGAATCAACCAGAGCCAGGTGCACACCGCTGCGAACATCACCTTCGCCCGCGGCTTGAGGGCGATCCTGCGTCAGGATCCCGATGTGATCATGGTCGGCGAGATCCGCGACCTCGAGACGGCTGAGATCGCCGTCCAGGCCGCTCTCACAGGCCACCTAGTGTTCAGTTCGCTGCATACGAATGACGCGGCCTCCGCGCTCCCGCGATTGCTCGACATGGGCGTGGAGCCCTTCTTGATAGCATCGTCGGTCATCGGCGTCGTTGGACAGAGGCTGGTGCGCGTGGTATGCCGAGACTGCAAGAGCACCTACAAGCCAGACACCGAACTCCTCGACGAGCTTGGCATCCCGAAGGGCAAGGAAAGGGATGACATGCTGTTCGCCCAGGGAGAGGGCTGCCCGGGCTGCGCGAACCGCGGATACCGGGGCCGCACGGGCGTCTTCGAGGTGCTGCGCATGACGGACAGCATCAAGCGCCTCGTGATGGCGGGCCAGTCGGCGATCGAGATACGCGACGCCGCAGTGGCTGACGGCATGATGCTGATGAAGGAGTCCGGCCTGGCGAAGGTGCTCGACGGCAGCACATCACCGGAAGAGTTGATGAGAGTCATCTACGTAGAGGAAGACTGAGGCTGATACATGGCTACTTTCCGCTATAGGGCTAGAGACAACTCGGGTGCGCTCGTACGGGGCACTCTCGTGGCGGACAATGCTCGCCTCGTGAAGCTGAAAGTGACCGAGATGGGCTACTTCCCCGTCTCGGTGGACGAGGTGAAAGACCGAAGCGAGAAGGCCCTCGGCGTTCTGCCTCGCCGGGTCCGCCACGACGACCTCGTCGTGTTCTCATGGCAGTTCGCCGCCATGATGGGAGCGGGGATACCGCTGATTCCGTGCCTTGGAGCACTGCGCGACCAGACGGAGAGCCCTGAGCTCGCCCGCGCCATCGGCGAGATACGCCAGCGCGTCCAGGACGGACAGTCGCTGTCGGGCTCGATGAGCAAGTTCCCGCACATCTTCTCCAACATCATGATAAGCCTCATCAGGGCGGGCGAGTCCGGCGGATTCCTCGAGCTGTCGCTGGAGCGCATCGCGGTGCAGATGGACAAGGACGCCGAGCTGCGACAGAAGGTGAGGTCCGCATTCGTATACCCTGTGCTGGTCATCGGCCTCGCGGTTCTGATAGTGGCCTTCGTTCTGCTCTTTGTCATACCCGTCTTCTCAGACGTGTACCAGAGCGCGGGCCTCGATCTCCCCGGGACCACGAAGGCGCTCATGTGGATATCCGATTTCTTCGTCTCCTGGTGGTGGGCGGTCGCGCTGGTCATCGTGGGCGCCGTCCTGGGGCTTCGGTCGTGGGCGCGATCTGAACGCGGCCGCCCGAAGGCCGATAGCCTCAAGATCAGAGCGCCGATGTTCGGCCCCCTTGTCCGAAAGATCGCCATCGCGCGCTCCATCCGGGTGCTGGGCACGCTGGTTAGCACAGGGGTCCCGCTGGTGCAGGCGCTGGAAGACGCAGCTCGGGTGGCCGGCAACTGGGTCATCCAGTCGGCGCTCCGGCTTGCCATTACGCGCGTGACTGAAGGCGACAAGCTTGCCGACCCGATGCAGCAGAGCGGGGAGTTCCCCGCCATGGTCATCCAGATGGTCGCCGCTGGCGAGGAGTCCGGCGATCTGGGCGGCATGATGAACAAGGTCGCTGACTTCTACGACCGGGACGTCGAGTACACGGTCAAGCGGCTCACCACGGCCATGGAGCCGCTCCTCACCATCGTGTTGGGCGGCATCGTGGGTTTTGTGGCGATCGCGATGTACATGCCGATCTTCAACCTGACGGCACTGCTCAAGCAGGGGCCGGGCGCCACAGCGGGGCCGTAGCCCTGCTGGGCCCTCGGAGGCCCCCGGCACGCACGCCTCACTCACCCGTAGTGCCTACGCTATTCGTGTGACGAAAAGTCCCACTTTTGGGCGATTGTCCGAGGGCATTCCGCACTGTACTCTGGCTATGTAGGGTGCTGCCCGGCACTCCTATGCAATACCAACCCGCTCGAAAAGGAGGTGAGAAGATGACGAGGAGACTGCGAACCAAGCGGGGTTTCACGATGGTCGAGTTGCTGGTGGTGATCATCATCATCTCGGTGTTGGTCGCCATCGCGCTGCCGAGGTACTTCGCAGCGATCTACTCAGGCCGCGTGCGGGCGTGCCAGTCCAACTTCAAGATCGTCAACACCGCTGTCCAGGCCTACTTCGCGCAGAACAAGGAGTGGCCGGTCGAAGTCGAAGACATGCTTCCGCCCGATAGCACGGTCCCCGTGCCCACGACTCCGGCTGGTCTCGTGGGCGGTCAGTTGACTGAGATGCCGATCTGCCCGTTCGACACCGCGACCGTGACTCACGACTACGTGCTGCTGTCGGTGTTGGCCGATGGGTCGATAGGCGTCGCTGGCACTCCGCTCAACCCGCAGATTGGTGTCGTGTCAAGCTGGGCTGAGCACTGGGCGAACGCGCAGTGGCAGACAGCCGACACGCACCTGGAGTAAGGACAGTCTTCTGTCGGGGGGCGAGGCCCTACGCCTCGCCTCCCGACCGGTCCATCGTCGGAATGGTCCATCTAGGATGTTCCACAATTCGGCGTCCAACCGAGGAGCACCGCAACAATGGTGAGAGCTCCGTCCAGACAACGCAACACTACTCTCCGCCGCGGCAGTGGATTCACGTTCGTGGAATTGCTCGTGGTCCTGCTCATCCTGGCGGCGCTGATGCTGATTGCACTGCCGCGCTACTTCAGCGCGGTCTACAGATCGAGAGTCCGCGGCTGTCAGGCGCAGATCGAGATTACCTCCACTGCGTTTCAGGTGTTCTTCTCACGCAACGACGTGTGGCCGACAACAATCGAGGAGATGTGCGAGCCGACGGCCCCTTCGTGGGTGGTCACTCCACCTCTCACCGAAGTGCCGATGTGCCCGTTCGGCGTGCCGTACGAGGTGGTACCTATTCTCCAGGATGGGAGCAGCGGGGGCGCGCCGACACCGGACAACCCACAGGTGGGGGTGATACTGAACACCTCCGACCACTTCGAAGGTGTCTGGAAGAAGGCCTTCGAGCACAAGTAGGACACTGAGGAAGACGGTGGGGGACCGTTGACTTCGTGCAGGCATGGGATGTGCGATGGTGACGGCTTCGAGGAAGCGAAAGACAGAGGCGATCGCAGCCACAGGCAGCGAATCGGGATGGACCCTTCCCGAGTTGCTGGGTGTCATCCTGCTTGCGGCCGTCGTGTTGCTGATCGCCACGCTGTCGGTCTATCGCGGGAAGGCCGCGGCGGACGAACTCGCGTGCCAGGACAATGTGGGGGCCATCCACTCGGCTCTCAACATCTACTGGACGAAGAACCGAGATGCGGTTACCCAGGAACGCACATACCCAGCTGACCAAGCCGCCTTCGAACAGTTCCTTCAGGATCCGGCGTATTTCCTGGAAGAGCCCCGCTGTCCTCTGGACGATGAGGGCGCGTATCACTACCAGTACTCCTACGACGCTGCCACCGACCCAAGCCCGGAGGGCATAGCCATCACTTGCCCGGTGCCAGACTCGGGCCATAGCTCATTGTGATGTCTTGGCACGGTGTCGAAAGGAGTGAGGCGATGATGCTGATACGATCGGAACGCCGCCCACAGAACGGCTTCGCATTCATAGCAGCTCTGATGGTCATCCTGGTCATAGCCATTCTCATCACGGCCATCTTGGCCATGGCCATCTCGGGCCGGCTCCTAGCGGGGTCGAGACATGAGTACACGCAGGCCGTGTATCTGGCGGAGGCCGGTGTCAACGCCATGATCGCCGACTGGAGGGCTCAGGGAGTCAACAACCCGCCTCCGCAACCATACGAAGGTGTGCTGGCGAACGGCGGCGCGGCCGGCTCCTATCATGTCACGTGGGTGGCCGATCCCCTCCGGGACGACTGGGTCACCGTGACATCAACAGCAGCCGTCAACACCGCGCTCCCCGGTACGGTCTACAACCTGGACCGCACGGTCGAGGTGCAGCTGGATACTGACGGCGACTGGGCCTGGAATCACGTCTACTACTCCGACAGTGACCAGCCTGGCATGGCGGATCCTCCATACGCCGATGTCAAAGGCGGCTCGGGCGAAGTAGAGATCGACGGGGCGGTCGGAGAGCCAGACGACTTTCTGGATCACCCTAATGGCCCCGCCGGCGGCGCGGTGCTGCCATCCCCCATGTGGGACAAGTGGCACGACTGGGTGCAGCATGACCTGAGCTGCGACCCCGTAACGAAGGAGCAGATTCCCCGCGACCCGGATGGCGATGGCACGCCCGACCCGCGCTGGCCGGACCAGGCGACACTGCCGGCCTGCACCGATACCACTGTCTACGCCGCGGACGACCCGGATCGGCACATGTACTGGTACGGCGAGTCCGCCTCCACGGCGCTGGACTACATCTCCCATGCCAGCGACGGGCATGCGGCATATGACGAGAACTTCTTCATGCCCGACTGGTACGGCTTCGACAATCCCGACGCCTACGTGTGCAACTCCAGCACCAAGCCCTTCACAGTGATCTTTGGTAAGAGCAGCGAGTTCGAGGTTTACGAGGGCAACTACTTCGTCCACGGCGACGTCCAGATCAAGAACAGCGCCCAGATCAAGGGCACCATCATTGCCACCGGAAGCGTCACCTTCTACGGCGTTGCCAATGCCTCCATCGAGCCCGAGGTCGCCAACCCCGAGGACCCGTGCGACGAACGCGTCTACTACCCCACCATCATCGCTGGGCGTGACCTCGTCGTACGAGATCAAGGCGTCGGGCAGGACGACCTGCGCGATCGTCTCCGCGTCTCCGGCATCGTCTGGGCCGGCAGCAGCTACACCGGCCAGGCCTCGAACGTCGAGGGCTGCATCGTCTCACCAAACGTCCGCTTGGGTGGGAATTACCTGAGCAGATACGGGATATACGATCTGGATGGCTGCGAGTACAAACCGGGGGAGACTCCCCCGCCGTGGTTCCGCGAGCCGGATCGCGGAGAAATGCAGCCGATGCCGCGGACATGGCGCGAGAAGTGATATGACTCGAAGGTTCACGACAAAGTGGCGGGGGAGTCACGGCCTGACGCTGGTCGAGATCCTCGTCGCGCTGAGCCTCGTAGCGATCGTTCTGCTGCCCGTCGTGATCGGGCTGTCGCAGGCCCTCGTCTCTACGAGTCAGTCAACCCTGACAGCGGCCGCCACGAGCATCGCCCGCGACAAGATGGAGCAGGTGAAGGCCGGGGCTCGACGCTCGGACTTCGACTTCGCGAGCATGTCCAGCGAGCCACGCGTGGCCGCTGACCTCAAGGCGGGCGATTCCTTCTTCGAAGTCGAGGTGGTGGTCGAGACGATCAGACCCGACGACGACAGCCGCTCTGGCCTGAACAAGGTGGCAGTGAGTGTCTACCAGGCCGGTACCGAGAGGCCGATCACGACTCTGACGACGTACTTCACACCGGCCGGCATTTGATGGCATGGACGCAAGACCCATAATGAGGAATCTAAGACATGGGAGAAGGGCGGGCGCCTTCACGCTGACCGAGGTGCTCGTGGCTATCCTCGTTGGGCTGCTGGTGCTTGCAGGAGTCCACCGCATCTTCGTGGCGGGCATCAAGACCCAGAACACGACGAGCCTGCAGACAGAGGTGAACCGGAAGGCTCAGGTCGCAATGGACGACATGATCTCGAGGCTGCGGGGTGCGTCCGGCGTCGTCGATGCATCGCCGAACAGGATTTGGTTCGTAGACCAAGACGACAGAAACTGCCGGTATTGGGTGAATGAAGGCACGCTCCATCGCTACTGCGGCGTCGCGTCCGGCGCCTACTCGGGCGGTGTCGCGTTGGCGACGGACGTTGCTGAGCTGCAGCTGGACTACTTCGACCGAGACGGTCAGCCAGCGGCGACCGATGACGCAGCGCACAGCGTCACGGTCCTGCTGCAGTTGGATCGGAGCCGGCACTCGGCCCGGCTGCAGTCGGCGGCACGTCTCCGCAATAAGTAGGTTCGAGAGGTTAGGCAATGGCACTGCAAACAGCGCCGTTCTTGGCAATAGTGCTTGACCCCAGCAAGATCACGCTGGCCGAAGCGCACTTCGCAGATGCGGAGCTTCGCGTTTCCATCCTTGGGGATATCGACGCACCCTCCGGAGCGTTTGACGGCGGCCAGCTCGCCGATGGAGAGGCGCTCGGGCGCGCCATTGGCACCTTCCTCAGTCAGAAGCAAGTGGCGGCCCGAGACGCTGTGGTCGTCCTGTCCGAAGGGACCGCGATCACTCAGCTCATCAAGCTGCCGGCCATGCCAGGGGAGGACATGCTGGGCGCGGTCCGCTCCGTTGCAGAGCGCTATGCCGTCTTCGCCGAACACAGCATCAACGTAGACTGCTCCACGGTCGAGGAGTTCGAGGAAGACGGAAACCCCATGTCAAATGTGCTCCTGGCCGCCTCCCGTTCGGCCACCGTCGAGCAGTGTCAGGAGTGCGCTCGCGCCGCTGGCCTGGAGTTGCTGTCTGTGGAGGCCGCTCCGGTCACGGCGGCCAACGCCTATCGAGAGCAGATCTCCGCCGACGGGGTCGTGGCGCTGGCCGTGGTGGGGGAGGCAAAGACCGACGTCATGGTGTTTGACGGCGGAGTCCTTCGTCTCTGCTACACCGCCAACGCCGGGCTGCCGGAGCAGACCGACCAGGGCGACTGGATGACTCCGCCCGCCCAAGAGCATGATCCCTTCACGCCGCCGCCACAGCTCTACTCCGAGCTGACGCACTGCTTCCGGTTCTTCCAGAACCAATTCCCGCGGTCGGCCGTGCAGCGAGTCATTCTAGCGGCCGACCACCCGAGAGCGGACCTCATTGCCTCCCACCTTGCCGAGCAGCTCCAGCTCCCCGTCCAGCTGGGCCGGCCGGATGAGGGGATCCGCCTCCCGGCGGAGGTGGACTCGCAGGCGGCCGGCGATACGCGCAGCCTCACACTGGCGCTTATCAGGGGAAGCTCTCTCTCCGCCCTTCGGGAAGCTGACGTTCTGTTCCCGATAAACCTGATCCCGCCCTCGAGCACGATGTGGCGGCCGGCACGACCCTACATCAAGGTCGCTGCCGCGGCCGTCGTCGTACTGGTGGCGATCGCCCTGCTCTGGGCCTCGTCGCTCGGCGGCAAGATCAGGAAGAAGGAGACACAGCTCGGCGCGACAGAGAGGGAGATCGTCAGATTGCAGCCAGAGCTGGACGCCCTGCGTGCCGCCAAGGCGACCGAGCTGGCATTGTACAGCGAGGTAGAGCGGCAGACCGCGCGTCTCGCCCGCGAGAGAGCCGTGCGCTGGTCTCAGATACTCGTCGACGTATCCGACCGGCTTCCGCGGGACATGTGGCTGATCAGGATGGCCTCGCCGGACAGCTCCAGACTGACGCTGACGGGCCTCTCGACAAACCGGGAGACCATCCCTGATGCCATCGAGCGTCTCGGCAGCTCTCCCTATCTGAGTAACGTGCGCCTTGGCTCACTGACCAAGGACGATGTCTACTCGCGCGGGTCAACTGTGATCCGCTATCAGATCAACGGCGCTCTGCTGCGGGGAATACAGCCGCCTCCGATGGCTGCATTCGCCCGTGCGTCTGAGGTGCAGGAGGTGACCCAATGACCCCGCACGACCGCATGAAGCGCTACGCGCAGCTTGCCACTGTCTGCACCATCTTCGTGTGCGGCCTGCTGTGCTTCCTCGTTCTGGTCTCGCCGCGGATCGGCCGCCTGGATCGCGTCGATCAGGATCTGACTGACGCCAGCAAGCACCTGGCCGATATGCGGAAGGAGATCGAGAACGCCGGCATCGCGGGTGCTCCGGGGCCCGGCGAGTCTCGCTACGAGAAGTTCGGCATCCTGGGCGCCGACGAGGAACAGCTGTTCCTGAGCGACCTGATCGACTTCTGCTCGGAAACCACCAACACGCTGAACGTGGTGCGCCGCGCCGACACAGCTCGGTCCGCTGTTCCGAGGAGCCCGCAGGGTCAGAAACAGGATGCAGACCAGGATCCCAACGTCCCCCGGCCCGTCATACAGAAGGTTCCCCACACGGTGAACTACTCTGGTACATTCCTGTCTTCTTTCCATCTGCTGCGGAAGCTGGAAACCTACAAGCGTTTGCTCACCGTCGAACGGGTTGAGATCGCAGCAGATACGCGGGACGGCTATCCCCGGGTGAACGGCAACATCACCATAGACCTCTATCTGGTCAAGAACCCGGGCCAGCCTGCCCCATCTGGCAAGCAGGACGCTGAGCCTGCCCGAGAGGTCGCCTCCAGCGGCGGCCGCGGGCAGACTGGCGAGGGAGGTCGAGGGTGAAATACGACAAGAAGGACAAGCCCAAGGTCATCGTGCTGTTCCTCGTACTGATCGGCATCTGGGCCTTCATTGGGATATACTTCGGTGTTCTCTCAAGACGGGAGGAGGCGAAGGAGGCAGCCGCGGAGACCCGACGCCAGGCTGCGACCCAGGCGGCCCAGCTGGTGCAGCGGGGGGGCCAATCGGCCATGTCGCCTTCCCTGCGGCTCGCCGCACTGGTGGCGCCGGTCGAGCCGCCAAAAGACGACCCCTTCCGTCCCATCATTCCGCCGCGCAGCAGTGCACCCAGGCCGTCGCAAAGCAGCAAACCGGATCAAGAGCCAATCCTGCCACCTCCGCCAGACGGGCTCGGCTACCACAGTTCAAACCTGCATCTGACAGGCGTCATCATCGGCAATCCGTCGACGGCGGTGCTTCGAGTGGGCGAGGAGCACTACATTGTGCGTGAGGGCGACTGGCTCGACAACCGGCTGCGCGTCCATCAGATCGCTCAGGAGGGGGTGACCCTCCGGGACGCGCGCTCGAGCTACGTGCTGCGATTGGGACGCTAGGCAGAGCCCGAAAACACGACTGCAGCGCGCTCCCGCCACGGGTAGTCCGTCAATCCAAGATGGGCGCAGGGCTATGTCGGCCCTGCGCCTTCCTTTTCGGCCAGCAACTGTTCGATCTTGCCCAGCAGCTTAGGCATGTCGACAGGCTTGTCGAAGAACGCCTGTACGGGGAGGTACTCGTACGGGCCGTACGCGCCGTCGGTCCGATCCGCGTAGAGCCGCAAGGGACTGCTCTCGTGGATGGTCGTGAGCACGATAATGGGCATGTCGCGGCACTCCGGCTCCGCGTCCTTCCGGAGCGCCCACACGAAATGGAACCCCTCCGTCCCGGCCGGCATCATCACATCGAGGAGGACGAGATCGGGGCGCTCGGCCCTGAGCTGCTTCATCCCGTCCTCCGCGTTCGGGGCCGCGGCGACATCATAGCCGTTCTTTTCGAGCACGAGCTTAACGGCCTCGACGGTCTCGATGTCATCCTGGACGATCAGTATCTTCCGCGGAGTCCGTTCTCCCATCTTGCCCTCCCCTGTGACTCGGGCATGCTTGTGCAGTAGAGGTCCCCGACATCCGAGCCGAGCGCCCGATGCAAGCAGTCGTCGGCGCGCTCATCGCACGCATGAAGCGTCACGACGCGGGCCAACTGGCGGCCACGAGTTCCTCTCCTCGGCTCGAGTGACCACGAGCCCTGTGGAGAGGGAATTGTGAACACCCTCACAATCGACCTATACTGGAGAGACTGAGTCACGGATCTGAGTCACATCCAGGTGTAGTCCGGGCCGACAGTTAGGCGGGCTTGTGTACGCTTGTGCTCCCTCTAAAAGGCGGTAGAGGATCCCGGTGGCGCCACCATGCGGGGCTCACGGGGACAATGGTGACAGAACCGTTCTCCGCTTCCTGTGAAGATATTCACAGAGAAGGTATCACTAGAGGTCGGTGGTGTCAAGGTCTGCTTAGGCTTTCCGCAGACCTGCCTGGCTAGCCAGGGCAATCGGGCGCGCTGCGGGGCCGCCGGCACCCGACTCAGCCCTCGAGGTCGAGCCAGAGAAGCTGCCGGGGAGAGAGCGTCACGTCGAGGCCAGCCACGGCTGTGCGCGTTTCGGCGAGGGCGCGGGGCCCGATGAGCGCAAATGTCGGGAAGGGCTGTGCCAGGACATATGCGAGGGCGATGTTTATCGGGAGGACGCCCAGCTTGTCCGCCAGCTCGCGTGCCCTCTGCTGGCGGAGGAAGTTTTCCTCCGAATACCAGCAGCGCACGAGTTCGGGGTCGGAGCGATCGTCTGGGCTGGCGCGCTCGGCGAAGAACCCGCGCGCTTGGCTGGACCAGGCCAGCAACGGCAGTTGGGTCCGCCTGAACCACTCACGGGACTCCGGGTCGGACGATGCCACGCACCCAGGCCACACAGGATCGAGCATGCGCGCCAGGCTGAAGTTGTTGCTGACAGCGGCCAGCTGCACGAGGCCGTTCGACGCGGCATACTCGTTGGCCGCCTGCACGCGCTCTATCGACCAATTCGATCCCCCGTAGCTTCTGATGAGGCCGTCTCTGAGGAGCTGGTTGAAGGCGTCGACGAATTCGCCGACCGGCACGTCAGCATTGTCCCGATGGGCGAGAAAGATGTCGACGTGGTCGATCTGGAGCCGGTCGAGGCTCTCCTCGAGTTGGGGCCTGAGATAGTGCGGATAACAATGCGGTGTGTGAGCGGCCTTGCCAATCACCACCACCTTCTCCCGGAGGCCGCGGTTCTTCATCCAGTGGCCAAGGAGGCGCTCCTGGTGTCCTCCGCCGTAGATGTACGCGGTGTCGAAGCAGTTGCCGCCGCGCTCGAGGAAATCGTCGAACATCACTGCGGCATGTGGCATGGTCCGCTGATTGTCGCAGCCCATGATGAGTCGCGAGACGTCCTTCCCGACGCCTTCGACCTGGCCGTACCTCATCTTGCTGCTCGAACTTCCGCCCAACGGTCGCCTGCTAACGGGTTGGGTCTGGGCGCCTGGCTTCTCGGAGTCATAGACCAGCCCGATTGACTCCCGCCACATGTCAAGCGCCGTCATGTTGCCCAGCGAATCATCCCAGCTCATGGCCGGCGGCGGTAGCTGCCGGTCGGAGATGTGAGCGGCTACGGTTCTCGCCTCGATCGACCATGGGCTTCCCTCCGCCTCCACGCTGATCTCCTCGGGTTCGGGCGAGCCCTGTTTGTGCAGCACGATCGTGCTCGTCCCACCCGACTGGGTGGGAATCCAGGGGGACGGCACCAGAATCCAGCCCTTGGACCCGTAGATGCGAGCGACGTTCTCCATGTTGACCTGGGCCCCCGTCCCGACCTGCGCGACGACTCCGCTCTCGAACTTGAGGCAGGCCGTTGTGTACTCGTCCACACGGCTGACGGGACCGATGTGCCCCACGGCCTTGACCTCCACTGGCTCGTCGAAGTCCTTGCCTGCGGCGACGCCCGCGATAAGCCGCGCCAGGGATACTGGATAGCCTCCGACGTCGAGAATGCCCCCGCCACCGAGCGCCTGGTTGAGCAGCCGATGCGCGGGATCGAAGGGGAAGTCGAAGGCGAAATCCGCCTGGATCACTCGGACATCGCCGATCGCGCCGTCACGGATGATCTCCACAAGGCGCGCGGTCTGGGGATGGCATCGGTACATGTAGCCCTCGGCGAGAAAGACGTCGTTCGCGTGAGCCGCCTCCACCACCGCCATGGCCTCGGCGTGGTTGAGGCCCATGGGCTTCTCGACGAGTACGTGCTTCTCGGCCTGGGCCGCTTTGACCGCCCATTCGGCGTGGAACGGATGCGGCGTGGAGACGTACACTGCCTCCACGCGCTCATCCTGAAGCAGCTCATGAGCGTCGGCGTAGTGAGCGGGGATGTTGAATCGCGCAGCGAAGTCACCGGCGCGCTCAACGCTGATGTCGGCGACCACGGCCAGCGCGCCGAAGTCAGATCCGGTGACTCCCTCCGCGAAGACTCCGGCAATCCTGCCGGCGCCGATTACCCCCCAAGAAAGCTTGTCTGCCATGGTAGCACTCTCCCATAGTCTCCCCCGGTGTGGCTGCCCTGTCCGTCCTCGTCAGCGCGGGATATGTGCGAGAGGCCGCGCCCCTCGCTAGGCGACACCGCCCGCGCCTCAGGTCGGCGAACTACAGTATTCTGTAAGAGAGGCGGCGCGCCCCTCTTGGGCGCGCCGCCTCACAGTGAGAAGAGTTCAGGCCGTTGGACGGTCCCGCACACTCGTCCCGAAAGCGTCTAGGCGCAAGTTCGCTAGATAGGCTTGTGACGGCCTGGCGCCGTCAGGAAGACAGTGCCAAGCGATGGCGGATCATGGTAGGGACCCACGGGGAAGGGCCGGAATACTGGTGGAACATCTCGAGGCACACATATGCGAGACGCTCGGAAGGCCGGTGGCGCCACGTGGCGAGCCATGCTTGTCGGCTTCGCTCTGCTCGTGGCGCTTGTGCCGGCTGCCTTCTACGTCGATGTAGCGTGGAACAAGGCCTCATTCTTCGTGGGCATTCCGGCGATGGCGCCTGTGGTCGTGCTGTTCGTCCTCGCGGCCCTCATGAGCACACCGCTGTTCCGGAACTGGGGCTTCACCCGCAACGAGCTCCTCGTCATCTACTCGATTCTGCTCGTCGGGGGTCCTGTTGCGAGCCACAGCATAATGGGCTGGATGCTCGTGAAGAGCATCGCCTACTACTACATGGCGCGAGCGAATCTGATCTGGCAGACCGCCTTCCTCGATCAGGTCCCGACTTGGTTCGCTCCCACCGAAATGGCCGCGGCCGAGGGGTTCTTCGAGGGTCGCGCCGCCGTCCCCTGGTCTCTCTGGTGGACGCCACTGGCCGCGTGGGGGTTCTTCACTGTGTGCCTCTTTGTCGCGAGCCTCTGCGTCATCGCGCTGCTCCAGCGTCAGTGGGTCACAAATGAGCGACTGAGCTTCCCGCTGGCTCAGGTGCCGCTCGAGCTGGTCCGTGAGCCAGAGACGAACCGAGAGGGGCGCGCAGGTCGGCTGCCGGTGCAGTGGGCATTCTGGATCGGCGTCGTCGCTTCTTTTGGAATCAACTTCGTGAACGGGCTCTCGCAGAGGGTGCCGTCTGTCCCGGCCATCCCCCTCGGCCCGGTCGCCATCATGCAGTGGCAGCGCGTCGGGCCGCTTGCGGGTCTCGGCGAGTTCACTCTATATCTACCTCCGTGGATGATCGCCATCGCCTATCTGATACCGAAGGAGCTTTCCTTTTCCGCCTGGTTCTTCTGGCTGGCCGATATTGGCCTCACCGTCGCCGCGATTATGGCCGGCGCCGAGCCTCAGCGCCCCGAGGAATGGTTCGACAGCACCTTTCCGGCTCCGCGCTACCAGGGCGGCGGCGCTGTGCTGGCGTTGGGGATCTGGGTGCTCTGGATCGGCCGGCGACACCTGGTCAGAGCGGCCAGAATGGCGCTCTCCGGCCGCCCGCGCGGCGCCGATGTCGACGAGCCGCTGTCCTATCGCCTGGCTCTCATCGGTCTGGCGGCATCGTTCGCCGGACTGGTCTACTTCTGCTGGGCTGCGGGTTGTCGGCTTGTGGTTGGCCTCGTGCTGATGGCCTTGCTCGTGGGCTACTACATGATGTGGGCCAGGCTCCGGGCGGAGACCGGACTGGGATTCCTGCCTTTCCCCCTCGAGATCCAGAATGCAGTTGTGGTGCCCTTCGGGACCGCGGTCTTCAGAACCCGCGAGCTGATTGCGATGATCTCGACTCGCTGGTCCTTCTTCCCGGGGTTCGGATACTCTTACGAAGTTGTCACTGGCAATGCTCTCGAGACCTTCAAGATCGCAGATGCGGCCGGCATCAACGCACGCCGCCTGACAGGCGCGCTGGTGCTTGGCTTCTTGCTCGCCCTTGGCATCGGCCTGTTCTTCTTTCTGCATGGCATCTACGAGTACGGCTTCTTTGGACTGAAGTCAGGGACCAGCGGCTGGCTGGGCCACCAGAGTATCAATGACGGGAACCGCATACTCGGCCCGCTCACGAACCCCTCGAAGACCGACTACAATGGACTCGCGGCGATACTGGCAGGCGCGGCCGTCGCCGTGTTCCTGGGCGTCATGAGGCTGCGATTCTGGTGGTGGCCCTTCCACCCGATAGGCTACATGGCGGCCATGTGCTGGGGGTTGCACTGGTACTACATGCCGTTCTTCATCGGGTGGGCTGCGAAGGCACTGGTGATCCGCTATGGCGGCCTGCGGCTCTACCGGCAGACAGTTCCACTCGCCATTGGGTTGATAGTTGGCGATATGCTCAATGGTGGGGCCTGGTCGGTAATCGCGCTTGTCTCGCGCGGCAGCATCTGATCTGCTGCCGCGCCTTGCTGTTGCTCCAGCTCTCAGTCGCTCGACAGCGCCTCCCGCGCCTTGGGCGCTGTGTCGGCAGGCCGCACGTTGTACCACGCGTGCATGATCTTCCCGCGCTCATCGACCAGGAAGGACGATCGCACTATGCCCTCATACCTCCGGCCGTACATGGACTTCTCTCCCCACGCGCCCCAGGCCGCGGCCACCCTATGGTCGGCGTCGGATAGGAGCGGGAATCCCAGCCCGTACTTCTCGTCGAACTTCTTCTGCTGCTGGGGCTCGTCCGGGCTGATTCCCACCACGGCCGCACCCAGGGCTGCCAGGTCCTCGCGGTGATCCCTCACGCCGCATGCCTGCTTCGTGCACCCCGACGTGCCGGCCTTCGGATAGAAGTAGACAAGCAGCTTCTGGCCTTTGAAGTCCGCCAGCTTAACCTTCTTCCCGTTCTGGTCGATGAGGGAGAACGTGGGCGCTCTCTCGCCTGCACTCAGCCTGGCCATGGCTGCCTCCACTTGTCATGCGCCTGGAGCCTGGGCAGGAGGCCCTAGACCCCAAGGGCATTCTACCGAAGGCGGGCCTCATGCCCTGTCGCGCGCGCGTGACAGAAGTGCTCGTCAACGACCCTGTGCGTCGCTAGGAGTGCCCTTCGCTCACCGGATCGGCGACGGGCTCCAGCAGCGCTCCATCCTTCCGCAGCGAAGCCTGCAGTTCGCCGATCTCCAGTTCGCGGGGGGCTCTGCGTTGACGCGAGGCCAACGCGGCCGCGGTTCCAGCGGCCTGGCCGCACACCAGACAGCAGGCCGTGTTCCGCGTGCTGTTGTGGGCGACGAGCTCCACGCTCATCATTCGGCCGGCTGCGAGAACATTGTCAAGCTGCTTGGGGAGCAAGGCCCTGTAAGGAATGTCGTATGCTCCCGCATCGCGCACCAGATAGCGGTTGTTGTCGATGAAGGAGAAACAGCCGACCTTGTCTGCGAAGTTGCGGCCTTCCGTGCAATCATCCTGCGTGACATCGTAGTCGCATCTGACCGCGCGCGCCCGGCGCTGGCCCGCGGAGGGGGCCGGCCCGGCGACGTAGCACTCCTTACAGCCCGCCACGTTCCTACGGAACAGGTCGGCGATCCCAAGCATCTTGCCTCTGAGCTCCACCTCGGCCTTCGTGAGGGCGTCTGGGTCCAGGCCGTCGTTTGGGCCGTGGTTGATGCAGTTGACGTAGGTGAACTCGCGGGGGCGCACCGACGTTGCGAAGAAGTACCAGGGCGCCGGCTCGCCGTAGACCTCTCCCATCTTCTCTGTGTTGATGCCGATGCGCACGAGGTCGGGCTGCTGCATGCCCGGCTTCACCGCGTGGGCAACGTGCCAGACAAGCCCATGACGTTCCAGATCCGCCTCCAGCGCCTGCAAGTCGATATTACACAGCCTGAAGGTGAAGCCGGCGTGGTACGCTCCGGGGTCATCCGGCCCGAAGTGCTCGCAGTCCGCGCCCGCGTAAGCGGCGAGATCACCGTCGCCCGTGCAGTCGACGTATTGGGCCGCCCGCATCAGGCTGCGCCCCGCCTTGTTCCACACGACCGCGCCCTCGACGTGTCCGTCGGCGGCTCGCACCTCATCGACGACCGTATGCAGGAGCAGAGAGACCCCTGCCTCCAGGCAGAGCTGGAAAGCGGCCAGCTTGAAGGTCTCCGGTTCGACTATGGTCGCCATGCTTACGAACTCCCCTCCGCGCTCGAGAGGAACGTGACCCATGCCGCCCCCGAGCTGCTGGACGCGGTCCACGAGTTCCTGCCCGATGCCGCCCACCACGCGCATACGCTCTGCCCCGGGGTGGGCGCCGTAGATGTTGTAGAAATTGTGCAGGGCCGTCGCGCCCGTAATCCCCATCCCCCCAAGCCAGCCGGCCTTCTCGACGAGTGCAGTCTTGGCTCCTTGGCGGGCGGCCGCGACTGCGGCAGCAATGCCGGCCATTCCTCCGCCGGCCACCAGTACGTCACATTGCGGGTGCCTATCCTCACTTACGCTCGGCCACTGCATAGGAGTATCCTTCCTCAGCTCATCGCGGGATCAGTCTGCAGCACTTCGCGCTTCCACCGAGTCAGGGGAGGAACCTTCCTGCTGGCCGTTCGGTTGCCGCTCGGCTCCTTCAGGGGTCGGGAGAGGGCGGGCCGTCGGGACTCACTGGCGCTGGCTGCAAACTGCCAGCGGCGGCGAGCCGTAGTGGGGCGAGGGGCGTGATGTCGCGCTCAGAACTCAGGAGGCAACACGACCTTCTTGCCGGTGCGGGCGGAGTGTCGTGCCAGCTCATAGGCCTCGTCGTACTGGGCGGCCACGACGCGCCACGACACAACCGTGTCGAGATACTTCTCGAGATTGTTGCCAAGTTCCATCCGGAGGTCTTCATCACACGCAAGGCGGACCACATTGTCGCGGAGCATCTGCTTGTTGCTGAAGAGCAATCCTCCTCTGCTCTCCAGAGCCTGGGCGGTGAGACCTTCCATGGGAGCCGTGGTCACGAATGGCTTGTTGAGAGCGATGATGCGGGCAAGCGTGCCGGACTGCGTCTCATCGATCGTCGGCAAGACCACGAAGTCGCAGCACGCCATCACCTTGTAATACAGGTCGCCCCGGGGGACGAACTCGTAGAAGTGGGCCAGCCCCCTCCTCGCCAGCAACTCCACGTCGCCGCGATACCTCAGGAAAGCGTCTCGGTCGGCCGGGTCGCGCATCTCTCCGGCAGCGAGGAGGTCCCAAGAGGCGCCGCTGCGGCTCTCGATATCGCCTGCAATCTCTTCCCACATCGACGTGAGTATGTCCCAGCGCTTGTTCCGCTGTATCCAGCCGACCAAGCCCACGAGGTGCTCCCCGAGGTATGGAAGCTCCGGCAACCCGAGTTCCTTCTTCAGCTGAACGACATCCTCCGGCGACCAGCGTCGGTCGGGGCGGGCACCGTGTGGGACGACCATCACATTCGTCGGCGTGACCAGTCCGCGGGCGCCTAGGTTCCACTGCAGCCGCCACTTCTGGTAGTGGCATTTGAACAGAACGACGTCTGCCAGTTCGGTCGTGTATCGCACGAAGTCGACTTCGTGTTCGCAGAGCCTCCCATGAATCGTATGGGGCTCAACTACGACCGGATGGGGCTTGAGCGCCGTCAGAAGCTCTCGAAAGCCGCGGTTGTTGTCTCCCTTCCCCTCTGCATCGCGGTATTCATACAGGCCGTATTCGTGCTCGATGTGGACGGCATAAGGCTTCAGCTCCGCCACCTTCTCGGCGACAGGTTTCCACCAATCGGGTCGGGACATATCCATCAAGGGCATGACCCCCGCTCCCGCGCCGTCGGTGTGGGAGATGACCAGCACCTCACGCTCTGGGTGCCGCTCCTGGATGAACTCCCGCGCCTCCTCCGCGAAGGTGGCAATCCCGCAAAGCCTCGGTGGGTAGCTGCTGATAATGACAATCGGTGCTTCTGACATCGCTCGTCTCTGCGGCTGGCGTCCCAGCCACCTCTTCTCCTCTGGTTGATGCTCGTGAAGCTAAGACAAGAATGCCATTCCTGGCACTCTCAGCCCAAGAACGCATTCCCAGTGAATTGTACCCCGTGCCCGAGTCGACGGAACTCGGCCTCGCCACACCGTCTGGGGGGCACGCTGCGAAGCGCCCCTTCGCCCCAGAGCGCCCCTGGGCCTTGTTCCGCCAACCAGGGGGAGACTCCCACGACATTTCCGTACGATCCGGCCCTCTGCACGTCAGTGTCTGACAGAACCAGCCTTTGCAGAGGAGGCGTGCTTGTGCCAAAATCAACAGCGATAGCGTGTGGTCGGCAGGGGTGGCCGATAGCACGTGCAACCTCTGCCGTCGACTTCCTGAGTATCTCTCCGAGCACACGCGGTTGTGCCACGTTGGCACACAGCCGGTCGTCGTGCCGATGTACAATGACACGGCGAGCGCGGGGCGGCCATCTTCGTCAGGCGTGTAGCTAGACCTTGCTGCAGCGCGTGACAGGGCGAGCAGCAGTTCTTTGACGTCCCTCGCGGGCGCAGTCGATGGACCGGAGAGCTGGGGGGGAACATGACCAGAGGCAAGCAGAGCACCGCATGGCGCTGGCGCGCCCGGCGCGCGAGCCGCCATTTCCCGTAACCACAGTCGAGGTGACTGCTGCCCTCTGGCTGATCACGTGCCAGGCCCCGATGGTTCGGGGCTAAGAAGTCAAGAGCATGCTCGCATATCTGGACAGAGAAGAAGGTCATACTCGGCGACCGGACGATGAGGCGGCGGTCCGCGTGGCCTACCTGAGCACCTACCCGCCCCGAGAGTGCGGCATCGCGACGTTCTGCGAGGACCTCGTCACTTCGACGCTGCTGGGAGAGCGGGCCGGGGAGCCGATGGTCTTTGGCATGGAGGCGGCCGTCGGCGCACGCGAGTACTCCTGGCCAGTTGCGGCCGTAGTGGATGAGATGATTGACGAGGAGTACGAAGCCGCCGCCTCCTACATCAATGAGTCCAGGGCCGACGTTGTCAGCATCCAGCACGAGTTCGGGATATTCGGCGGTGCCGAGGCGGGGGGACTGTTCCGCTTCCTGGAGAGGCTGAACAGGCCTGTCGTCACTACGCTGCACACCGTGCTACCCCAGCCCGAGGCCGTCATACGGCGGAACCTCAGGCGAGTCGCGAGCCAGTCGGACCGGCTGGTCGTGATGAACGGTTTCGCCGTCGATATTCTGGAGCGGGACTATGGCGTCGAGCGGGCCAAGGTCTCGTTGATCCATCACGGCGTGCTTCCGCCTTCCCTTGAGACGCGGGAACATGCCAAGGAGAAGCTCGGCCTCTCCGGCCGAAGAGTGCTGTCTACGTTCGGCCTCGTCGCGCGCGGCAAGGGCCTGGAATATGCGATCTCCGCTCTGCCGGAGGTGCTCAGACGCCACCCCGACGTCTGCTACTTGGTAGTTGGGCAGACGCATCCGGGCGTTCAGCGCGTGGAGAAGGAGCGCTACCGAGAGGAGCTGTTGGCGCTCGTAGCGGGCCTTGGGCTGGGCGATTCGGTGCGGTTCGTCAATCGCTACGTCAGCAAGTCTGAGATCGTACGGTGCCTGGCCGCAACTGACGTCTACATCACGCCCTACCTGGATCCCAGTCAGATCACGAGCGGCACGTTGGCCTATGCGCTTGCGGCCGGCACGGCCGTAGTCGCCACGCCATACCTGTATGCGAAGTTCCTGCTGGGAGCCGGCCGGGGCGTACTCGTAGAGTTCCGCTCATCGGACGCCATCGCGCGCGCAGTCAACAGTGTTCTGGGCAATCCAGACCTGCAGATAGGTCTGCAGCGACGCGGCCGCATCTATGGCCAGCAGATGGCGTGGCCGGCAGTCGGCGCTCGCTATCTGCGGCTGTTTGACGAGGTCATCCGGGAGCGCTCGCTCGTCCCGAAGCGGGTCAGCGCTCAGCTCAAGTTGACGCTGCACAGCCCCATCGAAGGGATCGTCCGCCATGCGACCGAGCGCAGCAGACCAGCCCCTCCCGCTGGATCACTTGCAGCGGCTGACGGACTGCTTCGGCATCGTACAACACGCTAGCTACTCGATCCCGGACTACCGGTCGGGATACACGACCGACGATAACGCGCGCGCTCTGGTCGTGGCCGTCCAGCACTACCGCATGCACGGCGATGACCTGAGCCGCTCGCTGGCAACTCGGTATCTGGCTTTTCTCCTGTTCGCGCATCGGCCGGACGGGAGATTCCACAACTTCATCGGCTTCGATCGCAGGCCGCTCGACGAGGTTGGCTCTGAGGACTGCTTCGGCCGCGCGTTGTGGTCGCTGTGCTGGGTCCTCCTCGCGCCGCCGGAGCCCGGTTTGGTGGGACCAGCTGAACGGATGGTGCATGAAGCGCTCCCCTGGGTCCCCCGCCTCGAGCATCCGCGCGGCAAGGCCTTCTGCATAACAGCACTACACCGGTGGCTTCAGGCGCGGCCAGGCGAGCAGGACCGCGTCCTGGAGCTCACTCGCCCTCTCGCTGACTATCTGACCGCCCGCTACAACGAGCACAGCCAGCCTGGATGGGACTGGCTCCTTCCCGAGATGACCTACGCCAACGCCAAGCTCCCGGAGTCGCTGTTCCGCGCCTACCAGATGACGAAGGACGAGGAGTACGCGGAGGTGGCGACTCGCACGATGGCCTTCCTGTCAGAGCGGACATTCGACGGCGACTCGTTGAGACTCGTGGGGAATCACGGCTGGTATCGACAAGACGCTGACGAGCCGCCGCTGTACGACCAACAGCCAATTGACGCCTGCGCCATGGTGGAGGCCGCCCTCGCCGGCTTCGACGCAACGTCGGAAGGCACCTATCTCAGGCGCGCTTGGCTGGCCCAGGAGTGGTTCCTCGGGAGGAACTGCCAGGGCGTTCCGCTGTATGATTCTGAAACGGGGGGATGCTTCGACGGCCTGACCGAACACGGCGCCAACCAGAACCGCGGGGCCGAGTCGACGATCTGCCTGCTGCTGTCCCATTTGTCTGTGCTCGCGGCGCGGCGGCGCATCTCGCGTCGGGCTCTTGGGATGCCTCCCACGGAGGAGGATGAGACCTCGGCCTTACTGGAGACGCCCGCGGAAGGATGACAGACCGGTGGGATCGCGTGCGACCATTCTGTCGTGCTCCGCCGTTGGGCCAAGGGCTTGACACCCGTCTGTGCGCATGCTATAGTCCGCCGCGTGTAGGCCAAGAGCCGCGTGCGGGGCCGTGGTTCGCCCACGGCGTCATGCGCACAGCGGGCGGCTCTCGGCGAAGCGAGAGGCCGCTGACGGGGTAGCCTACCGACGCGTACAGGGGCGGCAGGAAAGGCGTCGGCTCGTGTCCAACTAGGCGGAGCAGCGCTAGCGGCGCGGCAGTGTAGAGACTGCCGCCTGCTCAAGGGAGGTGACATCGCGTGAAGAAGACAGTGAGCCCCGCGGTTGCGATAGCTCTGATCGTAATCGTGGTCATCATCGTTGTCTTCGTGTTCCACAGGGTGTCGAGGCAGAAGAGGACGCAGTTTGTGCCTGGCGTCGGCATCATCGATCCGGAGACCGGCAGGCCGGCCGGGGGAGGCCGCGGCCGTCGCGGTGGCGGCGGTGGCGGCGGACGTGCGGAGACCAGCGGCGAACGTGCCGGGCGCGGCGGCCGCTGAGGCGGCCCCTAGCTGTCGCTGATCGCAGACGACGCATTCTTTCTCCGGGCACGAATACGCTCCGGCGCCGCCAGCCGAAGCGGGGGTGCGTGATACTGCCAGAAGCGCCAGTGCGTCAGTCGAACAGCATTCGAAGGAGCGGCCGAGAATACGCGGCCGCTCCTTCACCATGTGGAGGCGGCCGGCGCCGTAAAGGGAGGTCTTGTGGTCGTGGATGGGTCAGTTAGAGCCTTTCTGGTGTTGACTCCGTCGGAATCGAAACGAATCATTGCTCGCGCCGTGGCCCGGATGCCGATCCTCGAGACCGCCCTCGAAGCGGGAAGGGTCGTCATCGGTCACGGCACGACCAATGCCTGTGTGGTGGAAGAGGTGCTCGGGCACGCCACTCCGAGGTGGCGCTACGCGGCTGGGATTATCGCCGATGGGCGGCTTGGCGTCACCGATGACGCAACGCGACTGCCGCCGATCGCGCTGAAGGCGGGGACCCCGTTCGATGGCGACTGGGTCGAGCTGCTGCGCGAGTTCGGGCGCGGCGACGTCTTCATCAAGGGGGGCAATGCTCTCGACCCGGATGGGAATGTGGGCGTGCTGCTTGGGAGCGACGTGGGAGGCACCGTGGGACAGATGCTTGGGATCGTCGCCGCCCGGGGGGCACACCTGGTCGCGCCGATCGGCCTCGAGAAGCTCGTGCCCGATGTGATCGAGTCCGCTCGACACTGCGGAATCGCGACGAGCGGCTACGCTGACGGCCTGCCGGTAGGGATGGCCGTCCTGACGAACGCCCAGGTTGTGAGTGAATTGGAGGCGTTCGAGATGCTGTGCGGGGTGCAAGCCTGGCACATCGCCTCCGGCGGCGTCGGCGGCTCTGAAGGCGCCGTCACTCTCGCGGTAGAGGGGCCTGCGCGCGCCGTCAAGGAAGCCTGCGAGCTTGCTGAGTCGGTCGCCGGCGAGCCGGCTGTGACTCCGGACTGATCGGCAGCGGAGAGCATCCCCCGGGAGTGAGCGCGACCGCTCGGCCTGCGCTCATGCCTGTGCCTGACCCCCGGCCTGGCCCTCCCTCGACCCGCGGGGCGCGCTCCCAGAAGCGACCCCCTCGGCCCGCACCCGCCCCTCGACAGTCGGGAGAGTGAAATGGAAGGTGCTCCCGCGCCCGAGCTCGCTCTCGACGCCGATCTTGCCGCCGTGCGCCTGCACAATGCCCCTGGTGATATAGAGCCCAAGCCCGGCCCCGGGCGCTTCCGTCCCATGGGCGTTGGCCGCCCTGTGGAACCTCGTGAAGAGCTTTCGCTGCTCGTCGCGCGGGATGCCGATTCCACTGTCCGTCACGTAGAACTCCACGTGGTCGTTCCTGCGCCGCGCCCCAACCGTTATCTCGCTGTGCTCGGCGGAGAATTTCACCGCGTTGCTGATGAGGTTCGACAGAGCCTGATGGATACGACTCGGATCAGCAACGACATCGGGGAGATCGGGCTCGACGGCCACTCTGAGGTGGTGGCTCGTGTCCGGGTGGCTCGCCGTTCCCACTGCTTCCTCGCAGAGGCGCTGCGGCGAAACTGCGCGCAGATCGACCCGAAGTCTCCCTTCCTCAATCTGGCTCATGTCGAGCAGGTCGGACACGAGGTGGCTGAGCCGCTCGGACTCTGTCGCGATGCCCTCCAGGAACTCTCTCTGGGTGGCCTCGCCCAGCTTGCCGTACTCCCGCACGAGCGTGTTGGCATAGCCCCGGATCGAAGTCAGCGGCGCGCGTAGCTCGTGAGAAGCGAGCGACAGCAGCTCGGCCCGAAACTGCTCCGCGCTTCTCCTTCGGTGCTGCTCTTCCTCGAGGTTGCGGAACCAGTTCCGGACGATCACGAGGATAATGATCAGAGCGGCGACCAGGTTGATCGTTTTGGGAATCGCAACATAGTATGACTGATCCAGAATGTCGTAGACGTGGGCCGGGAGCCATCCCGCTTTCGCCGTGTGTCGGGCGCCGAAGTAGACGCTTTCGATCAGCGTGCGCGTGCCGTCGACGAACAGCACGATGAGCAGAGTGGTGAGAAGGGGATATATCCGCTTGAACCTGATGTACTGCCTGAGATAGAAGACGATGATCGCAAGCCAGCACACCGCAAGCGTCCAGTAGATGATCGCGGTCAGGTACGTCATATAGCGGTCGAAGGCCAAGTCGCTCACTGGTCTCGCCCTTGACTGCCGTCTCGCCTCTCTACCTGGGTTCTTCCCATGTTCCGCTTGCGCCAAACCACAGACTGTTGCGTCTCAGGTCATTCCCTTAGCGAGGTCTGGATGTCTGACAGCTGCGCCCTCAGCGCTTGGATTCGCTCACTTGCAGCCCGGTGGCGCGCTCCAGTTCGCTCACGCACCTCTGCTGGCGCACGTTCCATGAACTGAGTGTTCTCAAGCTTTTTCGCGAGATTCCTGGATTCCTGCTCGACTCGGTCGAGTTCGCGCTGCAGCCGCACACGCTGCTGCTCGAGTTCGGCCCGGCTGGCGTCCCTTTCGATGGCAACGATCACGGGCTGTCCCAGGCAGTGAACGAGTTCGGCCATACCAGGCCTGGAGTCGCTGTCCTCCGAGATGTCGAGCCTGGTGCCGTGTGCCAACAGCAGAACGGCGTCCTCGTGTTCTCTGAGGACGCGTCGAATAGGCTCGGCAGCAGTGCCGATGTGGATGCTCGCGCGCTGCACGGCGGGGATTCCCTGGTCGGCCCGGAGCTTTCGCGCAGCCACCACAACTTGCTCTAGCGCCTCGAACTCGCGCTCGATCTCCTCATCTCGCCAGCGAGAGTCCGCTCGCGGCCATGCCGCAACCATGAGCGACTCCTCGTGTCCGGGAAGCTGGCGCCAGACTTCCTCTGTGATGAATGGCATAAACGGATGCAGAGCCCGAATCGTCCCCTCCAGGACGAACCAGAGCACCTGGCGCGCCCGCTGCGCGGCTTCGCCACTTGCCTTCAGTGGCGGCTTGCACACTTCTACGAACCAGTCGCAGAACTCGGACCAGAAGAAGTCGTAGAGCGAGCGCGCCGCCTCCGCCATGTCGTATCTCTCCAGTGCCTCGTTGGAAGCCTGAAGCGTCTGGGCGTAGCGGCTCAGGATCCAGCGCTCGGCCAGCGATCCCTGATCGCGAAGCAGTTCCGGCACGTCAGAGCGCGGTGTGAAGTCCTCGCCCAGGTTCATGAGCACGAACCGGCTCGCGTTCCAGATCTTGTTGCAGAAGTTCCGCGCCATCTCAGTGCGCTCGATGCCGAAGCGGATGTCTTGGTCTGAGGCGCACTGGTAGAGCAAGCTGAACCGCGTCGCATCCGACCCATAGCCAGCTATCAGCTCCAGCGGATCCACCCCCGTGCCCAACGACTTGCTCATTCGTCGACCTTCGATGTCCAGCAGCGTCGCGTGGACGAGGACCTGTTCGAAGGGGATCTTCTCAGTGAACTCCAGGCTCGTCATAACCATCCGTACGATCCACAGATAGAGGATATCGCGCGCTGTGATCATCAGATGCGTCGGGTAGATCCCCTCGTCGCAGGCCTTGGCAAACTCTGACTCGTCGGGCCAGCCAAGCACTGCGAACGGCCACAGCGCCGAGGAGAACCAGGTGTCGAGCGTGTCTTCGTCCTGCTCTGTCTTGCCCCCGCACTTCTCGCACCTCTCCGGCGCCTCCACCTGCACCATCCAGTGCTCGCACGATTCGCATCGGTGGGCCGGAATGCGATGCCCCCACCAGATCTGGCGCGACACGTTCCAGTCGCGCAGGTTCTCGAGCCATTCGATCGTGTATCGGCGGAATCGGTCCGGAACGTATGATACCTCCGGGTCGCTGGCGTCGATCACCTTCAACACCATCTGCGCCAGATCGGACATGCCCAGGAACCACTGCTCGGACAAGAGCGGTTCGAGCACTGTGTGGCAGCGGTCGTGCCGGCCGATCGTATACTCGTAGTCCTCCACCTTCACGAGGAGGTCCTGCTCCTCCAGATCGGTCACGATTCGCTGCCGCGCCTCATAACGGTCGAGGCCGGCGTACTGCTTCGCCTGCTCGGTCATCCGAGCGTCTTCGCCGATCACCACCTCCGACGGCAGCCCGTTCCGCTCGCCCGCCTCGAAGTCGTTCACGTCGTGCGCCGGCGTCACCTTGACGGCCCCGGTGCCGAATTCGGGATCGACCAGCTCGTCGTCGCAGATCACCGGGATCTCGCGCTTCATCAGCGGCAGTACGACCCTCTTCCCGTGGAACTCCCTGTAGCGTGGGTCCCTGGAATTCACTGCTACGGCCGTATCGCCGAGCATTGTCTCCGGCCGAGTGGTCGCCACAACGATGCCGCCTTCCTCGCCGGCCAGAGGGTACTTGATGTGCCAGAGCTTGCCGTGATGGTCGCTGCGCTGCACCTCGAGGTCGGAGACAGTAGAGTTGCATTCGGGACACCAGTTGACCACGCGGTGGCCCCGATAGAGCCATCCGCGCTCGTGGAACCGCACGAAGGCTTCGTGCACCGCTCGATAGTACGCGTCGTCGAGCGTGAAGCGCGTCCTGTCCCAATCGTAGGAGCAGCCGAGAGCCCTAAGCTGCTCGGTGATCTGCCCGCCGTACCTCCGCGTCCACTCCCAACAGCGCTCCACGAACTTCTCTCTGCCCAGATCGTGGCGCGAGATGCCCTCCTCCGCCAGCGCCTTCTCCACCTGCCTATTCGTGGAGATAGCGGCGTGGTCGGTGCCCGGGACCACCAGCACGCGGTCCCCGCACAGCCGCCGCCACCGCGCGATGCAGTCGTGGATGCTGTGCTGAAGCGCGTGCCCCATATGGAGAGCACCAGTGACATTGGGCGGCGGGATGGTGATGCAGTAAGCCTTCGCGTCTTGCCGCTTCGACTTGCTCGGCAGGCGGAAGTAGCCCTGTGATTGCCAGAAGTCGTACCACCTACCTTCCACCTGCTTCGGATCGTAGGCCTTTGCCAGCTGAGCCTTTGCCATTCGGCTTCCTCCGATCAGCCCCAAAACAGAAAACGCCCTCCCGTCCAAGGACGAGAGGGCCTCCCGTGGTACCACCTTGATTCTTCTGCATAGCTCACTCGGGGTGAGCGACGCGGAACTCTTCCGCTGTAACGGGCTTACCCGAGGGCGCTTACTCAGCGCATCCGCCTTCGGCGTCCCAGCTCCGGGGCGACATTCCCTGCGCCTGCGCCGGCGGGCCTCTCAGCCACTGGGCCCACCTCTCTGACGGCCGGCCAGCAGGTACTCCTCCCTTTCAGGGCCTTTGCGGTCTTCGTCTGTCGCACGTATTCTACCACACCTGGCCGAGCGGGCGCAATGGACTTCGGGAGCTCAGTGGTGTGCGTCCGGCTGGGTCGCCTCCGCCCTGATGTCTGCTATAATCCGGCGTGTCGCGCATCGCATAGGTCCCTTGGGCCGCGTTCACTGCCATCTGACAAGCAGAGAGATGAGCTACGAGATCGGGAAGGCCGCCCTCAACCTGCAATGGACCGAGCGGGTTGCGAGAACCGAGTACATGGACAACTGGGAGGTCGTGCGCCACCTCACCGGCAAGGACCCCCGCCGCCGCCCGGAGGCCTGGCGCGAGTTCAACGAAGCGGTCCACCTCGACTTCCTTTGGGCTACGAACGACGGCCCTGTGCCCTGGGAGAAGCGGGGGCGTGTGACGGACATGGGCCATGCTGTGTACCTGGAGGACGGCTCGGACTTCCGGGCCGCGAAGGAGTCGCCGTTCAAGACCGCGGAGGACATCCTGTCGTTCGACGCAGTCGAGGAGTATGGCCTGCCGGACCTCGACGAACTCGTGGCCTACTACGAGGATTGGCATCGCCGGGAGCAGGCTGCCAACGATCAGGTCATCCCAGGCGGCTACTACAACACCTTGATCTCCGGTGCGATCGCCGCCTTCGGGTGGGAGATGCTGCTGCTCGCGGCGGGGGAGGCCCCGGAACGCTTCGGCGATGCCGTCTTGGGATCGATCTTCGAGCTCTCTTTGCATCACTACAAGGCATGGGCGCAGACGTCCATCGAGTTCTTCATGTGCCACGACGACATGGTGTGGACCCAGGGGCCGTTCCTGCGGCCGGAGTTCTACCGCGAGTACATCTTCCCGCGGTACGAGGAACTGTGGCGGCCCTTGCGGGAGGCCGGGAAGCGCGTGCTCTACACCTCGGACGGAACCTTCGACATGTTCGTAGATGAGCTGGCGGCAGCGGGAGCGGACGGCTTCTGCTTCGAGCCGAGCAATGACCTGGAGATGTTGGCGAGTAGGTACGGGAAGACACACGCGCTGATCGGAGGTGCGGACTGCCGTACCCTGGCCTTCGGAGGCAAGGACGACATCGGGGGCGAGCTTCGCTGGGTCTTCGATGTGATGAGAGAATGTCCCGGCTTCGTCTTCGCGACGGGCAATCACTTCCCGGCCAACATCCCTCTCGACAACGCGCTGTACTACTTCAGCCTCGTCGAGGAGTTGGGGAAGCGGGGCTGAGGCCACATCCCGGAAGACCGGGCCGCCTGACAGAGGGGCAGGACTTGCCTTGAACTTGTGCGTCGGCTCGCGCGTCTAAAGGGGTGCATATGCGCGGACTTCTACCGAAGCTGCCTTTCGTTGTGCTGGCCGCAAGCGCCTTGGCGATCGGGGCCTTATGCGGTTGCGGCGGGCCGCAGCCGCCGGCCGGGGCGGGCGCTGCTCCGTCGCTGGCGAAGACCGTCAAGGGCCAGGTAATCGGCCCGGCCGGACAGCCGGTCGCAGGAGCGCAGGTCGTTGTGAGCCAGGGAAGGGGCCGTTTCGACTACACAGAGCTGAAGACCGACGAGCAGGGCCGCTTCGAAATCACTCTCGAGGCCCCGCCCTACTGGGATACTGTTGCGTGGTGCTGTGTCTACGCAGACGGCCTCGCCGTCGGTGGTGGCCGGCTCACCAGGGGAGACAACCTGGTCGTTCTGCGGACGCCCGGCGAGGCGACGGGCACGGTTGTGGACTCCCATGGTCGGCCGGTCCAGGGCGCCGCCGTGACGTTGGCGCGCGTGATCCCCGGTGATATGGCGCACTCTTTCTCCATCCCGCCCGGGTTGGCAGACTCCTTCACGGCGAAGACCGATGAGGGAGGCCGCTGGACGATCCGCTGTGTTCCACCCATCGGCTCTGCTCGAGTGGCGCTGGACGATCCGAGGTTCGTCGGCGAGGCGAAGGAGGTCAGACTGACCGCACGGTCGGGGTCGTCGGTTACTCTCGTGGCGCGCCCGGGCGCGTCTCTGTCCGGCCGCGTGGTGTATGAAGACGGGAGCCCGGCTGCGGGGGTCGCCGTCATGGCCCAGGCGAAGGACCTCGAGGCCACAGCGTGGGGCTGGGCCGAGGCGGCGACGACAGCGGACGGCAGCTATCAGCTCACGGGCCTCCCCGACGGGGTGTTCAACATCTTCGTCGAGGAATCGTCCGGCGAGTGGGTCGCGGCCGCGCTCGAACGGGTAGCCGCAAGCGCGCCGAGGGCCGTCGAGCTGCCCGACCTCATCCTCACCCGCGGCGCCATCATCGAGGGAACCGTCACTGACATGACGACGGGCGAGCCGCTGCCGGGCGTCTGTATGGGCAGCTACGGGCCTCACCGGCCGATGTCCAGCGCCGCCATCATCAGTGACTACACAGATGGGCACGGCCGGTACCAGCTCCGAGTGGCACCGGGGCACAGCTACGTCTACGTCGCAGGCGCGCCGCCTGGCTGTCAGGAGGGCCAGGCCGCGACCGTGGACCTCGGCCGAGGAGAGAGCGCCGTCGCCGATTTCGCGGTTGGCCCTCCGTGGGCAGGGCCCGGAAGGAAGAGCGGCTGGTGGCCGTTCTGAGCGGCATCTCAGAGGGCCCCGCCTCACCGCGAGACACCACCAGACTCGAACTTGCGGGCCAGTCCACGCGTCTAAGTGTACAGGAATGAGAAGACGGCACCCCAAGCTAAGCGCTGCTCTGCTAGTCGCTGCCGGCCTCGGCGTGGCCGCCGCGTTCGGTTGCGGCAATCGGCCGTCACCGACCGCCATCACGGTGACCACCAAGACGGTGACTGGACAGGTCGTTGGGATCGCTGGAGATCCGGTGCCCGCTGCAGCGGTCGTCGTGGACACGGACCTCTCTGGCGAGAACTTCGTCAGACTCCAGACGGATTCCGAAGGTAGGTTCACGTTTGACGTAGGAGTGCCCACGTGCGAGTCGCATCGCCACGGCATCTTCGGCCGCGCCGCTGTCTATGCCCGCGAGTACGCGGTGGGTGGGGGAGTGCTACGCGATGGAGACAACGTCATCTACCTCAGCCGGCCGGCGGAGGTCTCGGGGAAAGTGCTTGACGCGTTCGGCCAGCCGGTGGCCGAGGCGTTGGTCAAACTCAACTCCGTTAGGGACATCCGAGGCAACATCATATTGCTGGATGTCCTGGGCGAGGATTTCACGACGAAGTCGGGAGCCGATGGTAGCTGGAGCATCTCCGGTGCGCCGGCCTCCGGCGGCATCGCCTACGTCAGGCTCATTGACCCGCGCCTCGTCAGCGTGCAGACTCACGCGGTCATACGAAGCGGCCGCGCCGAGGATGTCGTTCTCGTTGCCCGCCTCGGCGGCTCCATACGGGGGTCCGTCGTATACGGGGATGGTGCTCCGGCACGGGCCGTGACAGTCTTCGCCCAGCCCCACGGGGGCGACCACCCTGGCAGCACTACCTGGTCCAGGGCGGAGACCGGCGCCGACGGAGCATACCTACTCACGGGGCTTGGCCAGGGCCAATACAACGTACTCGTAGACGAAGCTTCCGGCGACTGGGTGGCGGCCGCGCAAGAGGCGGTGAATGTTATTCCCCCAGGCGAGACGCCCCTCTCCGATCTCGTCCTCATCCCGGGCGCTGTGGTGCAAGGGCAAGTCATCGACGGGCACACGGGGGCCCCGCTGCCGGGCGTCCGGATTGGCGGCCACGGGCCCAGCAGACCTTGGTCCTCGGCGGCGATCTTCGGAGTGCACACCGACTCGGCCGGCCGGTACACGTTGCGCCTGCCCCCAGGCGAGAGCGAGCTGTCTGCCGGGGCGGGAGATGCATTTGCTGAGTCGGACCTACAGACGGTCAACTTGCGGACCGGGGAGACCCACACTGTGGACTTCATACTGTGGCCTACCAGGTCCCGGTAGAGCAGAATCCGTTGGTGGCCGTTCTGAGTGCTACTCAGCGCGCTGCGCGGCCTCCGCAGGGGCCTCCATGCGACTCTGATCCAACCTCAGCGGCAGCAGCGCCATCGCCGCCAGGATCATGAGCAGCCCACTGGCGAAGAAGGGCGCGCTGACGTTGACGTGCTCGGATAGCACGCCTGCAAGCCACGGGCCCACGATGGTGCCGATGCCGGCATAGGCCATCAGCTTGCTGACCTCCAGTGCCCGGCGCTCCGGCCGGGTGTAGTCCTGGATGATCAGGTTCTGCACGGGGATCCAGATGCCGGCGCCAATGAGGTCGTGCAGCAGCCAGACCGCCGAGGCCCCATAGAAGCTCGGGACCAGAGCGGACGCCGAGAGCACCGCTCCCTCCGCCGTCAGCGCCCAGATGTAGGCCCCTTTCAGGTTTCGGATCTTCAGCGTGCCCGCGAGCAGCAGCGGCAGCGCGATGGTCACTCGATGCAGCACCATGACCCATGAGACGGCCTCCGGGCTGACGGCGAATTTCTTGGAGAAGAACAGCGGCATGATGAACGAATGGCTGCACCACATCCCGATGTTGAAGATGAAGAAGGAGACAGTGATGACCTTCAGGTTGTAGTGCATGTCCCACGAGAACAGATCGCGCACTCGCGTCGGCCGGCGCGACTCGTGCTCCTCTCTCTGCCGCTCGCGGAAGACAATCAAGAAAGCGGTGCATGCGACTGCGAGCATGACCGCACCGAGCTTCAGGTTCCCACCGGTGCCAAGCGCAGCAAAGGTCGCGCCTGCGATCAGAGTTCCTCCCGCCTGGAAGAGAAACTCCATCCCGCGCGTCTTGCCCATGAAGTCCATGAACCGGCCGCGGTGCTCTTCGTAGAGCACGACCGGATGGAGCACCTCTCGGGTGAGGAACATCGCCTCGCGCAGCGTCTTCAGCACGCTCAGCCCGGCCACCGTGCTGCTCATCGGTGTGAGCCACATGGCGACCGCGCTGCCGCCAAGCGACAGCCCGTAGAACGGCTTCCGTCCCCACAGATCCGCCAGCCTGCCCATGAGCACTCTGAGCAGCAGCATGCCGGCGGCAGCCACCGCGAAGACGGTGCCCATTTCCTGGTACGAGAGGCCCTGCTCGTCGAGGTAATAGGGGAGGACGAACTCATAGATGCCGGTCGAGGCGCCGAAGAGCACCGAGACGGCCAGCACGATCTTGATGTTCCGGTTCACTCAGCCATCCCACGTCGTAGGAACCGCGCCCGCTCTGCTTGGCGGCCGCGCTCGGCTCTCCTTCGTCTCGGGGCCTGTGAATCCTTCGACATGCCGAGGCCTTCCGGTGGGGCCGGTCCGCCGGGAGGCCGTCCTCGGCCTATGCGGGACTGCTCTGGTGGGAGGTCGCCGCGGCCAGAAGAAGGCTGCCGTGCGCTCGAGCGCACGGCAGCGCCGATGGCTCTCTGACAGATGTCCCTAACTAGGCGGGCTGCGGCTGCTCCCCGGCTACGGGGGGCTGCTCGTCGGCCTCCGGCTCTGGCGTGGGCACCTTCTCGTCGGGCTCGGGCTCGGGTGCGGCGGGCAGGGGCGGCAGCTCCTCGCCCCGCATGATGGCGCGAATCTCGTCGCCGCTCAGCGTCTCTCGTTCGAGCACGACCTCCACCACGCGGCGCACGTCCTCCGTGTGCTCCGTGAGCAGAGCCTTCGCCCGTTCGTAGCAGTCCTCGATGATCGTGGACAGTTCCTTGTCGATGGCTGAGGCGACCTGCTCGGAGTAGTTCCGATCCTCCATCAGGTCGCGCCCGAGGAATGGCTGCTCGGACTTGCGCCCCAAGCTTATCGGCCCCAGTGCTTGGCTCATGCCGAAGTCGGTGACCATTCGGCGCGCGAGCTCAGTCGCCTTCTTCAGATCATCGGCGGCACCGGTGCTGATCTCCTGGAAAGTCAGCTCCTCGGAGACGCGCCCACCGAGGAAGACGGCTATGCGATCGAGGAGCTCGCTTCGGCTCATGATGTATCTGTCTTCCTGGGGAAGCTGCAGGGTGTAGCCGAGGGCGAGCCCGCGCTGGAGGATCGAGACCTTGTGCACCGGGTCGGCCTGAGGAAGAAGCTCGGCCAGCACGGCGTGCCCAACCTCGTGCTGAGCCAGCACCTTGCGCTCTTGCTCCGAGATGATGCGGCTCTTCCGTTCCGGTCCGGCCACCACCCGCTCGACTGAGTCCTCCAACTCGGCCATGCCGATCTTCTCTCGGTCTCTCCTGGCCGCGAGGAGGGCGGCCTCGTTGGCAAGATTCGATAGGTCTGCGCCCGAGAAGCCAGGCGTGCGGCGGCCCAAGACCTCGAGGTCCGCATCGTCGTCGAGGGGCTTGCCCCTCATATGGACCTTCAGGATGGCGATCCTGCCCTTGAGGTCTGGGTTGTCAACCTGTATGCGACGGTCAAAGCGTCCGGGCCGCAGCAGGGCCGGATCCAGCACGTCGGGCCGGTTGGTTGCTGATATGAGAACCACCCTGGAGTTCGGCTCGAAGCCGTCCATCTCGACGAGGAGCTGATTGAGCGTCTGCTCGCGCTCGTCGTGGCCGCCTCCCAGCCCGGCAAACCGCTGGCGGCCTACCGCGTCGATCTCGTCGATGAACACGATGCACGGGCGGTTCGCCTTCGCCTGCTCGAAGAGGTCGCGGACCCGCGACGCCCCCACCCCGACGAACATCTCCACAAACTCGGAGCCGCTCATGTGGAAGAATGGCACTCCGGCCTCGCCGGCGATCGCTCGCGCGAGCAGCGTCTTGCCGGACCCTGGCGGCCCGACCAGGAGGACGCCCTTGGGAATCCGCGCGCCCAGAGCCTGGAACTTGCGCGGGTTCTTGAGGAACTCGACAACCTCCATTAGCTCGGCCTTCGCCTCCTCTATGCCGGCCACGTCGTCGAAAGTGACTTTGGGCGAGGATTCTGGGAGGCGCCGCGCGCGGCTTCGGCCAAAAGACATTGCCTGGCTGCCGCTGCTCTGGCTCTGCCGCACGATGAAGATCCAGAAGCCGATGATCAGCAAGCCGGTAATCACGAGGTAGAAGAGCCCGCTGACCCATACATCCGAGATCGATGGCGGCTTGATCGTGACCTTTCCTCCCTCCACGCCCGCGGCAAGAGCCCCCATGTAGGTCTGCTGGTCTGCAGGGAGGTGGACGACGAACTGCTTCTGGACGCGCTTCCCGCTGACGACAATGTACTCGCCGGTTTGCTCACTCCTTGGGTAATACTCACCCTCACCAGTGTTCTTCGGGTTGATGGTGATGGAGATGACGTCTCCGGCCTCGACCTTCTGCATGAGCTGGCCGAAGTCGATGCGGTCCTTGGTTTCCTTGCTCCTCATCGATATCTGCAAGAAAACGACCGCCACCGCCACAAGCGCAATCCAGCCTACTACCCTCACAAGTCGCGCCAAAGCTGCAACTCCTCAAAGATCACTCTGGACCACTCCCACCGCGCTATGTATTCCCTCTCGGAGCTTGCCGGAAATCACTTCGCCTACACTGATTCTAGCACAACCGCACCCACCGCTACAATCGCCGCGTCACGCTCAGGGCACGCGAATGGCTTATTCCACGTACGTGGTGCCCCAGACCCACCTGCTGCAGCGTTCGCTAAGAAGCCGGCTCCTCTTCGGAGGCCATTCCGGGCCGCGTTTCGACGGGCTGCGTCTGCTCGTCCCGCGTGGGCGCTTCCACTGTCTCTTCTCTCTGCTGCCTCGAGAGCTCCTGCGCCGCCAATACTGCCCCGCCGATTATCCCCGCGTCGTCTCCAAGCTGGGCCGGGACGATTCGACAGGTCGACGCAGGAACCATGTGGGCCCTTGCCCGTACGGTGCGTGTTATAGGCTCAAACAGCTGGCGGCCGGCTTGCGCGATGCCGCCCCCGATGACGAGCGCCTGGGGATTGTAGAGCTGAATCAGGTTGGCGATGCCGATTCCCAGGTAGTAGCCAGTCTCTTCCATCACCTCGATGGCGACCTCATCCCCTTGGTCCGCGGATCGCCCGATGAGCGCCGGTGTGATCGAGCCGAGACGGTAGTCGACCATCTCCGCGATCGCCGTCTGGCGGCCGTGCTGGATGCGCGTCACGGCCCGGCGCACGATCGCGTCCCTTGCCGCGAGCGCCTCCCAGCACCCCTGATTGCCGCACTCGCAGAAGGGGCCGTCGGGATCGATGGTCATATGCCCGACCTCTGCGAATCCCTCTGTGTAGCCGACGCGGAGTTCGCCGTCGATGATGGCACCGCCGCCGATGCCCGTCCCCAGCGTGATCATGACCATGTGCGCATAGCCCTGACCTGCCCCAAACCGGTGCTCGCCCAGCGTCTGAACCGCCACATCGTTGAGCATGAAGCTCGGAAGACCGAAGACATCCCTGATCGGAGGAAGGACGGGGACGCCGCGCGAGTCGGCGAAGTTCGGCGAGTAGATGGTGATTCCCTCGCTTGAGCGGTGAGCGCCCGGCACGCCGGCCCCGAGGCCCGCCACAGCCGCCACGGTCAGCCCGGAGTTCTCCAACGCCTCCTCGGCCGCTTCGATGGCGCGCCCGACGGCGGCTCGCAGACCTGCCTCGGCCAGCGCCGGACGTCGCGCTTCACCCAGGATTCGGCCCCCGTCGTCCACCACACCTGCGCGGATGTTTGTCCCCCCGATGTCGACGCCGATGTACCGCCGTGCGCCCGCCGCCGGTTCTTCTTCGCGCACGCGAGCCTCCCGGAGCGGCCGCTAATCTTCGCGGTCGCTGGTTGGTGTGAGTAGCTCGGATATCTGCGCGGCGAGGGTCACCGCGTTAAAGGGCTTGACCACGTAGCCGTCCCCCCCCAGGGTCAGGCCCTTCTCCACGAGGTCCTCTTCCCCGAATGCAGTCAGAAAGACGACCGGGATGTCCTTCGTCTTGGCCGAACTCTTCAAGCGACGGCATACCTCGAAGCCGTCCATGTCTGGCATCTTGACATCCAGCAGCACCAGGTCCGGCTTCTCCGCCTCGACGGCTGCGATCGCCTGTCCGCCGTCGGCCGCCTCACTGATCTCGTAGGCTGGCCCCAGCGCGTGCTTGATGCAGGCGGCGCAGAGCTGCCGCACCGATGCTTCGTCATCGACTACGAGGATTCTCCTCTTTGCCTCACCGGCGCCGGATGTCTTACCCATCGCCTTCCTCGAGCCAGATCGTTGCAGTAGATGTTCGCCGAACTTGCTCTGCCGCCTGCCGCCATACAGCCACGTGTACGCCTATGTGTCGCGACAGTGTGCCATGCTTCGGCCGCCAGCCCTATTCTAGGCGCCGCCCTCGCCCTGTCAAGCCGCTGTGCTGCCGATCCAGTGGGTAGAACATGAGAGGCGAGGGGCATGGCGCGCCTCGCGCTCACGCTGCTTGTGTTTCGTGTGCCCATGTGCTAGCATTCGAACTGGTGCGCCGGTAGCTCAGTTGGACAGAGCGCGGGGTTGCGGACCCCGAGGTCAGAGGTTCAAGTCCTCTCCGGCGTACCAGCCGCGTTCTGCGGCGTGCCATCCACTGCAGGTTCCTTGCGCCATGGGCGTTCAGCGGCTCCTCCGGCATGCCGATCCTGCCCCGGGGTACGACATCCTCGATCGCAGCTCGGCGCGTCTATCTCGATCGCATGGGTTGAAAAACCTGCTGCAACGGCTTAGAATTGTAGTAACCGCCAGGCTGTCGATTCCTTTGGGTCTCCCATCTGTCGAGCCAGCTGGCGCACGACGAGTTCGACGCAAGGGAGGGCTCACGATGGTTTGCTTCTTGAAGCGGCAGATCGGCCGACTTGCCTGGGTGATGCTCGCAGCCTACCTCCTCGCGGCGTCCCCCGCCCTCGCCGAAGAGGGTGTCGTGCTGCAGTACCACCACTCCCCGGGCGACAAGGCGGTGTATGAACTGAGCGTATCGACCACCGCACGAGTCCAGGAAGAGGGCGGCGAGAGCGCGAAGGCCGACGTGGACGTAACACTGCGATGCCGCGCGGAGTACTTGGGAGATACTGCTAGCGGAGACTGGGGCATACTCGGCACTATCACGTCGGGCGCGATGACGGCGAAGGTTGACGGAGAAGAAGAGTCGGCCGAACTCGGCGACATCAGTGCCAGGTACATCGTGTCTCCCCGCGGCGAGGTGACGAGCTACAGGCTCATCCGCGGCGAGGCGCCAAGCCCTGTCTATGGCGGCGAAGGGGTCATGCTGGAACCGGCCGACGTCTTCCTGCTGTCGGGGGTCGCTATCTTCCCGGATCGGCCGCTCCAGCGGGGAGACAAGTGGCAGGGCGTGGCGAAGGTCCCACTGCTCGAGGGGGGCGGCGTGCATGAGCAGCCATACGAGTCCGTCTTCCTCGGTCCCGCGGAGTACTGTGGGTCCCAGTGCTGGAAGATCAAGACAACGGCACAGGCCGAGGTCGAGGAGACGATCCCTTCGCCTGACGGGCTCGGCAACATTGAAGCTGCGCTGGAGCTCTCAGTGGAGGCGACATGGCTCTACGATCCCGAGCGGGGCGTCATCGTCTCTGTCGACGAGACTGACAACATAGCGATGACCGTCACCCTCATGGCGGGGGGACAGAAGATGGGGAGGGCCACCGTCACGGCTGTGGCGAAATACCGAAGCCGGCTGACGGAATTCAACGGAGTCAAGATCGCCCCTGAGTAGCGCGGTCGGTTCGCCAGCGGCTCGTGGCGGTAGGCAGTATCTGGTCTCCGGCATATGGCGCCTTTGCGCCGCGCGTGGTATCCTATGGGTCGAGTCGTGCCCGGCGGGGCGGAAGCTGCTCGTGGTTCCTGCGCCTGCCGGAGCAAGTTAAGAGGAGAACGCGTGGCAAAAGATCCGCGCAAAGCGATCGAGGCCGAAGGCGTAGTACGGGAAGTGCTGCCGAACACGCAGTACCGCGTTGAGTTGGAGAATGGCGTTCGTGTGCTGGCCCAGGCGTGTGGGAAGATGCGGAAATACCGCATCCGCATTCTTCCTGGCGACAGCGTCAAGCTCGAGCTGAGCCCGTACGACCCCACTCGGGGACGCATCACCTACCGCTATCGCTAGCTCGCTGAGCAGGAAACCACCTCCCGCCCAGCTTCACGTATCCGCTCCTACCGCGTTGCCCCGCCAGCCGCGGGCGCTGGGTGGGCGGCCCGCCGCAATCGCTGCGCCCACCGTGCAGGACATCTTCGCGATCGGCCGGAACTCCTGCCCCTAGCCGAAAGCCGGGGGAGGTGCTGCCGTGAAGCTGTCGCTGCACTCGATCTGCATCGAACGCAAGTACCCGCTTCTAGAAGCCATCCGGCGCGCGGCCGAGCTGGGCTACCAAGGCTACGAGATCGACATCGGAGACTTCGGGGACACTGGTCTGGGGCTCCATTGGCCGGAGGAGTTCACAGCCGACCATGTTGCCGCTGCCGCAGAAGCCGCGCGCGGCGCTGGGATAGAGATCAGCTCGCTGTGCCTCGGCGTGCTGTGGCGCTTCTATCCGACAAGCCCAGACCCCAGTGTCCGCGCGACGGCGGTTGAGATCATCCAACAGTCGGCCTCTCTGGCTGCGCTCGCCGGCGCGAAAGTCATACTCCTCCCCATCGGTCAGCCGGAATCCCTCACCCCCAATCAGGCTCGCGATCAGCTCGTCGAGGTGCTCAAGGAGTGCGCCCCCGCGGCCGAGGCGGCCGACGTTTTCCTCGCCGTGGAGAATGTAGGGCAGGCTCTTGCGCGGACGGCGGACGATCTTGCTGACATCGTCTCCCGAGTCGCTTCTCCCTCGTGTCAGGTGTATTACGACGTCGGGAACGGAGCCGCGCAGGGCGCCGACCCGGCGGCTGACGTGCGGAAGCTCGGCCCGCTCATCAAGATGCTGCATGTCAAGGACTTCGCCGCCGCCGAAGGCGGCCGGAAGACCGTGGTGATAGGGGAGGGCGCGGTCGACTGGCCCTCGGTACTTGAGGCCGCGCGCGAGGTCGGCTACGAAGGGTACCTGACACTTGAGGTGCCGAGCACGGCCGACACAGCCGACGACGTAGTCGTCCGGAGCCGGGACGCGCTGCGTCGATTCGGCTTCTGAAGAAAGCGAGGATGAGAGGTCATGGCAGAGAAGCTGCGCGTTGGGATGGCGTGCGCCGCAGGCATCGGCGCCAGTCACGTCATGGACTGGCGGCATCTCGAGGGCCAGGCCGAGATCACGGCCGTAATGGACGTCGACGAGGAGATGGCGCGCAACACCGCGCACATCTCCGGCGACGTGCCCTGGACGACCGACCTCGACGAACTCCTCGCCCGCGACGACGTGGACGCGGTGGACATCTGCTCCCCGCCCTTCGCCCATGCCGACCAGGTTGTCGCGGCCGCCCAGGCCGGCAAGCACGTTCTGTGCGAGAAGCCCTTCACCGTGAACCTCGACGACGCGGATCGCTCCATCGAGGCCTGCAAGCAGGCCGGCGTCAAGCTCATGATCGCCTTCCCTCGCCCCTACAGCGCGTCGAGCCGTCGACTCAAGGAAATGGTGGAGACGGAGGAGCTGGGCAAGCCGATCCGCCTCTACAGCTCACACCACATGCGGGCCGAGTGGCTGCGCAAGCGCACCGGGTGGTTCTTCGATCCGAAGAAGAGTGGCGGCACCGCCATCGAGGGCGTGATCCACGACTTCCACTTCTTCCCCTGGCTCTTGGGGCCCGCCAAGCGCATCTACTCGGAGGCCGGCACGTTCATCTTCACCGACCGCAGCCCCACCCTCCCGGACGACCAGCTCGTCGTGTTGTGGCGGTTCGAGAACGACGCTATCGGCATCATCGACGGGGGCGCCAACCAGCCGAGCAACTTCGGCGGGCACATGAGCGTCTTCTTCACCGAGGGCGGGGTGAAGATGGAGCGCGGCGGCGGGTTCTCCATCTACCGCGGCATGAAGGAGTATCACCCCATCGTCGAGCAGGTGCGGCACTTCGGCCGCATGGGGGATGACACCGACCTCGCCACCTCGCCCTTCACGCCCACCGGCCACGTGGGGGAGATCGAGCATTTCATCGATTGTGTGGTGAACGACAAGGAGCCCGAGACCGGCGGCGAGGACGGCCGCTACGCGCTCGAATGCGCCTGGGCGGCCATCACCTCCTTCCAGACCAACGAGCCGGTCACGCTGCCGCTGAAGAAGCCGTATCCGAGGTACTAGCTCGCGTCGCATCGAACCGGCACGATACCATGCGCACCGGCACTGCACACTTGCCTCTCCATGGGGGGCGCGCTCCGCGGTGGTTGTTCGGCCGCATGGTCTCGCTCTCCCGCGAGATCGTGCGCGTGCTGGTGGAGGAGTACGGGCCGGGCGAGGTGCTGGCGCGCGTGTCTGACCCCCACTGGTTCCAGGCCCTCGGGTGCGTGCTCGGGTTCGACTGGCACAGCTCCGGCCTCACGACTACCACCACCGGCGCGCTGAAGGAGGCGGTGAAGGGCCGCGAGGCCGACCTCGGACTCTTCGTCGCCGGGGGCAAGGGCGCAGCCTCTCGCAAGACTCCGAACGAGATCATCGCCCACGGGGAGCGCCACACCATCGCGGCGCCGGCCGACCGCCTCGTCTACGCCAGCAAGCTGTCGGCGAAGGTGGACAACACCGCGGTGCAGGACGGCTACCAGCTCTACCACCACGCCTTCTTCTTCGTGCCGTCGGGCGAGTGGGCAGTGGTCCAGCAGGGGATGAACGACGCCACCGGCTACGCGCGGCGCTATCACTGGCTCTCCACGGGGGTGGCGGACTTCGTGAACGAGCCGCACGCGGCCATCTGCTCCGAGCGGCGCGGCCAGCTCGTGCTGAATCTCGTCGCGGAGGAGAGCGAGGAGGCGCGGCGGGCGAGCGCGCTGCTGGCGGCCGAGCCGCCGGACAAGCTGGCGGGGGAACTGCGCAAGGCGCAGGAGCTGGAGTTGCCGGCCCGCCATCACATCATCGGCGCCGACCTCCGCCCCGAGTCGTTCGAGCGGACCCTCACCAAGGCGTACGAGCAGCCGCCCGAGAACTTCGAGTCATTGCTCGCCACACCGGGCGTGGGACCGAAGACCATCCGCGCGCTCGCGCTCATCGCCGACCTGATCTATGGCGCAGAGGCGAGCGTGCGCGACCCCGCCACCTTCAGCTTCGCGCACGGCGGCAAGGACGGGATTCCCTATCCCGTGGATCGCCCGACCTATGACCGGTCCATCGAGATTCTGAGAGAGGCGGTGAATCGGGCGAAGATCGAAGACCGAGAGAAGCTCGCCGCGCTGAAGCGACTGGCGAGGCAGACGGGGAAGCGCGCGTGAAGACAGCCGCCATCGTCGCGCTTGTCCTCTTCCATCTCGTGATCCTCACGGTAATGGTCCGGAAGCTGCCGACGGTCCTCCGGGCCGCGCGCTGCTCGCGGCTCATCGCCAGTCTGGCGACCATCGCGGTGCTCGCGCTCGTCCTCGTCGCCGTCGCTCGGTTCGCCCTGGACTCGCGGCCGCTCACCATCGGCGCGGCCGTTGTCACGATGGTTTCTTTCATCCTCACCTTCAAGCTGTCCACGCGGGTGCGAACGTAGCGAGGTCGGGCACTAGGCCCACGAAGGCGGGGCCTCGCCATCATGGCTGCAGGTGTGCTAGTATGGTCACGTTCAGGCGGCCTGCGGGCCGCGCACGAGAACCCCGAAGGAGAGATGAATGCCTGAGAGCACGTGCCCGAACCTGGACGCAAACAACGAGAAGTGCCCCTGTGAGGCGCAGGACTGCCCGCGGCACGGAGTTTGCTGTGAGTGCATCCGCGCCCACGTCGCCGACGGCTCGTTGCCGGCCTGCGCGAGGGATATCGGCGGGTAGTAACGCAGACTCATCTCGTGAAGGCGACGCGGCCGCCCGACAATCGGGCGGCCGCTCCCGTTTCTGCGGGGTGTTGCGCGATCTCGACAGGAAAGCGCACTGATCTCTCCCAACTCATCGCAGGAGATCGACACACAGGGGGCCTCGTCTATGTTCATCGAGCGCGTGCATTCGCCGGGCCTCGCACACATCTCATATTTCGTGGGAGGCCGCGGTAAGGCGGCGGCCATCGACCCGCGGCGGGATGGCGACGTCTACCTCGACCTCGCCCGCGAGCATGGCCTGCGGATCACCCACATCTTCGAGACCCACCGCAACGAGGACTACGTCATTGGCTCCCGCGAGCTCGCCGAGGTTACGGGCGCGGAGATCTACCATGGCGCCAACCTGCCCTTCGAGTACGGCCACCCCGTCTCCGGGGGCGACATCTTCAACCTGGACGGCCTGCGCTTCGGCATTCTCGAAGCCCCGGGCCACACGTCCGAGAGCATCTGCATCACCCTCGCCGATCTTTCCGCCAGCGAGGAGCCCGTCGGCGTCTTCACCGGCGACGTCCTGTTCGTGGGCGATGTCGGCCGCACCGACTTCATCGAGGGCGGGGCGGAGCTCCTCTATGGCAGCCTGTTCGACAAGCTCCTGCCGTTGGGCGATCACCTCATCATCTACCCGGCCCATGGAGCGGGCTCGGTATGTGGAGGACATCTCAGCGCGCGCGAGTTCTCGACGCTCGGGTACGAGCGGCGGCACAATCCCTCCCTTCAGCACACCGAACGCCAGGCGTTCATTGACTTCAAGCAGGCCGAGCGGCACTATGTGCCACCCTACTTCAGGCGCATGGAGCAACAGAACCTCGCCGGCCCCGACCTCCTCGGCGGCCTCCCGGACCCTTGCGCCTGCATCGCGGACGAATTCGCTGCCCGTATGCGGCAGGGCATGTTCGTCATCGACGTCCGCACGCCTGAAGCCTTCGGAGGAGCGCACATCCCGGGCAGCCTCGCCATTCCTCTCGAGTACTTGCCAGCGTTCGCGGGCTGGTTTCTCTCCTACAATACTCCCCTCGGCCTCGTGGTCGAGCGACCCCAGGATGTGGACACCGCGGTCCGCTATCTCATTCGTATCGGCTATGACGATGTCGTCGCCTATCTCGCCGAAGGGATGCACGATTGGGAGACCGGTGGGCGGCACTTCGAGGGCCTGCCCCAGGTCTACATCGGCGAGATCAAGCGCCGCCTGGAGGCGAAGGAGGAGTTCGTCCTGCTCGACGTGCGCAGTCGGGGCGAGTTCGAGGCGGCTCACGTCCGCGGTGCGCAGCACATCTACGTCGGCGACCTGCCAGAGCGCCTCGCGGAGCTGCCGAAAGACACGCTCATCACCACCTTCTGCGGCAGCGGCCACCGAGCCATCATTGCGGCCTCCCTGCTGAAGCGCAGCGGGTTCGAGCAGGTGGAGAACTGTCTCGGCTCGATGGCAGCCTGTCGGGCCACGGCCTGTCCTCTGGAAACGGGCGACTGAGGAGCCGCGGGCAGAACCACCGGCACGCACCCCCGGGGCCATCGCACCCGATTCGCTCGGGATACGGTACGAGAGGCAAAGCACCCGATTCTATGGTAATGATGTACTAGGCCCGGAGAAGCGGATCACCATGCTAATAGCTCTCATCGAAGCCATGCGGCCGCGCCAGTGGATGAAGAACACCTTCGTCCTCATCGCGCTCGTCTTCGGTCAGCGCCTCTACGATCGCGGGGCAGTCGTGTGGAGCCTGGGCGCCTTCTGCATCTTCTGCCTTCTCTCCAGCGCCGTCTACCTTCTCAACGATGTCGCCGATTGCGAGAAGGACCGCCAGCACCCCGCCAAGCGGCACCGCCCAATCGCGTCCGGCCGGCTGCCGATGCCGGTGGCGTTAGGGGCGGCCGCCGTCTTCGCCCTCGGAAGCATCGGCCTGTCGTTCGCGATCAACCCCAGCTTCGCCGCCTTCGCAGTGTCCTATCTGGTGCTGAACATCCTCTACTCGGTGTCGCTGAAACACATCGTCATCCTCGACGCGCTCATGGTCGCGATCTTCTTCGTTCTCCGCGCCGTTGCGGGCGCGGCGGCGATCAATGTCGAGATCTCTCACTGGCTGATAATCTGCACACTCCTGCTTGCCCTGTTCATCTCACTCAGCAAGCGACGCCACGAGCTGGTGCTCTTGGAGAACAATGCTTCTGCCCACCGGACGAGCCTGACCGAGTACAGCGCATACCTGCTGGATCAGATGATCGCTGTCGTGACAGCGTCCACACTGATGGCCTATGTGCTGTATACTGTGGACGGTCGCACGATCGAGGAGTTCGGGTCAGATCGCCTGCTCTACACAGTGCCCTTCGTCATATTCGGCATATTCCGGTACCTCTACCTGATCCACCAGAAGGGCGAAGGGGGCAACCCGGACCGCATCATTCTGTCTGACCGGCCCTTCTTCGTGAACGTGATTCTCTGGATGGCCGCGGTCGCGACAGCCATCTATCTCCCGTGAGCCACGTGACATGGCACGATCGTTAGTCGCTGCGCTGCGAACGAAGCCCGAGACCGTCCTCGACGACTACGCGAGGCTGCTCGACCTCGCTGGCTACCGCGACCACCTGGACTCGACGGCCGAGGTGGCGCTCAAGATCAACATCTCCTGGCACCACTGGTACCCGGCGTGTTCCACCACGCCTTGGCAGCTCGAAGGTGTCATCAAGAAGCTGCTCGCCGATGGCTGGCCCAGGGAGCAGCTCTACGGCGCGCACAATCGCACCGTGGTCGTCTCGGCCAAGAAGGGGGAGGTGGCCAACAAACACAAGCCAGTGCTCGAGAAGCACGACATCCGCAACATCCACCTCTACGAGCCGGGCGAGGAGTGGATAGTCTACGAGCCCAAGGGCGAGATGCTCGCCCTCCCGGAGATCTACCCCGACGGGATTCGCATCCCGAAGCGCATCGTTGGCTCGAATATCATCCACCTGCCGACGGCGAAGACCCATGTCTTCACGACCATGACCGGGGCGATGAAGAACGCCTTCGGGGGTCTGCTGCACGAGAGGCGCCATTGGACCCACTCTGTCATCCACGAAACACTGGTGGACCTGCTGACGATTCAGAAGGAGATCCACCCCGCGATCTTCGCGGTCACAGACGCCACCTTCGCGGGCGACGGTCCCGGCCCTCGATGCATGGTACCGTATGAGAAGGACCTGATACTGGCGAGCGCAGACCAGGTCGCGATCGATGCCATCGTGTCCAAGATGATGGGCTTCGATCCGATGTCGCTCGACTTCATCCGCCTCGCGCATGAGGCCGGGCTTGGCGTCGGCGACCCGGCCGAGATCGAGGTCGTTGGCGACGACGTCTCCGGCGAGAACTGGGGCTTCACTCGCGAGCAGAACACCTTCGCAAGCCGCGGCCAGAAGATGATCTACTGGGGTCCGCTCAAGCCGCTGGAGAAGTTCCTCCTTCGCACCGTTCTCGCGCCCTGGTCCTACGTCGCCTCGAGGCTTTACCATGACGTCTACTGGTACCCCTGCGTGGGGACCGGCCGGGTCAGAGACGCGCTGGAAACGAAGTGGGGGAAGCTGTTTGAGTCCTATCCCGAATCCGCGGCGGCCTAGCCCATGCTGGCTCAATCCTGGCAGTTGCAGGAGCGCCTCGCTCGACTGCTTGGCAGCTGTGACGCACACCGTGTCTGGCCAGCGGGTCCGCCGTGAGCCCTGCCTGCTGTTGCCCGGGGGTTCGTGCCAGGGTGAACGGTTGTGTGCACGGAGGACAGGTGAAAAGGTCCGGGACGTGGTATTGATACACCGCAGCGTCGGCTGCCCGTATGTCAATAGCGGCACACAGACGATCCCAGTGTGGTAGGGATGGCCGCGTAAGTTGTGATGGTGTGGGCCTTTTCGGGTACCGTATAGAGAGGATTCTTGGGACTCCTATCGAGCTTCTCATGCTGCGGCCGCGTCGCTGGGGATTGGCCGGGGGACCAGGAGGAGATGCATGCTGTACATACCAAGTGTGGTCGAGCAAACGCCCCGTGGAGAGAGGTCCTGGGATCTCTTCTCGCGCCTGCTGCAGAACCGCATCATATTCATAGGCAGCGACATCAACGACACGGTTTCCAACTTGGTGATTGGCCAGCTGTTCTATCTCCAGAACGAGGACCCGGACAAAGCGATCGAGATGTATATCAACAGCCCGGGAGGCGAGGTCCCTGCCGGGTTCGCCATCTACGACACGATGCAGCTCATAAGACCGGAGATCAAGACCTTCTGCGTCGGCAAGTCGGTCAGCATGGCGGCCCTGCTGCTCGCCGCGGGCACGAAAGGCAAGCGCTCCGCCTTGCCGAACTCCCGCGTCATGATCCATCAGCCGCTGGGGGGAACCTACGGCCAGGTGAGCGACGTGGATATCTTCACGAGGGAACTGCTCCGGACACGTGATCGCATCAACGAGATTATGGCATATCATACGGGCCAGGATGTGGAAACCATAAAGCGCGACACTGAGCGTGACCGGTGGATGAACGCGGAGGAGGCCAAGGCGTACGGCCTCGTAGACGACGTGCTGTCCATGCCGGGGGTCCCTGCAAAGCAAGGGGATGACCCCAAGCCGCAAACCTGAGCCCCGCGCGGGGGTCCGGAGAGACGTCGATGCGAACGCGAAAGCCCGAGCCACAATGCTCGTTCTGCGGCAAGACCCAAAGCGAAGTTGGCGGTCGGCTGATCGCCGGAGATGGGGTCTTCATCTGCGGCGACTGCACGTCGCTCTGCCACGAGCTCCTGCAGGAGGACCACAGGCCTACTGGCCCACGGCAGGAAGCGCTGTTCGAGTTCACAATCCCCACTCCCAAGGAGATATACGAGGCGCTCAGCGACTACGTCATCGGGCAGGAACACGCGCGTCGAGTTCTCTCCGTGGCCGTCTACAACCACTACAAGCGGATCCAGATGCAGCGCGATGGCGAGGAGGAGGAAGTCGAGCTTCAGAAGAGCAACATCCTGCTGATCGGGCCGACCGGCAGTGGGAAGACTCTTCTGGCGCAGACCCTGGCCCAGATCCTCGACGTACCGTTCTGCATCACTGACGCCACCACCCTGACCGAGGCCGGCTATGTCGGCGAGGACGTCGAGAACATACTGCTCAAGCTGTACCAGTCCGCCGACGGCAACATCGAGCGAGCGGAGCGCGGGATCGTCTACATCGACGAGATCGACAAGATTGCGCGCAAGAGCGAGAACCGCTCGATCACGCGCGACGTGAGCGGCGAGGGTGTCCAGCAGGCCCTCCTCAAGATCCTCGAGGGCACGATGGCGAACATCCCGCCCCAGGGGGGCCGCAAGCACCCGCAGCAGGAATACATACAGATGGACTCAACTGACATATTGTTCATCTGTGGCGGGACCTTCGAGGGCCTGGAGGACATCATCCGTCTGCGGGTCAATGAGCAGCGGCCCTTCGGCCTCGGGCAGTCCTTCACGGGAAGTGTGGAGCGCACCCTAGGGGAGGTGCTGCGGCAAGCGCTCCCGGAGGACTTGCTCAAGTTCGGCTTCATACCCGAGTTTATCGGGCGACTCCCCGTGATTGGCACACTTGACCCTCTGGACAGGGAGGCGCTGCTCCGCATCCTTGTGGAGCCGCGCAACGCCCTGGTGCAGCAGTACAGGAAGTACCTCGAATGGGACGGGGTCGAACTGGAGTTCACTGAAGATGCGCTGGAAGCCATCGCTGAGCAGGCGTTGGCACGGAAGACCGGCGCCCGCGCGCTTCGCACGATCATCGAGGAGGTCATGCTCGACATCATGTACGAGGTGCCCTCGCGTGGCGGGACGGCGAAATGCCTGGTCACGGGCGAGGCCGTGAGACGGCAGCAGCCGGCCGCGCTTGTGGGCTCGGTGGAGGGCGAACAGCATCGTGGCGATGCAGGTGAGCCCCCAGCGCCCCAGGCCGAAGAGCGGAAGGCCGGCTAAGCAGGCCGCTGAGGAGAAGCCCTTGTCTGACGTCAAAGATACGAAGATACTGCCGCCGGGAGAGGCCGAGGCTCAGAGGGAGGCGATTCCCGATCAACTTCCGGTACTGCCCACACGCGGCGCCGTGATCTACCCATATTTGGTCGTCCCCCTGTTCGTTGGCCGCCCGCGCTCGATAGAGGCGCTCGAAGCGGCGACGAAGGAGGGTAATCGTATCGCGCTGCTGGCCCAGCGAAATGTGGGCGTGGACGATCCCGGCCCCGAGGACCTCTACTCCATCGGCACCGTTGGCGAGATAGTCCACACGTTGCCCCTCCCGGACAGCACGATCCGAGTGACGATCGAGGGAGCTGGTCGGATCCGGGTTCTGGACTATATCCGCTCGGACCCATTCCTGCGGGCGCGCGTCGAACCGGTGACCGACATCGAGCAGCCTGGCGTCGAGACTGAGGCGCTCGTCCGAAACGTCACCACTCAGTTCGAGCGGCTGATCAACCTCGGCAAGAACATCCCAGCCGAGGCGCTGGAGTCGGCCCGGAGGATGTCCGAGCCCGGGCGGCTGGCGGATCTGGTCGCCTATTACGCTCAGATCGCGGTCGAGGTGAAGCAGCAGATTCTGGAAGCTGCGAGCCACCGGGAGCGCCTCGAGATCCTCGCCGGCGTCCTCAACCGGGAAATCGAGATCCTGGAAGTCGAGCGCAAGATCAGCTCCCGCGTCAAGCAAGAGCTGGAGGAGTCCCAGAAGGAGTTCTACCTGCGGGAGAAGATGAAGGCCATCCAGCACGAGCTGGGGGAGCGCGACGACCGCACGAGTGAGATCGAGGAGCTGCGGACCCGCATCAAAGAAGCCAAGATGCCCGAAGAGGTCGAGGAGCGGGCGCTCAAAGAGGTCGACCGGCTGGAGCGAATGCCTCCGGCCTCGCCTGAGGTGGTTGTCGTCCGCACCTACCTCGACTGGCTTATCGCCATGCCCTGGCAGAAGCGCAGCGAGGAGAAGCTCGACATCGTCGAGGCCGAGCGCATCCTCAACGAGGACCACTATGGCCTGAAGAAGATCAAAGAGCGAGTGCTGGAGTTCCTCGCGGTGCGCAAGCTGAACCAGGAGATAAAGGGACCCATCCTCTGCTTCATAGGCCCGCCGGGAGTCGGGAAGACCTCAATCGGTAGGTCCATCGCTAGGGCTACCGGGCGGGAGTTCGTCCGGATATCGCTGGGTGGGGTGAGGGACGAGGGCGAAATCCGTGGCCACCGCCGCACCTATGTGGGCGCCCTGCCCGGTAGGATCGTCCAGGGCCTTAAGACTGCGGGGACTCGAAACCCCGTCTTCATGATGGACGAGGTGGATAAGATCGGGATCGACTTCAGGGGCGACCCGGCCTCGGCCCTGCTGGAAGTGCTCGACCCCGAGCAGAACAACGCCTTCAGCGACCACTACCTGGAGGTTCCTCTCGACCTCTCCGAGGTCATGTTCATCACGACGGGCAATATCATGGACCCCGTTCCTCCGGCCCTGAAGGACCGGATGGAGGTGATCGAGTTCCCAGGCTACATCGAGGAGGAGAAGGTCAAGATCGCCCAGCTCTTCCTCGTGCCTAAGCAACTCAAGAACCACGGTCTCCAGGCGAAGCAGCTGCGCTTCACTGAGGCCGGGCTGCGGGCCATCATCCGAGAGTACACGCGCGAGGCCGGTGTCCGCAACCTGGAGAGAGAGATAGCCTCCATCTGCCGCAAGGTTGCCAAGGGCATCGCCCAGGAGAAGGTGAAGTCGGCGCGTGTGACGGCGAAATCCGTCCGAAACTACCTGGGCCCGCCGCGCTTCCGATTCGGCATCGCCGAGAAGGAAGACGAGATCGGCGTGGCGACCGGCCTCGGCTGGACCGAGTTCGGCGGCGATATCCTCGCCATCGAAGTGACCCTCATGAAGGGCAAGGGGACCCTCCAGCTCACAGGGCACCTTGGCGACGTCATGCAGGAATCGGGTAAGGCGGCCTTCAGCTATGCGCGCTCCCGGGCCGCTGATCTCAACATCGTCCCTGACTTCTATCGCGTCACGGATGTCCATATCCACGTGCCTGCCGGGCAGATACCGAAGGACGGACCCTCTGCAGGCATCACCATGGCGACCGCCCTTATCTCGGCCCTCACTGGACGCCCGGTCCATCGGAACGTGGCAATGACAGGAGAGGTCACGCTGCGCGGGAAGGTTCTGCCTGTTGGCGGCATCAAGGAGAAGGTGCTGGCCGCGCACCGGGCCGGCATCAAGACGATTGTCCTCGCTGAGGACAACCGAAAGGACCTCGAGGAGATACCGGCCAACGTCAAGCAGGACCTGAGGTTCCGCTTCGCGGAGACGATGGACGAGGTACTCAAGGCCGCCCTGCATGATCGCCGACGGCGCGAGGTCGTCTTCGACACGCGGCCGAAGGAGCAGGAGCCCGAAGTCGCCCCTACGGCTCAGGTGACGCAGCCTGGCGGGGCCGTGCATTAGGCAGGTCGGCAGAGCCAGACCTCAGGCAGCGGTCCTCAGCTCAAAGGGCCGCTGCCTCTTTCGTGGCCGCTCCCCTTGTCCGCGCTCGAGCTAGCGCTGGGACACGCCGGTGTCCACCGTCAGGATCACCGTGACAGCGGCCTGCCCCTGCTCAAACCGCAGTGCAAGCCGCTCACCTGGCGACAGGCGAACCGTCCGGCGCAGGCCAGTTGCCACCTTCACCGTGTCCAGCGGCTTCCCCCCAGTCCCAAGCACGCCGCAGCCGACAGAGATCTGGCCGCGGCCGCCCCGGTCCACCGCCACCGCGAGCAGCACCTGGGGGAAGCCTGAGTAGTGGGGGAGCGGGATGAACTCGGGTCGCCGCTTGACTGTCGTGACTATGATCTGGGTCGGCTTGAAGCCGGCCGGCAGGGCCTGGAAGCTCAACCTTTCCTGTTGGCCCACTGCCCGCGCCGACACGCTCACGCCACCTACGTTGGGCGCCAACTGGGTCCAGCGCTGCGTATCCGTGGGTGGCGCCGGGTAGACCTCGGCCGTGATGCGCACGAGTGGTTGTGCCACGTCGAGGGTCTGCACGTATGCACGGAGCTCTCCGACCGCGCGCGCTGTCCCGGCGGCCAGAATTGCCCGGGCCGTCGGATGCGCGGCCGTCAGGATGCTGATGCCCGGGAAGTCAGTCGCCGCCGGCGGATCGGACCCGGCCGGCCACTTCGCCAGTTCATCTGCGTACCGGAACTGCGATCCCAGCAGCGGCGCCAGGTCGCAGGCAAGGACATTCCTCAATCGAATCGTCTCGAACGCGACGTCGGTGGGCGCAGCCGCGACGGGGCCTGCGGCCACGACGAGCGCAAGGGCAATCAGAGTCCGCGGTACCATGTCCTATCGCCTCCCGAGTGCTGGATTCCGCGCGAGAGGGGGGCGCCCCTCCTGCCTACTCATCCGTCCTGTCTGCTTCCTGTTCCGGCGGCACCGAGTCACCGCGCTCGGAGGCGGTGTCGGCGGAGTCTTCTTCCGCCGCCTCCGGCTCTACGATCTCTTCCGTGACCTCCGCATTGTCCAGGAGGAACTGGACGGTCTTCCGGTGGTAGAGCCTCGTCACGAGGCGGTTGAATTGCGCCGGATCGGAGGAGTATCGCTCCTGGAGGTCCTGCTCGCTCTGACCCTCCCTCTCGGCCTGGCGGTGCATCTCCTCGTGCATCTCTTCATCGGTCACGTGGATCGTCTCTCGCTCGCCGATCTCGTCAAGCACGAGTGCCCGACGGGCCGCGGCCCGGGCATCGGCCTCGATGTCCGCGCGCCAGTCTTCAAACGACCGATTCGTGTTCTGGAGGTGTTGGTGGAGTGTCAGGCCTCGGCGGTCCAGTTCGTTCTCGACCTCCTCCATTCGGCGGTCGACTTCCCGGCCCACGAGCGCCTCGGGCACGTCGAGTGAGGCCGTCTCGCTCACCTGCTGGATGAGCTGCGTCCTGACCTCCTCTTCCGCGAGGGCCTTCCCGACCGCTTCGAGGTTCTCTCTGATGCGCTGTCGGAGGGCGTCGAGCGTCTCGAGGTCCGACACCTCCTTTGCGAAGTCGTCGTCGAGTTCTGGCAGCTGGCGGCGCCGCGCCTCCTTGACGGTCACCTTGAACTGAGCCGTCTTGCCGGCGAGCGACGGATCGGAGTGGTCCTCCCGGTATCTCACCTCGACGTCGCGGGTCTCCCCGGCCTTCGAGCCGGGCAGAGCCTCATTCATCTCCGGGAAGAGCTGGTCTGCGCCGACCTCCAGCGGATAGCCCTGGGCGCTGGCGTCCTCCTTCTTCTCGCCGTCTAGGAACATCTCGTAGTCGACAATCGCGAGGTCGCCTTCCGTTACCAGCTCGTCCTTGGGAAGCTCGCGGAACTGCGCTCGGCGGGAGCGTACGCGTTCGAGCTCGGCCTCGACGTTCTCGTCGGTGACCGGGGTCACGCGACGAGTGACCTTCAGACCCTCGTACTCGCCGAGCTCGATCTCGGGTCTCAGGGTCACGGTCGCCGAGAAGGCCAGCCCAGCCTCCTCGGTGATATCTGCGTCGCCGATCCTCGCTCGGTCGAGCGGCTTGATGCCTGCCTTCTCCGTGGCCGCGTCGTACGCGTCCTCCAGGAGCGAGTCGATGATCCGATCGCGCAGCACCTCCTGATCCACGAAGCGCTCGAGCACGGACCTCGGGGCCTTCCCTTTGCGGAAACCCGGGATGTTCGCCCTGCGTCCGAACTCCCTGAGGACGGCCGCCTTGACCTTCTCGACGCGGTCGGGGGGCACTTTGACCTGAAGCTCGACCTGGCCGCCATCGAGTTCCTTCACCTCGACGTCGACGTCAAGCTTCTCGCTATCCGGGCTGCTCACGAACCTGCTCCTTTGACGACAGAACGTCTCTGCCCATTGCGCCGAAAAGATAACCTCGCCGAGGCTGAGGCGAGGTCCTGAACTGCGCCCACGCCCGACGGGCGCGATCGAAGTCACATGGAGCGGGAGAAGGGACTTGAACCCTCGACCCTCACCTTGGCAAGGTGACGCTCTACCACTGAGCTACTCCCGCCCGCAACAGTCAACACTGAATTCTAAGCTGGGGGCGGGGCGCCTGTCAAGTCAGGGTCGAAGTGGGCGAGGGGAGACTCGAACTCCCACGGCGTCACCGCCACAGGATTCTAAGTCCTGCGCGTCTACCAGTTCCGCCACTCGCCCACCGCGGGTATCGTAGGGGGCCAGGCCGAGCGTGTCAAGCAGCGCCACGTGCTGCGAGGCTTGCTAGACGTAGTTGAAGCCCGGCTGCGGGAAGGGGATGGGGAAGATGGCGGGAAGGACCCGGGCCAGTTCCCCCGATAGCTGCGGCGCGCCCGGCCCGCCCAGCACGAGCGGCGCGGCCTCCGACAGGGTGAGCTCGTGTCTCTGTTCCCCGTAGGCGACGGCGCACCGGTCGCCTTGCTGCTCGAAGGACAGCCGCCGCATGTCCCGCACCTCCAGGCGCTCCCTCAGATAGGGCCGCAGCTTGCCCATCAGCCCCGGCAGGTCGATGATCCGGTGCGTGCCCGCCAGCGGCTCGTCCACGAACTCCAGGCCGCGCTGTCTGAGCGGATGGATCAACCCGCCGTCGTGCCCAAGCGCCCGCACGCGGATCTCATTGATCTTGCCGGCCTCGAAGATCGCCGGCAGGGCATCAAGCAGCACGGCCCGCGATCCGGCGTACTCGTGGACCTCGCGCGTCGCCTCCTTTGGGTCGCTGCCCCAGGGGGGGGCGAGCATGACGTAGGCCGCCGGCCGCCCGTAAGCCTCGATCAACCATATCTCCGGCCGGTCGTAGTTCCACCAGAAGGGCAGGTTGGACATGAAGCCCATGGGCCGAGCGAACCGCACGCTCTCGGTCTGGTGGAGTGGGGCGAGGGGCGCCCAATCATCGGCGCTGAAGCGTCGCACCGTCACGTGAGCGGGCGGTGCGCCGAGCTGTTCCGGCCGCAGCGCGGCCTGGGCAATTCTACCGACAGACACGCAGTGTGCGCGTCGGTAGAGGCTGCGGTCGCCTGACACGATCAGCACCTTCGCGCGCTTCGCTTCCATCCTCTGCAGAGATGCCTCGAGGACCGCGCCGGCATAGCCCCGGCCCCGGTAGTCGGGGTGAGTGGACACCGATCCTATGCTGGCGACGCGGAACCGGCAGCCATACACGAGGACATCTGCGTAGGCGGTCCGGATGTGCGACACGGGGCGGCCGTCTTCGGCCATGATGAGCGTGTCGCGGCGGGTCGCTGCCCGCCGCAGCGTGGTCACTATCTGCTCTTCAGAGTACAACTTGCTCAGACGGAAGATGTCGCCGAGAAGTGTGGCCAGGTCTTCGGCCTCTTCTCTGCGTGGCTGACGTGGTGTCGGCACTCGTGTTCTCTCTTTGCAGTCGGTCCTGCGCGGCACGTGCCCCGGCGACTGTGGCTTCGCCGGATGACTCGCACGCTCCTTGCCTGGAAAGGAGCCGTATCCCGAGGGCGGAATGGCCTTCGGAAGTACTGCAGGAGGCCACACGGCACACTCCGCTGTCGCCATGAGTGAGGTCTTTGCTGAGGAGACGGTAGTGGGCGAGCGAGGGCCCGATTTGGGCTCTGCTCGTCTTAGCGCCTCGGCGGTCCTGCTGGCCGTCCTGATAGCGGTCATCTGGGGAACGAACCCCACGGCACTCAAGTTCGCACTTCTCAGTCTGCCACCGATGGGAGCAGTAGGGGCGCGGTTCGTGATCGCGAGCGTCGGCGTTTGGGTGTGGTGTCGCGCCACCGGCGTACAGGTGCGGCCGCAGCGGGGCGAGGCCCTGTGGTTGGTGGCGGCCGCCGCCTTCTTCATCGTCCAGATCTCTACCTTCACTCTGGGCGTGTACTGGGGGACGGCCGGTCACTCGATCGTGCTGCTGCACACCTATCCATTCTTCGTCGTCATCATGGCCCATTTCCTGATCCCCGGGGATCGCGCCACGCCGGGGCGCGTCGTCGGGGCGATCGCCGCCTTCGTCGGCGTGGTGGCCCTCTTCGTGGGCGAGTGGGGAACCTGGGAGGGGACGCAGCTGCGGGGAGATCTCATCCAGCTATTGAGCGCCTTTCTGCTTGGCGCCCAGGTCGTGTTCCTGAAGCACGCAGTCTCCCGGATTGACCCCAGCCGCTTGGTGCTCTGGGAGATGGCAATCGGCGCGGCCGCGTTCTTCGCCTATAGCCTCCTGTTTGAGAACCTGGCCTCAGCGCAACCGGAGTTCATCAGCGTGGCCGCGGTGGTCTACCAGGGCATCATGATCGGTGCGCTCTGCTTCACGGTCTGGACATGGCTACTGCGGCGGCACGCCGCCAGCCTCATCTCGATCTTCGGCTTCGTCTCGCCGCTGGTGGGCGTGTTCGTCAGCGCACTCGCACTGGGTGAGCCCGTGACACTGGGACTGACGGTGGCGGCCGCGCTGGTGGCCGGCGGCATCGTCGTGGCGAACCTGTGGTAGGATGATGCGGTCGCGCGTGAACTCACCCCGATGGAGGAAGGCTGACATGGACCTCTACGACGTGATCCGTACACGCCGAAGCGTCCGCAAGTACCGCCCCGATGCGATTCCGCACGAGGTGTTGATCCGAGTTCTCGACGCGGCGCGCATCGCCCCCTCCGGCAGCAACCGCCAGCCGACTCGCCTGATCGTCGTCAAGGATGCTGCGACCAGGCAGAAGCTCGTCCCGATGTGCCACGATCAGGCCTTCATTGCCACCGCCCCTGTCGTCATCTGTGCGGTCGGCCGGGACATCAAGTTCAACCGCGGCGACTGGATGGGAGACTATGCGATGATCGTGGATGTGGTCATCGCGGTCGATCACCTGACTCTGGCGGCCCGCGCAGAAGGGCTGGGAACGTGCTGGATCGGGTCCTTCAACAACGCCGACCTCAGGGAGTTCTTCAAGCTCCCGAAGGATGCAAACGTGGTCGCCCTCACCCCACTCGGCTATCCCGAGGGCGACTCATTCATGGAGCCCGAGGGGCGGATTCCACTCGAGGAATTCGTGATGTGGGATGGCTGGCGGGGGTGAGGCCGGCCCAACTGTGCCGCCCCGCCTGAGGCCCACCCACGCGGGCTGTGGCACGCTGCATATGGCGCCCGTCGTGATGAACCTGGGCCTGGTACGTGGCGTGGCGGCGACGCTTGCGCACGAGACGAGGCAGGAGTTCGACCGGCGGGAGGTCGTGGGGTGCCGGCGGGTGGTTCGCGTCCCCAAACGCCGGGCGAGTTGGGCCGGACGCGGGGCTCAGGCGTCCACCAGCCTCCTGCTGATGGCGTAGCGCGCGGCCTGCAGGCGGCTGGCGACCCCGAGCTTCTCGAGCAGGTGGGCTACATGCGTCTTCACGGTCTGCTCGCTGATCGTGAGCCGCTCCGCGATCTCGGCGTTGCGCAGCCCCTGCGCCACGAGTCGCAGCACCTCGAGTTGTCGAGGCGTGAGGTCGGCCTCGTCCTCAGAGGCGGAGGCCGCCGCGGGCGGGCCTTGCGCGAACTCCGCGTAGAGCTGCTGCGTCAGCTCCGGCTGTATCCACCTCACCCCGCGCAGCACCTGGCGAAGGGCCTCGACCATCTGCACGGGCGCCAGCGTCTTCAGCAGGTAGCCGTTCGCTCCTGAGCTGGCCGCCGTCGCCAGATTCTTCATGTCGGGGAGATTGGCGAAGAGAACTACTGCTACATCTGGGGTGCCGGCGCGGAACTGGCCAATCACGTCGTCAACCGCGGCGTCCCCGAGGAAGGCGTCCAGCAGGATGAGGTCGGGTGCTACCCGTTCCGAAAGTGCAATTCCCGCAGGTATCGATTCGGCCTCTCCGGCCCACTCGACCTCCGGCATCGCCTCCGCCAGATAGATGCGCAGGCCCATGCGGAATACGAGCTGGTCGTCTACGCAGACCGTCCTGACGGTTCGTACGCTGCTGCGAGTCTGTGCCGCCTGCTTCGTCTTGCTCATCACCATGGCTCAGCCACCGCGAACTCGCGACCACGGGTTCCCCAGCCCCCACTCCACGCTGTGCGCCGTCAATCGCAGCCAGATGTTCTTTCCACGTTTCACCCTCAATATGTAGTATTTTCGGGGCATGGAGTGTCACTCTCTTAGGCGATTGCGGCCATCTGCGCAAGGCGGTACGCTTGTTACACAAGGTCGGACTGGTAGAGATTCTCAGAGGAACGAGAGAGCCATGCTGATCGATGCCACAGGCGGACTGGTCGCCTACTACCTCGGAATTGCCGTAGTCGCCGTACCTGGCCTAATAGGCGTCCTCCTGCTTGGCAGACTGCACCGAGCCACCCTCAGGGACTGCCGGAAGCTCCGAGAGGAGGTCTCGCGGGCGGAGCAGGCAACGGGGAGGATCCGCTCCCTCATGTCTGATCTGGTTGCCACGATGAACCTCAGCCTCGCCTTCTGCGCGGCAAACCCAGGGCCGGATAGCGAGGGGGAGATTGAGCGGATTCGCCGGGCGGTGGAGGAGGTGGTGAAGGGAAGCCAGCCGACCCGCGCTACCACTCCGCCCCCTGAGCTGTAGGGAGGCGGCGCCCATCGGCACGAGCCGCTGCCCCGCGTATGGGCGCGCCCGCGGAAGTCGGCTAAGATCCCGCGCCGGGGGCCGGGTGCCGCAGGGCGATGCTCACTTCTGTCCCGGCCGGCAGGGAGTATCCCGCTCGCTCTAAACCTGCCTTCATGCGGGCCGAGAGCTTCTGCTCCACGAGAGTCTGTCTTCCTGGTATGGAGTGCGTCTCCACCCTCACCACACGTGCATAGGTCTCGAGGTCTTCAGTCTGCCCGATCTGCGGCCGACTTCGGAACACGCCGAACTCTCTGTCGAAGTCGAACAGGATCTCGCGAACAGCCTTCTCCGCATCACCGGGATCTTCGGCCGGCAACGGCACGGTGACCACGTGAGCGACGTACTTGGCCGTGAAGTTCTCTGCGCTGCTGATGCTCCCATTCGAGAAGTACCGCAGCTCCCCGTCGGGCTGCCTGACCGCTGTTATCCTGAGCCCGAGCCTCTCGACCCGTCCAAACACGCCGTTGACCTTCACTTGGTCGCCCACCGCGTACTGGCCCTCCATGATGATGAAGAAGCCCGAGATGACATCCCGGACGAGGTTCTGGGCCCCGAAGCCCACCGCCAGTCCCGCGATGCCCGCGCCGGCCAGCAAGGGACCCAGGTTGAACCCGAGCTGGCCGAGGACGGTAATGCCTGTGGCGATGATCACACCGTAGCGGACGATGCTTTCGCCGAGGAGAATGAGTGTCTTCACGCGCTGGCGATGCGGCTCGGACTCAATGCGCTTCTCTGCTGCACCTGCTGCCAGCCTTATGGCTCTGCTCAATACGACGTAGACGACCCAGCCGACGGCGAGGGTGCCGACGATCTTCGCTGTCATGCCAGCCGAGAGGCCGAGCTTGGTGAGGACCCCAAGCCCCCCGAGAAACATCACGCCGCCCTTGACGACGGTGTCGAGCACGAGCACGAACGCCGCCACTCGCGGCCTGTTGGCTTCGTCCGTGACCCGTCCGGTGAGGAGGCGGCCGATCCACGACATCAGCCGACTCAGCACGATGAACCCGATCCACGCAGCGATGACGATGAGCGCCACTTCCAAGGCCTTCTGCAAGACCGGATGCGGCGCCAGCTCTACCAGCCGCTGGTACCACGCTGCCACCTGGTCTAGCCTCATTTCGACTGGGACCTCCTCAACTGGCATCCTTAGCAGGTTGGCCTACTCTGGCCGCTCATCCTTCCGCGCCTGGAGATCTGCGATGACCCGCTCGTAGTAGGGGCGCAGGAACTCCGGCTGCTCCGCACTCGCGAGCGCATATCGCCCATCGGCCGCCGTCATGTCGAGGCGCGCGGTGATGACCGTCTCGCTGTACCAGTCGGCTTCCGCGAGCGACAGCCCGGTCGGATGCTTGATGAAGGAGCCGCCCGAGGAAGACTGGCGTCCTCCGTAGTCCTGTCCCACGGTGTTCGCGCAGCAATGGAAGATCGACGCGTTCGGCCCCGCCGGCTGGATGGCCCGCCCCGCCGCCCGCTTCCACCACAGCGCCTCGATCGTCTCTGTGGAACAGGCCGGGTGAAAGAGGATGCGCGCGCCCGCCATCGCCGGCAGGCGGTAGAGCTCCGGGTGGCGGCCCTCCCGGCAGATCACCATCGTTGCAGGGAATCCCTTTACTTCGAAAAGCGATAGCTTGTTGCCGGGGCGGCAGTACCTTCGCTCGTCCTTGCCGGCCATCTGTATCTTCGCGTATTCGTGAACGATCTCGCCCTTGGGGTCGATGACATGCGCCAGATTCAGGAGCTTCTCTGCGCTGCCCCGGCGCTGTATGGTTCCGCAGATGACGTACAGCCCCGCTGAGCGCGCCGCCTCCGATACGCGGCCCAGGGCCTCGCCGACCTGCCGCGGGTCGAGCTCCACGAGATAAGGGAAGTCGTACCCCGTCAGATTCGCCTCCGGGAAGAGCACGACATCGCTGCCCTCGTCGGCCGCGATGTCAATGTGTTCGAGCGTGCGCTTGAGGTTACGCTCGATGCTCTGAGCCCAGTGCTGCTGGGACACCGAGACCTGCAGGACCGTCGTCTCACCCAATGTTCGGCCTCCTTGTGGGAGTGCCTCGCCGCGCACTCCGCCCGGCATCTGCTTTCGCTCTGCGGCGTCCCGTGCCTCCAAGCGGAGGCAATCTCCCACGTGGCTGTGGGATGAGATCAGTCCCGGAACCGGTCCTCGCCGACCGCCTCATGGGACGGCAGGCCGGTGCTTTGCCCCGGATAGGGCCGTGCGTTGACACTGCCGAGAACTGCGTGCTATACTGGCGTCGCCGCTGTTAAGCAACAGCACGGGGGCTAATCGCGCCCATCGGGGAAGGTCGTGAACATGCCTGGCAAGAAGGTCATGGCGGTCGATGACGAGCGCCACATCGTTCGGCTCATCCAGGTCAACCTCGAGCGTTCGGGCTACCAGGTCGTGACCGCCTTCGACGGTCCCGACGCGCTCAAGAAGGTGGAGACCGACAGACCCGATCTCATCGTCCTCGACGTCATGATGCCGAAGATGGACGGCTTCGAGGTGCTCAAGCGCCTCCAGGCCAATCCTGAGACGCGAGAGATCCCCGTGATCATGTTGACGGCCAAGGCGCAAGATGCCGACGTCTTCCGGGGCTGGGCATCGGGTGTGAGCGCCTATCTGACGAAGCCGTTCAATCCGTTGGAGCTGATAACGTTCGTCAGGCGAATCCTCAGCGGGCGCGACGACTATGATGACGGAGAGAAGGTCTGGGAGGTCTAGCGGCCTCTGGGCGACGGCTGCGATGGAGGAGGGCGCGCACAAGCGTCAGATGGCGCTCTGGCTGGCCCTCGTGTTGGGTGTTGCCGGCGGCGTCGCCGGGGTGATCTACCTGGTGCGGCGCAACGATGCGGCCCACCGGATGAACCGCTTGCTGCGCCGCTGCGAGGGCCGGATTCACAATATCGAGAGCAGTCTGGCCGAGCTTGAGTCCACTCTCGGCTCCGCTGAAACGTAGCTTCTCCGGGCCGCCCAGCCTCGACAGCCCCTGTGCCCCCGCGCCAGCGCTCCAAGCCCCGTCTGCCGCGAGTTAAGCGATGAACCTGTTTGAAGGGCTGACTGACTCTTTCGGTCGCCGAATAGATTACCTGCGGGTATCTGTCACCGAACGCTGTGATCTTCGGTGTGCCTACTGCCATCCGGGCCGGCATGTCCAGCGCAACTCGCCTGACGTTCTCAGCATCGATAATGTGGTGGCGATAGCGGATGCAGCCCTCCGGCTGGGCATCCGGAGGATCCGGCTGACCGGCGGCGAGCCCCTCCTTCGCGCTGACCTCGAAGACATCGTGGCCCGGCTCAGCCAGCTTGATGGCCTGGCGGATCTGGCTCTGACCACGAACGGGCGGGCCCTCTCGGGGCGCGCAGGGGCCCTCGCTGCGGCGGGGCTCAGGCGCGTGAACATCAGCCTGGACTCGCTGAGCCCGCAGGTCTACGCGGCGATGACGGGCGGCGGGTCAGTTGAGGCAGTGCTGCGCGGCCTCGAAGCGGCCTTGGCCGCCGGCCTCGAACCAGTGAAAGTCAATGCCGTGTTGGCTGGAGGCGCGCCCCTGGAGCAGTGTGATCTCGCCAGCTTCGTGAAGCTCGTCCGCTCGCGCCCCGTGCACGTGCGGTTCATTGAGGCGATGCCCACATGCTCGCACGTCGACTACCTGCCGGCCAGGGGCGTACTCGAGCAGCTCTCACAGTTCGGCGCGCTCGCCCCCGTTCCAGGTCCGGCCGGCGGAGGACCGGCGCGCTACTTCCGGCTGGACGGATCGCAGGGAACACTTGGTGTCATAGCGCCTCTCTCCGAGCCCTTCTGCGCCGACTGCAACCGCCTGCGAGTCAGCGCGCGCGGCGACCTTCTTCCCTGCCTCTTCAGCCCCCAGGGCACCTCGCTGCTGCCGGCGCTTCGGGGCGACGACCCGGTTCGCGACCTGACCGCTCTCCTCCGGGAGTCTGCCGCTGCCAAGCCTTCTCGCGGCGGCGATGTCGCCACTGCTTCGGGCGTGGCTGCCATGCACGTCGTCGGTGGCTGACGGGGACCAGAGGCTCCGATGGCAGAGGCCGCTCAGGCTCGACAGCGCGAGTACCAACACACCCGCTGGAACTTCGTCGTCATCGTCCTGGATGCCGCCTTCTTCTTCGGCGGCCTGGCCTTCATCGATCCGGTGGCTGTGCTGCCGGTCCTCGTCGGCAAGCTCGGCGGGTCGGACTTCACTGTAGGAGCCGTGGGCAGCCTTCAGCGCGCTGGTTGGATCGTGCCCCAGCTCATCGCCACCAGCTACGTCCTCCACCGCAGGCAGAAGAAGAAGTTCGTCATGCTCCCCGTCCTATTCTCGCGCCTCCCGTTCTTCGGGGTGGCGCTCGCCTTCATGCTGGCTCCTCCCGGGTCATCCCTTCAGGCGCTTCTGTTCCTTCTGATCGGCGCCTACACTCTCTTCTTCTTCGGTGACGGGCTCGTCGGGGTCCCGTGGCACGACATCATTGCACGCACGATTCCGCCAACTTTGCGCGGCCGCTTCTTCGGCAGCATCAACATCCTGGGCGGGATCTTCGCCGTCGGCGCGGGCGACATCGTCCGCCGCGTGCTCGCCAATCCGTCGCTGCCGTTTCCCCACAACTACGGGCGCCTCTTCGTTCTGATGTGCGTCTGCATGGGGTTGTCGACCCTGTTCCTCGCGTTCATCAAGGAGCCACCGGGAACTGCCCTCGAGGAGCGGCATTCACTGCCGCGCCTGCTCCGGGCCGTCCCGGCGACGCTGCGGCGCCACCGCCTGCTGGGCCGCCTGATCGTGGCCGAGAACCTCATGGGTCTGGTGGGGCTCGCCACTATCTTCTACGCCGTATTCGGCCATCGGCGGCTCGGCCTGCCCGAGTGGATGGGGGGCATCTTCATCTGGGCGACTACCGCCGGGACCCTCTCCGCCAGCCTCGTCTGGGCCTACCTGAACGACCGCAAGGGACCCCTGACGGTGATCCGCGGCGTCACCGTGGCGGGCCTCCTGGTCCCCATTGCGGCCCTGGGTCTTCCCCCGCTGGCGCGGGCGGTCGGTGCCGATGCCCACATGGGCTACGTCTACTGCGCCACCTTCCTGCTCAACGGCATCGCCATGGCCGGCGGCTGGATGGGGATCACCAACTACGTCCTTGAGATCGCGCCGGACGACATTCGCCCCCTCTTCCTCGGGCTTTCCGCCACTCTCGCGGCCCCGGCCGTGCTTATGCCACTGGCGGGCGGGCTGCTGCTCCGACTGATCTCCTACGAGACTCTGTTCGTCATCGCCGCGGCTGGCGGGGCGGTGGCGGTTGCCTACGTCTTCACTCTCGAACGGCCTCACGTGGCGCAACACGCCCACGCCGGCCTTGCACCGTCGCCATCCCCCGCCTCCCGCCCGACGCTTGATTGACAAGCGCAGTCCACTCCCGCTATCTTCAACCGTCATGCCGGACAGGATCATCGGCCAACCAGCTGGCGATACGGGGGGCGGCCTCTTCCGCGTGTCCCGGGCCTTTCTGAGGGTCCTCTTCCGCCTCTACAACCGTTGGGAGGTGGCCGGGCGGGAGCACGTGCCCGACAGCGAAGGCGTCCTGCTGTTCGCGAACCATACGAGCTATGCCGATCCGCCCATCGTGGGGGCGGCCTGCCGCCGGCCCGTCAACTTCATGGCGAAGGCCGAGCTCTTTAGGATACCGGTGCTCTCGGGATTCATCAGCCGCACCCATGCCTTTCCTGTAGACCGGGGCGCGGCCGACCAGCAGGCCCTGCGGCGAGCGGTGCGTCTGCTGAACAGCGGGGAGGTGCTCCTCATCTTCCCCGAGGGCACGCGCAGCCAGGACGGCCGGCTCATGGACCTCGAGCTGGGCGCTGCCTTCGTCGCCCTCGCGGCCGACGCGGCAGTCGTGCCAATGGGGATCGATGGCGCCGACCGACTGCTGCCACCGGGAAAGCCGATTCTCCTTCCCGCCAAGCTCCGCGTCCGCTTCGGGCCGCCGGTGGATTTGTCTCGGCTTCGCAGCCTGCAGCGATCCCGGGAGGTGCTGGCGGCGGCGTGCGAGGAGATGGCGGGGGCGCTTCGGTCGCTGCTGCCAGGGCACCGCCTATAGCGACTCGCCCCTGCGGCTTGCTGGAACCTGTCCCGGCTCTCGGGTGTCAAACCTCTGGAGGTGATCACATGTCGAGCGATGGCCGTTCTGCAAACCGCTCCTCTCTGCCAGTGCTGCTCTTGACAAGCGCTGTGCTTGGGGGGCTGGTCGCCGTTGGGATATCCGCTGGGTTGCAGCTCAAACCGGCCGAGGCCGCCTCGGCTGACCTCGCCGCGCTCCAGGCATCGTTCGTTGACGTCGCCGCGCAGGTGTCGCCGGCCGTCGTCAACATCAACACGGAGAAGGAGATCCGTCAGCAGGTCTGGGGCTTCGACATCTTCAGCTTCGACCCGTGGCGGGGCGACCCGTGGCCCCCCTTCCGGCCCTATGAGCGCGTCCGTAAGGTCACGAACCTCGGGTCCGGCTCCATCATTAGATCTGACGGCTTCGTCCTCACGAACGCTCACGTGATCGGCCGCGCCGACACCATCAGCGTCACCATGGCCAACGGCGAGAGCTACGAGGCGCGCCTCGTGCAGTTGATCGGCAAGAAGGACCTGGCCGTCATCAAGATGCTGGATTGCCCGACCGACCTGCCGACGGTCCGCCTCGGCGATGCCGACGAGGTGCAGGTTGGCTCGTGGGCCATCGCCATCGGGAGCCCGTTCGGCTTCACCGAGACAGTGACTGTCGGTGTCATCAGTGCGAAGGGGAGGGTGGTGAGGCAGGCCAGAGGCCGGCAGGAGATGAGGGATCTGCTTCAGACCGATGCAGCCATCAACTTCGGGAACTCCGGCGGGCCGCTCGTCAGCATCGAAGGTGAGGTGATCGGCATCAACCAGGCGATCTTCTCGCCCGGCGGCGGGGGCAATATCGGCATCGGCTTCGCCATCCCAGTGAACGCCGAGACGAAGGAGCTCATCGACCAGGCTGCAGGCGCCTCCGGCCGCCTGTAGGCTCAACCTGACGAACCAACCTCAAGTAGCGCACAGCGCGGGTACGGCAGTTGCCCGTCCCTGGCGCGCACGACTGGGCGCGGCCGTGTCTCGCGTCTTGCGGAGCCCTCTGTCCACTTGCGCCTGAGACCAACGGCCGCAGCGAAGAACCTGGCTGTCGGTCACAGCGCGCCCCTCGCTCCAAACAGACACAGGGCCGCTGCAAAGGCGACCCACGTCTTATGCTCGTCGTTCTCCCAGACCCACTTCCACTCGAAGCGGCTGTCCCGAGCCCCATCGACGTCCAGCCTGGCCGGCGTCAGTCGCGGGACGATGCCCGGCACTCGTCGCCTGTACTCGTCGAACGCCTCCCCGTGCATCCGCCTCAGGTAGTCCTCTTCTTGCTTCACTGTTGGCACATAGATCGCGACTGCCAGTGCCAGGAAGATCGCGGCAAGCCGCCAGTCGCCTAGGATCGCGAGGAACCCCACCGTGTTAAGCAAGCTTCCCACGTAGAGTGGGTTGCGCACGTAGGCATAGGGCCCGCCGACCGTGAGAGTCTCGTCCTTGATCAAATGCCCCGCCGCCCACGTCCGCAGGCTCTCGCCAAGCAGGACCAGCGGCACGCACCACAGGTTCCACTCCGGCTTCCGCAGGATGATCGCCACGACGACGAACACAGGTGGGAGCCAGACCCGCACGCGGTTGAGCCAGACCTCCTTCTTGGTCTTCGGGATCAACACGCCGCTAGCTTCTGTCCGGCCGGTCGCCGACCTTTCCGCCTCGCGGCTCTCCCGCGGCGGAGAATAGGGGCAACGGCCCCCTAGACAGCATCAGCGGCGCCGACAATCGCGCGGAGCCGCTTCCTCTCCTGAGCTGCCGTTGCCTGCGGGCGGATGTCCAGAAACACCGTCCGGCTCAGGATCTCAAGTGTCTTCGGGCACATGTCTGGCTCGTACCGGGCCTTCGACATCTTGTTCTCGGGCCGCTTGAAGGCGTCGAGCGCAGGATGGTAGGAGCCGGCCTTCCCCATGATCGCCTCCCAGTTCGAGTAGACGTGTCGCCCGCTGTCAATCGGCGTCCAGGAGCCCTGTCTGTCCTGCGCGAGTCTGTCCATGAACGCGCGGGCCCCCTCTTCGTCTCTGAATCTCAGGCCCGCGATCGTGCTGCAGGCGCCCTTGAGGTCATTGTCTCTGATTGAGCGCAGTTTCGGATGCTTGCCCACGGCCCGCATGATGCGCGCCTTCTGCGCACGCGTGCTACGCAGGAGTCCGTTGATCTTCCGGAGCTGCACCCGCAGCATCGCGCCTTGGATCTCGTTTGCCCGGAAATTCCATCCCGCGAACACCGGTAGAGTGAGAGGCTTTCCATGCGGCCAGAAAGCCAGCCCCCCATCGTGGTGCACCAACGCCCGCATGAACATCTCGTCATTGTTCGTCACCACGGCCCCTCCCTCGCCCGCAGTGATGTTCTTGAAGTAGTTGAAGCTGTACGCGCCCATGTCCCCGATGCTCCCGAGCCATCGGCCCCGGTACTTCCCGCCAAAGGCCTGGGCCGCGTCTTCGAGCACCTTCACCTTGTGCCTGCGGGCGACCCGCATGATCGCATTCATGTTCGCGGGCAGCCCTACCATGTGAACGGGAATGATCGCCTTGGTCCGGCGGGAGATCTTCGCCTCCACATCCTTCGGATCGAGCGTCAAGGACTCGTCCACCTCCGCCATCACGGGCAAAGCCCCCAGGGTCAGTGGTGCCAGCGGGGTCGCGATGAAGGTATAGGCCGGCACAATGACCTCATCGCCCGGCCCGATCCCCATTCCCGCGAGCGCACACACCAGCGCCGCGGTCCCGCTCGTCACCAACAGCGAGTGCTCTGCCCCAACCTTCCGTGCCAGCTCTCGCTCGAACTTCGCGCACTCGTTGGGGTGCCCCGCCTTTGGATCGCCGTAGCGGAACAGCTCTCCGCTCTCGATCACCCGTGCTGCAGCCTTCGCCTCGTCGCGCCCGACTTCTAGCATTCTCGAAGCTCCTCTTCAGATGAAGATGCTTTCGACCACTTCACCGCTCGGCGCCCCCCTCCTGCCGAGCAGCGTACCTGCCGACCGCGCGCGGTTGTCTACACTGTTGCTGGCGCGCCGGCCGAGCGCAGAGCCAAGCGGTGGCAGGAACGGCTAGCTGACCAACGAAGAACACGAGAGCCAAAAGGCGGACTGAGCGAACGCCATGCAGCTACTACAGGCGGCCGTGCTCGGGGTGGTCCAGGGCCTGACGGAATTCCTCCCGGTCAGCAGTTCCGGGCACCTCATACTTGTGCGCGAGTTCTTCGGCTGGGAACTGCTGGCAGACGCCCACTGGAACACGATCTTCGACCTGTCGGTCCATGCTGGCACCTTTGCTGGTCTTCTGGTCTACTTCCGGTCCGATATCGTCCGCCTGGTGGGTGCCTTCTTCTCCACCTTCCGCCACGGGATTGCCGGTGTCGCGGATCGCCGTCTCGCCTGGATCATCCTCCTGGCAACCATCCCGGCCGCCCTTGCTGGGGTCCTCGGCGAGGACGTGATTGAAGCCCAGCTCCGCGGGGCGCCGATGGTTGTGGCCGGTCTCCTCATCGTCTTCGGGCTCATCCTCTGGGCGGCCGAATGGCACGGCCGGAAGGCCAGGGCGCTTTCCGCAACCGGCTGGGCCGATGGGATGCTCATCGGCCTCGCACAGGCTCTGTCACTAGCCCCCGGTGTTTCTCGGTCCGGGATCACAATGACGGCAGGGCTGGCGAGAGGCATGACCAGGGAGACGGCGGCTCGATTCTCGTTCCTGCTCTCGATCCCGATCATCGGAGGTGCTGCGCTCTATGGCCTGCATGGCGCTGCTACGGACCTGAGCAGTCTGCCGGAGGGGGCCGTTTCGATCTTCGCGGTCGGCTTTCTCTCGGCGGCCATCTCCGGCTATCTCTGCATTCGCTACTTCCTCCGCTACCTGCAGCGCCATGCCTTTGCGCCCTTTGTCATCTATCGCCTCGCGGTAGGCGGGCTCCTGCTCATTTGGCTCGGCGTCGTGAGATGACCGCGGCGGACGAAGCGCGGGGCACACCCTCTCTGGGCCGGCGATCTGCCGCTCAGTTCTGCTGCGCGAGGCCCTGAACTCTACTCGGGCGCGTCAGCCGACGGAGCAGCATCGTCCGCCATCCGGACGAGTTCTATCTCGCCCCAGGCTCCTACATGGCGCCCTACTACGACCGCGGCCCCCAGCACCTCCTCCATCCCCTGGAGCCACGCTAGGCCCGCCTCGATGTCACCGGCGGTCTGAATCTTGTTGCCCAGCGCGGTTGCCGCGGCGTCGGCCAGTGCTGCGGCCTCTGCGAGCACGACTGCCGCATCGGCGCGGCCAAAGCTGAGAGAGTGTCCCACTGTGCCCGACGACGTGCACAGTCCCAACGGACGACCCGTTGTCGTAATCCGCACGCCGAGCTTCCCGGATAGGGGAGAGGACCCCGCGTAGATCGCAGCTACGCGCGGCTCGGCCGAGCACAGGAACACATCGCCCCCGTTCTCGACGATGACCTGCGTGCTCTCCTTGAGAAGAGCGCGGCCGACGGCTTCCGCGACGGCCCCGGCCACAGCGGCCATCGGCCCCACGCCGCAGATCTCCGCTGCCGCGGCCATCTGAGCCGCTATCTGCGGCGCTCCCGCCGTGGCCCTGTGCGGCTTCAGCGCTTTCTCGAACTCGGGGTCCTTTGTCAGATACTCCTCGAGCTGCCGCCGAGCACGCCGGAGCGCCCGCTCGGCCGGCTTGGGAAGCGGGCGCTCCGCGCTGATCATCAGATCTGACTCGCCCACGCTCACCGTGAACGTGTGCAGGTCAGTGACTATCCACCGCCGATAGGCGCGCTCCTGGTAGGCCATCGCACCGTGCTAGAACTGGCGCGCCGTTGCCGCCACCGGGCAACAGGGAACGCCCTCGCCGCAGTCCGTGCAGCGGTCGTCGTCCTTGCGGATGTCTTGGACCAGAGGCTGAATCCCAATGCCCATGCCCTGCAGGTAATCCGTGGCGCGGCGGTAGTCGGTGTCCTCGCCGCTCAGTTCAAGAACCATCAGCCCTTCCTCCTGGGGCGTGATGGATGCCCGCAGTATGTTGAACAGAAGGCCGTACTCGTGCGGCAGCCGCTCCGCCGGGTCACTACACACCCCCGCGTACCCGCCGCATGAGGGCCCTGCCCGCCGAGTAGCTGGCGCAGGCGGACCGATCTCGCCGCCGGGCCGCTGCAGGCAGTGTACTCCCATCAAGCGGTCATGTGAAGCAAAGCGATTCGCTATCGTCTGCTTATTCACCAACCGACCATCGGATGGCCTGGAGTGTGGAATAAGTCTATTGGTGGGGCCACGTTGTATGCAGAAGGGAGCGATTGGGACTTGACCTGCCCGGTTTGTGAGCGCGAGCAATCTCATCCAGGGGACTGGTGCACGGCCTGCGGCGCCTATCTTGGGCTGCTCCGGCGCCGGCCGCACCGCGTCGCGTACTCGGTGTGCGCGTCTGTCATCCTCGGTTTGGCGCTCTTCGCGGCCTTGGCGTGGCAGGTCTTCGCACCTGTCCTGAAGGGGTGGCCCCCTTCAGGTCCGGGACCGTGGTTCTGGCTGGGGTTCCTGCTGGCCACGTTCTTCCTGGCCTTCGGCCTGACGGCCGCGCAGCATCTCGCCAGTGCCATACAGCGGATCTTCGGCGCCTCCACCCGCAGGCCGACGTCAGAGGTGAGCTGACCCCTCCCAATCTCAGCATCCCGGCTGACTGCACGGCCCGCTAGCGTGCCAGAGGTGCATCCTCGGTGGATTTCTCGCGGGCCATCCGCGTCTGTTGGTTGAGGGCCTTGATCATCCATTTCGGGCCGCCGTGCTCGGCGAACTGAACGGCGGCTTCATCGAACAGCCTGAGGGCCGCCTCAAACTCCCCCAGCCGTCGCCGAAGCTCACCCACGAGATACGTCATCACGGCCTGCTCCTTGTCCTCCAGCTCGCCGATCAGCAGCGCCTGCTCGAGGTACTGCGCCGCCCTCTGCTGATAGTCTGGGACAACCTCGGGCGCCTCCTCTAGTTGCGCGAGCCAGGAGGCGGCCAGGTAGTACTCGGCCAACTGGAGAGCGCTCAGCGCCACTCTGCGTGCGTGGCAGAGCGCGGCCATCTCATAGCGGGAGTACCCGGTGTCCGGCATCTCGTCGGATACTCGCGTGAGCCCTCCTGACAGCACCCAGTCCCGCACCTGCTCATCGACCTGGGAGGGATGGAACCCGCGGCCGTCCGCCGTGAAGCCACACGTAGGACACGTGTGCAGCAGCATCGGAAGCGGGTTGAACCCCACCGGCTTCGGGCACAGGTCGGAGCCGCGACCTGTGACAGCATAGGCCCGCGGTTCCTCCCGTTCGAACCGCTCGCCGCAGACCCAGCAATCGAGCTCTATCTCTCTGGTGGCCGACACCGCGCGCTCGCCATCCACCATTGGCTACGCCTCGGAGCGATGTGGTTCCTGTCGTTCGGACGGGCGGGGAGGCGGGCTCCGACTCTCTCGCGGAATCGTCTACTTCGCCCGAGGAGGCCAGAATCGACTTCCGCCCTCAGGCCCGGCTGCTCTCCCGCTGTCCGTACTTGACGAAGGCCCGGCAGGCCACATCCTGCCATTCGGGCCGCACGCCGATGGAGTCGTTGTCTCCGTAGTAGCCCGCGATGAACCCGCCGTCGAACGCCCCCAGCTTCCCCACGAGGTCCTTCGCGAAGGCATCGATCCTCGCCCCATCGCCAGTTGGGAGGACCTGCTGGATATCAACGGGACACCAGAACGTCACCCGGCTGCCAAAGGACTCCGCCAACCTGTCGATGCCAAACAGACCGGGTTGGTCCAGTTGAAGGACGGAGACTCCGCACTCGATGAGGTCGTCGATGATATCCCAGATGTACCCACAGGAATGCATCCAGACCGACATCCCATTCCGCCTGGCCACGTCGCAGAGCTTCGCGTAGTCCTGCCTGAAGACCTCCCGCCACATGTGGGGGCTGATCAGCAGACGCTCTTGCGTTCCCCAGTCCTCTCCGAACATCACCCCATCCGCTCCGGCGGCCGCCCAGTTCTCGATACAGCGGGCCAGCAAGGGCACCACCATGTCCGCTAGTTGGCGCACTTCCTCCGGATGGGCGGCGAGGTCCTCCAGGAATACGTCCATCCGGCGCAGGTAGCGCATCGCGTCGAAGGGGAAGTGGTTCAGCCCGCCCATCCGGAACTTATCCGGCTCCTTCTCGAAGGTCTCTCTCGCCGCCTCATACCTCGACGGATCGTCCCACGTCGGGAACTGGTAGGACTCCAGGTCTGACCACTCCTTCAGCGCTCCCTCCACCACCAGACCTTTGGAGAAGTCGTCGAGGCGGGCCCAGACGTTGCCCCACTCATCCTCCCACATCGCCCCCTTCTCTGGCGTGAAGGTCCGGGACGGACGCCACTCCGGGTCAGGCGAGAGCGATCCCCACACGAAGTCGTGGGGATACGGCGAAGGCAGTGACATGGCAATCCGCTCCGGGCGCTCGAACCGAATCGTTCTCTGAACTATCTCTCGCGACGTCATTCCCTCGTCTCCACTTCCTCCGTCGTACTTCGGGGGTCAGGAGTACTCGCCTCGCGGAGCATTTCGGCGCCACGAACGACCGACACCTGCCACTGCCGACTCTCATGTCGCTCCTTCAGGGCAGATCTCGCCTGCTCAAGCACCACCTCGGCGTCTTCGACGCTGGTGTCCGGCGCCACCTCAATGAACAGGTGGAATGGCTTCTCCAGGGGAGGAGGATCGTCGAGCGCGAGAATCTCGCGCAGCGATCCCTTAGCCTGCGAGGCGGTCCCCGCCTCCTCCAGCCAGTCCAGGTCGATGGGCCCGTAGGCCCGAACCTCGACAACCGTCTGCCCTTGGAGGTGCTCGCGAACATCCGCGGCCACCTCGTTGGCTATGCGTTGCTCGCGGTCTACCCGCGCGACGTCCCGGTCGAACGGATAGGTGAACGCGAGCACTAGGTAGGCGTTCATCAGGAGCACTGCGAGCGACCCTCCGACCCCAAGCCCGTACCTGAGCCACGGCTTGTGGTGCTGGCGCACTCGAGCCGTCACCCAGGCGTTGAGGTCGAGCCTTTGGCCCCGAAGGCGCGCGCCGAGGGCGACGAGGCAGAACCGCCATCCCTCGGCCCGCATCGGCAGTAGGAGCGTCGTGTCAGCCACTCCCACCACGAACACAGCCTGGCCGATGATGATGCAGGTGAGCGGATAGCCGGTGTAGGCGCCACCGTAGTACATCACCGCCAGCGCCAAGCCGAGGGCAACGGCCATGACCGCCCACGTCCAGCGGGCCCCCCAGAGCATCTCTCGTCTGTAGGGGAAGTCGGGGAGGCGGACCAGCACGCGCCACGACGCATAGCCAACCGCCACGACGAACAGAAGGAAGCCCGCGTAGACAAGCAGCAGTCGTGGCTCAAAGATGTGCTCCGCGACCATGCGTGCCGTCTCGTCTTGGAACATGAGGCCCCTCGGTGCAGCTCTTTGGCTTCCCGCTGCCCGATCCCCCCGTGATCCGCGGCTACCCCTCCAGCACTCCCGCCTCTCTCAGCAGCGCCTTCACCGCCTGATAGGCGGGGCTGTTCTCTCCCACATCGGTGAGGGGCCGGCCGTTCACATCCAACTCCCGCACCTCCAGGTCTTCGGGGATCGCCATCGGCTCCGGCAGGTCCCGCTCCCTGGCCGCCGCCTTTAGCACCTCAGGGACACCATCGGCCACCCGCGTGAAGGCGAACGCCGTCTTACCCACCTTCGTGTCCAGTTCATTCACCAGGTCGAGCACGCGCTTCACCGTGTCGAGGCTGCGCACACTCGGGTCGGAGAGCAGGATCAGCACTTCCACATCCCCCGCCGTCCGGCGGCTCAGGTGCTCCAGCCCGGCCTCGCAGTCCACCACCACATAGCGATACTGCTTGCCGAGCTGATCCACACACGCGCGCAGAATTGAGTTGGCGAAGCAGTAGCAGCCCGGCCCCTCCGGCCGGCCCATGGCCAGCAGGTCGAACCCTTTCGCCTCCACGAGCGCTTGCTGAATCCGCAGCTCCAGGAACTGTGCCTTCGCCATGCCCCCTGGCAGCTCCACGCTGCGGTCGAGCCCCGCCTCCCGCACATCGCCCACCGTCTCGGCCGCCGTCACCCCCAGCGCCGTGTCCAAGTTCAGATTTGGATCGGCGTCCACTGCGAGCACCGCTCCGCTGCCCGCCTCCACCAGTGCCCGTACTACCAGCGCTGCAACAGTGGTCTTCCCAACGCCGCCCTTTCCCGTCACCGCAATCACTTCCGCCATCAAGACCTCCGACCGTGTGCCTCGCGCCCCCACATGGGCCGACGCTCACTCCCCCTCCATTCTCCCACACCTGCCCTCCTGCCTGTCTCCGTCAGTTCACCGCCTGCCGCCACGGAAACGGCCCCCTCTGTGTCTCCTTCTCGCGACACCTGCCTGAGATGTCGCGGGATGGACATCGACATTTGCCGGCCGAAGCGCTACAAGAGTGCCTAGCTAACGCGAAGGGGGATCGACGGACGCTTCTAGTCCTATCCCTCAGGCTGAACATAGAGGAGGAGAAGAATGAAGACGACGAGATTCGTAGTGTTGCTGGCTCTCGCAGCCACCCTGGCGGCCGCCCAGTGTGCCGCCGCGGAGAACCCTGCCTACGCCGACCCGGCCGAACCCGCCCTGCCCGAGACAGACATGGCGGTATCTGTCGGCGACACGGCGCTGGTGATCACCGATCCGCAGATCGACTTCCTTAGTCCCGACGGGGTCACCTGGGGCGTCGTCGGCCAGAGCGTGACGGAGCACCAGACCGTCCCACACATCGGGCAATTGCTCCGGGCGGCCAAGGCCAAAGGAATGATGGTCGCCGTCTCGCCCCACTACTACTATCCCAGCGACCACGGGTGGCGCTTCGGCGGCCCGCTGGAGAAGCTGATGCATGCCATCGGCATGTTCGACCGAAAGGGGCCGCTAACCCTCGAAGGGTTCGACGGCTCGGGCGCGGACTTCATGCCCCAGTACAAGCCGCTCCTGCTCGACGGAAAGACAACCATCGCGAGCCCACACAAGGTCTACGGACCGGAGGCCAACGACCTGGCGCTGCAGCTCCGCAAGCGCAACATCGACAAGGTGATCCTCTGCGGCATGTCGGCCAACCTCTGCGTCCAGGCTCACCTGCACGAGCTGCTGGAGCAGGGCTTCGAGGTGGCCGTCGTCCGGGATGCAACCGCCGCCGCGAAGCTTCCTGAAGGTGATGGCTACCTCGCGGCCATCATCAACTTCCGCTACATAGCAAATGCCCTCTGGACGACCGAGGAGGCCGTCGCGCGGATCGACGCCGCTCAGTGACACCGCAGGGGAACGGCCGCGGCGCAGGCGGCCATTCCTGTAACGCGCAAGAGCGGGGCGGGAGATGGACTTCCGCCCCGCACGTGTCAGCCGTAACGTCGTGCGACGAGCTTACTCGCCCAACCTCCCCTCCAACTTCGCCCGCAGTTCCTCCACGGCCTCGGCATAGGGGCCGGTGGTGGGGACGGCTTCGGAGGTGGCGAGGGCGGGCTCGGCGGGGAGGGTGGCGATGATGTCAAGGCCGTCGAGATAGGGGAGGACCTGCTCCTTGGCTTCGGGTCCCCGAGCCTTGTTGAGCACAACTCCGGGCACACGCAGACCGAGTCCCTTCGCCAGCTTCGCGATTCGCGTCGCCGCGCGGGCACTGGCTGGCGCGGGTTCGACGACGATTAGCAGAGCACCGACGTGGGCGGCCGTTCCCCGCCCCAAATGCTCCAGCCCTGCCTCCATGTCCATGACGAGCGAGTAGTCCTCCAGGCTGACGAGATGGCGGACCAACGCCTTCAGCACCGCGCTTTCGGGACATACGCATCCTGCCCCTGGCTCGTCCACCGTACCCATCACGAGAAGAGAGAGGCCGTTGTGATCCACTTTGAAGCGGCCCAGCAGGTCGCTTATCTCAGGGTTGAGGGCGAAGAAGCCGCCCCCGGCAGGCGTTCCAGCGCGTTCGGCCAACAGATCGGTCATCTCGGACAGCGGCGTCACCTCCGAAAGGAGTCCCTCCGGGACGCCCAGCGCTCGTCCGAGGCAGTTGTTTGGGTCAGCGTCAATGGCCAGGACCTGCTCCCCCATGCGGACCAGGGCATGCGAGAGCGCGGCGCTCAGTGTGGTCTTCCCCACCCCTCCCTTGCCGGCGACTGCGATCTTCAGGCTCATAGAGGCAACTCCCGTCTCGGGTAACGGACACGAGCACGGCCCCTTGGGACCGCCGTGTATAGTTTATCATACAAGGCAGGTTCGGAGACGCCTCCTGTGCCCCCCAGTCGACACACATCGTTTGCCATGTGTTTGCCCTGGGTATACAGTAAGAGACGGCACCGCCTAAGACAGAACCGGTCGACCAGTAGGGAGCAGAAGCAGAGATTCACGAAGGGCGGTACCGTCCTATCACCGGAGGGACAGGCCGTCACCCCCCCTCGCCCCGGCTTGTCCCTCCAACTTATTGTGGCCGGGACAGGTAACGCCCGCATCCGATATTCCCTGTCGGATCATAGGCATCCTTCAGCGCCCGGAACAGGTCGAGGTTCTGGACCTGGCCCCATACACTGAAACTGCGTTTCATTTCCAGCGGGGCCGCCTCGAGGACAACGGCGCCACTCCTTTGCCCCGCGAACTTGCGGAGTTCGGTCAGTCGCTCGAGAGTCGTCCGGACTGTGGTGTCCGGCGGCGGACCTGCATACACAAGGCCGTCTCCGGCGCGTGCGACGGACCACCACCCCTCGAACTGAGTGACAAGCTCGACGGCCTCCGCCACGTGTGAGATGGGCAGTGCCGCCCGCACAACGACGGCGTTGGCATCATCGGGGTAGGGGGCCTCGCGCAGCGCCTGCCAGGCGTCCCGGCCTTGCGCCTCATTGAGCCGCGCGCACGCGCCGCCAGATAACGCGGCGATCTCCTCCTCCTGCCTTGCCATCGCCGCGCCGTCGCCCATCAGGCCGATGAAGACGACGCGGACATCCGGGGCAATCGTGACCGGGAGCGACAACCGCATCCTCTCGACGGCGGCTGGGTTGGCGATGCCGAGCGATGCGACCTCCAGCCGCGAGCGAAGGAGCTCGCCCGTGACCTCCTTCACTTCTGCTGAGTTCATTGCCAGGACGAGCATCGCCCTTCTCTCGGGCTTTGGCGTCAGACGCACGGTGACTTCACAGATCGCGCCCAGGGTCCCGAACGATCCGACGAAGAGTTTGCCCAGCTCATAGCCGGCGACGTTCTTCACCGTCTTGCCGCCGGCCTTGATGAGAGCGCCGTCGGCGAGCGCGACCCGCAAGCCGATGATGAGGTCGCGAGGAGAGCCGTACCGCATTCTGATCGGCCCGGCCAGGTTCGTGGCCGCTATTCCTCCGAGAGTCGCGCGGTCGCCGCCTGGGGGGTCGAGCGGGAGCATCTGTCCCCGCTCGCCCGCGAGGCGCTGGAGCTCTTCGAGCGACGCGCCTGCCTGCGCGGTTATCGTCAGGTTCTCGGCGTCGTACTCGACTGTCTGGCGGACCCGATCCATGGCTACTACCAGGCCGATGGGGGTGGGCGGCGCGCCAAGATGCAGGTGGTGTCCTGCGCCTCTGATGAGCACTGAGAGGCCATCCTGGGAGGCCTGCCGGAGCAGCCCTGCGACCTGAGCGGGCGACTGAGGCAGCGCAACAGCCAGAGGCTGTTGACCCTCAACGCGGTACGATGCGACGGCTTCCGTATCCGTGATCAGGCTGGCGGGGCCGATGATGTCCTCGAGTGAGTGCAGCTTGTCAGCCAGCGCGCTCATTGGGCCCCTGCTCTCGTGGCCTCAGGCAGCACCTTGTCCGGGTTCGCGAGCCCGCGCGGGTCGAAGACAGCCTTGAGCTTCCGCTGGGCTTCAATATCCTCCGGCGAGTAGAGGAGACTCATGAACTGCACCTTCTCCGCGCCGACGCCGTGCTCGCCGGTGATCGTGCCGCCTGCCTCCGCGCAGGCGCGGAAGATCTCTGCCGTTGCCTCCTCCGCTCGCCGGAAGTCGTCGCGGTTCCCGCGCTCGAACAGGATGTTCGAGTGCAGATTGCCGTCGCCAGCGTGGAAGATCTTGGCAATCCGCAGTCCGTGGCGCCGCTCGATCTCCTGGATCTCCCGGAGCACCTCGGGGATCTTCGTGCGCGGCACAGTTGCGTCGTTCACGAGCATGGCAGGAGATATGCGGGCCGTCGCGCCGAAGGCCGATCGACGGGCCGACCAGAGCTTCTCCCGCTCCTCGGGCGTCCGCCCAACGGAGACCTCCCGCGCCTTAAGCTCGCGGCAGATCTCGGCACAGCGGGCCGCCTGGCGGTCCAGCGACTCCCGCAGGCCGTCCAGTTCGATAAGCAGTACTGCCTCGACGTCCAGCGGGAGCCCCGACGGGAACGATGCCTCCACCGCCTCGATGGTCTGGCGGTCCATTATCTCCAGGGCGGCTGGCATCATGCCTTCGGCGATGATACGTGACACCGACTCCCCCGCCGCCTCGAGGGTATCGAAGATCGCCAGAACGGTCTGCGCGTCGTCGGGCAGGGGACTGAGTCGAAGGACCATCTCGGCCACGATGCCGAGCGTCCCTTCAGAGCCAATGAGAACGCCCACGAGGTCATACCCCGGTGGGTCGAGCGCCTTCCCGCCGAATGACCGCACTTCCCCGGACGGCATCACCACGGTCAGCCCGGTGACATGGTTGACGGTGACCCCGTACTTCAGGCAGTGCGGCCCCCCTGCGTTCTCCGCCACGTTGCCTCCGACCGTCGACACCTTCTGGCTTGCGGGGTCGGGACAGAACTGGAGCCCATGCGGCGCAAGCACGTTCTGGAGGTCGAGGTTCACGACGCCGGGCTGCACTACGGCTCGAAGATTCTCGGCATCGATCTCGAGGACACGGTTCATGCGCGACAGGACGATGACAACGCCGCCCTGCAGCGGCACCGACCCGCCGGACAAGTTGGTGCCGGCTCCGCGCGGCACAAAGGAAATTCGGCCTTCCGCGCAGAGCTTGACGATGCGAGCCACCCCTTCGGTGGATTCGGGAAACACGACAGCGTCGGGTCGGCCCTCTGTCGTCGATGAGTCGTAACTATAGAGCAACAGATCGGCCGGCTTCGTGAGTACGTTCTGCCGGCCGACTATCCTCGTGAGCGACCGAATGACCCGCCTGTCCACTATGAGACTCCGATGCGATTCTCCCTTTCACCCTTTACCCCGCGCAGGTGGGCCGCCCCTGCTGCGCGCTTGGACATGGGCGCGTCCGTCGCCTGGCGGCGTATCCCGCCGGGGAGGTGGCCCGCTCGTGACTATCTTCGGAGCCAGACGGGCGATGCCCACGCCCATTCGCCGTCGTGCTGGCGGACGCGCGCGTAGTAGTAGTCGGTCTCACGCTCTGCCCCGTCGCTGTCATCCCATTCGAACGCGACATCCAGCCTGGGCCTGTGAGGATCCCAGCGCGCCACCACGCGACCATTCTTCACGATCTCTATCAGTATGATCGGTGTCTCCCCGTGCGCCTCGACACGTATGGCTCGAGCGCTCCACGCGCAGCCCTCCTCGCCCATGAACAGGTCGTTCACCTGGAATCGGAGCACTATCTTTGGCCCGGTCGTCGCATAGCACCCTCTTGCCCGCAGCGCCTCCCAAATCGCCTCCCGCGTGAGTTCTGTCGCCCACACTGCCGCCAGACCTGCGCGGAAGCGCAGCGTGGCGTAGGGTCCTTCGCGCAGCGGAGAGCCGGGGTTCGCAAGATGGGTGTCGCTTCCGCCGATGAAGCCGAACTTGTGGCCTCGCTCCAGGAAGTCCAAGACAAAGCTCTCTCTGCACTGCCCGCGCAGAGGCCGCTCGTTGTTGAGGTACTCGCTGGTGCCGTGCTTCGAACAGATCTCTACAATGGGCTGCGCGGCATCGGGAAGGTCGCTGTAGTCCAAGCCTCCACCTTCCTCTATCCCCGCCCGCCACATGATCGGTGGATGATGCGGGATCACGAGCACATCCTCAGTCTCCATGAGCCGCTCTAGCGGCCGTGTGCGGAGCCACTCTCGGATATCGCCAGAAGCGTGAAGCATCTCGGGATGATCGTCGAGCCAGTAGACGTTCCTATGTCCGTCGAACTCGTGGGGCGCGAACTCGAAGCCGACGAATGTCAAAAAGCGCCCCGGCTCGTGAAGCCGAGCGGCCGCGTCACAGGTCGCCTCCCACCGGGGCGGCATGCTCTCGAACGTCACTCCTGGGATGCCTCCGACGTGCCCACACTTGCCCCGGAGTCCGGCGATGGCGGTCTGATGGTCTGCCGCGGCCGCGAAGTCGAGGCCCGCAACATCCCGCGCGTATTCGTACATCTCATCGATGCTGCCCCCGGCGTCATAGGAGAGCTCCGTGTGGGCGTGGATGTCTCCGAAGAAGAGATGCTCGTCCCCGGCGGCGATCTCCATGGGATTGGAGACACCTTCCGCCCCGCTCTTGTCATCGCGAACACACACTCGCACCACCCCGCGATCCGGTGCTTGGAGCAGGGAGTCACCACGCCCGTGCTCCAGGGCGATCTCTGTCGGCAGGTCTGGGCCAGCATCCCGGTTCACGACCTCGACTCGTCCAGACACGGCCGGGCAGTTGCCGTATTCGTCCTGCGCGACGACCCGAAGCTGCACGCGCTCGCCCGGTCGTGCTGTCCCCGGAAGGTGCACTCTGAACCCCGCCGGCTTGTTGGGCCGTACGGTCACCCGCGGCGAGGACGACAGCAGACCAGGAGTATCGGATTCCCGGAAGCACGGCAGGAGCATCTGCCGAAGGGACCGCTTGGGGAGGCGAACGCCCGGAGATCCGGCGCTTCGGTCACCATAGTGGACGAGGAGCGTGTCTCCCGGCTTCAGCTTGCCGCGCTGCACGGTGATCCAGACGAAGTGCTCTCTGCCCTCCATCGGGGAAAGCGCGAGTTCTGCTCCTTCTGGACCCTCGGCGGTCGTGTATGCGTCGGAGCTGGGATCATCAAGTTGTGGCGACGGGAAGCCAAAGGGCACCCCCAGGCCTAGTCGCTGACCCGGTTCGATCTCGCGCCCACGGATGGTGATAGCGATCTCGACTTCAGTCCAGGTGCCAGCGACGAACTCCGGTGGGCGGAGCACCTCCACTTCGTCCGTGTCCGCACTCCATGGCAACCACGGCGCCAGCGGCCTCGCCTCATTCTCTCTCGACATTGATTCCTCTGGTGATCTCCTCGAGATGCTACCGAAGACTTCGCCGCCGAGGCCTGGGAACATACCTCAGCAGCCTCAGGAACCGCAAAGAAAGGGGAGCCCACAGGGCTCCCCGACGAAGGTTGAGGCGTCGTATCCACATCGCGCCGAACCGGCCGGCTGGAAGCACTCGCCGCGACGCGGTGCAGTGTGCTTCCCTTAGCCCCAGTCGCCCCACCCCAGGTTGGTGATAACCTCCTCGGCCTTCTCGCTCGTCAGCTCGCCCTGTTCGATGGCCTTGAAGATGATGCGGATGGGTCGGTCGCGTTCCCGGGGGCTGTACTCGCGCCAGCCCTGGATTCCTTGCTCGTCTATCCACTGCCGTACGCGGTCCAGATCGAAGCGCGCGAAGGGCCAGCACCGCAGAATGGGGCAGCCTGCGTCCACCCATTCCGAGAGCTGCATGGGCGAGCACTTCAGCCGGTTGCCGATGTCCCGCGCGTCCATGATCTTAAGCCTCATGCGACTGTGCGGGACGCCCCAGATGTCCTGGCCTCGTCCCTCGGGCGTCCCAAGGGTATTCCTGAGCATATTCACCTCGGCGACCTCCCAGTCGAGTTCATCGAGGGTGAAGCCGTACTGCGCCGCGTTGGCCTCTGCCTCCCGTCTCCGCTGCTCTTGGCGCGGCAGCGCCTTGATGCGCGCGGCCTCCATGTTGAACTCGTAGCTCGGGTCGTCGCCAGAGGCAAAGAACTCCTTCACCTGGATGGCGAGTGCCTTGTCGGCCTGCCGCGCGGCTGCGTCGATATCGCCGTCGGCCAGCAGGCGGCGCGCCTCCTTCACGAGGCGGTCAACTGTCTCCTGGGTGAATTCGTCGCGCGGCTTGCCTTCGCTCAGCTCTCCCTGTGTCATCGCAAATGCCTCCTTCAGCTTGGCGCGTGCCCGGCTCAGCCGGCTCTTCACCGTGCCTTCCTTGACCCCGAGCAGCGCCGCGGCCTCGGCGCAGGTGTAGCCCGCCAGGTAGGTGAGTGACACCGCCTGCTGCATCCCGACCGGAAGCTCCGCGAGGGCGGCCGGTAATGCCAATCCGTTCACCTCGCTCTCAGAGTTCGCAGCGACGAGTTCAGATAGACGCTCCGGCTCAACTACTTCCTCTCTGCGGCGCCGCAGCCGCACTAGAGCCAGTCGGTCGGCGATTCGCCGCAGCCAGGGGAGCAGCGCGTGGGGGTCCCGGAGCTGTCGCAGCCGGAAGTAGGCCTGCACGAAGGCCTCCTGGGCCACGTCCTCAGCGTCCTCCAGCGACCCAAGGCGGCCGGCGGCTACTGCCACCAGTGTCGCCCGGTGTCGGCCCACAATGACCTCGAAGGCTGCGACCTCTCCGGCCAGCAGGCGAGAGACGAGTTGTGAGTCGGTGTCCTCGGGCATGCCAGTGTTCGTCGAGGCGCCTCGACACTTAGGAGATGCATCTCAGTGCCTGAACGGTTCCATCGAGCCTCGTGGATGACCTCGTTCTGAGCCCGCGCTCTGACCATCGCGGACTGGCGGGGGAGGACAGCCGCCCCAGCCAGCGAACACAGACCCTGCTTGGCAGGCGGAAGCCGCGGCCGCTTCCCTCAGAGAGAGCCGCGTATGCGGGTAGGGCAGGAGCTCGGCTCCTGCCCCACGTACAAGGGAGCACAATGGCCGAGACGACTCGCCCCGACCTGGTTCTCATGCATCCGCCCGCGGTGTTCGACTTCCGGGCGCGGCCGCTCAACCACTGGCTCCTCAGCAAGGCCGTGGACACGAATCCGGTCTTCGAATACTACCCCGTCGGCTTCATCGCGATGCTCGACTACCTCGAAGAACGCGGCCGCAATGTGCGCCTGGCCAACCTCGCCGTGAAGATGCAGAGCCGCCGCTTCGACCCTCGCCGCTTTGTCCGCGACTACGAGCCACTGCTCTTCGGCATCGACCTGCACTGGGTACACCATGCCGACGGAGCGCTCAGCCTGGCCCATTTGTGCAAGCAGGAGCATCCGGAGATCCCCGTGGCGCTCGGCGGCATCTCATCGACCTACTTCTGGAAGGAGCTCATCCAGAATCCCGACATTGACTTCATCCTTCGCGGCGAGACGACCGAGGAGCCACTGGGCCAACTGCTCGACTGCCTCGAGGAGAAGAAGGAACCAGCCGAAGTTCCGAACCTAATCTGGCGGAGAAACGGGGAGGTCGTCGAGAATCCCTTCACCCACCGGCCGACCACACTCACGACGCGGATCAACTACGAGCGCCTCTTCAAGCACTGGCGCCGCACACGGGACCTGAATGGCAGTCTCATCACCGGGCAGCACTGGCCGGTCTACTGCGCCAACCTGCTGCTCTTCTGCAAGGGCTGCGAGGAGAACTGCGCCATCTGCGGAGGGTCCAACTGGGCGCTCGGGCTGGAGGAGACGCCAGTGTGGGATGTGGACGTGCTGGCCGACATGTGCGTGACGGCCCGGAAGCTGACGAAGTTCCCGCTTCGGTTGCCGGGCGACATACGCCAGGGCGACTGGCGCGGCTTTCTGGCCGCGCTCAAGCAGCGGAGCTTCGCTGGCGCCATGCACTTCGACATCTTTCGCCCGACAGATCGTGAGTTCTGCGAAGCGCTGGCCGAGGCCGTGCCCGAGCCTCAGGGCGGCATTGGCCCGGTCACGCACGATGAGAAGCTGAGGGAGCTCTACGGGCTGCCGTACGACAACGAATCCCTGGAGCGGAGCATCGAGGATCTCATAGACGTTGGCGGCGGGGCCGATGTGTTCTTCTACATTGGCCTGCCGGGGCAGACCAAGGAGAGCGCGAAGGAGACCACGGACTACTGCCTGCAGCTCCTCGAGCGTTACGCCACCCGCGGCCGGCGCAGCAAGTTCGATGCCTATGTGTGTTGCCTGGCACCCTTCATCGACCCGGGCAGCCTCGCCTTCACCTACCCGGAGAAGTACGGCTACCGACTACGGGCGCGGACCGTTGCTGAGCACCGCGCACTCATGCGACAGCCGGAGTGGTGGGACACGCTCAATTACGAGTCGAATGCAATGGGCCGCTTCGACCTGGCCCAGGCCACGCTCGAGGCCGAAGCCCGAGTCACACAGGCCCGGGCTGACCTCGGACTGGCCTCCCGCCGCCACGCAAAGCGGGACCTGAAGCGCCTGGAGGAAGAGGCCGCGCGCCTGGAGGATTCACTTCTGGCGGGAAGCGGCTCTTCCGAGCCTGGCTAAGGCGGCCGCCGGCCGAGCGCGCTGTGCGCCCCGGCCTTGCCGCTGCGCTATGTCGCGCAGCGGACCCTCTTGAGCCGCAAGTGCTCACTGCGCCCCTTTACTCGGGCCCGCTTCTGTACTACAATGCTCTTTGACGTACCGCTAGGGGTGCCGGGCACAGCCCGGCTGAGAGAGGCAGCAGGATGCTGCTTCAACCCTTGGAACCTGATCCGGCTAGTACCGGCGTAGGGAATGCGGCCTCAGCTTTCTCCCGCCGAGCACCGCAGAGGGATCGCGACGGCTGCTCTGTTCCAAGCACCCCTTGCATATACTGGCCGTCCGCGGGTACGGCCCGCGCACGGACAAGAGGAGGTGCCTCATGTCATCTCAGCCTGAACCGGTGTTCAGCAAAGTCGCGGAGCGCGACATAACCCGAGCCCTCACCAGAGAGTTTGCGGCCCGGCTCGACGACTGTATTGAGAGCGATGTCCTGATCGCCGGGGGCGGCCCCAGCGGCCTCATGTGTGCCAAGGTGCTCGCCGAGCAGGGCGTGAAGGTGCTCATCGTCGAGCGGAACAACTACCTTGGCGGGGGCTTCTGGCTTGGCGGCTATCTGATGAACAAGGCCGTCTTCCGAGCTCCCTCGAACGAGATCCTAGACGAGATCGGTGTGCCCTACACTACGCCGTCGGAGGGTCTGCACGTGGCCGATGCGCCTCACGCCTGCGCGAAGCTCATTGCCGCTGCCTGCGACGCGGGCGCCAAGATCCAGAACATGACGAGCGTCGAGGACATCGTCATGCGAGAGGGCCACCGGGTCGCTGGCCTCGTCATCAACTGGACTCCCGTTGAGTCGCTCCCGCGCCAGATCACCTGTGTCGATCCCATCGCGATTGAAGCGAAGGTGGTGGTCGACGCCACCGGCCACGATGCTGCCATCGTCCGGCTGCTGGAGGAGCGAGGTCTGGCCGAGGTCAAGGGGTGTGCGCCCATGTGGGTGGAGCGCTCCGAAGACCTGGTGGTTCAGCACACCGGGACCATTCACCCAGGGCTGGTCGTCATCGGGATGTCTGTTTCCGCCGCGCACGGCCTGCCGCGCATGGGCCCCTCCTTCGGGGCCATGCTTCTTTCGGGAGCGCGGGGTGCCGAGGCTGTCCTGGGCATGCTCGAGACTCAGACCAGCGAAGCGGACCTGGTGCACGCCTGATGTGTGGATGGGGCGTTTGCCGCTCATGATGCAGAGGGCGCTGGCCCGACGTGCGTGTCGGGCCAGCGCCAACCCTGTCGTCGGAGTTCCTTGCGGCCTACGCGCGTTCATGGCCGGCTCTCCGCGTCACACCGCGGGCCGCGGCTTCTCGCTGGTGGAGATCATGGTGGTCATCGCGGTTGTGAGTGTGCTGGCCGCCATCACTCTGCCAGTGTTCGTCTCCGCGCGCGAGACCTCCCGCCGCGCCACCTGCCTTGTCAACCTCCGAAACATCAGCCTCGCGTTCGCCATGTACATGGACGACTGGGATGGGTGCTTCCCCAACACGGGCGATCCGTACCTCTGGATGGGCCGCCGTTGGCGATGGCCGCTGGAGCCCTACCTGGGAGCGTCTCTTGTGCGCGATGCGACCGACCCGGATGACCCGCTGCTCTCATCACGCTCGCCAAGCTATCTGCTGTGCCCGAGCGACCCGTTTGCCACAGACAAATGGGACGCGACCTCGTACGGGTACTCGGCCGCCTTCTACCACACCCCGGCGCAGATACGCACCATGACCACCGAAGACCTATGGAAATACGATCGGTTCCCGTGCATCACTCAGCGGGAGAGCGCCGTCGCTTTCCCCAGCCAGAAGGTCCTGGTGGCTGAGTGGCTCACCAACCACGATACGGAGAAGCTGTCTTGGTGGGAATGGGGCGGCGCGCGCAACTACCTGTTCGTCGATGGCCATGGCGCCTATCTGCCCGCCGATCGCATCATACCGGCCGGCAATGATCTGCCGGACCCGAATCTGACGGTGGGGGGTGTGGGCGGGAAGGACGTGGACTGAGGGCGGGGGCGGCCGCCTTGGGATGCCGAAGCCAGCCGGGACCACTTCGGCTTCGGCAGCGCGCTACCGAAGTAGCGAGAGTTCTCTAATGTGCGTGGCCGGACTCGGCACTTCCGGCGAGGGTCCGCAGGTAGGCGAGGAGGTCCTCGAGTTGCTGGTCGCTGAGCCCTCTGAAGCCGGGCATAGGGGAGCGGCCGCCGCGAACGAGCTCCGCGAGATGCTCGTCAGAGTGGTGGGGAACGTGCTCGGCGAGATCGGCCGGAGGCTTGTACAGGGAAGCCGCGTCTGGACCGTCGCCGAGGCCCCTGTCGCCGTGACAGCGCATGCAGCTGTCCAGGTACACCTGGCGGCCCGAGGACAACTGCCGGGCATCGTCCCAGGAGGGCGTCTTGCTCGTCGAGTCTTCGTCTGGCTCACCTGTGTTGGTCGATGGGACAGCACTGATGTCCGGTTCGGGTGAGGGGGGAGTGCCACCTCCGCCGCATCCGAGACAGAGGGCGAGGATTGTGACGGCGACGAGCACGCCGAGCGATGTCCTTGCTATCACGCGAGAACTCCCATTGTCGACACTGGATTCATTATAGCAGACCAGCAACTGCGCGAGATCTGGGGGCGAGTCTGGCTTCATTGGCCCGGGCACCACGCTAGCTACCGCCGCTGCGGAGGTAGGCCACCAGCACGAGGTTGAGCACGGCGACGAGGCCGATCAGGGCAACGGCGATCCAGAGCAGTCTCGCGCGACCATCCATGGTCATCTCCTAGAAGGCGAATCGCTCGCTGTGGATACGGGCGGGGGGGACGCCGAGGCCTCGCAGCGCGCCGGTGACGGCCGCCATCATCGGGGGCGGGCCGCAGATGTAGAAGGCCTTGCCGCGGAGGTCCTCGCCGCACCAGCGCGTGATCGTGGTGCGGTCGATGTGGCCGGCCTCCCCGGTCCAGCTCGCATCGGGACGAGAGAGCACATGAACCACGGTCAGGCGGGGATGGCCGCCATCGGCCATGTGCTCGAGTTCGTCGCGGAATGCGATGTCCTCCTCGGTCCGGTTGCCATAGAGCAGGAGAACTCCGAGATCCCCGCCAGTATCGCGCATGTGTCGGAGCATGCTCACGAGGGGGGTGATGCCGATTCCCCCCGCGATGAAGACGAAGTCGGACTCACCGGGATGCAGCAGGTAGCTGAACCGCCCGAAGGGCCCCTGCACGCGAACGTGGACGTCGGGCTGAGTCTGCGCAATGGTGCGGGTGAAGTCCCCGGACCCCTTGATGGTGGAGGTCAGCCGGCCGGGCGTGGCTGGGCTGGACGATATGGTGAAGGGGTGCTCCTCGCCGTCGTGGTCGTCGCCCCGATAGAGGCTGAGGAAGTGGAACTGGCCGGGCAGGAAGGAGAGGCCCTCGGCGTCTTCGGTCGGGGTGAGGCTGAGAGTCCAGACATCGCGGTTCTCCTGGGTCATGCCACTCACGCGGTAGGCGCGTCGCTTGCCCGCCCGCGGGAGATACAGTTTGTGATAGGTGTAGGAGGTCACGGCCATCGCGAGCAGTCCGATCCACAGGATCTGCATGGGACGATAGCGGAGGTCATCGCCGGCAAACCAGCTATGGAGGAAGGCCAGCCCAATGATGACGATGGCCTGGTTGTGCAGGGCGCGCCACCTCTCGAAGCTGACACCGATTCGGGCCCGCAGAAGGCTGGCTACGACCTGAATCAGCAGCAGCAGGAGGGCGGCCTTGCCGGCCCATATGTACCACGGAATCCGGAGAGAGAGCAGAAGCGGCCAGCCGGCCCCGCCCGCGATGAGCAGCGCCGGATGGAGCACGATCAGGGCGAGGGCGAACATCGCCAGGCTGCGGTGGAAGCGCAGTACCATGTCGAGTCCGTAGTGCCGCGTGATGCGGCGGAGGCGGGCGGCGAGGAGGAACTGAAGCGCCAGCACAGCGATCGCCACGAGGGCGCAGTTCTTGCCCAGCTCCCACAGGAAGCTGTCGTGGGTTCTGGGGAGGACAATGAGAGCGAGGGCTAGAGGTGCGGCCAGGGCCGCAACGTAGCCAGCCAGGAGGAGGACGCCGACAAGCGGAGAGCCGCGTTGGGCCCGCTTGCTCATCGTCTCCAGGTTCGTCACCGGGATTCCCGCTCTACTTGCCCAACTGTCTCTGCCGCCAGAAGGAGTAAATGGCAGGGACTATCTCCAACGTCAGGATCGTCGAGGTGATCACGCCCCCGATCATCGGCGCCGCAATCCGCCGCATCACCTCCGCCCCCGATCCGTGCGCCCACATCAGCGGCATCAGGCCCATGAGAATGCACATCACCGTCATCACTTTCGGTCGCACTCGCTGCACCGCGCCGTCGGTGATGGAGGCGAAGAGGTCCTCCATGTTGTTCATCCGGCCCTCGCTCTTGTAGCGGTGGAAGGCCTCATCGAGATACACTATCATCACGACACCCGTGGCCGCGGCTACTCCTGCCAGCGCGATGATGCCAACCCAGACGGCCGCGGAGAAGTTGTAGTCGAGCAGGTAGAGAGCCCAGAGACTTCCGGTGACCGCAAATGGGAGCGACAGCATCACTATTGCGGTCTGCGCGATCGAGCGGAAGTTCAGGTACAGCATGACGACGATGATCAACAGTGTCAGCGGCACCACCAGCATCAGCCGCTGCCGCATCCGCTGCATGTACTCGTACTGCCCTGTCCAGTCGGCGTAGTATCCAGACGGGAAGGTCACCTGCTCGGCCACCGCCTTCTGAGCGTCGGCGACGTAGCTGCCGAGGTCGCGGCCGCGGACGTAGACGAAGACCCAGCCGGTGAGAGAGCCGTTCTCGTCTCGTATCACCGGCGGACCCGTGGTGATGCGGATGTCGGCGAGCTGGGCCAGCGGCACCTGCTGTCCACTGGGGGTGGCGACCAACACGCGCATCAGCTCATCGATGTCGTCCCTGGGCGGTCTGGACGAGGGCGAGCACGTCCTCGACGCCGAGCCCGTAGCGGGCGGCGTCGGCGCGGCGGGGCATGATGTCGACGAAGGACCCTCCGGTGACGCGCTCGGCGTAGACATCCTCGGTCCCCGGCACGCCCCGCAGCACCGTTTCTACGTGCTCGCCGATCCCCTCGATCGTCTGGAGATCGGGGCCGAAGATCTTGATTCCCACCGGCGACCGGATCCCCGTTGTCAACATGTCGATTCGCGTCTTGATCGGCCACTGGAGGCCGCCCTTCGTCACCCCCGGCAGATAGAGGGCGTGCTGCATCTCCTTGAGCAGCTTGTCCCAGGTCATGCCCTCGCGCCACTCGTTCTGCGGCTTCATCATGATGGTGGTCTCCACCATGCTGAGCGGAGCCGGGTCAGTGGCGGTCTCGGCGCGGCCGATCTTGCCGAACACGCGCTGCACCTCTGGAAACGAATGGATGATCTTGTCCTGGAGCTGGAGAAGCTTGCCGGCCTCTGTGGTGGAGATTCCGGGGACCGTCACGGGCATGTAGAGGATGTCTCCCTCGTTGAGCTCGGGCATGAACTCGGAGCCGATGCGGTTCAGGATGAGGCCGCAGGAGGCAACGGCCGCGACAGCGATGGTGATGCTGAGCACCCGGCGCCGCATCAGCGCCGTCATCCAGGGGCGATAGATTCGCTGGAGGCGAATGCTGATAGGATGTCTGTCCTCGTGGCGCAGGCGACCGCGAATGAAGGCGACCATTAACATGGGCGCCAAGCTGATGGAGAGCAGGGAGGCGAAGAGCATGGAGAAGGTTTTCGTATAGGCCAGCGGCTTGAAGAGCCGTCCCTCCTGCGCCTCCAGCGAGAAAATCGGCATGAACGAGACGGTGATGATCAGCAGGGAGAAGAAGAGAGGCTTGCCGACCTGCTTGGAGGCCTCGATGATGGCCTCGACACGGCTCTCCCCGGGCTTCAGGCGCTCCAGATGCTTGTGGGCGTTCTCGATCAGCACAACCGCCGCGTCCACCATGACCCCAACAGCGATGGCAATCCCCCCGAGCGACATGATGTTCGAGGTCAGACCCATGTAGTACATGGGGATGAACGACATCAGCACGGCGATGGGGAGAATGATCACGGCCACCAGCGCGCTCGGCAGGTGCAGCAGAAAGACCACAATCACGGCGCTTACGATCAGGCTCTCTTCGATCAGCGTCCTGCGCAGTGTGGCAATCGATCGGTCGATGAGTTCCGAACGGTCGTAGACAGGCAGAATCTCGATCCCCTCCGGCAGCGCCGGCTCCACCTCGGCGATCTTGTCCTTCACACGGTGGATAACTTCCAGCGCGTTCTCCTGGTACCTCATAACGACGATGCCGCCGACGACCTCTCCCTCGCCGTCAAGGTCCGAAATGCCGCGCCGGATGTCAGGCCCCTCCTGGACCGCGGCAACGTCCCGGAGAAGGATGGGGGTGCCGCTCTGGTCTGTCCCCAACGGGACCAGCTCGAGGTCCCTCGCGGACTGCACGTAGCCACGTCCTCGGACGAAGAACTCTCGTCCGGAGAACTCGATAGTGCGGCCGCCGACATCGTTGTTTCCGGCGCGGATAGCGCCGATCAGTCGTTTCAGAGGGATCCCGTAGGCCACCAGCTTGTTGGGGTCGGTGGTGACCTGGTACTGCTTCTCGAACCCACCGACGCTGGCCACCTCGGAGACGCCTGGCACGCTCTCCAGCCAATACTTCAGATGCCAGTCCTGGAAGCTCCGCAGCTCCGACAGGTTGTGCTTCGACTCGACGCGAATTGGCTTGTCGGCATAGCCTTCCGGGTCGGCACTGAAGGCGGCCAGGCACTCGTGGGAGTCGAAGTAGACTCGTCTGCCATCGTGGTCCAGCTCGAACTCCGACTGCCGGCTGACCTCCTTGCCATCGACGGGGCAGAGGGCCTTCTCCACCAGCGCGTACTGGTAGACCCAGCCGACGCCGGTGGCGTCGGGGCCGAGCGTGGGGGCCACGTCATTGGGGAGGCTGCCCTCCACCTCGCTCATGTACTCGAGCACGCGGCTGCGCGCCCAATACATGTCGGTGTCGTCCTCGAAGATGACATAGACGAAGGAGAGGCCGAAGAACGACTGGCCTCTCACCACTTTGACGCGGGGTGCACCCAGCAGACTGGTCACGATCGGATAGGTGATCTGGTCCTCCACGAGGTCGGGGCTGCGGCCGGGCCACTTGGTGAGGACGATCACCTGGACGTCCGAGAGATCCGGGATGGCGTCCAGAGGCACGTTCATTATCGACCAGACGCCCCATCCGATCATGGACAACACGATCAGGATGACGATGAACGGGTTGCGCGCGCAGTACTCGATTGTCCGCTCGATCACAGTTGGGTCTCCTCTGCGATCAGTGCGCCTGGCCGGCGTCGTCGGACCCGGCCTTCATCGCTTCAAGGGCGGCCTGGAACTGGCTCTCGGAGTCGATCAGGAAGTTGGGGCTGCTGACCACACGCTCCCCCTCTTCGAGGCCGGTGAGTACGGGGTAGTGGCCGGCCATGCGGGGACCGAGGGTGACCTCACGGGGTCGGAAGGTGCCCTCCCCCTCCTGCACGAACACGATCTGCCTGGTGCCGGTATCGAGGACGGCGTCCTGGGCGACCGCGAGCTGCTCCGCGGAGGGGGCCAGGACTTCGACATCGACGTACATTCCGGGCTTCAGCGCCAGGCGTGGGTTGGCGAACTCGAAGCGGGCGGTGAGGGTG
>JALGXW010000043.1 GCA_029821875.1 Candidatus Hebobacterum abditum | reverse complement strand
TAACGGGTGTTTCGGCGCCACAAACAACCGTGTGGTGCCTGGGGTCTGACTTCCCTCGGCGGCGTCTCATCACCACTTGACATAGACATCTGGGCCCATAGCTCGCGTTTCGACGCGACAAGCAACTGTCTGGCACTCGATCTGGGGCTCTGTCTGACCCGCCCGCGGCAGTTTCAGCGGTCCCCGACAAGCGCCCGCGGGTTCATCCGCCAGCAAGATAGAGTGCCCACGATACAGCACAGAGCCTGTCAGAGCAAGGCTGGAACGGTTCTACGGCAAAGCAACTACTTCACATGGGTGTACTCGTTGGGATGCAGTCTGATGAGACCCAGAAGACAGATGCCTTCGATTGAGTTGAACGGCACAGATGCTGATGTCTGGGCCTGGGAGAAGGAGATCACCGGTGTGTGTCACTGTGGTCACGAGGGGGGCACGATCACAGTCGCCGTCAACGGCCGTCACGTCCGAGCACGGAGACGAGGCCGCCGCTTCCGCGCCCGCGTCCGTCTGGACGAGGGGAAGAACTACGTGATCGCGCGCTGCACGAGTGGCGGCCGGGAGCATGTCTCGAATGAACTCATACTGACACAGCGACTGAGGAGTCGCCCGGCGGCGCGGATCGATGTCTCAATCACTCGTGACGGCATCGTCCTCGGTGGGAGTGCGAGCAGGCCGGCCGAAGGGAGCGGCGCGCCGATCGCCGAGTACACGTGGCGGCCCCATCCCGGCAATCCGGCGCCTCTCAGTGACGTGTACGGGCGAGGGCGGCTGCGCGGACCGCAGGCGACCTACGCGGTGCCCAAGAAAGATGGCGAGTACCGGGTCTCGCTGCGCGTCACTGATGCGGAGGGACGAACCGACCGGGCGACAACCTACTTTGTGGTTCGCGATGGGACGGCTCGCGCAGTCGACATGTCCACCGAGAATCCGGCGTGGGTCGATCGCGCAGTCGTCTACGGAGTCGTGCCCCACAACTTCGGCCCGAAAGGCTTTTGCAGCGTCGTCGAGCGGCTGGACTCGCTGCAGGACCTCGGCGTAGATGTCCTCTGGATGTCACCGTTCAACACCACCAAGAGCGGAGGCCATGGCTACGGAGTCGATGACTACTTCAGGGTCCGGCGCGACTACGGAACGAAACGAGACCTGCGCAGGCTCGTGCAGGAAGCTCACTCCCGCGGCCTGCGGGTCATCATGGACTTCGTGGCCAACCACACATCCCTCCATCATCGCTATATGAGAGACGTTCGTGCCCGCGGCGCGGCATCGCCCTACAGAGAGTTCTACGAGCGCGGGGAAAGCGACACGGACCACAGCTTCTACTTCAGCTGGACACGGCTCGCCAATCTCAACTACCACAACCCCGAGGTCCAGCGGTGGATCCTGGAGGCGTTCTCGCACTGGGTGCGAGATGTCGACATAGACGGCTTCCGGGTGGACGCCGCCTGGGGGGTCCAACTTCGCCAGTCCGACTTCTGGTCGAAGTGGCGGCGGGAGTTGAAGCGTATCAAGCCCGATCTCCTTCTGCTCGCGGAGGCCTCTGCTCGGGACTCCTACTGGTTCACGGATGGCTTCGATGCGGCCTACGACTGGACTGACGATCTCGGATGCTGGTCTATGGCCGAGGTCTTCGAGGAGCCGACCGAGATCGTGCCGCGGCTGCATGCCGCACTGACGAATGAGGGGCGGGGACTCCACGAGGATGCTCTGATCTTCCGGTTCTTGAACAACAACGACACCGGCTCGCGCTTCATCACGCGGTACGGTGTAGGCATGGAGCGAGTGGCGGCGGCTATGCTGCTCACACTTCCCGGTCTCCCGTGCATCTACACGGGTCAGGAAGTCAGGGCTGAGTTTGAGCCATATCGGACGCCAGGTCCGATATCCTGGCACGATCGGCATCAACTTCGGCCCTACTACAGGCATCTGGTTCTGCTGCGCAAGGAAGTTTCCGCATTGCACTCGCGCGATTGGGAGATACTGCCGACTCGTTCGCGGGAGCAGACCTATGCCTATGCGCGCTACGACGCCGCTGGAAGGCGACCCGTCTTGGTTGTCCTGAACTTCTCAAGGCAGACGACAAGCGTGACCGTCGAGCTGACTCAGCGCGCCTGCGCCTTCCAGCGAATGTCCAGAGGTCTCGATCTTCTGAGCGGCCAAGAGGTCGCCACGGAATCTCGCAGCGCCAGAGACGTCGCCCTCAAGGTGCCAGGACAGACAGGTCTCTTGATCGTCCCGGCCTAGGTCGCCGGTGCGGGGCGCCGACGAGGCCCCGGAGCGGTCACCGACCCGCAGGGCCCTCTCGGCGAGAGACGTTTGGGCCTCGCCCACGGGTCGCACTGCTGTCCGGCCGCTCGACCCTCGGCATCTGCGCCTGCTTGCGGTATTGGCCCGGCGTGCACCCATACTCGCGGACAAACGAGTGGTGCAGATGGCTTGCATCGGAGAGGCCCGCCCGCTCGGCAACCTGCTCGACAGGCAGGTCGGTGGTCAGCAGTAGATTGGCTGCGAATGCAAGCCGCGTTCGCCGCCGAAACGTCGTGAAGCTCACCCCCATCGACTCGCCGAAGAGCATGGTGAATCGAGACGGACCGAGACCACATGCGTCTGCGGCCTCCCGGCGCGTGATCTGTGTGGGCACGCGCTCCTGCAGCAGCTGCAGCGCGGGCATTATCCTCCCCAGGTTGCTCCTCTCCCCGGGCGCGGCGCCGCTTCCGTGCTTCCACTCCCTGCCCAAGTGCAGGAGCAGCCGGAGCAGGTCCAACCTCACCATAGACTGCCAGCCCTCGCCCTGCGGGGACACCTCTCTCTCGATGTCTTCCGCGACGCCCAGGAGCCTGCCTCGCATCTCAGGGGAGGCGCGGGGCCTCTCAGCCGGCGGGGCCGCGAACAGGGCGAGCCATGGCACGTCGCCAAGCATCTCCTCCCCCAGGAAAGAGGGCAGGAAGACGACCACGAGATTGCGCGTGCCGGGGGCCACCACGCGGTAACGGTGAGGTTCGGACATCGAGCAGAGCCAGACATCGCCGGGCAGTGCCCGGATGAGCGAGTCGCCGAGCTGTATGTCCTCCTGGCCCGAGAGGACAACGCCCACCTCAAGACCAGCGTGCAGGCTCACTGCCCACGGACCGGAGTCGGTGTGCAGGTGGCTGGCAGCCCAGACGGGGGCGTCGGGCGTCAGATGGTAGTCCGGCGTGTAGACCTCGGGCACCGCCTCCGGCTCGCGCCCGGGCTCTCTCTGTCTGGGCGACATTTGGCCCATTTTACAATAACCTTGGCCATCTGGTCAATGACGTGTCGGGTCGCACTGGGGATAATGGGTACAGTAAGCCAGCATTGCAGGAGCTGCGGGCAGCAGGCGCACTGCGCCAGTCGGCGCCGGCCCCGAAGCCCCGAGAGGAGGTGATCGGTCCCCCAGCTCCCAAGATGCAGTAAGAGCGATTCGCGCAATCCCGGCGTAAGGAGGTAGATTCGGAAAGATGAGGAGAAACGCGAAGGGTTTCACGTTGATTGAGTTGCTGGTCGTGATCGCGATCATTGGTATCCTCGCGGCCATGGTCTTCCCCGTATTTGCGCGAGCACGAGAGTCTGCTCGCAAGGCGGTGTGCCTGTCGAACATCAAGAACATCGCCCTCGCCTTTCAGATGTATTTTGCGGATAACAACGACACGTTCCCACCGGGCGAGCATCGCCAGGAGGTGCTCGACTACTTCGTGTCGGACCCCGGGGGCTCGGGAGAGGACCTCGCCGCCGATCCTTGGTGTGTGCCTCAGGGTAACCCCTACCTGCGAAAGCCTGTGATACTGGACGAGTACGTCAAGAATCGCGACGTATGGAACTGCCCCAGCGCCAAGATGACTGGAGGCGCCACGTACATGATCCCGTATCAGGACTGGTTCACCTACTGGAGGGTCAACGAAGGCGCATGGGGGCCTCCCGCCGACTGGGTTGGCCTCTGCAACTGGGCGTGGCCGGCCGGGTGGGGCGGCGGTGTCACCGATACGGTAGTGCAGGGCGTCCTCGCGACGGAGTGGGGTAACGTCTCGGCTGGCGGCCAGAAGCCTTTCGTTCAGTCGATAGCCGTGAGGGCCGACTGGGACGTGAAGCTGGTGGAGATAGACGATCCCGTCAAGTATACCGTCTGCGCTGACGGGGGCTCGAACGTCCAGGACCAGAACGTCGGGAATCTGGCCTATCCTGACATATGCTGCGCCGAGTGTGGAGGGATCTACTGGGACTTGGGGTGGCCGACCATCGACGATCCCATTGCGGGTACCTACACGTGCCCGAGCGGCGCGTACTGCCCGGAGTGCTGGGCCACGCACGCCAGCCTTCCGTGGTACAGGGATCCGGATCGGATGAGCGCGAGCACGCGTCACTTGGGTGGCGTGAACATCGGCTACGCCGACGGCCACGCCTCCTGGCTCAACTCCCGGCGGGTGCTCACACTCTATGCCGACGGGGAGCTCCTGGGCACCGACAACTATTGCCCCGGGCTCAGCCGTGCGGTATACGAGGACTGGTGCGGCGGCGCCCCGCCGGCGGGCGCGGAGTTCCTCTACTAGACGCTCGTCGTTCTGGCGTCCAAGGCCGCATCCATACGACTTATCAGAGCGCCCGGATGCCATCCGGGCGCTCTGGCTGGGTGTGAGTGCAGAAGGGAGCGAAGATGCGTGTGTCTCGGTCGCGCCTGGCGCAGTGGGGCGCTGAGGGAGATGCGATCCGCGTAGAGACAGACCGGGCGTGGAGCCTGGTGCTGTGGGAGAAGGCGCAGTACGTCCCCTGCTGGGACCTCGGCGGCGACGTATGGTTCACCCCCGAGTGGATGGAAACTCACTCTCCCGAGGACCCTCACTGCTACGAGCCTATCATGGACAAGGAGTGTCGCTTCAGCAGAGCGGAGGTCCTCGAGAACGGGCCCGCTCGGGCCGTTGTCCGCTGGGAGTACGCCCTCTGCGACAGCCTCTACCGCGTCTTCTGGGGAAACACACGCGCTGAGGAGCGCTACCGCGTCTATCCAGACGGCATTGCCGTCCGCCATCTCGCCGGCTGGCCCGGGGATCAAGTCGCCGACCAGCTCAACGCGGTCCTCTGGGAAGTCCAGGAGTTCATCGTCATCAACGGGGTAGGCGTCCATCCCGAGGACGTGATCGAGCCCATCGGGTTCACCCTTGCGAACCTCGCCGGCGACGCGATTGAGCTGAAGTGGCCGAATCCCTTCGACAGGTACACGCACCTGTGCACGGTCTACCCCGAGATCGCCGAGTGGTCCGAGTACATCGGGCTGGTCCACTTGCGCAACCATCCCGATCCCTTCGTGGCTTTCCCTCGCAATCCGCTCCTCTTCGCCTATGCCGAGTGCGGCGAATGCGGGAAGCCCCATCCGCAGATATGCGGCTTCGCCGGCGCCGCCAACTACAGCCACTGGCCCGCCAACGACTCCACCGACTTCGTCGGCTGGGTCGAGGCCAGCCCGGAGGAGGTCGGCACCCGTGCCACGCATACGTCCTTCTTCAGCACGGGTTACAGCTACGCCGGCAAGACGCCCCCGCGGCCCAGCTCCTGGCTCTTCCTTACCGGAGCCGCTCCCGGCGGTGTAGAGGAGGCGCGTGCCCTGGCCGGCTCGTGGCTCACCCCGGCCCAGGTCGAGACCTCGCACCTGTTCGAGGGCTATGCCTACAGCGAGCGCGCCTACCGCGTTCGCGTCAACAAGGCCGGGGCGGTCTCGCTGCGCCTCCGTCCGGTCCGCCCGATCGTGAACCCGGTGCTCCGTCTCTACTCCTGTGCTCCGCCGGCCAGGGTGGCACTCAATGGGGCCGATCTGGATCCGGCCGAGTTGCGGTCACAGCAGGTCGAGCAAGACCTCGTGCTTTGGATCAACCGGACGCTGGACAGTGACACGACGATAGAGATCGCCCCCGCGCAGTGATGGCGGCAGGCGGGCGCACGCGTGAGCGAGTACACCACAGGCCGATCAGGGGTCAAGAGACGGGAACACGGCCCGGCGGAGCGCGACGAGGCGGGCCGCCCGCTGCCAAGACGGGCTCTCCTGCTGGGCATCGTCCTCGTCGTTGTCGTCGTCATCGCAGTGGAGTATGGCGAGCTCGTCACACAGGTTGGCGAACTCGTCAGCAGCTCGCTCATGATGATCGTTACCTGTCTGCTGTTGATCTTCCTCGCCGCGAACTTCCTGCTCCGACGCCGCAAGCCCGGGTGGAGGCTCTCCCGCGCTGAGATCCTCTACCTGTTCATCATGCTCACCGCCGCGTGCAACGTCGCAGGCGTCGGCATGGTCCAGTTCATCGTTCCTATGCTCGGCCACATCTTCCACTACGCGAGCCCGGCGAACCGATGGGAGCAGTTCCATCCCTATGTGCCGATGTGGCTTGTCCCCGAGGAGTCCGTGCTCGACGGCTACTACGCAGGGCAGATCAGATTCTTCACGGCCGATATCCTGGCGGGCTGGCTCCATCCGATTGTCGTCTGGTCTGTCTTCGTGTTTGTGTTCGTTGCCTTCACCCTCTGCCTGAGTCTGCTGCTGCGCCGCCAGTGGGTCGAGAAGGAGCGGCTCTCCTTCCCCATTGTCTACTTCCCGCTCGAACTCACCAGGGAAGACACCTCTCTGTGGCGCGACAGGCTCCTCTGGGTCGGCGTCGGCGTTCCCGTCATTCTCCACTCGCTGGCGGCCCTCAACCACCTCTACCCCTCAGTGCCCTACGTGCCGCTCAAGCCGACTGAGTCGCTCCGACTCGGGCAGTTCTTCCCTCCTGGCCATCCGCTCTCCGCCATCACGCTCGCTTTCTATCCCATGGCCCTTGGCATCGCCTACTTCGCCCAGACCGAAGTTCTGTTCAGCTGCTGGTTCTTCTACTGGGTCGCGCGGCTGGAGGAAATGGCGTCGATCGCCCTCGGGTTCGGCGGACCCATGTCGCAATCCGACATGCCCTATCTGAACCAGCAGTCGCTGGGCGCGTTTGTGGCCTTGGGCGCCCTCGCCCTCTGGCTGGCGAGGGGTGAGATCGCTCGAGCCCTTCGGGGGGCCTTCGGGATGCGCATCCGAGGGGAGGAGGAGCCTGTCCCCCCTAGAGCGGCGATCTACGGGTTCCTGGCCGCCGGCTGTTTCCTCGTCTGCTTCTGCCTCGCCATCGGCATCCCGCTCCACGTTACGGGTCTCTTCTTCTCCATCTACTTCCTCGTCGTTGTCGGCTTCACGCGCATCCGTGCCGTCGCCGGGCTTCCCTGGCTGTTCGGTCCGAACCATCCGCCCCACATCTTCATGGCCTGGGCTGTCGGGCCGCGCAACATCTCCACGCAGGCCCTGACCAGCCTCAACTACCTGCAGTGGTTTGACTGGGATTACCGCGGCACCGCCATGGCCCACCAGATGGAGGCCCTCAAGCTGTCCACCTCCGCGGACCTCCGGACTCGGGATGTTGTCAAGGGCATCCTCATTGCGGTTCCGCTGGCCATCGCCGTGTCGTACCTGGCTATACTTGCGATCGCCTATCATCTCGGCGCCGAGTCGGAGAAGATAGAGCAGTACCGCATGAACTGGGCCAGCATGCCCATCGACCTGCTCGCGATATGGGGGACGAGCCAGCAAGGAATTGGGTGGGACGAAATCGGGGGCGGGGCCGCGGGCGCCGTCGTGGTGCTATTGCTGAGCTTCGCTCACACCCGCCTTATCTGGTGGCCGTTCCACCCGGTGGGTTACGCGCTGTCCTGCACGTTCACGTTGGAGTGGCTCTGGTGCCCGCTCTTCGTCGTGTGGCTTGCCAAGCTGCTCATCCTTCGCTACGGGGGAATCCGGCTCTACCGCCGCGGGGTTCCTTTCGCAGTTGGGCTGATCCTCGGTGACTATGTGGTGGCACTCGTGTGGGCTGCTATTGGCCTGGTCACCGGTGAGCAGATGTACTCGACGTTCTGGAACTAAGGAAGGAGCTGCAGATGAAGACCGAAGCGCTCCGCCTCGTGAAGGCGGGGAAGATGGACCTCGTGGAGGTGGATGTCCCCGATCCCGGCCCGGGGCAAGTGATGGTCGAGGTGAAGGCGAACGGGATCTGCAAGGCAGATATCGCGCTCTTCACAGGCGAGATGAACTACGGGTATCCCTTCTGCCACGGACATGAGCCCGCCGGCGTCATCGCCAAGATCGGACCAGACGTGACGGCATTCCAGGTCGGCGACAAGGTCGCGTGCCTCAGTTCGCCTTCCTATCGGCGGCATATCCTGGAGTCCGTGTGGAACGTGGCGAAGATCCCGGATCGGTCCGCGGATCTCCCCTTGTGGATCGGCGAGCCCCCCGCCTGCGCCGTCAACGGCGTACAGAACTCTGAACTGAGGCTTGGCGACAGGGTCGCCCTGTTGGGCTGCGGCTACATGGGGCTGCTCGTGTTGCAGGCGCTCCCGCGCGAGTCGTTTACGCGGCTCGTCGTTGCGGACCCCGACAAGGACCGTCTCGCCCTCGCCCGCAAGTTCGGCGCGGCCGAGGCGTATGATCCAAATGAGACCGACCTGCAGGCACTCGCCGACGAGATCGGCGGCTTCGACGTTGTCATCGAGGCCAGTGGTGTGAAGGGAACTCTCGCCACGGCCACGCAAATGGCTCGAACGGGCGGGGTCCTCAACATCTTCGGCTGGCATGCTGGCGAGGAGATGGTGCCCACCCATGATTGGCACTACAAAGGGCTGAAGGTGCTCAACACGTCGCCTATGTGTGCGCCGGACTTCACCGTGCATTTCCGGGCAGCGATCGCGCTGATGACCGGCGGTCGCATCGACCAGACGGAGCTCATCACGCACCGATTCCCCGTCGCCGAGGCGGAGAAGGCCTTCGAGGTCGCGGCGAACAGGAGCGGTGGCTACATCAAGGGTGCGATCCTATTCTAGACGATGCCAAGGCACGATCTGCCAGCCATGACTGGGATGGGCCATGCGCGGAGTCCAAGGCGCGGCACGCGAGGCGCCAAGCGAGGAAGCGCGTGAGACCCAAGGAGCAAATGCTCGCGGGACGAATGTCGGCCTGCGTCCCAGGGACGCAGGCCCACGACCTCAGCGAGCCAGAGTTGATTTCCAGCTCTGCTGACGCTACGGTCTTGTTAGGCTACCGGCAAAACGTCCGTTGGACGGGCAAGGAGCACGGATGGCCGCGAATCATCTCTGGATCACGCTCGCGACCGCTGCCGCGGTGGTACCATGCCTCGCGCTCGCGTGCGCGAATCGAGACTCCGCCGAGCAGACCTCCGGTGAGCGCCGCTCGGAGGCGTCCCCACCGCCTGCCTTCGAAGTAGTCACACTCGCGCTGCGAGAGGACTACGAGAAGGGAGATGACCTGAGCGATGTCGCCAGAGACTTCGAGCTCATGGACGAGCTGGGCGTGTATGAGGTCCAGTTCAACATCAACTGGGACGCCTACGAGCCCGAGCGCGGCCGTTACGATTTCGAATGGCTGCATGATTTCGCCTGCCTCGCAGCAGAGCACAACATCAAGCTCCGCCCCTACATCTGCTACTCTCCCGGCTGGGCCGCCGAGGCCTGGAACTCCCCGCCGCGCGAACTCCGCGACTGGCGCGAGTTCTGCCTCGCGCTCGGCAAGGCGATGAGAACACATCCCAACCTCCTCTCCTACGAGATCTGGATGGAGCAGAACTCCGACATGTGGTGGACCGGCACCATAGAGGAGTACAGATCGCTCTTCGAGCAGGCGGCCGAGGCCCTTCGCGCCACCGACCCCGACTGCCAGGTGCTCTTCGGCGGCCTCACCTTTCCCAATCACCAGTGGCTCGACGTGTTCGCCGACGGTGCCACCGACTGCGGCGACGCGATCCTGCTGCACTGCTTTCACGAGAGTTGGGGGCCGCCCGGCGTGCCCATCGAAGATTCGCTCGACTCGCTTTACACCGATCTCTTCCTGCCGGTAGTCGACAGCCGGGCGCCGGGCAAGCCCATCTGGATGAGCGAGTGCGGCTACTCCACCTGGAACCGAAGCGAAAGAGATCAGGCCAACTTCATCGCCCGCGCTGTTCCCCATTTCCTCGGCAACGCCTCGGGAGGACACCGCATCACGCGTTTCACCTACTACGAGACCAAGGATCTCCCCGAAGGCAGCCCGATGATCGGCGATGACCACAACTACCACTTCGGCCTCTGCCGCGCGGACCGCACCAAGAAGCTGGGCTTCCATACGTACGCCATGCTCGCCAAGCTTCTGAACGGCAAGGCCATCGCTCCCGCCGACCATGAGGTGGCGATGAGGGCCTCCGAGGGCCCCTTCGGCCAGCACTACCATCACCTCCTCAAGCGCGCCGACGGCGCCCAGATTCTCTTCCTCTATGACAAGGAAAACGCGCTCACCGCGGCCGCTACCCTCACAACACGTGGCACTACGTGCACGAAGTGGAACCTCGACGGCACATCTCAGGCCTGGCCCGAGTTCAACGGCAGCACTATCGCCAGCATTCAGCTGAGGCCGGGAGAAGTGTCGGTCTTCGAAATACGGTAGGCCTGGAGGCGGATCTCACATGACGTTGTGATGTGGTCCCCGCCACTTGCTCGCGTTCTGAGTACGTGCCATGCCCGTGGCCGCTGGCTGGAACGGTCGAGATTGGGTGTCCCCTCGAAAAACACTATCCGCATGTGCCGAGCAGTATTCTAGCACACCACTAGCGCCCTGTGGCGCGCCGAGTCGAGTTGCGAGCCGCCCGTGTCACCGCGGACCTCGGCACTCGCGAGCGCGGAGCCGCGGACGGGCGCGGGCCCCGCGCAGAGCATTGCAGCCGCTGGGCTGTCAGGCTGCGCGTCGCTGGTAGCGGTGGTGAAGACCTCCTACAACCGGAATGGCTATCAGCTCTCCGTTTCCCGCGCCCGTGTTGGCCTCAAGCGGGATCGGCGTCTGGCCGCCCAGGCCTTGGTGCGGCCGAGCCGTGTGGTAGTAGTCTGCCAGATACTCCCGAAGCAGTCGCTCAAGATGCCACTGGTTCAGTACGATCACGTGGTTCAGCAGCTCCCGGCGCAGTGTCCCGATCATGCGCTCGACGTAGGGATTCTGCCAGGGCGACTTGTAGGCAGTGCGCACCTCCTGGATGCCAGAGCGTTCCAGGAAGGCTCGCACGCCGTAGCCGAAGATGCCGTCATTGTCTCGGAAGACATAGCGCGGCTGCCGGCCGAACGGCGTCGCCTCCCGCAGCTGCTGGATCACCCAGTCCATGTTCGGATATGGGGTGATAGCGAAGTGCAGCACCTCTCTGCGGGCATGGTCAAACACCAGGAACACATAGAGGACCCGGAAGCCCAGTGTGGTGACGGTCAAGAAGTCGATCGCCCAGGAGACATCGAGGTGGTTGCGCAGGAACGGCAGCCAGTTGGTTGACTCGGGCCGAGGCTTGCTCGGCTTCGCCATGTACTTGCGCACGCTGTCCTCGCACGGCGGATCGTAGCCCAACAACAGCAGCGTATCCCGGATGCGCTCCGCTCCCCACAAGGGATTCTCCCGGCTGAGACGCCGGATCAGCTCCTGCATCTCAACCGCTACGGGTCTGCGCCCCGGCTTTGAGCGCCAGCGCCACCAGCTGCGGAAGGCACTCCGGTGCCAGGACAGCACGGTCTCGGGTCTCGTGAGATGGGCCGACGCCTCCCATCCATCCAGCAGTTTGGAGAGCACGACCCAGACGATCCTGACGGCCGGACGGAATCGAAACCGTGGCGCTCCTCCGGTCTCCCGCCGCGCCCGATCGGCCAGCTCCCTCAGCTGGCTCTCCGAGGCGGCGAGTCTGGCAACCAACACCGCCTTCGGCAGCAACAGGTCCCGGCAGAACCGCATCCCATACGAGAGCAGTTGAATGATGACACCGAGGAAGCACCAGAGGTTGTACAGCAGGGAGGGGAAGCCATTCATGCCGACCAGGATATCAACGGGCCGCAGCCGAAGCAAAGGCCCTCAGAATCCCCAGATAGTGTTTTTCGGGGGGACAACCGACTCGCTGCGTAGGGGAATCCACTGACTGCCCGCTGGCCCCCTCGCGCTCGGCAGCCCAATGTACGCGCACGCCGCCTGAGTCGGTCTGGCCATCGTCGTGCCGACATCGCGGTCTCATGCCAGCAAGATCCAATATCATCCCCACCGTCGGCTACCGCGAGCCAGACAGCTCAGGCCGGTCTCGATGCCGAATAACCACTACAGGCGGTCTCAGGGCGCCCGACAACGACTGGTGGCTGCATATGGCGAGTCGACGCTTTGTTGTATGAGTCGACCCTTCTTTTGTCTTGGTAATCCCCTCCTTCCTGTGGTACGTGTGAGGAGAGCGAACTGAGCGCGAATCTCCCGCATGAACGGGCAACACGCTTCTATCCAGTATCCCAGCACTGCAGGAGCAGACAGTGGGACCCAAGTCCCCAACACACGGAGTGCACGCCGGAGAGGGACCGGCTCAGGCTGGCCGATGGATGGAGACTGAGCGACCGAGTAGCATAAGGAGACCGGTAGTCGCGTTTGTCCTCTGGCTATGCGCGATCGGGTGCCTCGACGGCGCTGTCGTGGCCGTCAGGCAGATCGCGGCCCAGCAGTATATCGCCCAAGGGCTTTGGCGCACCGCTCTCTGGCACGTGTGCCACGTGACCCTGGCCGGGGCCCTCATAGGAGGGACGGCCGCGCTTGCTCTGCTCGCCTCGCTCCTCGTCTGGCCCGGCACGCTGTCAGTCGTACGGAGACTGCTCGCCCTGGGGCCGCGAGCAGTATCGACGCCGGTCTTCATCTCCTCAGCACTTCCATTCGCCCTGTTCTTCGGCATCTGCTCGGGCGTGGCTGTGCTCCTGCTCCCTGCCGACGTACCGAGTCAAGTGCCGCTCCACGCGGTCTTCGCCGCTGCCTGCTTTGCCGGCCTATGGATTGTCACCAGCGGAGTTGCGGCATGGACGGCCCCAGGCCCGTCGCTAGGCGGCCTATCCGCGGATAGCTTCCGCCTCCGCTGGCTCACCGTAGTGGGTCTGGCGTACCTGACTCTTGTCCTCCGCTTCAGAGTCGATCCCCTGGCAGGGGGCACTCTGGTCCCGGCGGCCGGCGGGTTCTGTGTCGGCGTGGCTGTCTACACCGTCCTCTACCGGCCAGTTTGTCTTGTCAACGAGGTCGCCCGCGCGCGATTTGGGGCGCTCTGGCGGGCGTCTGCCTCACCGTGGTGCCCGCTGGTGCTGCTCTTGGCGGCAGGTTCGCTTTGGATCGCAGGCCGGGTGACATGGGCGCAGGCGACAGCGCGCTCCGCGGAGCAGGGAAGGAACATCCTGGTGATCTCGGTCGACACGCTGCGCGTCGACCGTGCCAGCTTGCTTTCCGCGAGCGAACACGAACGCGATCTCACACCCAACGTCCGCGAGATGCTTGCCGCGCGGGGGACTGTCTTCACATCTGCCATCTCGCAGGCGCCCTGGACTCTGCCAGCGTTCGCCTCGATCTTCACCGGCCTATACCCGGAGCAACACGGAGCAGATCAACTCACAGGCAGACTCGCGCCCGACCAGATCACCCTGGCGGAACTGCTGCGTGAGCAGGGCTTCTACACCGGAGGCGTGGTCAGCGGCGAGTTCGTCAGCGCCGAGGTCGGGATGGATCAGGGGTTCTCGTCATTCGACGAATCGCAGATAGCCGGTGGCTGGGAGGTCACATCGCGGCAGGTTAGCGAACGCGCCCTCCGGTTCCTGGGCGCGCACGCACAGAGACCCTTTTTCTTGTTCCTGTACTACTTCGACCCCCACCTACCATACAGGGACCAGCCGGACTTCCACTACGCCGATAGCTACACGGGCTGGCTGCGTGCGGAGGCAGAGGCGGCCGACCAGTGGATGCTCTTCCACACCAAGCAGCACATGCTCGGCCCATTGGAGCGTGAGTTCATCGGCGACCTCTATGATGAAGAAGTGGCCTACACCGATGCGCAGATAGGGCGGGTGCTCCGCTTCCTCGACGAGGCTGGGCTGTGGAACTCAACGCTGGTGGTCTTCGTCGCCGATCACGGGGAGGAGTTCCTCGAGCACGGCTCCTTCGGGCACACGAACACACTGTACCAAGAGTGCATACACGTGCCCCTTGCGATCGTCGATCCCATGGGCAAGGCCCCGGCAACGTTCGCCCGGCCGGTGGAGACGCGTTGGCTGTTCAGAACTGTGCTGGACTTCCTCGGTATGGAGCCTCCCGAGGACAGGGCCCACGTGCCCTCCTTGGCGAACGAGCCGGTGAGTGGGACCGGAACGCACTTGGTGCGCAGCTCGACCCATCCGGCGCAGAGCCCCACTGACGAGGCCACGCGCACGGGCGCCCACGTGTGGCTCTCGTGTCTCGTGGACGAGCCATGGAAGCTGATCGTCGATCACAACCTCGGCCGGTCGATGCTATTTGATCTGGCGAGCGATGTCGGCGAACAGGATGATCAACTCGGGAGGAGACCCGAGATCGGCTCCAGACTGTCGGCGGTTCTTCGGCGTGTGGACTCAGCGTTGAGCATGGAGCCTGGCGATCCATCACGACCAGCCCCGAGCGAAGAGCACCTGCGACGCCTGAGGGATCTGGGATATCTCTAGTGTACGACTGTAGTCCGCAGAAACTCATCGGGACGTGTGAAGGTGTCGAGCGGTCAAGGACCGCGGGTCGTTCTGCCCATGTCAGGTGGCGTCGGGGTACCTCCGAGGGCCCTGTGGGTACGCGTGTGAATCCTGGCCATTCCCCCATCGGACCATTCTACGGGCATCGAGGCACCCCGGAGCGCCTCCGTCTGTCAAAGCCCTGTAGCACCCTTCGACGAAGTGCCATCGTCTAGGCCCAGAACTCGCGTTCGACGCGACCAACAAGTGTGTGGAGGCCGGTCCAGTACTTTGTCTCAGCCTGTCCACCGTGGTCTCGTCCGAGCGCGACGTGGGATGCCCACGGCGCACCAGTAGCGCCCCTAGAGCAAGCCCACAGCGGTTTCAAGGACGAGTAACCACGGCACCAGGCCCAGCCGCCCGCTCTGTCCCGCCCATCGGGCACTCAGCAACACGACCTTCATTGCCAGACAGATCGAAGTCCCAGCTGCTTCCACGCGGGTCCATCCTCCTGCCAAACGGAGTGCCGAGGATTCAGCAGACAGCGCGTCAGAGCAAGGCCGGAACGGTGCTACGGCGAAGTGATAACCTCGCATGGCTTGATCCATGGCGGGCCATCCTTCGAGGAGGAGGAGAAGATGATACATCCTACGGCTGGCTTTATCGTCTACGGCGTGCACAAGGACGGTCTACAGGATCCTCTGGGGATGCCGTTCATCGACGACCGGGTCATCTCAGAGGCCAAGCAGGCGCTGGAGGACCGCGGCATAAGACTCGTTGAGCACGACACGATCATAGCGACGAAGTGCGAGGCGAGAGCCGCGCTCAAGAGCATGAAGGACAACGATGAGGTCGACTGTGTAGTTCTATTCTCCGGGACCTGGGTATGGGCCGCACATCTCATAGCGGCGGTCCGAGACTTCGCCCTGACGGGAAAGGGCGTCCTGATCTGGACTCACCCCGGATCACAGGGATGGCGTCCGGTCGGCGGGCTGGTCATGCATGGGGCCTTGCTCGAGGTGGGCATAGACCACAAGTTCGTCTACGGAGCTGCAGATGACCCCGCGGAGATAGACAAGATCGTGAGTTTCTGCCAGGCCGCGCACCTGAAGACGTTGCTGAACATGTCAACGGTCGGAATGCTGGGCGGCCGCGGGATGGGCCAGACAGTAGGCGTGGCGGATCCTTCACAGTGGATGAGAGTCTTCGGCGTGGACATCGACCCGCGGGACACGACGGAGTTGATCGAGGCGGCGGAGAGCGTCTCGCAAGAAGACCTGGCGGCCCTCACGCCGCGCCTGGAGCAGTTGTTCGGCGGCGCCCCCGAGCCGAGCGCCGAGAACGAGCGCTCCCTGCGACTCTACCTGGCCCTCAAGGCGATCGTCGAGAGGTATCAGTGGGACTTCTACACCATGCAGTCGTTCCCCGGGCTGGGCGACCACTACAGCACGACCTGCTTCGCCCAGAGCATGATGCTGGAGGACGGCCACGGCACATCGAACCTGGGCGATCTCAATACGGCCCTCACCGTGTTGCTGATGAGCAAGCTCAGCGTCGAGCGCGTATACTATGGCGATCTTCAGCATATCGACAAGGCGAAGAAGGAAATCAAGATCATCGGCGATGGCGCTTGTCCGCCCTCACTTGCCGGAAAGATCGGCCCCGCCGGCTTTGCCGTGCACGGCATTCCAACGGAGGGCGAAGCAGGGGGCCTCGCCGTGAGTCTCGTGTGCAAGGTCGGAGAGGGAGTGATTGGCCGCCTGCAGCGCGTCGACGGTGAGTTCAACATGGTCCTCGCTCGCGCCACCATCTTCGAGCCGTCTGCAGATGAGGTGGAAGAACGCAAGCGGGAGTGCGGCATTCCGTTCTGGCCGCACGGCTTCGTCACAGTGCATTGCGACATCGACGAGCTGCTTGAGAACTGGACTAATGAATATGCCTGCCTTGGGTACGGTGAGCATCTCTACGCTGCGCTCGTAGACTTCTGCAAGCTCACAGGGATCAGGGCCGTCCTGCCCTGAGGTCTAATCTACGGAGTCCACCTGGAGCACGCGAGCGAAGCTCACATCCCGTCGGCGACGGCGATGGAGTCATGCTTGCCCACAGCTCCGAAGCGGTGCCTGACGTTCCATCGCTGGAGCAGCTCGGCGAAGGCCGCGGAGACGAAGCCGCCCTCCTGATCGGTGACGATGTGCCTGGGTGGTCCGTGTTGTCGGAAGGACTCCTGGAGGGCATCGACGACCCAGCCGGCATTGGGACCTTCCAGGGGACAGACGGCGGTCACCAACCGGGAGTGATGGTCGATCACCACCAACACCCGGTTCGGCCACAGACCCCAGCGCAACACTCAGGTCCGATCCACGCTCCACGCGTGGTTCGGGCGACAGGCGACGACCTGCCTGGGCCTCTGTTCCTGCCCAGTCTTCCTTCCCGCTGCCGGCGCGGTGCTGGGCCCGGGACGCAGCAGGACGTTCCTCACGGTGAAGGCGGCCACGAACGTGCCCAACACCCACTGACAGTCACAGGTGGCTCTACGGGCCTCTGACTACTTCAGCAGGCGCGAGCTCGAAGACCAGCAGCGTGTGGGTGCCGAGGTCGAACGTAGTACTCACTTCACCTTCGCTCACCTGGGCGCGCAGACTCTCTTCCGCCCCCGATGGGTAATCTATCTGCCGCGCCCCGACGACGCGCCTTCCTGCTGGGAGAGAGATGCGCAGGTTGATCTCTGATACAGGTCTGGGGACCAGCTCGTCTGGGCCGACGCCGCAGTAGTTGGTGGCGCGCACAATGATGCGATCATCGGAGCAGTAAGGCAGCAGCAGGACCTTGCGAGGAGCATCCGTCTGGAGAGGCTGTTGGATGCTGGCCTCTTGCAGCATCGCCAGCAGCTGCTGGCGCAGCGGCTCGCCCTGGGCCTGCTCCGGGTCCTGCTCAACCGTGTCGCTCCTGTCCCTACGCCAGCCCCGGCCGGGCCGGGCGAGCCGTAGGTATTGGCCGCCCAGAAGCGACCCCGCTAGCTGATCGGCCAGTAGGGCTTCCCCGGTCTCCCGGGTGGGTGAGCCGTTCTCGTCCATGATGGCGTTCTCGCCGAGGGCGAGGATCTTGCCGCCTCGCTGCAGGAAGCCGCGGAGCAGGGATGCGTGCGTCGCTCCGATGCATCTGGCGCCAGGGAGTATGAGCAGGTCAATGCCCTCCAGGGAGCCCAGACTGTCTTCGGTGAACACCTGGAACGGGAGGTTGGATTCCAGGAGCATCATCGCCACCCCGAAGAACTCGGAGGCGAAGATATCCTCCTGGGCCGCCAAGTCCACCCGGTCAATGGTCTGTTGGGAGTAATAGAGGCCGAGCTTGCGCATGGGCCGCAGTGCGGGATGGTAGTAGAGTTCCTGCTGGGAGCGGATGTAGGAGAAGATCTCCCTGCGGGCACCATAGTCGGCGGAGCCGCTCATCCCAGGCGGCTTGTTCTCGTAGAAGCAGCAGCCGTGGCTTATCTGCGTGGCGGCATTGAGCCGTTGCGCGTCCCCGCTGTCCCCATAGGAGAGTATCCAGGTGGGATGATCTCGGTCAACGCCCCGATAGAAAGCATAGACAGCGTTGTCATATAGCCAGTTGTAGTAACGGGCGCGACTGGGAGAACGCGCCGCCGAGCCGTATTCGTGGGCCAGGTAATCAGTCACCCTCCGCAGCTTGGTAGCTGCCCTGGCCTCGGCAGCCCCTCGCCAGTCGAAGCCGCCATAGTGCTCTACCCCGAATCTCAGCGTGGGCGACACCGACTGGGCGGCCTCCCTGAGAGTGCTCACGAACTCAGCCATTGTGTCCTGCCGCCAGCGGACCCAGGCTTTCCAGGCGGGGTCTTCCCAGTTCACCTCCCGGGGGGCATCAAAGCCAGTTTCCGCTTTGAACTTCTCGAGAGAGAAGCGGTCGAAGCTCGCCCAATGGGGGCCTGAGCGGGCCCACCACATGACAAAGTGCGGAACATCGAACCAGATGCCGTCGGCCCCATCGGAGGCGATCTTCTTCACCAGAGCGATGGCCCGCTCCCTGACAAATGGGCTGGTGGGAGTTACCCAGACATCCTCAGCGTCATTCTCCACCCAGAAGGCCGCCTGGCCGTAGCTGACTATAGGCTGGCCCCCGATACCCACCTGGACTGCTTCAGGGTGTTCGGTGAAGAAAGTCTGCTGACCCGAATCGAGCTTGCCGTCCCCGTCCTTGTCGGCGCCCGGGGTCTGGACCTCCAGAGGGGCGATATAGATGACGATCTTCAGGTCGGGGTACTGCTTCCTCAGTTCCGCGAGGTCGGGGTAGAGCACGCCCGGGGGCACATCCACATCCGGCAGCCCATTGACGTGAAACAGCACCACGTTGACGCCGTCTCTCTGCACGGCTGGGAGGTCCTCGGCCCCTTCCGGGGTGGTGATGCGAGCGGCACGCAGCCAGTTCACTCCTTCTTCCCCGACAGCATTCGCCGCTCTCAGGGCCCAACAGGACAGGAACAGCGCGAGACCGGCAAGGACAAGTGTCTTCACCATGAGCCCAACCCTTCTTCCCGCTTGCGCCAGCTCTTCGCCCTGAAGTCGGCCCAACCTTACTCAGTCGGGCGCAGGACGAACCTGCGCTCTTGCGGGGCCCGCCGTGCCCCCATGGTGCACCAGAACCAATTGAACTGGTCAAGTCGGCCTGATACCGCCCTGCGTCTTGTCCGAAGAGGGCATGTGATCCTGCGTCGTTGCTGGCTTCCCCCGAGCTGAAACCACCGGTCTTTGTTAGGCATCCCTGAGACCGGCACAGAAGACATCCCTTCTGGGCTCAGGACTCGCGGTTCGACACGGCAAACGACTGTCTGGAGCTCAATGTGGCGCTGTGTCTCACCCGCTCACCGTGGTTTCAGCGGCCCCCGATAGGGACCGGATGTCCTGGAACCGAGGTCCGTGGCATCCTGGATGTTCCGGATTAGCTCTGGTACACTTCGGGGGCCGACGACGGTCGATCCCACGCACGCTTGTGGGCGATCAGGATCGCGTGCGCTCGAAGGCAGGGGCCTCAGGTCGGTGGTTGACAGGCCGCATCCCGGAGCCCCCCGAGGCATGCAGAGCGGTCTCACGCACGCCTGACACCGACCGGAGGTATCTCCCATTGGCCCGCGGGAGGAGGACGTGTTTCTCCACGTCCTCACCACTGGTGAGGCGCAGGAGGCCGAGGTCGTCTCCAACGATCGGGCCATAGGGGCCCGCTTCGGGGATGTCGCCGTCGTGTTCGAGGGCAAAGCAGGCGGCCGGCTGACGATCGACGGAAAGGAGTTTGTCCTGCCCGCCGAGATCAGGACTGGGAAATACGAGCAGTGAAAGGGCGGCCGAGCAAGCCGACCAGTCGGTCACCGTCTATCCGAAAGTGGTCACCCAGACGGGGAGACTGTCGCGGAACGGCGTCCTTGAGGAGAGCTAGAATGGGTACTCTTGCCATCCAAGGAGGCGAGCCACTGAGGCGGCGCCCCTTCCCGACAATCGACGATGCCTCCGGGCGCGACATTGGGGACGAAGAGCTCGCCCTCGTCACGGAGGTCATACGGTCGGGGAAGCTGAACCGCGGCACAGGGGACAAGGTGGCGCAGCTCGAGCGTGACTTCGCCCAGTACATGGGGATGAGACACTGCACCGCCGTTACCTCCGGCACCGCCGCGTTGCACACCGCTATGGGTGCCCTCAACCCAGACCCGGGCGACGAGATCATCACGGGCCCCATCACGGATATCGGGGGCATCTTCGCCATCTTGCTCGCGAACGCCATCCCTGTGTTTGCCGACGTCGATCCGGTGACATACGGCATGGACCCCCTCGACCTGGAGCGCCGCATCACGCCGCGGACGAAGGCGATCATCCCCATTCATATCACCGGCAGTCCATGTGATATGGACCCCATCATGAGGGTGGCGGATGAGCATGACATCCCCGTCATTGAGGATTGCTCCCAGGCCCACAACGCTCTGTATAGGGGCCGGAAGGTGGGTACGATCGGCCACTTCGGTGCGTTCAGCCTCCAGCAGTCGAAGCACATGACCACCGGCGACGGCGGGCTCCTCGTCACCGATGATGACGCCCTCGGCGAGCGCGCAGCCCTCTTCGCCAACAAGGGCTGGCCCAACTACGGAAGCGGCGGCCGGAACTACGTCTCATTCGGGACGAACTACCGCATGACCGAGCTTCAGGCGGCGGTGGCGCTCGCCCAGCTTCGGAAGCTCGACGGCATTGTCGCTCGCCGCATCCAAGTCGCCAACACCATCACGGGCATGATCGACGGCCTTGGCGGCGTCTACCGGCCGACGACATATCCAGACTGCCAGCACGTCTACTGGTTCTACCCGCTGCGAGTCGTGGATGCGGAGGCGGGCGCGTCAGCCATCGAGTTCGCCAAGGCCCTGGGGGCAGAAGGGATCCCCGCCGGCGCCGGCTACATCGACAAGCCGATCTTCCTGTACGACATTATCCGTGGGAAGCAGGTCTATGGTGGGAGCCACTTTCCCTGGGACCACCAGACTTCCGGGCACGCGGTCCGCTACGATCCAGGAGAATGCCCCGGGTGTGAGCAAGCCCTTGCCGAAATGGTCGTCTTGCCGTGCAATGAACGCTTCACCCTCGATGACGCTCGCGACATCGGCACCGCTGTGAGAAAGGTGGCAGCGGGGCTCCGGGCAGAGTGAAGGTCGGCGTCCAGGGAGGGCATCTGATATGATCGACATCCACACCCATCTCATCCCGCACAGCGCGGCCTCGGGCTATGGTCGCTGCGTCACACCAGAGGAGCTGATTGGGGCCATGGATCGGTGGGGTGTCACGCAGGCGGCCGTCCTTCCGCTGGAGAGTCCCGAATGCGACACCGAGTACGGCCTCAGTGCGGAGGCGTTCGCCGCCTACGAGCGTTTCCCCGACCGCTTGATCCCCTTCGTCGGGGTCGACCCGCGCCAGCAGCGCGCCCTCGACAAGATCCGCCACTACCACCAGCGCGGCGCTCGCGGCTACGGCGAGCACAAGTGCGGCCTGGCGATGGACGACCCGAGGTCGATTGCACTCTTCCAGCTCTGTGGCGAGCTGCGACTCCCAGTGCTGTTTCACATCGACCCAGGGATCAACTATGACGAGGTCGGGCTTCCGCGTCTCGAGCGCACTCTCAAGGAGTGCAGCAACACCAAGTTCATTGCCCATGGCCCAGCCTGGTGGTCAGCGATCTCCGGGGACGACGATCGCGCAGGCGGCTACCCCAGCGGCCAAGTCAAGCCCGGCGGCGCGGTTGCCCGTCTACTCTCCGACTACCCAAACCTGCACGCCGACATCTCGTCCGGCTCGGGCCACAACGCGCTGACCCGCGATCCCGCCTTCACCAAGGGCTTCCTCGCCCGCCATTGGCGCAAGCTCATCCTCGGCACTGACTTCTTCTGGGTGGGCTATGTGGCGCCGCAGATCGAGTGGGTCACGACTGCACCGATGCCAGACGAGTGGCGCCGCGCTATCGCAGAAGGAAATGCCCGGCGTCTGCTGGGCTTGTAGCGCCGTGTCGAGGACTTGATGTACGTCTTCTGTAGAGCGTCAGCGTTGGTGAGGCGAATCGGGGGGCAAGAGGGGATTCTGCGGTTGGCGTCGGAATACATGTCCGAGAGGCGCGCTCCGGCCCGGGGGGAGCGCAGCGGGGAGAAAGGAGGTGAAGAACACGAGCACAGTGGCCTGACCTAGGACGGCGTCGTGCCACCACATGCGGGAGCCATCCCGCAGAGGAGGGTTCCAGGATGGGAAGACGTCGGAAGGGATTCACCCTGATTGAGCTGTTGGTGGTGATTGCGATCATCGGCATTCTGGCTGCGATGGTCTTTCCTGTCTTCGCTCGGGCGCGCGAGAGCGCCCGTAAGGCGGTGTGTCTCTCCAATGTGAAGAACATCGCCCTCGCCATCCAGATGTACTTGGCGGACAACAACGACTGCTTCTGGCCCATGGAGAATCGCCAGGAGGTCTGGGATTGGTTTCCGCCTCAAGCCCAAACCGATGACCCCCCAGACCCATCTGAGTGCCATGGACTTCAGTTCAAGCTCAACCCCTACCTGAGGGTGCCGGTCATCTTGGACGAGTACGTCAAGAACCGGGACGTCTGGCGCTGCCCGAGCGCGAGGCTGGAGAGGGGGGCGAGCTTCATCATCGGGTTCCCCGATTGGTTCAGCCATCTCGTCGCCACCGCAGGCCAGTGGGGGTGTTGCATAAACGACACCGCGTTGTGTCCCCTATACACGGCCACGTGGCCGGCCGGCTGGGGCGGCGATGTGACCGATACCGCCATACAGGGCCGGCCGGCGATCTCAGGCATGGAGGGGAGCAGGTCAGCCGGCCACAAGACCTTCGTCAAGAGCGTAGGCGCGAACAGAGTGCTGTACGACTTGAAGTTGGTGGAGATCGAGGACCCAGTGAGGTGGGTCGTGTGCGGAGACTGCGGCTCCGAGTCGACTCTGGAGAGCATCGGCCAGGCCGCCTATCCGGACCTCTGCAATCCGGAGTGCGGTAACTGCGGTTGCGCCAACTGGATCGAAGACTGCGCGGACTCGATCCAGTCTGGATGCCCAGACATGTGGGACTGCTATGTGACATGGCACACACGCCCAGCCTATCTGAGGGACCGGAACGCGATGAAGGTCGGGCAGCGGCATCTGGGCGGCAGCAATCTCGGCTTCGCGGATGGCCACGCTGCCTGGTGGAATGGCGAGAGACTCCTCGATGAGTGGGCGGAGGAGGCGCGCGGTACGACTTCGCACATTGGCGGTTACCACTCGGTAGGCATGGGCTTGGGAGCCCAGGGCCCGATGTCCTGGTGTGAGACCGGGGACGGGCCCTTTGGCGTGGTATATCCTGACGAGCCCACGCTGCGCTAGGACCGGATGAGACCTCGCGTTAGGCGAGGCAGTTGCCTGTTGGCGGAGCGCCCTCTTCGGGCGCTCCGCCCTCTCTCGTCTGGAGGCAGCCGGACTCTTGGCCAGACATGCTCCCTTCACGAGCGCATGCCAGGATGCTATCATCAGCAGGCCGGGGCAGGGCGGCATTCCCTCTCGACAACAGTGAGAGACTAGGAGACCAGGCGGTGGGCTCGATAACACGTGAACAGCTCTACAAGTGGTGCAGCGTTCCTTACGATGAACTCGAGGGCCACCCTGACCTGAAGGTCCGGTTCCGATTGTGCGAGGACTCCAGTGAGATGGGCCGGGTCATGGCACGCGAGCTGGCGGACGAGATCGCCTCCCACAATGCCGACGGCGAGGCGACGCGTGCCATCATCCCGTGCGGGCCGGCGTGCTGGTACAAACCATTTACGGACCTGGTCAACGAGCAGCGTGTCAGCTTGCGCAGCCTCGTTGTCTTCCATATGGACGAGTGCCTGGACTGGCAGGGAAGAGAACTTCCGCGACGGCATCCCTATTGCTTCCGCGGTTTCATGGAAGACCAGTTCTACGATCCCGTCGATGACGAACTAGCGGTCCCGGAGAAGAGCCGCTTCTGGCTCACCCCGGGCACAGTGGACGCAGTCAGACACGAAATCTCACGCGCCCGCCTCGACATCACCTATGGCGGCTGGGGGCAGGACGGCCACATTGCCTACAATCAGGCGCGCCGCCACCCGTACAGCAGAGTCACTATTGACGATGTCCGCAGCTCCACCATCCGGGTGCAGGACAACAACTGGGATACGATCCTGGCGCTGGCGCAGCGCAGCTTTGGTGCTGCCTACCAGTTCGTGCCCCCGATGTCCGTCACCCTGGGGGTGAAGGAGTGTCTCTCGGCCAAGAAGGTCCGCCTCTTCAGCGACACTGGTGCTTGGAAAGCGACGGCATTGCGCGTCGCCCTCTTCGGACCGCTCACGCCGGAGTATCCGATCACGCTACTTCAGGAACACCCAGACGCGCTGCTCACAGCCACGGTCGAGACGGCGCGTCATCCCATCGGCGAGCATCCTGAGTGGGACTTGGGCGTTGGCTGATCGCCCAAGCGTGGCGGCCGCTGTCGCCCCAATGGATGTCAACAGAGGCCAACGATGGACCCCTTGAATATCGACACTAGGAGTCTCCGCTACCAAGCCATGGTTGGCGTGGGGGGCATTGGGGCCGGATCCTTCTTCGAGCTGAGGGGGAATCACACGCTCGGACGCGAGGAAAGCCGTGCGGGGCGCTTCCTGGGCCGGCGCGACTACTGCAAGCTGCACATCATCGCGCACTACGTGCAGACACTGCTCGGTCCCTGCTTCCGCACGATCCCGATCGGAGCGGTCGGGGACGACGATGTTGGCAGGAGGCTCCTCTCCGAGATGGCCGAGGCCGGCCTCGGCGTGAGTCGCGTCGGCGTCATCGCGGGCAAGCCGACTCTCTACTCCTTCTGCTTCGTGTACCCCGATGGAACTGGCGGGAACCTGACCACCGATGACTCGGCCTCGTCGCACGTCAACGCGGACCTAGTCCGCGAGGCCGAAGAGGACTTCACCACCTGCCGCGGCACGGCTGTGGCCTTGGCGGCCCCAGAGGTCCCCCTGGGAGCACGCGGCGAGCTGCTGAGGCTGGGGCGGACCTACCAGCTCTTCTGCGCGGCCTCGTTTACCACTGAGGAACTGCACGACCCCCGCGGGCGGGAAGTGCTGGAGGATGTGGACCTCGTGGCACTCAATGTGGACGAAGCGGCCGCCGCGGCCGGACTCCCGGAATCGGAGGGAATGTCGCCTGAGTCGGTGTCCGAGAGCGCGGTGGAGCGGCTGTCGCAGCTTCATCCCGAGATGCTCATCTCAATTACCGCCGGCATAGACGGTAGTTGGGCCTGGGATGGGAGTGCGTTGTCTCACTGTAGGAGCTGCGAGGCCGAAGTCAGCAGCACCGCGGGCGCGGGCGACGCGCACTTCGCCGGGATCATCGTCGGCCTGGCTGTAGGGCTGTCACTGCGGGAGGCCCAGCAGCTCGGGACTCTCGTCGCGGGGCTGTCGGTGACTTCACAGCACACCATTAATAAGGAAACAGGCAGAGATTCGCTACGCACCTTCTCTGAGCGCTGCGGACTGCAGCTTGAGGACAGGGTGCGCTCTCTGCTGGAGGCATGATATGAGCGTCACGATGCGGATCGTCCAGCAATTCGACCCAGCTCACGAGAAGGAGTTCATGGCACTGGAGAAGCAGTTCGCCGAACTCGAGGCGAGGCGCCCCGACTATCCCAAGGGCCGCCGTCTCCAGCCGATCTCCGGCGCGCTGCCCTCTCACACGCTGATATGGGAATGCGAGTTCGCGGACCTGGAGTCGGCACGCGCCGCGCTCCACCTGTTCGAGGGCGATGCCGAGCATGAGTCCCTGGCGGCGAAGCAGTCTCCCTACTTCACGAATGTATGTGTCGAGTTCTACGACAACCTGGAGTTCTGACGTGACGATCATCGACGCGCACACCCATGTTCTCCCGCAGTATGCTGACCTGGCCGTGGCGGTGATGGACCGTTGCGGCATCGAGTGCGTGTTGACGGCAGAATGGCACGACGGATTCGGCCAGGCTTTGGAGGACCATCTCGCGATATTCAACCGCCATCCGAGCCGGTTCATCGTGTTCGGGAATGTGGACTTCGGGCGCATCAACGAGCCGGGCTTCGGCGAGTCCGCCGCCAAGCAGATGAAGCAGGACGTCGGCAGAGGCATGCGCGGCCTCAAAGTGTACAAGGCCCTGGGTCTGGAGTACCGGGATGAGAACGGCGAGTTCTGGCGAGTGAACGACGAACGACTAGACCCGATCTGGGACATGGCCGGGAGGTCGGACATCCCAGTTCTTCTACATACGGCAGACCCCCCGATGTTCTGGGAACCCGTGAACGAGGACAACTTCTGGAATGCCGTCCTCCGCGGAGAGTACGCGTGCTGGAGCTACTACCGCAAGGGCTTCCCGAGCAGAGAGGAGCTGCTCGCCGAGCGCAACGAGGTCATCAAGCGACATCCCAACACCCTCTTCATCTGCCCCCACGTGGGCAGCAATGCCTCCTCTCTCGACGCCGCCGCGGACGACCTCGACACCATGCCCAACCTCCACTATGACCTGTCAGCCCGCATCCCCATCATGGGGCTCCCGGGCAGGCGGAGCGAGCGGGCGCGGGAGTTCCTGACCACCTACCAGGATCGAGTGCTCTTCGGCACCGATGCCATCTATGACGACACGAACGTGCCCGCCGGCGTTCAGGCTCAATGCCTGCGTCAGCCTGGCGAAGTCCCCCTCGGAGATGCCGATCCTCTTGAGCGGTACATCGAGACAACGATGAACTTCGTCCAATCACATGTAGACTTCCTGACGACGGATAGAGTTCAGATCGATCCGCCCTTCACGCGAACCGACCAGGGATACTCGATCGTCGGTCTGGCACTCCCGCCGCCGGCCTGTGAGAAGATCCTGCACCAGAACGCGCGCCGACTTCTCAAGATCTGCTAGACGATCTCGGGGTCGACGGTCGTTGTCCCTATAAGACGAGTCGTCAACCATCCCCTGTGGGGTGCCCTGACGATCACTCAGTAGTCTCTATGTGAGACATGTCCCTATCGGCGCTGACAACGCGCATGCT
>JALGXW010000056.1 GCA_029821875.1 Candidatus Hebobacterum abditum | reverse complement strand
CCGGCTGCGCACACGATGCTCCTGTTACGCGGAGATGAGACACCGTTTAGAGAAGTCAAACGCGCGCCGCAGATCACACAGCTGTTTGTGGCGCCGAAACACCCGTTATGAGCCCAGACGGGAAGTCCTCTGTGTCGGTCTCACGGTCGCCCGACAACGACCCGGGGTCTCACCGCTGCTTGACAAGGACCGCCGGTCTCACCAGTGCCTAACAAGGACCACCGGCTTCACGGGCAGTTGACAAGGACAGAGTCGATCGCGTGCCTGCAGAGACGGCGCTCCCATGCCGGCCTACTCCGCAGTCGCAGTCTCTTGCTCAGATCTGCCTGCGAAGAACGCATACAGCGCGGGGAGCACGAGGAGGGTCAGGATGTTGTCGGAGATCACGCCGCCCACCACGACGGTCGCGAGGGGCCGCTGGACCTCAGCGCCCACCCCCGTGTTGAGGGCCATGGGCACGAACCCCAGTCCGGCGACGAGGGCGGTCATGAGGACGGGGCGAAGTCGGAGCAGAGCGCTTTGCTCGATGGCTTCGAGGAGAGGCACGCCTCTCGCGCGCACCAGCCGGATCGTGGACACCATGATGAGACCATTGAGCATGGCAACCCCCGAGACAGCAACGAATCCGACCCCCGCCGAGATCGTGAAGGGCATGTCGCGCAGCCAGAGGGCGAGGATCCCGCCGAGGGCTGCGAAGGGCGCACCGGTGAAGATGAGGAGGGTGTCCCTGATCGAGTCCGTGCTCGTGTAGAGGAGGAAGAGGATCAGCGCCAGGGCGAGAGGGATCACGATCATGAGGCGAGTCCGGGCGCGCTCTAGGTGCTCGAACTGGCCACCGTACTCGATGTGGTAGCCCGCCGGCAGTTCCACGTCCGATTCCAGACGCCGCCTCACCTCCTCGACGAAACCACCCACGTCTCGGCCGGTGACATTGCACTGGACGACGATGCGGCGTCTCTGCCATTCGCGTGTGATCGTCGCCGGCCCCTCAACCTGGCGGACCTGGGCGAGACGCGAGAGGGGGATCCGCTCCCCGCTTGCCGTGGGAATCAGAATGCGTGAGACGGCGGAGGGGTTCTCCCGATACCTCTCGCCGAGCCTGACGACCAGATCGAACCGCCGCTGCCCCTCCCGGATCTCGCCCACCTTCTTCGTCCCGATCGCCTCGACGACCTCGAGGACGTGCTGCGCTGGCACGCCGTAACGGGCGATCGCGTCTTGATCGACGTGGATCTCCAGCATGGGCTGCCCCACGATCTGCTCGACGTAGATGTCGGCGCTCCCGGGGATGGTCCGGAGCACCGCCTCGATCTCTGCGGCCTTGTCCTTGAGCTGCTCCAGGTCGTCGCCAAAGAGCTTGATTCCGAGGTCGGACCGGATGCCGGCGATCATCTCGTTGACCCGCATCTCGATGGGCTGGGTGAAGATCATGCGCATGCCCGGCAGTCCCGCCAGGTCCTGGCGCATGATCTCGGTGAGTTCCTCCTGGGTCCGGGCGCGCGTCCATCTGTCTCGGTCGGTGAGCGTGATGAAGACATCGGAAAGCTCGATCCCCATGGGATCCGTGGCGACCTCCGCGGTCCCGGTCCGCACCCAGACATCCTTCACCTCGTCGGGGAACTCCTCGCGGATGACCCGCTCCATTTGCGTGCCGTACCGAACCGACTCCTCCAGCGAGACTCCCGAGAGACGCACCGTGTTGATGACGATCCCCATCTCGGAGAGGCGGGGAATGAACTCGGAGCCGATGCGGGATCCCAGCCAGAGTCCGCCGCCGAGGAGAATGACGGCTAAGAGGATGAATATGGCGTGGGCGCGAATCGCTGCGCGGACCACCGGGCGGTAGCACCATTTGGCAGCCCTGACCAAGCTCGTTTCACGTTCCCTGGTCCGCGCCGGCAGCAGCAGACTGGCGAGCACCGGCATGAGGGTGAGAGAGAGAATCAGCGATCCCAGGAGGGCGAACACCACCGTCAGCGCCATGGGCCGGAAGAGCTTGCCCTCGACGCCCTCCAGCGTCAGGATGGGCAGATAGACGATCATGATGATCAGCTCGCCGAACATGGTGGGCTTTCGCACCTCGATGGAGGCGTCTCGAACAGTGTCGATGACGGAACGGCGTCCCTGCCCTTCGGCGAGGTGCCGCACACTGTTCTCGACCATGATGACGGAGCTGTCGACGATGAGCCCGAAGTCGATGGCGCCCAGGCTCATGAGGCTGCCGGCGATGCCGAAGCGCAGCATGCCGTTGAAGGCGAAGAGCATGGAGAGAGGGATGGCTGAGGCGACGATGAGTCCGGCGCGCAGATTGCCGAGGAAGATGAACAGAACCGCGATGACAAGGAGGGCGCCCTCGAACAGGTTCTCCCTTACCGTGTCGATGACCTGCTCGACCAGGTCGGTGCGCTCGTAGACCGGACGGATCTCCACTCCCGGGGGCAGGGAGCCACGGACCTCGTCCATCCGCCGCTTCAGGCGATCCGTGACTTCGTGGCTGTTCTCGCCCATGAGCATGAACCCCAGGCCGAGAACGACCTCTCCCTCGCCGTTCGCGGTGGCCGCCCCCCGGCGGATCTCGTGCCCAATCTCGACGTCCGCCACATCGCGGATACGGATCGGCACGCCATCGTGGGCAGTGATGACAATGTCTTCGATCTCCCGAACGTTGGTCGTCAGGCTCATTCCACGCACGAGATGGAGCTCACCGGCCTCGACGATGTTGCCCCCGCCGACGTTCAGGTTGTTCTTCCGCAGGGCGGCGAAGACGTCGTCCATCGTGAGGTCGTACTTCATCAGACGCGCGAGATCGACCAGCACGTGGTACTGCCTGAGCTTACCTCCCCAGGTGTTGACTTCGGCTACGCCGGGGACGGACTTGAGACGGGGCTTGACGACCCAGTCGTGCAGCGTGGTGAGTTCCTCGAGGGTGTGGCCCCTGCCGGTGACGATGTAGTGGTAGACCTCCCCCAGGCCGGTTGCGACGGGTCCCATCTCCGGGCGCGGGGTTCCCTCAGGGAGCTCCACCGTCTGGGAGACCGAATTTGGAGATGGAGCGGACCTCGTCGAGCCCAGGCAGCCCACTGATGGCCTGCTCCACGGGAAAGGTGATCTGCTGTTCGATCTCGAGTGGGGAGAGGGCCGGCGCTACGGTGTTGATCTGCACCTGGACGGGAGTCGTATCCGGGAAGGCGTCGATCGGCATGCGCAGCAGTGCCTGAACGCCGAGCACGACGAGAACGAGGGAGAGGACGATCACCAGAAGCCGGTGCTCGAGCGACCAGGTTATGATGCGGTTCAGCATGCCCCCGGGCTCCGTCGTCGAGTTCACTCCCAACCTACTTCCCCGGCTCCACTTCACAGCAGCCGGCCCCGATGCTTCCTTTGAGGATCTCGGTCTTTAAGAGGAAGCTCCCGGTCGTCACCACTTCCTCATCCCCGGTGAGACCGGCCTCGACCACGTAGACTCCGTCCATCTCATAGCCGAGCTGCACTTTGCGGGGCTCGAAGAGAACGTCGCTCTTTCGAACGAAGACGACATTGCAGCACCCCTCCCACTGCACGGCCTCTTTGGGAACGAGCAGTGCGGGCCCGGCCTCCCGGATGCTGATGATCGCCTTGCCGAACATGCCCGCTCGAAGCAGCCCGTTGGGATTGCCGACCTCGGCCCGGACCTTGAGCGTCCGCGTGCGGCGATCCACGTGAGAGCTGATCCATGTGACACGGCCCCCATGCCTTCGGCCGGGGAGCCCCTCTGCCTCAAACACGACGGACTGTCCGGCGCGGACGTGCGGCACGTCCGATTCGTAGACATCGAGCATGGCCCACATTCCATCCGTGTCGGCGACGGCGAAGAGGGGCTCTGTGGTATCCACGACCTGCCCGGCGACGGCGGAACGCTCGACTACGACGCCGGAGAATGGAGAGGCGAGCGGCAGGCGCGAGGAGGTGTCTCCCGTCTCTCCACTCTCTTCGATCTGCGCATCGCTCAAACCCAGATTCCGAAGCGACTGGACGGCCTTGGACACCCTGATGCGGCTCATGGCCAGATTCGCTTCGGCCTCCAGAACATCCCGCTCGACCGCGATGTGCTTCTCCAGAAGCCGTTCCTCGCGGGAATGATTCCTCTCCCAGAGACTGACAGCGGCGCGTGCCTCGAGATGCTCTGCTTTGGCCTTCCCCAGGGTCTCCGAATCGACAATGGCCAGGACTGTTCCGGCCGCCACGGCCTCCCCCAGGTCCTTCTGGATCTGTGTCACCACGCCGGGCGCGCGGGACGAGAGCTGCACATACCGGTTTCCGTCATAGGCGATCTCCGCATTGGCCGTGATGGTGTGTGCGACCTCTCGGCGCTCGACTCGTGCATATGCCAGTCCAGCGTCGCGGGCGATCTCCGGGGAGAGGAACTGAACCTGCAAGTCCGTGGTCTGGCAGGTCACAGCCGGCGATCTCTGATTTCTTGGCACCTCGGGCCTCTCGACGAGCTCGGCCAGGGCCGGCGTCGAGGAGGTCGGCTCGCCCGTGTCCTCCGCCTCCAGAAGACCGGGGTTACAGATCGTGCACTGGGACTCCGGGACGTTGTGTGGAGCACACCAGTCTCCCGTCGTCTGGAAGGCGGGGATGATCGCCGGGTTGCACCTCGTGCAGAGCGCCTCCGGCACACCGTGCGCGGCGCACATGCCCAGCTCCGCGATCAGGCTCTCGTTGCAGAAGGGGCAATCCTCCGCGTCTAGCCCGTGAGGGCATCCCTGCTCCTGTTGGGCAGCCCCGCCCAGCCATCCCTGTCGGTCGGCGACGATGATCAGAGAGAAGCCCCCGGCCACGAGGAGTAGCGCGACCAGAGCGGACACGAATCTACTGCTTGCAGGCAGGCGTTTATTGGTCATGTCTTAGCTCCACACCTCGGACCCCAGTGCGTCAGGCCTCTTCCCCCGGCGGCAGATGGCCGGCCTTGCAGAGCTCGCACTGGGACTCCGGAACGCCGTGGCCCGCGCACCAGTCTCTCTCCGCTTTGAATCCCGCAACCAGAGCGGGATTGCACTGCGCGCAGAGGGCCTCGGGCACACCGTGCTCCGGGCACTCGCCTCGCTCCTCGACGATGGCGGGATCGCACCAGGGACAGTCCGCCTCCGCGATCTGGTGTTCGACACAGAACTCGGTCGCCGCCGTCACCTCCGTCTGCCCCGACGAGCGCGTGTACTTGAGATAGCCGATGGCCCCGCCAGCGCCAATGGCGACGAGCAGGATCGCCATCAGAATGCTCTTCTTCATGACTTGCACCTCCGTGATTGGGTCATTCTTCAGTTGCCGGGCCCGCGATTCTCCACAGACGCGCCCGGGCCACGTTCAAGTCCCTGACTGCCTTCAGATGGGAGAGCCGAGCTCCCGCGAGCGTTCGCTGTGCGGCAAGGAGATCCCGAAGCCCGATCTTGCCGGCCCGGTAGGCCTCCCGCGCCTGCGAGAACGCTTTCTCTGTGCCTGGGACGATCTGATCTCGGTAAGTCGCTGTCTCTGCCCGCGCCGTCACTTCCGATGCGTGCGCCGCGGCGAGATCCGACAACAGGTCATTCGTGCGCGCCTCCGCCTCCCGCCTTGCCCTTGCAGCGAGGTGGTGGGCCTCCAGGATGCGACCTTGATTGCGATCGAAGAGCGGCAGGGGGATTCCGATGCCAAGCTCGACGATGCTCTCGTCCTCAGCCCCCACGTGCCCATAGGCGAGACGGACGTCGATATCGCGCGTCCGCTCTGCCTCTGCCTGCTGAACGCGCCGGTCCGCGGCCTCGATGTCCCTGCTCGCAGCCAGAAGAGCGGGGTGGTTCCGTCTGACCTCGCTGCGCAGGCGATCGAGATCCAACTCAGGGAGGTCTCCGGGGAGGCTCCCGCCTATTCTACCGGCGGGTATCGCCGCGCCACCAAGCAGCGCGCGGAGGCGGGCCGCGAGAGCCGAGACCTGAGGATCCAGCCGGGCCTTGCCCAGCTCGAGCTCGCGGACTCCCACGTGGGCATCGATCACCTCCGCCTCCGGGATCGCCCGGGCCTCGAATCGGGCCTTGGCGATCTCGAGCGTGCGGTGGGCTGGGCCGAGCAACTCCTCATGGAGCGCCATGGCCTGCTTCACGGCCAGTAGCTCGACGTAGACGAGGCGGACCTCCCCCTGCACCTCCCTCAGCCTCGCCTGTGCAGCCAGGCTGAGGGCCTCTTGCTCAGCGCTTCCCACGGCGACAGCCGCAGACAGCCGCCCGCCCACAACAAGGGGCTGAATGATGGCGACGGTGTTCTTGCTGCGGCTCAGGCTGAAGTCGCTCGCAGGGATGTCCTCCGCCGCGAGCCCAATGATGGGGTTTGGATAGAGGCCGGCCTGACGGGTCCGTCCGGTCGCTGCGCCCAGGTCCTCCAGGGCAGCGTGAACCTCCGGATTCTTGAGCTCCGCGATCAGCAGCAGGTCGGCCAGCCGGATCACTTCTCTTGCGAGAAGCTCCTGAACCTCCGCCTGCCGCGCTGGCGACACGCGAGTACCGGCAATCGACGGCTCCGAGCTGGCGGCCTCGGCAGTCGCCGCCTGTTCCGGCATGCCGGAGCCGCCGGCATCAGAGGAGCCGAGACTCACACAGCCGGCCAGACAAACAGACGCAAAGCAGATGTAGAGATGTCGAGCCACATGAACTCCCATCAGATCTCATCGAGATCGGGAAACAACCACGACGAAATGTAGGACAGCTACGGTGTGGGGGAGTCAGGGACGAGGAGGGTGGGTGACATCCAGTGGATCGACTGAGAGCGGGGCATTGTCCTGAGACATGGCGAGGAATCCGGCGTGCGGGAAGCCTGCGGTCAGTGTGAGCGGATCGTGGGCGGACAGCACCTGCCCGCAGCAGGGAAGAGAGCAATGCGTGCATCCGTCGGGGCAGCAGGGCTCGTTGTTCGGGGCTCCGTCCTCGGACTGGCCGGCGCGTGAAACGACCCTCACCATGAAGGAGACATCGGACGTGGCGACCTGATCGGGCGAACCGGCCTCACACGAGTCACAGCATCCTGAGGCGTCGGCGGGGGCGTCTAAGGGGAGGGCGAAGGCTGGAGCAGGGCCGAGCATCGCCAGCAGGCCGAAGACCAGCGCGAGCGCCGCCGTTCTGCACGGGCCATCGGACCGTGACGGATTCGCTAGCGTGATCATCATGCTTCCGCTACCCCACTGCTTCGGAAACGACGGGTCCCTCAGCAACGACACCGTCGCCGTGTTGAGATAGACAGCTCCCCATCGTGACCTGCGCTCTCACACTGATCCTGCGCGACCTACGCGACTACACTCCCCTTATACTGAGGGACCGCTAAGACATTGTGAAGCTGCAAAGGCGGAAACGTGAAGGGGTGCCACGATGGCTGCACATGCGGACGTCAAGCGCCTGTGGTGTTGACGTGAAGGCACTCTCGCTCACGGAGGAGTCCCTGGACACCGCGGCCCCGAAGGCCGTAAGGACGGCCGACTTGTCTGCAACACCGGTTGCGTAGGCCTCGCACATCTGTTTGTGGGGCCGAAACGCGAGTTCTGGGCCCAGAACGGCACGGCTCAGCTCACAGATGAGCCCTAAAACAGTGCGGGAACTCACCCCCCATCTGGCTCTCGCAGCTGTCTCATCTCCGCACTAGCACGTCATAGACGTAGGTAACCTCCTGGTGTTCCCCAGGTTGCAGTTGCAGTTTCCACGTCAGGAGGTGTGTCGGGTTCACGCGGCGGAGACCGCGGGCAAGGGCGATGTCCCTGGCCTTGGGGCTAGAGTCCTTGAGCTCTCCGGAGAGGAGCTTCGCTATCTGCAGAGAGATGGATTCGGCCTGGTAGTTCGTGACATGGAGGGTTCCCTCAATGGTGACCCGATCGAAGACGTCGCCGTACATGCGTAGGGTTTCTCGATCCCGCCCGACTTCGAGTTCAGTCTGCTCCGCCCTGACGCCTACGGCCTGAGTGATCTTGACCGTGCCTTCGGCCTTGCCTGGCGTGTAGTTGACGATATCCTGCCCGATGATCTGGCCGTCCTTCATGATCTCGGCAGGAGCAGTGGTCCACGGGAGGTTCGTGGTGTTAGTGAGGCGGAGGCTGTGCCATACTTCTTCGGACTTGTCGCGTTCTTCTCGTCGAGGATCGCCGTAGCGGTCCTCTTCGCTGACGTAGTCGGGGATTTCCCACTGGTAGAATTCAGTGTAAGGAACGGTCTCTGTGAGCAACGGATAGTACGCAACCTCGGTTGGGGCCAGGGTGATGTCCTCGAGGGGATAGAGGAAGAGATCCTCCACGACCTGGGTGGCGGCCGCCGCCCCATAGTCGGGGCTGGCCTGGCGTACACCACCCGCAAAGCCTCCCACTCCTCCCGCACGGACGAAGGGGATTCCGGTGACGGCCTGGGTTGTGATGCCGCGGTCCTCGCGACGTCCTCCAGCAGCCAGCGAACGTAAGAAGTCCGCCAGGCCCTGCTTCATGGCCATGGGGCTCATGATGTCCGCGAACCGGAGGTTCGGGAAGCCAGTGACGAGGTCTACATGGGTCCCTTCAAGGAACTCACAATCGTTGAAGACGAACGCTTTGGCGGAGAGGCGGGCCTGCTCGGGATCTGAGATGTCGATCAGGTAGCTAGGAGCCTAGGAGATCCCTTTGGCTAGGTAGCTGATAGAGAGCCAGTCGCCCGCTTTGCTCGGATCCTCGAAGGAGACCTCCAACTCGGCGCGTGTGACACCACGTGAGATGGTTGAGGAGATCTCGGCCGAAGTGAAGTCAATGCGCGCTACTTGGTGGGGGGCAAGGGCGGTAATGCCGCCATCGCTCTTGATGAGAACGGACTGCCCACGAGCTTTCCCGAACTCGGGGCCGTAGTCAGCTGAAGGACCCATATGATAGGGACCAAGCGGCCACAGGGTGCCGCGATCCGGGGCAAAAGAGAGAATCTCCCCGGTGAGGACGGGGATCCGGTCGACCGTAGTCCAGATAGTGACTTCTTGGCCAACGTTGGCACGCAGAAGATCGGCCATATCGATTGCCTCGATCTGCTGCTGTTCGCCCACGTAGCGGCCCACAACGCCCTTCAGTCCAAGCGTGGCCGGACAACTCACCCAGAGGGTGCCATGAGACGGAGCTGAGGAGGTCCCAAGTGTCGCCTTCTTGGCTCCCTCCGGCAGTCTGCCCTCGCGTACGAAGAGGCCGATCCCGTTCTTGAAGAGGGCCACCCGCGTCAGTTGAGTCTGTACGCGAACGGGCTCGGCCGCCTCAGCGAAGACGGCGCACACCACGAGAGTCAGCAAGCTGGCTGGGGCGAGGATGTGGAGGAAAGCCTTCTTCATGGTGATCCCCTCCAGTCTTGGTTTCGGTTGCTAGACACATCTGGCCGGGAGTAAGTTCCGGCTGTGCAGGTGCATCGTCAGCGGAAACGTCGCAGGTAGGCTGGGATCGCTCTTTCTATGGCCACGGATGAGTTCTGGAACACTACGTCCACTATTGTCTTCACGACAGGCTGCCGCGAAGCGTCTGAGCGATGTGCGTGAGGGGCCTGCGGGCCTTGACGCGCGGGTGGCGTCGTGTTAGGTTGCCAGCGGCTGACCGACGACAAAACCATAGTGCCGTAGCAGGGCCTACGCGATTCAGCCTTTGACGCGCCTGCTTCATGCCACCTCGATCCGGAGGGTGGTGAGAAGCAGGCGCGTGGGTGTTTCGGAAGGCATCAGAGATGTACGGTGAGCGTGAAGTGACCATCGAGGCCCGTGGGGCGCGACGAGAGGAGCGTCCGGCGGTCTGTCATCTGATAGATGCGGCCTTCAATGCAGAGAGCCGTGGGCCCAGCCTGGCAGAGCCGTGCGTACCAGTCGGCAACTCGCACCTGGACCCACATGACCGGCCTCGGAACACGCGCGTCCTCCTGGCGAATGGTGAGATTGTGAGTACGGTACACGTCGCCGAGCGTGAGACGTACGCCCGCGCAGCACGCGTGCGCTTCGGCTTCATGGCCATGGCCGCGACACATCCTGCTCATCGCCGGCGCGGAGACTGCCGGCGGCGCCAGCGTAGGGAACGACCGCTTGTGGGCCCAGAACGGCGCGTACAGGCCTCTTCCGCACCCAATGACACCGGTCCCACGAATGCCCAACAAGGACCAGTGGTCTCACAACCGCTGGGCACCCGCAAGTGGCACCCTGTCTCGCCGCTGGACCAGGGGCGGCCCTGCGACTGCAGCCTGGCCCGTAACGGCGCGTGCGGGTGTCCCTATAAGGCGGCGCTGTCAACCCCCTACTGGTGTTGTATTTGACGATGCTGTGGTGGTCTCTGTTGAGACAGGTCCCTATCGGCGCTGACATCGCGCAC
>JALGXW010000101.1 GCA_029821875.1 Candidatus Hebobacterum abditum | reverse complement strand
ATGTATGGCTCGGCTGAGGGAACTTCCGTGGTCACAGCGCTCTTCATAGAAGCGGAAGTTAGCCTCGCGGACCTCGGGGGCAAAGCGATCCCAGTGCAGAGCGAGAAGCATCACGACGTCGGCTTGCTTGATGATCTGCGACCGCTGGGTGCGCTCGCGACCGAACAGCACGTCCAATGCGGCCAAACGGGGCTCGTAGGCAGCCAGGTCCATCGGCTCCAGCTGGAAAAAGCCGGTGAACTGCTCCAGAAGCCCGGTTGCCAGGTCGCGATCAATTGCCAACTCCGCAGCCACCTCGTGCCAGAAGCTGAGATCATCAAGTGATATATTCAACTGCTCTCGGAGCTCTGCCCACCGCTGCGGCCAGCGGGCCTGTAACAGCTGCGCCACCTGTCGGCCGCACTCCAGATTCCATCGGGCCATGAAGTTGGTATAGGCGTTGTCATCTACGCCTTCGTGATACTCATCCGGCCCGATGACGCCCCGGATGTGGTAGCGCCCGTCCTCTTCTGGTATCGCCCTGCTGGCCCAGAAGCGCGCCGTCTCCAGGATGATCTCAAACCAGCGTCTCGCGTTGCCTGCCAGTACTGCCAGACCGCGTATGCGATGTCGGCGCTGACATGGTGCTCCTCCATGCCGGTGCGGATGGGGACGACGTGACCAGCTCCACTGATATCAAACGTGGGAGTCACTTCCTCTCCGGTTTCGGCGGACTGCCAGGCGTAGAGGGCACCCTGGCAACCGAACTGGACCGCCTTTTCGCGAGCGGCTGGGAGGGTGTGGTATCGGTACATGAGCAGCGCGCGTGCCGCCTCAGGCCACGTGAACGTGTAGAAGGGGAGAAGGTAGATCTCGGTATCCCAGAACACGTGGCCCATATAAGCGTCGCCCGTCAGCGCCCGTGCAGGAATGGAGACCCGTTCGTCCTGCGGATTCGCCGCGGCGATGAGATGATACAGCGCAAACCGCATCGCCTGCTGCGCCGCCGGGTCGCCTTCGATGACCACATCGCTGGCAGCCCATCGCCTCTCCCACGCGCGGGCGTGCCTACCCAGAAGAGCCGGCACATCGGTGGCTCGGGGCCGTCCCCAGGCGGCCCTGGCCTCCCGTTCAAGATTGCCGTTTCTGTCTTCTCGAACCACGGCGATCACTTGGCAGTGCAGCGCCTGCTGTCGCGGTCTCATCTGCCACTCCCATCGACGCCCCATGCCGTCACCGAAGCTGCGGTCTGGCCACGATCGGCCCGCATCGTGGAGTGAACACGAAGTGGCGACTGCGAGTCGTCGCCCGGAAGCGGCCGTCTGCCACAATGCGAGTTCACCGTCTCTCTCGACAAAGACGAGGTCTTCAGTGGTGCTAGTGAGTTGACACTCCAGGGTGAGTTGGGCGGGCTGATCGACTTCGATGAGGGCGAAATGACCGGCCAGTGAGCGATTGGCCAGCGACGCGAACCGTGCCGTGCGAAGACGCAGCACTTTGCCGGAGGGCAGCCGCTGACGCCAATCCCTCTCCAGAAGGCCGCAGCATAGGTGAAGGGCACGACAGTGGCTCAGTGTCTCGCCAGCGTCGAGCGCAGCCTTCTCGCCATCCACGACGACATGCAAGCGAAGCCAATCAGGGCCCGAAATGAGCCTGGGGCCTACCTGGTCCTTGGCGGTCGTGTCGAAGAAGCCGGCCACATAGGTCCGGGGGGCCGAAGCATCGGTGGGCTGCTCGATGGAGGCGCGGAGGCCGAGGAACCCGTTGCTGACAGCGAGCCGTGACTCTACGCTTCGTTCGCGGACTGACTCGTAGCCTTCTTCTCGCAAGACCCAAGTCGAATCCTCATGAGCGGCCAGAACTTTCGCGGCCCACTCTACGAGCAATTCACCACGAGTGCCGCGTGTCGATGGCGCCGAAGTCGCGAGACCGTGACCCGGGCAAAGCCTCTCCGGCGATCCCATAAGGCACTACCCCTCGGTGCCCGTCTGCCGCGAAGGGTAGTTGCGCTGTCGTGTAGGGCCTTCAGCGCTTTGCCTCGTCTGATTTCGAGCGAATGGGCTATGGAAAATTCGCGGTGGCCACGCGCAAGCCTGCGAATGCCAACAGTGGGTAGTCGCTCGACAGGGCCGGATCACGATGTCAGGATCAGATTAGAACTCGCCAGAAGCAGCAACTCAGCCTTGCCTACCCTGGAGTAGGGCACTCTGTCGAGGACTCGTCATGCAGCTATGATACGCGCGGCCCCTCGGAAACAGCAACGCACAGACAGTTCACCAGGATGCTCTCCGGAGTGAGGGCCCTGCCTCGGAAACAGCAACGCACAGACGGTTCACCAGGATGCTCTCCGGAGTGAAGGCCCTGCAGGCCTGCTCCACCTGAGACTTCTGATCCAGACTCTCTACGAATCCATCCAGGAACAAATGGCGCCCCGAGATTGTGAGACGGAGCCGCTCGGTGCCGCTGGCTGTCGCCGCCCGGAGCCGTTGGAGAAGATGCGCAAGGGGTCTCACAATCGTCCTTTCGGCGCGACTGCGGCGTCTGCGGCCTCCCCATTCTTGCTGTAGAACGTCGGCACCGGTGCCCTCTCAGGAAGAATCGCGGGAGCACCAACGATCTCGCGGTACAGCCGCAGGTAGCCTTCGACCATCACTGGCACGTCGAAGTTGGCCTCGACGTGCTGGCGACAGCGGGCCGGCTCTATCATGTCGATCCTGCTAAGCGCCTCAACCATCGACTCAACGTCGTGTGCCAAGAAGCCGGTCTCGCCATCCACGATGAGCTCCGGTGCCGCGCCCCGGGCGAAGGCGATCACGGGCGTGCCACAGGCCATCGCCTCCGCCATCACCAGCCCGAACGGCTCCTCCCAGCAGATGGGCACTAGCGCGCAGGCAGCCTTGTCGTAGAGCCCCCTCTTGGCGCGATGGTCGGCTTCTCCAACGAACACCACGTCCCGTCCGTCTACTAGAGGCTCAACCATAGCCTCATAGTACTCGCGGTCGACCCGGTCTACTTTGCCAGCGATGATGAGCTTGCGGCCGACGCGGCGGGCGGCTTCGATCGCCAGGTGAGTGCCCTTCTCTGGCGCTACTCTGTTCAGGCAGAGTAGATAGTCGTCCTTCATGTCGCTGAACGGAAAGCTGGCTACGTCTATGGCGTTATACACCGCGCCCGCGTAGCGGGGCCTCTTCAGGGAAGGCACTGTCTTCAGTTGGGCGCGGCTGACTGTATTGTAGTAGCCACCGTAGTGCTCCCAGACGATCTGCGTGTCCGGCGTGACAAGGCAGTGCAGGGTGGTCAGCATTGGTGTACCTGTGAAACCAGCCAGGGCCATCACCGGCTCGCCCGCGTGGTTGTGGATGATGTCGAACTCACTGGCGGCGGCGATAGCTTCAGCCGCGTGCACCCAGTCATAGGGCGTCCCATCCTTGATGCCGTCGGCGGTGCGCAGGCTTCTCGGATAGACCGAACGCAGCCCGGCCAGGGTCAACGAATCCCCCGACGCGAAGAGGGTTACTTCGTGCCCTTGACGGACTAACTCGTCCGTCAGGAGGCTGGCTACAGCCTCCGTGCCACCGTAGCCTGGCGGTGGCACTCTCTCCCAGAGCGGGGCGACCTGCAGGATCTTCATTGGGGCGTGACCTCCATACGAGTGGGATACGAGGGGTGAGCCCTCATGGTTTCTGGTTCGTCGGCATTTGGGCGGCCGACTT
>JALGXW010000014.1 GCA_029821875.1 Candidatus Hebobacterum abditum | reverse complement strand
CCAGCATGGAGAAGATATCCTCCGCCGTCTGCAGCCGGGCCAGCCGCGGCACATGGCGGCTATCGACCCTCCCGACGATCAGGTCGTGGTTGCGCAGCCTGAGGGTGCTCAGCCCAGTGGCACGGCAGGGCGCGAGCTCGCGTCGCGTGACATCGGCGATGCCCGCGAACGTCAACACCCCGAATCTGATGGGTGTGCCGCCGCGGGAGGCCGCAGCACGAGGGGATCTCGTCGTTCGCCGCTTCGGCATCTCACCATCGCCCCGCTCAGTCGCCCGCGCCTTACCCTTCCCCACGGGCCCCTGTGCACAGGAACATCCCCGCGACTTTCGGCACGACGAGTTCGCCGCCTGCGCACTGCTCCTGCGCGATGCGGTCGATCATCCCCGCCACTTCCGCCCATTCGTCATCGGTGTGATCTGAGGGCATGTCAAGATGACGGCCGCTCTTGAGGTAGGCCGCCCAGGGCTCCGGGCTGGGGAAGCGGAACGCATCCCGCCGCACGCGCAGCTCGATGTGGTCGAAGTGGCGCACAAGGAACTCGGCGCCATTCTCCAGAGAGAAGCATCGGTCGGGCGCGGGCTCGATGTTGATCTCAGGGAACCGCTCCGCCAGCGCGGACTCTACCTCCGCGAAATACGGGTTCATCGTGTCCCGGCTGTTGGTCGTCGCCACAAACCTGCCGCCGGGGGCGAGGAGTCGGACGCAGTTCGAGAGCGTGGCATCGAGGTCGGCCACGTGGTAGAGCATATGGCAGGCGCAGATGAGGTCGAACCGTTCTTCACCGCGGGGCGGATCGAGGATGTCCCCCTGACGGAACTCGATGCTCAGCCCGGCCTCGCCCGCGAGGCCTTGCGCCTTCTCCACCATCGCCTCGGACTGATCCACCCCCACCCAGCGCTCGCCGATGCCCGCGGCGGCGATCAGGCGCAGAATGCCCCCGGTGCCACATCCCACATCCAGCACCGCGCGCACGCCCTCCCGCGGCAACTGCCCCACGAGCCATTCCCCCCAGCTTCCCTCCGCCACGCTGTAGAGCTCGTGGGTACGAACTCTGACCTCATAGTCATCCGTTGCCTCATAGGCCGCCTTGACCGAGTCTGACATCGGCGCTTCCTCACACAGGTGTCTGCTGCACTGGCCGCTGCTTCCGCGCTCCTACTGCCGACGCGGGTGCAAGCTGGTCAGGGTCCCCTCTGGTGGCCGCCGCTGCTAGGCCGTCTCGTCCTCCGCCGGGGCCTCCGGCTCGACGACCAGCACGACGCCATCGACGTGGGAGATGCGCACTGGGGCGTCGGGCTCGATGGGGTCGCCCTCGGTGCGGGCGGTCCACACCTCACCACGAACGCGGACAGTGCCGTCGGGGTCGAGCGCAGAGACAACCTCTCCCGGGACGCCGATGAGGGCCTCCCTGCCCGTCTGGACAAGCATCCGCTGGGCCGCCCAGACGCGCTGGCCGACGAGCAAGATGATGGAGGCGAAGAGGGCCGTCATCCCGGTCACGAGCCAGGGGTTGACACCGACGACCGGCGCGGCCGGTGACGGCGGAGTGACCGGCACGAAGAGAAGCAGAGAGCCGGCGATGAAGGCCACCAGCGCGCCGATACCGAAGGCGCCGAAGCCGGGGGCGTGAAGCTCGAGAAGCAAGAGCGCGACCGCCAGCACCAGCAGGCCGATGCCGGCCCAGCCGACCGGCAGCGTCCCCAGCGCGGCGAACCCGAGCAGGAGGCAGATCGCGCCGGCGATGCCGGGGAACAGCCCGCCTGGATGGTAGAGCTCAAGGATGATGCCGAGCGTCCCGATGGTCATGAGGATGTAGGCGATGTTCGGATCGGCGATGAGGTGGAGCAGGTGCTCGATCCACCCCATGGGCACCTCCTGAACGTCGGCGCCCTTCAGCCGGAGCACCGTCTCGCCGGACGGCGTTGTCACGGTGCGGCCGTCGGCCTGTTCGAGCAGGTCTTGCAGGCTGGCGGCGACGATCTCGATGACGCCGTTCTCCATCGCCTCCTCGGCGCTGATGGACTTGCTCTCTCTCACCGCGGACTCGGCCCACTCGACATTGCGCTTCCGGTGCTGGGCGATGGCGCGGGCGAAGGCGGCCGCGTCCTCGGTGACCTTGGTCGCCATGACTTCGTCGTCACCCCCGCCGCTGAGGCTGACCGGGTGGGCCGCGCCGATCTCGGTGCCGGGGGCCATGGCGGCGAGGTGGGCGGCGATGGTGATGAACATGCCAGCGGAGGCCGCCCGGGCGCCCATGGGCGCGACGTAGACGATGACCGGCGCGTGGGAGTTCAGCTCCGCCTGCATCATGTCCCGCATGGCGGTGTCGAGGCCGCCGGGGGTATCGAGCTCCAGGACCAGCGCGGCCGCGCCGGCGCGCTCTGTCTCGCGGATGGCGCGCTCCAGGTAGCGCGCGCTGAAGGGGTTGATCACACCCTCGACTCGGGCGCGGTAGACGACGGGCCGCTCAGCGCCCGCGTCACACAGCGAAGACCAGAGGCCAAGCGTGCCGCCGGCGATCAGCGCGGCCGGAACCCACCATCTCAGCGCAGACGCGAGGCGAGTAGGCATCTCAACCCTCCCCCTGAACGGCCGGCAGTCGTCAGCGCGGCCGCGCTAGGAACCGGCCTGCGGCTTGTCCTGCCCGGACTCCTGGGCGTGGCCGACGAACGGCTGGATGAGCCGCGTGAACTCCAGCGGGATGACGAACTTGGTGGAGGCGCCGCCGCCGATTTCCTTGAGGGTTTCGAGGTACTGGATGGACATCGTCTTGCTGTCCACGTCCTTGGCGGCGGCGAACACACGCAGGAGGCCCTCGGCGTATCCCTCGGCGACGAGGATGCGGGCCTGGCGCTCGCCTTCGGCCTCGAGAATGGCGGCCTGCCTCTCGCCCTCGGCCCGCAGAATGGTGGCCTGCCGCTCGCCCTCGGCAATCGTGATCTGGGCTTCCCGCTTGCCCTCGGCCTCCGTTACCACCGCGCGCCGATCTCGCTCGGCCGACATCTGCCGGCTCATCGCGTCCTGGATCTCCCGCGGCGGGATGATCTCGCGAATCTCGACCGCGGTGACCTTGATACCCCAGCGATTGGTCACCTCGTCGAGCTTGATGCGGAGCGCCTCGTTGATCTGCTCCCGCTTCGCCAGGCAGTCGTCGAGCATCATCTCGCCTACGAGCGCGCGCAGGGTAGTGATGGCGATGCCCTGGGAGGCACCGAAGAAGTCCTGCACCTGGATCACGCTCGACATCGGATCGACCACCTTCATGTAGATGTAGAAGTCGACGGAGATGGGCGCGTTGTCCTTCGTGATCGCCGCCTGCGGATGGACGTCGAAGAAGATCTCCCGCAGGTCGACCTTGATGCCCCGATCGACCACCGGGATCAGGATGATCAGCCCCGGCCCCTTCGCGCCGAGCGCCCGCCCCAGACGCAGCACGACCAATCGCTGGTATTCGGGCACGATGCGGATCGCCGACGCCAGGATGACCAGCACGAAGATGAGGATTGCGGCACCAAAGACGAAGGTTGCCTCGGGTCCCATGGCGGACCTCCTCCCATTGCCTGGGTTGTGCGCCGACCGCACGGCGGCCGCGCCTATGTCGGCACATGGTAGCACTTGGCCGTGGCCTAGTCAAACAGGTGAGCGCAGTGGGAAAGGGAAGCCGGCCCGCGGGGAACGCGCCGGCCGCTACTCCTGCACTTCGAGGTAGTTCCAGATGTTGCGGTAGGCCATCACGCCCTCGCCCACCGCGGCCGCGATCTGCCGGTAGGCCCCGGCGCGCACATCCCCCGCGACGAAGATGCCGGGCACGGTCGTCTCGAAGGTGTCCTTCGCGAGCACATAGCCGCTGTCATCCTTGTGCACCTGCTCGGGGAGGAAGCCCGTCTGGGGAATCTCGCCGATGGCGATGAAGACGCCACCGGTAGCGACCTCCTGCTCCTCGCCGGTCTGCACGTGTCGCACCGTCACGGCCGCCGCCGACTCGTTCCCCTTGATCTCGGTGACGACATGGCTCCAGAGGAACTTGATCTTGGAGTTGGCGAAGGCGCGCTCCTGGAGGATGAGGTCGGCGCGGAGTCTGTCGCGGCGATGGACGACGGTGACGTCGGCGGCGAGGTTGGCGAGGTAGAGCGCGTCGTCGATGGCCGTGTTGCCGCCGCCGACGATGAGCAGAGGCTTCCCCGCGAAGAGGGGGCCGTCGCAGGTGGCGCAGTAGCTGACACCCTTGGTGTAGTACTCCCTCTCGCCGGGCACGCCCAGCCGGCGGGGCGAGCAGCCGGTGGCGATGAGGATCGTCTTGGCGCGGTAGTCACCGGCGGCGGTGAGAATGCGAAACGGCCGCTCGACCTCGATGCTCTTCACCTCGGCGGTTTGGATCTCGGCGCCGAAGCGGCCGGCCTGCTTGGCCATCTCCTGGGCGAGCTCGAGGCCGGAGATGCCGTCCGCGAAGCCGGGGTAGTTCTCGATGAGGTCGTTGAGCGCGACCTGGCCGCCGGGCATCATCTTCTCCAGCACAACGGTGCGGAGACGCCCGCGGCCGGCATAGATGGCACAGGTGAGGCCGGCGGCGCCGGCCCCGATGATCGCCAGGTCCCAGATCTCCGGGGCGCCGCCCTCAGCGCCCTCGGCCGGTGCTTGGTCTTGTGGCGAAGACACCTCCTGCCTGCCCCCAGCGTAGAATGCGCGGTCGCTCGCGGCCCGCTAGGAGCCGTCCGCGGCGGCCGTCAGCCGATCGCGGAGCTCCTGCTCGGACTGGAACCCGATCAGGCTATCGGCCACCTCGCCTCCCTTGAAGATGAAGAGGGTGGGCACGGCCTGGATGCCGTACTTGGTGGCGGTGGCGCGCTCCTGCGCGGCGTTCACTTTCACGAACTTCGCCTTCTCGGCCAGCTCCCCGGCCAGCTTCTCCAAGACCGGCGCGATGGCCGCGCACGGCGGACAGCCGGGAGCCCAGAAGTCCACCAGGACTGCCGTCTCAGACTTGAGCACCTCCTGCTCGAAGGTATCGTCGGTGACTTCCATCACGGCGCCCATGTGTTGAGGTCCTCCTTCTTCCGATCGGCGCGCTGTCGTCGGCTTGGCGGTGCCTGTCACTGGAGGTCCGCCAGGCTGTCAGTCATGAAGTCAGAGTAGCTGCTCGAAGTCCTTCTCGCCCTGACATGGGCATCCTCTTGCGCTACTTGCCCTGTTGGTGCACGGCCAAACAATTGGGGCCCGCGCCCGACATCGCTGCAGGCCCCCGGATCGCGATGCAGCCGAGAGCGAGGCCCGCCGGCCCGGCTTCACGCCTCGACGCCGACCACCTCGCCGGTCTCGACGAGCTGCCGATACTCGGCTCTGTTCTTCGCCTTGGCTTCGGCCTCTTCGAAGCTGACGACCCCGGACCGGGCGAGCAGGGCCAGCGATTGATCGAGCGTCACCATGCCGTGCTGCGTCCCCGTCTGGATGACGGAGGCGATCTGGTGGGTCTTACGCTCTCGGATCGAGTTGCGCACCGACGAGATCGCGGTCAGGGTCTCGAAGGCGGCCACCCGGCCGCGGCCGTCGGCGCGGCGCACGAGGATCTGTGAGACGACGCCGAGCAGGTTGACCGAAAGCTGCATGCGGATCTGCTGCTGCTGGTGGGTCGGGAAGATGTCGATGGCGCGGTCCACGGTCTGCACCGCGTCGGTGGTGTGCAGCGTCCCGATGACGAGGTGGCCCGTCTCGGCGGCGCGGATGGCGAGCTGAACGGTGTCGAGGTCGCGCATCTCGCCCACGAGGATCACGTCGGGGTCCTGCCGCAGCACATACTTGAGCGCGTTTTGGAAGCTGCGGGTGTCGCGCCCGAGCTCGCGCTGGTTGATGAGGGCCACCTTGGGCTCGTGGACGAACTCGATCGGGTCCTCGACCGTCACGATGTGGACGGCGGTGTTCTTGTTCACGTGGTCGATCATGGCGGCCTGGGTAGTGGACTTCCCACACCCAGCGGGCCCGGTGACCAGGACCAGGCCGCGGGGGCGCTCGGCGAAGTAGCGGCAGATTTCGGGCAGGGCCAGCTCTTCGATGGTCTGGATGTGGAGCGGGATGATCCGGTAAACGGAGCCGACCATGCCGCGCTGCACGAAGACGTTGACGCGGAAGCGAGCCAGGTCTTCGATCTCATACCCCAGGTCGAGCTCCCACTGCTGCTCGAAGATCTCCCGCTCCTGCTGCGTGAGGATGCTGTACGACAGGCGCTTGGCTTCGTCTACGGAGAGTGAAGGCAGATCGGTCGGAATCAGCTCTCCGTAGATGCGCAGCAGCGGAGGCGATTCCGCCTTGATGTGAATGTCCGACGCGTCGCGATCGACCGCCGTCCGTAGTAGATCATCTACCGTGAGCTTGACTGTGGACATGGACGCCCTCCTCCGCTCACACCTCGCCCGGAGCGGCCGACATCAGCTCCTCGGGCGTCCGCCCGCCGCCGGCACGGGCGGAGAACTCGCTCGGGTTCGAGGACTTCGATAGGGCCATCTCGTAGCTGACGATCCCGTCTCGGTAGAGCTGGAGCAGATGGTTGTCGAGAGTCTGCATGCCCAGCTCGGCGCCGGTCTGAATAGTGCCCGGGATCTGGTGAGTCTTGTGCTCCCGTACGAGGTTCCTGATCGCCGGCGTTGCGATCATGATCTCGAAGGCCGCGATGCGACCCGCTCGGTCGGCCCGCGGCATCAGCGTCATCGATATGACCGCCTGCAGCGTCACCGCGAGCTGCATGCGGATTTGCTCCTGGCGCTCCGGCTCGAAGACATCCACGATCCGGTCGATCGTCTGCGCCGCGTCGGTCGTGTGCACGGTGGAGAAGACCAAGTGGCCCGTCTCGGCCGCGGTGATGGCGAGCTGCATCGTCTCGTTGTCGCGCATCTCACCCACGAGGATCACGTCCGGGTTCTGGCGCATGACGTGGCGCAGGCCCTCCGCGAAGCTGTGGGTGTCCATCTCCACCTCGCGCTGGTTGAGGACCCCCACCTTGTCCTGGTGCATGAACTCGATCGGGTCCTCGATGGTGATGATGTGCACCGGCCTCAGCTCGTTGATGTGGTTGACCATCGCCGCCAAGGTGGTTGACTTGCCCGAGCCCGTCGGGCCCGTCACCAGCACCAGCCCGCGGGGAAGGAGGGCGATTTCCTTCAGCACAGCGGGAAGGCCGAGCTCGTCCAGGGTCTGCACGCGTATGGGGATGAGCCGCATCACGAATCCGACGCTCTCCTGCTGCTTGAAGACGTTCACGCGGAATCGCGCCAGGCCCTTGATCTGGTAGGCCAGGTCGCATTCCAGGTCCCGCTCGAATCGGGCGATGCGGTCCGGACCCATGATGGGGTAGACGATGCCTTTGATCTGCTCCGCAGTAAGCGGGGGGAAGTTGCTGCGACGAAGCTCACCGTGAATGCGGTACACCGGCGGCTCGCCGGCGCGCATGTGCAGGTCCGATCCCTCGTTGCGAACCAGAAGCCTGAGTAGGTCATCGAGTGGGATGGTGTACTTGTCCGGCATCCAACACCTCCGAGGCCCTTGCTGTTGATCAGGCGCGTCGACGGCGGCCCTGTCGCCGCCGTTCCATTGTACACCATTCTACCCCGATATCACAGGGCCTCCCCATCCCCTGTCTCGATACCGGCCCGCCGGGCGAACTCGGCGGGATTGGTTGCCTTCGCCAGCCCCTCCTCGCCCTTGATGAGCCCGTCGGTATAGAGCGTCAGCAGATGCTGATCGAGGGTCTGCATGCCGATGTTGCCGCCCCCCTGGATCAGGGTGTAGATCTGGTGGGTCTTCCGCTCCCGGATGAGATTGCGGATGCCCGGCGTCGCGATCATCACCTCGAAGACGGGGATCAGGCCCTCGCCGTCCGCCCGCCGCAGCAGGTCCTGGCTGACGACAGCCTCCAGCGTGATCGAGAGCTGGGCCCGGACCTGCTCCTGGCGGTGGGGCTCGAAGACATCCACCATACGATCGATGGTCTGGGCCGCGTCGAGCGTGTGGAGCGTCCCGAAGACCAGGTGTCCGGTCTCCCCGGCGGTGATGGCGAGCTGTATCGTCTCCAGGTCCCTCATCTCGCCCACCAGGATCACGTCCGGGTTCTGGCGCATCACGTGCCGCAGCGCCTCCGCGAAGGAATGGGTGTCGAGGCCGATCTCTCGCTGGGTGATGGCGGCCATCTTCGGCTTGTGGACGAACTCGATAGGGTCCTCGATGGTCACGATGTGGACGGGCCGGTGTTCGTTGATGTGGTCGACCATGGCCGCCAACGTGGTGGACTTGCCGCAGCCGGTGGGCCCCGTCACGAGCACCAGGCCGCGAGGGAACAGGGCGATCTCCTTCAACACCGGCGGCAGGCCGAGCTCGTCGATGCTCTGCACCTCAGACGGGATCCGGTGGAAGCAGGCCGCGGGGTAGGTGCGCTCGAAGTACAGGTTCACCCGGAAGCGGCCCGCCCCCGGCACCACCAGCGCCATGTCCAGCTCCTGCTCCTGGGCCAGCCGCCCCCATCGATCTTCGCCGGTGACCGCTCGGAGCATGCGCTCGACTTCCTCGCCGCCAAGTTCGGGAAACTTGGTGCGACGGATGGTGCGCTGAACGCGCATGGTGGGCGGCTCGCCAGCGCAGATGTGCAGGTCCGACCCCTTCACCTGCACCAACAGCGCAAGCAGTGTGTCGAGCTCCACGACCGCCTCCCTCCCCTCCGCCGGAGGTCACCAGTCGTTTCGGTGCGATGGTCTCTGGTCCTGTGTGCTGGCGCGACAGTCGCGATGGCTGACGTGTCTAGGCGCTGGCTCCCCGGCGGAGCATCTGCTTCAGCTCGGTGACGTTGCCGGCGTAGGTCATCGCATCGTCCTCCGAGATGACGCCGGCCCGCCAGAACTTCACGAGGGACTGGTTCATGGTCTGCATGCCCCAGTACCCGCCCTCGTTCATCGCAGAGTAGATCTGCGAAGACCGGCCTTCCTCAATCAGCTTCGCCACCGTCGGCGTGTTGATCATCACCTCGACCGCCGGCACGCGCCCCGTGCCGTCCGCCCGCGGGACCAGCTTCTGGGAGACGATGCCCAGCAAGCTCGTCGAAAGGCGAAGACAGATCTGGTTCTTCTCGTGCGGCGGGAAGATGCTCACGATACGCTCGACGGTGTCGGCCGCGCTCGTCGTGTGCACCGTCGAGAAGACGAGGTGCCCGGTCTCCGAGGCCGTCAGGGCGACCCGCATCGTCTCCGCGTCCCGCATCTCACCGATGAGGATCACGTCCGGGCTCTCGCGAACGACGTACTTCATCGCGTCGTAGAACGACTCGGTGTCGATTCCGACCTCACGCTGGCTCACGATGGCCTGCTTGTCGTCGTGCACGAACTCGATCGGGTCCTCGATCGTCACGACATTGCAGTGGCGGTTGCGGTTGATGAGATCGATCATGGAGGCCAGGGTCGTCGACTTGCCGCAGCCGGTGGGGCCTGTCACCAGCACCAGGCCCTGCTTGGGCTTCACCATGTCGTCGAGCACCTTCGGCAGGCCGAGCTCCTCGATCCCCTTGATCTCCAGAGGGACGATACGAAGGACCATCGCGTGGCTGCCGCGCTGGACGTACACATTGCACCGGAAGCGGGCCACATCCGCGAGCGTGAAAGCGAGGTCGAGCTCGTGGTAGTCCTCGAAGGCCTGCACCTGCTCCTCGCTCATGATCGAGTTGGCCAACTGCTTCGTGTCGGCAGACGCTAGCGAGGGGAGATCGGTGGGGACGATTCGTCCGTGCACTCGGAGCGCGGGCGGGGATTCAGACTTGATGAAGAGGTCCGAGGCCTGGCTCTCAACGGCGAACCGGCAAAGCTGCTCCAATTCCATCGGTTCTTGCCTCCAAAGCGCGCCACGGGCTCACGCGGCCCCCGGTCGCCTCCCATCGTCATCTGCTTGGTGTGGGTGCGCGGCGCCTGGGCCTCACGTCGCCCAGCAACCAACCCACTATCAGGCCGGCAGGCAGACCGATCAGCGCTGTGGGGAGCAGTGCGCCCGAGAGCTCTTCCTCCTCGAGCGGCGCCTGTCGCGGGGACACTCTCCCGGTCTTTCTTTCCACATCATACTCGTATGGTTTCATGCGATTGACGAACCGGACGACAAATCCCTCCGCTTCTGTGTCAGTCGGGCCCGAGAAGATCGCATTCTCTCCCACGATGAACACGAGTCGCATCCGGTTCCACGCCGGCAGAGAGCGGATGATGGGGCCCACGGGCAACGCTCCGGTGTGCCAGCGCAGCAGGCCCTGTGCCATGAACTTGGCCGCGGTCCCCTCCGCCGGCATGCCCCTGGCCCGCTGCTCGTCTCTGATCTCAATCTCCCCAATCAAGGCCCCGGTTTGTCTTGCCAGCTCGCGAATGCCCTCTGCCACGACCTCATGGTCCATGACTCGAGGGTAGCTGAGGGCCACCTGGGCCGGTCCGGCATCTGGGGCGAAGACGATGAAGGTGAGGTCGTACCCGGTGGCGCTCGGCTCGCCGGCCGAGCACACGCCGGCGGCGCAGAGCAGAGCTGACGCGACCCCTGCCACCAACACGGTCCAGCGAGCTGTGAGCCCCTGCCGCCGCTCGCCCATGGCTCCCCTTACTCAGAGAGCACGCCTCTCGGCGTGCTCCTATCGAAATGCCCAGCGCGCTCGTTCGCAACCTTTGGTGGAGCTGGCGGGATTCGAACCCGCGACCTCTTCCATGCCAAGGAAACGCGCTCCCACTGCGCCACAGCCCCACTCTCATGCAGATTATAGTGACGCGGCCGCCGCCTGTCAACCCGATCTGCGTCGCGCCGGCGCCCTGAGCCATGCAATCCTCGTCGCCGGCAGGTCGCCGCAGCTCGCCGACCCGGCCACGTCATAGCCCGCGTCGGCCAACTCTCTCGCCAGGTCCCGAGCTGGGAGGTTCTGCGGGTAGCTGCCGTAGGCGCCGATCGCCAGAGTGCCGCCGGGGTCGACATACCGCCTCAGCAGCCTGTCAACATATTCCTCAAGCAGCTGTTCGGGCACACAATCGTGCAGCGTATACACATAGCGGAACCTCCGGGGCGGCCGCCAGTCCCACGCGTTGGCCACCCAGAAGTGGTCGGCATAGTCCGGAAGGCGCTGCCTGGCCAGCTCGATCAGCCCCGCGCCCTGATCGACGCCAAAAGGCGTGAGCGCAATTCCTCGCTGCTTCGCCCACGCCAGGAGGCACTCCAGCAGATAGCCGTTGGCGCAGCCGACGTCGAGGAAGTCGCCATCGCCCTCGACGGCCTCGAGGATGATGCTGCGCTCCCTGCGCCAGCGGTCCGGGCCGGCGAGGAAGCCCGACTGCCGGATCGGATCGTCCGTCGACAGGTAGGCCTGCTCCACCTCCCGCAGTTGCTGGAGGAACTCCTCCGGCAGCCTGTCGTCTTCCGAGGACATGGCTGGTCGCTCCCGACGGCCGTTGGGGCCGCCTCTGGCCCGGCCTGCGGGTCGCGCGGCGGTCCCGGGACATTCTAGCACGGGCCGAGGGTGCCGCGCGCAGAGGACCTCGTACTCACTGGGAGAAGACCAGGAGGGGCGAATGTCAGCCAAGAGTGACGATCCCCGCTGGCGTTGTCTGCCACAGCGAAACGACAGGAGGAATCGGATGACGCGGAAGAGTGCCCTGGTGTTGGCAACGATGGTGCTTCTGGTGGGCGCGTCGGTCGCCGCCTCTGCGGCCCCGCAGTCGGTCGTGCTGGAGTTCAAGGGCGAGCCCGGCCAGGAGATGAAACACGACGTCGAGATAGGCTGGGAGATGGACATGAGCGCGATGAACCCCGAGACGGGAGAGCAGGTTCTCGCGCTCAGCCCCAGGTTCTCAGGAACGCTGGTCGCGATCGACCGCGTGACGGAGGTGGCCGAGAACGGCGACCTGACCCTCCAGTCGCAGGTCGAGTCGTTCGAAGTGACGCTGGACTTCGCGGACCTCCACCTGGACATATCCCTGCAGGGCCCCGATGGCGGCCCGCCGCAGTTGCTCAAGCTGCCGCCGCTTCCTATCGAAGTCGTGATGTCGAAGCACGGCAAGCCCCTGGCCCTCAAGGGCCTCGACAAGCTCCCCCTCCCGCCCATGCCCGCGGGTCCGGAGGGCCAGCAGTTCGACATCAAAGCGATGATCGAGGGCATGATGGACACCTTCGCCCAGCCCACATTGCCCGACGGGCCTGTCTCCGCCGGCGACTCCTGGGGCTGGGAGGCCGAGATCGACCTCGGCAGAATAATGGGGAAGATGATCCCGGACATGCCCCCCGAGGCCGTGGCGATGCTTTCCGCCATGAAGATACCGGTGAAGACGACGACCACGCTGGAGGGGTTCGAGACCCTCGGCGGCATCGAGTGTGCGAAGCTGGTGGCCGACTCGGTCTGGGAGCTTGAGTTCCCGGTCGGCCCCGGCATGATGCTGGAGGAGGGAGGCGTGACGACTGTCGTCACGTGGTTCAACCACGAGGCCGGCCATACCGTCAAGGAGGTCGTCGAGGTCGAGGTCAACATGAGGGCGGGCACGCCCGACGCGGCCTTCACGCAGATGGAGATGGAGGTCCGGGCGGAGTCGATGCTGCGCTGACGCGCCACCGCAACGTTCTTGGGTGATATGGAATAGGGCCGCCCCGAATCATCGGGGCGGCCCTCTCTTTCTGTCCGTTCCTCACCGGGAGCTCACTGGCTCGCCAGGTACTCCCGCCACCAGTCCTCCCACCATCCATCCTGGTAGGCCGGATCGGTCTTGTCCGCGGCCTCGACGTGCCCGTCGGCGTAGGCGATGACGACGAACTCAGGATGGTAGTCCGCGACGGCGACGGGCATCGCGACGGGATCGCGCACTTCATAGAGCGCAAGCGCGGGTGGGAGGAGGTACTCGACGACGACATCGTCCTCCCTGCCGGGGCGCATGAAGACGTGTCGGCCCGAGACGTACTCGTCCAACAGCGGCATGAGGTCATAGACGTTGTCCACGGGCGGGAACACATCTCTGTGCTCCGCGCAGTAGAGCTGGAGAGCCAGCGCCAGCTCCTTCATGTTGGCCGTGGCCTGCTCCCGCTCTGCCTCGACCGGGGTCAGGGGGGCCTGTGCGCGCTCCCTGTCGCCGCGCCAATCTGCTGGCACGATGAAATGCCGTACCTTTTGATCACCCACCTTCATGCTGAGTATGAGGGCGGCCCTTCCCTCGTGGGTGCCCTCCTCCACCAGAGCGCTCGCCTCTATGATCTCGCCGGCCTCTGGCACAGCGGCCATGTATGCAGGCACCGGACTGTCGTACTGGACCGTGTCGATGACGCCCATCAACTGCTCTGGCTCATCTTCGAGGTGCTCGTAGTAGCGTGCGCCCAGCAGTTGGCTAGTCTCGGTGTCGAGCTCGAAGACATTGCGAGCGCGAAAGATCGCTGGCGTAAGATGAGGCCGGTCGGTCTGCCGAAGAACCATTCCCGCCTTCCACCCGCTGAACGTCAGGATGGTTACTTCCCGGTTGTCGCGGATCTCGCTCGTCACCCCCGCCCGCGCGTTGATCAGGCTCTCATTGCCGAGCACTTCGCCCCATGATTCACTGTGCATGAGGAAGTCAACGCCCCGCGAGAGGAGATCCGCCGCGGCGTCCTCGATGGGCGTGAGGTCTGCCACGTAGAGCGTGGCCTCGCCAGTTTCGAGGTTGCGGAAGTAGCACCACCACTCGCGCTCGCCAACGTCGAGCCCCTGCGCCCACGAGAGGATGCCGTCCGGCCTCGTTCGGCGCTCATACAGAGCGTGCGTACTGAAGTAGAATGATCGCGAACCCGCGGATGCGAAGCTCTGGCCTGGGATGAACTGGCCCCACTCCTTCCAACCCGCGTCTCCCCCCCGCCAACCCGCGTCTGCCCCCCGGTACTCCACCAGCACTGACTCCGCGCTCGCCATCGCGTGCGCGACATCGGCGAGGATCGCATCGACGTCTGGCTTGCCGAGCCGGCCGGGTACCACGAAGAGCCCCAGGCCCAGAAGGGCGACGGCCGCTGCGGCCGCGGCCCGAACGATCCATTTGCCTCGACGGGTCGCCGCGGGGGGCGCCCCCTCGGCGTGGGAACGGGCCATCGCCGACAGCGCCCGCTCTCGCGAGGAGTCGCCATAGGCAGGCCGCGCTCTGTCGAGCAGGTTGGCCATCTTCTCGTCCGTCTTGTCACTCCGCATCTCGCACCAGCCTTTCCCGGGCCTTCTGTCTGGCCCGATGGAGAAGCGAGTGGACGGCTCGCTCGGATCTGCGAACGACGTGGCTGATGTCCTTCACCGAAAGCTCGTCGACACACTGAAGCACGAGCACTTCCATCTCCGTCTCCAACAGGACGCCTGCCAGCTCGCGCACCTGCCGCTGCGCGTCGAGCCTGGCCGCCGCCTCGGCCGCCAGGTCGCGATCGTCCTGGTCTTCGGCGACCTCATCGATGGGGACGATGGCCGCCTGCGGGACGGACTTGCGTCTCTTCCGTCGGCGCATCTCCTCCCGAATCTGCCAGCGGGCAATCCCGTACAGCCAGGCGGCGAGCGTGGCTCGCCGCCCGTCGAAGCGATCGATGTTCCTCACCGCCTTGGCCAGCGTCTGCACGACGATGTCCTCGGCCAGATGCATCTCCTGCGAGAGACGAGAGGCCGCGAAGCGGTGAAGCCCCGGCGCGAAGCGGTCGTGCAGCTCCGCGAAGGCCTCCGCCGAACCCTCGCGCAGGCCCGAGAGGAGCCGGGCTTCAGCGGCTTCACCGCGGCGCTGGCCGGCCTGCGCCGCGTCGCTCTCAGCCATCAGGCATCTCCCCCACCGGTCCGAGATCCAAGACAGCCGTCCCAGGGATAATACTGCAGATCGGACTGAAATGTCGCGGAAAAGCCGGCCTGTGCCCATACGGCCTTCCAGAGCGAGACCGTGCGCAGGCGGTGCGCCGCGTGATGGCGAAGCCTTCGGAGCAGGCCCTGGGCTCGTGACCCTTGGAGGGGATAGGCGATGAAAGGACTCCTTGCTTTCGCCATTGCAGTCTCCGCTGTCGCGCTGGTCTGTGCGGCGGCGACCTGTGAGGACGACATGCCACTGATCCCAAGAGACGTGCTCTTCGGCAACCCCGACAAGGCGGGCGTCGAGATCAGCCCGGATGGCGCCAAGCTGAGCTACCTGGCCCCACTGGACGGGGCGCTGAATGTGTGGGTGGGGCCGGTGGACGACCCCGCGGCCGCGAAGCCCGTCACCCATGACAAGAAGCGCGGCATCTTCAACTACTTCTGGGCCTTCACGAACCGCCACATCATCTACCTTCAGGACAAGGAGGGAGATGAGAACTGGCGCGTTTACAGCGTCGATCTCGACTCGGACGAGGTGAAGGACCTCTCACCATTGGAGGGGGTGCAGGCCCGCATCCAGGAGGTCAGCCGCCACTTCCCCGAGGAGATCCTCATCGCCCTGAACGACCGCAACCCTCAATTGCACGACATCCATCGCGTCAACATCGAGACCGGCGAGAAGTCGCTTGTGATGCAAAACGACGGCTACATCGGCTACATGACCGACGAGCACTACCGCGTGAGACTGGCGGTCAGCATGAGCCCCCAGGCCACCATGGAGTACTTCCTGCTGGACGCCGAGGGCAAGCCAGAGCCTTTCGTGAGCATCGGCCCCGAGGACCTGCTGACCACGAATCCGGTGGCCTTCGACAAGAGCGGCAATGTCATCTACATGAAGGACAGCCGCGGCCGGAACACGGCCGCGCTCATGAAGCTCGATCTCACCACGAGGGAGTCCACGCTCGTGGCCGAGGACCCGAAGGTCGACATCGGCGGCTTGATGATCCACCCCACGGAGAAGACCTTGCAGGCCTACTCCACGGACTACACCCGGGTGGCGTGGCATCCGCTCGACGAGGCCGTCGGAGCGGACCTGGCAGTGCTACGGACCGTCGCCGACGGCGATGCCTGGGTGGTCAGCAGGACGCTGGACGACATCACGTGGATGGTCGCTTTCACCATGGACATCGGCCCCGTGCGCTACTATCGGTACGACCGAGAGTCGAAGCAGGCGACCTTCCTCTTCACCAATCGACGGGAGCTGGAAGGCCAGCCGCTGGTCCGCATGTACCCGGTCGTGATCGAGGCGCGGGATGGGCTCGAACTTGTCAGCTACCTCACGCTGCCGCCGGGCAGTGACACCGACGGAGACGGCCGCCCCTCGGAGCCCGTTCCTCTCGTGCTGTGGGTGCACGGGGGGCCGTGGGCCCGCGACGGATGGGGCTACAACTCCGTCCACCAGTGGATGGCCAACCGCGGCTACGCGGCCCTGAGCGTGAACTACCGCGGCTCGACCGGCTACGGCAAGGACTTCATCAACGCCGCCAACGGCGAGTGGGGTGGGAAGATGCACGATGACCTCATCGACGCGGTGAAGTGGGCGGTGGCAGAGGGCATCGCCGACGAGGCCAAGGTCGCCATCTCCGGAGGTAGCTTCGGCGGTTACGCGACCCTGGTCGGCATGACGCAGACTGCCGAGGTCTTCGCCTGCGGCGTGGACCTGGTCGGCATCTCGAACCTCATCACGTTCATCGAGAACGTGCCGCCGTATTGGATGCCGATGCTGCCTCTCATCAAGGATCGCGTCGGCGACTTCACGACCGAAGAGGGACGGGCATTCCTGCTCGGACGCTCCCCGATCACACACGTCGACAAGATCGCGAGGCCGCTGCTCATCGGCCAGGGCGCGAACGACCCGCGGGTCAAGCGACAGGAGTCAGACCAGATCGTCGCCGCCATGCAGGAGCGCGACATCCCCGTCACCTACGTCATCTACAGCGATGAGGGCCACGGCTTCGCCCGCCCCGAGAACTCCACCTCCTTCATGGCGGTTGCCGAGGCCTTTCTGTCGGAGCACCTCGGCGGCCGCTTCGAGCCCATCGGAGCTGACTTCGATGGCGCCAGCATCGAAGTCCCCGCGGGAGCCGACCAGGTGCCCGGCCTGGCGGAGGCGCTGGCAGAGCGAGCGGAGTAAGGAGAGGACGACATGCCAATAGTCACAGTTTCCGGTCCCCGCATCACCCTCGAACAGAAGCGGGAGATGGTCCGCGGCCTCACCGAGGTCGCGGCCGAGGTCTACGGCCGCCCGCCCGGCCACATCATTGTCATCATCCAGGAGAACGAGCCAGAGAACGTCGCCATCTCCGGCAAGCTCGCCGTCGACCGCCAGGCCAAGTCGTCGTAACAGCGCAGAGCTCTGCCCTGCCCGCAGCGGCCGACCGATACGCCCGGCAGATGGCTGCCGGGCGAAGCCGCGTGTGCGGGCCGTGCCTGCGGCCCCAGTTGGTCACGTGAAGTCGGATGGCTCGGGGGTGGTGGGCTGGCCGGTGGCGGCGGATTCGTCGGCGGCGACGCAGGCGGCGAGGGAGGCGAAGGCGTCGCGGCCGTCGATGGGGACGGGCGACTCATTGAGGATGCTGTCGAGGAAGGCGTTGACACAGCCGCGCACTCCCTCGACGATCGGCTCTCGATCCCGCGGGACGTCCTCCCACTCGTCGCGGCCGTCCCGCGCCGCCCGCAGGCCTACGATGAGCCCCTTCGTGCCGACGAGCCGGAAGTGGTCGTCGATGACGCCGGCCTTCGGCCAGTGGGCCTCATAGGTGACGGTCACCTGGCCGACGGTGCCGCCGGCGAAGCGAAACAGCGCGGCCGTGGTCTTGTCCTTCGGGAAGTCGAGGTCGCCGAGCCGATTGCTGTGGGCGGAGACGGATTCGATCGGGCGGGCGATCAAGTGGCGCAGCAGGTCCACCTCGTGGATACCCGACCCGACGAGCGCGGTGCGGCCGGCCTCGGCTGAGGCATACCAGGGCGCGGCCTGGAACTGGCCGCGCTTGTCCTGAATGGCGTCGATGCGGACATGGATGATATCGCCGAGGTCGCCCGCCTCGAGCATCGCCTTGACGTGCCGGATGTGGGTGCGGCAGCGGCGCTCGTGGGCCACCATCAGCTTCCGCCCCCCCGCCTCCGCGGCCCGCACTATGGCGCGGCCGTCCTGGAGGTTGGTCGCCAGGGGCTTCGTCAGCAGCACGTGACAACCGGCCCGCAGGCACAGCTCCGCATGCGGCCGGTGGAGGTGGTCGGGAGTCACGATGCTGACGGCATCTAGCGACTCCCGTCCGAGCATCTCGTCGAGGTCGGCGTATCCCGCCGCGACGGCGGGAAGGTCGGTCCGCACTCGCGCCACCCGTCGCTCATCCCTGTCACAGATCGCGATACGCCCGACCGCGTCGCTGGCCGCGAGGGCGGCCGTGAAGTGACGCCCCAGGCCAAGCCCGACCACGCCGACGTTCAGCTTCTGCATGCCACATGCCCTCACGCTGGAAAGCGTTGGGGGAGGCAGTTCGCAGGGCAGGAGGCGAGCTCCTGCCCAACAGTCGAGTCGCCGGCGGCGGGCCCCCATCCGGTCAGCCTGCTGGCACAGCGGAGATGTACAACTCCTCCACCGGACGCGCCATGCGCATTCGGTAGACGCGGAAGCCGCCCTCTCTCGCCGTGGAGCTGGGTGCCGGTCGGATCGCGGCCTTGCTCCAGGTCGCTGGTATCCTCACTTCGATGCTGACGCGCTCAGGCCGTCCCCAGCGCCTCGCGTTCGTCAGGTTGTAGCGCAGGCCCTTGAAGGGCGGAGGGCCAAGGTGGACCGTCCCGCCCAGTCTCTGCCGATGTTGCACCACCAGCGTGTGAGTCTTCCCGGGATCCAGCCGCACCGGAAACACGAACGCACCCAAGCCGGGTTCGGGCTCAAGGTCGCGGGCGTCCCTGAGGTGCTCAGTCCTCGGGTCGAGTAGCAGCACCTCGTGGCCCCACTTCTCTAGAAGCTCCCAGTAGGGATTGACCCCCTCCCTGTCCGGGTCCAACCACAGCAGGGCGGCCTCGACGCGGTAGTCATACCAGTAGTCAGAGGGACACCCAGGGCCAGCCAGCAGCCCCTCTGCGATGTACGATGCACGGAGCGTCGAGAAGCGCTCCTCGGGCAGATTCCCCCGCAGCCAGCCAGCGAGAGCCGCTTCGTCGCCGCTGACCCGAGCGGCCTTCACTGCCTCGCGCAGCGCCGGCTCGCGCTCCAGCAGCCTGTCTATTTCCGTCAACCACTCTTCGACGATCGGTTCGGCGAGTTCACAGAGGAACATGAAGCGCGCTGGCACGGGGCAGCCGTCGAGCTTGACATATGCGGTTGGCGGGGTCGGGTACTCGGAGTCGAGGGGCATGGGGTACAGGTACGGATACGCGACGGGGAACCCCACCTCCACGTCTTGCAGTTCGGTGTTGCGCTCGCAGTCGAGCTCGAACTCCGCCCGCACCAGCACTTCGTCGGTAGCGCATCCCCGTGGGGCGAAGGTTATCGTCACACGCACGGACGTGACTTCCACGTATGACTGACTCAGCGGGGATGGCACGCCAGCCGCGCCGATCCAGTAGTGGGATTCGCCACCATGCGCGGCTCCCACGGCGAGCAGCACCACCAAGGCAGCAGCCATCGCAACGGTGCGCACGTCACTCCCCCCTACTCGTTTGGACAACTGCACGGTGCAGTAGTTCTCTCCCGGTCGCCTGGAGGGGGCCATGCCAGAGAGGGCAACAGAAGGACAGGAGACGCGGCTTCTGCCCTGTGCGCTCCTGCTCGGATGGCAGGACGGCTGCCGGTCGGGGAGAAGTCGGTCGCCGGTCGAACTAGGCCCGCACACTGAAGGGATGGCGCCGGGCGTCATCCGGTGGCCGACATGACCGAACCGAACAGAGCCCAGGCGCACTCCGTGCCAGGCGGAGCATCTGAGGGGGACACGCTCGTCGGCTTCCTGGACAGAGCAGCGCGGGACCACGAGGACAAGACAGCGCTGCAGGTCCTGCGGGGCGGCCGCTGGGATAGGCTGACCTACGGCGAGCTGCAAGACCGGGCCGAAGCCTGGGGGCGCGTGCTCTCGGCGGCCGGAGTTGGCCGCGGCGACCGGGTGCTTCTGGTTTCCGAGAACTCGCTCGGCTGGGTGGTGGCCCTCTTCGCCCTGATCGTGCAGGGAGCGGTGTTGGTGCCGCTGGATCCGGAGCTTGGCGAACGCGATATCGTGGCCCTGTCCGAGAAGACGGAGGCTCGCGTCTGGCTGCTCTCGCGGCGCGTTCGAGAACGCGTCCGCTCTGTCGCCGTCGAAGGAGCAGGCGAGCGCGAGATATTCGATGTGGACGCGTTCGCGGATCTCCCGGGCGAGTCCACCCCCGCTGATGAGCCGGCCGAGCAAGAGGCCTCCCGGACACCGGGGGAGGCGGGAGAAGAAGCCGCGAGCCAGTGGGCCTTCATGCCCTTCACCTCGGGAACGACTCTCGCCCCGAAGGGTGTGCCCCTGACACATGCGAACCTCCTCGCGAACGTGCGAGCCCTCAGACAGGTCGTGTCGATCGGCCCTTCGGATGAGTTCCTCTCGGTGTTGCCCCTCTACCACGTGTTGGGATTCACGGCCGGACTGCTGGCGCCCATGAGCGCCGGCGCGACCATCACCTACATTGACCGCCTCACGCCGACCGGTCTGCTCGAAGCGATGGCGGCGACGAGAACGACCATCATGATCGGCGTGCCTCGGCTCTACGCGCTGCTGGCGAGGCGGATCGGGGAGAGGATCGAGTCGGCGCCCCTGCATAGACGAGCGCTGCACGTCCCGCTCCGTGGTGTGGCTCACTTCTGTCGCGGGCTCGCAACGGTGATCCCGCCTCTGGCGCCGGTCTTCCGGCGGCTCAGAGCTGCGCTCTACCGCCCCGTACACAGCCGCTTTGGAGGGCGCATCCGCCTGCTAGTCAGCGGCGGCGCGCCACTCGCGCCCGATGTGTTCCACGCTCTCGATCTGATGGGATTCACAGCCTGCGAGGGATACGGGCTCACCGAGACCTCGCCCGTCCTCACCCTGAACCGCCCGGCGCGGCCCCGCTGTGGGACGGTGGGCTCCCCTCTCCCCGGGGTAGAGCTGCGGGTCGAGCAGCCGGACGAAGACGGCGTGGGCGACGTCATGGTCAGGGGGGCCTGCGTCTTCTCGGGATACTTCGGCGACGAGGAGTCCACGCGGCGGGCCTTCTCCGGCGACTGGTTCCGAACCGGCGACCGCGGACGGCTCGGACGAGACGGCCACCTGGTGCTCGCCGGGCGCGCAGATGATGTCATCGTGACCGGTGCCGGCAAGAACGTCTACCCGGACGAGATCGAATGGCTCTACCGGGAGCTGCCACACGTCAAGGAGTTCTGCGTGGTCGGCGTGCCCGAGCCCGGGGGCGCGGGCCAGGCGCCCCATGCCGTCATCGTGCTCGACGACGCCGAAGACGCCCCGCCGGTCGATGCCCGCAGGCGAGAGATCGAGTCGGCCCTCTCGCGCATCTCCCGGGCGCTCCCCGGCTACCAGCGGATACGGCGAGTTCACTTCTGGGACCGCGCTCTGCCGCGGACCTCCGCGCTGAAGGTGAAGCGCCGACAGGTCCGGCGCACCCTGATGGAAGAGCAGTCCTCTCCCGGCGACTCTCGCAGCTAGCTGCCGGCATCAGGCGCGCCCGCCGGCCATCTTCGCCCCACACCTTGACACCCACTCCCTCACGGCGCGAGAGTTGGGGGCGAGGTGGACGCGATGCGCTGCACTGACCCTGACGGTCGGCCGCCAGGGCCCGCCCGGAGACCATGGCAGCAGTCGCTTGCACTGCTCGTCCTGGTGGTGATACTCGTGGGATGTGGCGCCAGAGAATCCGAACACCCGCGCCAGGTCCCAGAACCGAAGGCGCGGCTGCTGTGGACATCCCCCCCGCTGCCGGGATCGGGCATCCTGGAAGGCTGCTTCTCGACGGATGCCACGCGAGTGGTGGTTTCACTCTCCGAGCCTGGCGGTTGTCAGACGCTGTGGCTGGTTGCGGAGGATCTGGCGAAGCAGGTGACGCGAGGTCCGATGGACGGCTGTCCGGACTGGCGCCCCGGCCGACCAGAGATTGCCTTTGAACGCACGACTGTTGGGTCTGCAGCATCTGTCGATTCCATAGGGTCGCAGATGCACATTCTCGACACCGCAACACTGAAGCTGCGAGCCCTGGATCTGCCCGGCGCCATGTACGGCGCGCCCAAATGGTCACCGGACGGACGCGAACTGGCCTGCTCCGTGGGCTCCCTAGACGGTCAGTCAGCTCTCTTGGTCACGGACGTGGCGCGTGGAGCGACGCGCTCGGTGCCTCTCGATGAGTTGGTCTGCGTCGTCTTTCCCCCGGCATGGTCAGGCGATGGGAGACAGGTGGCGATCCCAGGGAACTACCGTGGGGGAGAGGAGCAGGTCTGGCTCGCCGACCTCGGCACGGGCAGCGCCGAGCAGGTGTGCTCCTTCCCCAGCGAGATGATGCTGGTTGGCGTGGCGTTCGGTGGCAACGAGAGAGATCTGTACTTCGCCCTGGCCCGCAAGTGGGTCACACCTGAGAGCGCGTCGGTGTACCGATGTGGCCTTGACGGCCGCGAGCATACCGAGATCGTCACGCTGACGGCCGCCCCGGACTGGTCTGTTGGCCTACCATGCATCTCCCCGGATGGAAGGGGAATCGCCACCGGCTTGAACAGCCTGCGCCGTCCGGGGGAGCCCCGCGAGGCAGTCATCCTGTGGGCGCGTGAGGAGGAGCGTGGCCGTATCCCGATCCCTGCCGACCATGACGCCAGCGTAGTCGCGTGGTCTCCCGATAGCAAACTCCTGGCAGTGTCGTATGCAGGTGAGCGCGGCACTGAAGTCGCCGTATACGAGTTGCCCATCGTGCCAGAGGGCCAGTAGACCGCCCGGAGTGCAGGGCCCACCGCGCCCAGCCCTGCGGGTTCCCCTCAAACAAAAACGGCGGGCCGGGTGTCGCCCGGCCCGCCTGTACTGAGCCCCTGGTCCGGTTACTCTGACAGTTTCGGGTACATATCTGCGTCGAATACGACGTAAGCGCTGTTGTTGTCGAGACTCAGCCGTACGGCTTCGTTGACGGCAACGCCAATGAGCGCTTGCCGAGGAAGCGGCCGCTGGCCGGCCTCCCACTCCCCAAGTCTTTTCTCCCTGTGGGCCAGCGAGTCCTTCTCCGACATGCCCTCGGTCTCGACATGGATGTCGTGGATATCGCGCAGCCACCGAGAGATGCTCTCGAAGCCATAGCCCACGTACTCGACCGCGCCGTCCTTCTCCCAGCTGTCATAGTGCTTGAAGAAGTTCGGGTTGATCTGCTCGAAGCCGTCGTCATCGGTGAGGATGTGCAGGTTGCGGAACTTGTGGTCGGCCCAGTACTCGCCCTTCGTGCCGCTGATCTGCAGCCCTTGGTTGGTCATGGCCGAGTTCTTTTCCGAGCACACCCAAGAAGTCTGGATCCAGAGCACGGAGCCGTCGCCCCATTCGATGACGGCCTGCACCGCGTCGTAGGCGTCACTGCCCGTGGTGGGGAGGAACTTCTTCTGGCCCCAGGCCGCCACGCGCTTCGGGGTAAGGCCGGTGATGAAGTAGTAGGCATCGACGTAGTGCACGCCGATGTACTCGAACGGGCTCGACTGCTCCGCCCACAGCCCGAAGAACTTCAGCGGCATGTACTTCGGCTCTTCGATCCAGGCGTGGCCGTGTAGCATCTCGCCGAGGTCGCCGCGGCGCACCCGATAGCGGGCGAGCCGCACCGCCCGGTCCATGCGCTTGTGGTAATCGGTGGCGACGTAGGCCTTGCGCTTCTCGGCCGCCTCGATCACCTTGTGCGCCTCCTCCACCTTCAGGCAGAGCGGCTTCATCACGACGACGTCGTGGCCGGCATCGATGGCTTCGAGGGTCATGTCGGTGTGGAGGTGGTCCGGGGTCGCCACCACGACCACCGCGTGCTCGCCGAGCTTGGCCATCGCCTCCCGATACATCGTCGGCTGGTTGTCGTCGGACGCGTACTTGGCGGGGTCGGGGTAGCCGACGAACTGCCCGCCGGGGAACAGCTCCTCACACTGCTTGATGATGCCAGCATTGAGCGCGGACACGTGCAGGTGGCCGACGATGCCGCGCATGCGCTCTTGCAGCAAGGTCGGGATGACGACCTCCTGGCTGATCATCCCGCCGCCGATGAGCAAAACGTCGAGTCGCTTGTCCCAGCTCATGACCGCGCCTCCTCGATGGCCTCCCGCAGCACCGCAAGCCCTTCGTCCACCGCCTCCTCGGGCGTCACCAGCGGCGGCGCGATCTTCACCGTCGCCCCGCCGAAGCCGACCGGATGGAACATGAGCAATCCCTTCTCGACGCAGCGGTCGACGATGCTCGACGCCAGCTCCGCGTCGGGCTCGATGCTGCCGGGCCTCACGATGTGAAGCCCGGCCACCATCCCCCTGCCCATGCTCGCGCCGCAGACATCGGAGTGCTCGCTCTGAATCTCCCGCAGGCCCGCGTGCAGCACCTCGCCAACAGCGGCCGCCCTCTGCGGCAGGCTCTCCCCAGTAAGTACATCGAGGTTCGCCAGCGCCGCCGCCACGCAGACCGGGTTGCCGGTGTGGGTGCTCGTCATGCTGCCCGGCGGGTACTGGTCCATGAGATCGGCGGTGCCGATGACGGCCGACAGCGGCAGGCCGCTCGTGATGCCCTTGCCACAGCACATCAGGTCGGGCACCACGCCGTAGTGCTCGAGGCCCCACATCGTCCCGGTGCGGCCGAAGGCGGCCTGCACCTCGTCGAAGATGAGCACGATGTCGTGCTCGTCACACCAGGCGCGCATCTTCTGCGCGTACTCCGTCGGCCAGAAGGCGGCGCTGCCGCCCTGATAGGTCTCGCTGATCACGCCCGCGATGCGGCCCGGCCCGAAGCCCTTCTGGTCGAGCGTCTTCAGGAAGAAGTCGAAGCTCGTGTCCGTGCAGCGGAACCCATCGGGGAACGGCACCTGCGCCATGTCACGGTCGAGGTTGACGATCCATTCCTTCAGGGCCGGGATGCCGCCGATCATCTGTGCGCCCATCGTGCGCCCGTGGAACGCGCCCTCGTAGCTCACTATGGCGATCTTCTTATCGCCGCCGACCGCGCGGCCGTGGGTGCGGGCGAGCTTGATGGCGGCCTCGGTGGTCTCGGCGCCGGTGGTCAGCAGGAAGACCTTGTCCAGCCGATCGGGCGCGAGCTTCGCCAGCTTCTCCACCAGCTCGGCGCGGATCTCGCTCGGGAAGCAGTAGTTGTGCAGCAGCGTCTTGTTGGCCTGCTCGCAGATCGCCTTCGCAATCTCGGGCCGGCCGTGGCCGGCGTTGGCCACCAATACGCCGGAGCTCCAGTCGATCCAGGTGTTGCCCCAGCGGTCGTGGACATGAAAGCCCACCGCCCGATCCCAGACGACACAGCCCTGCCCGCGCATTGAGCGGGGCTCATCCCGGTGGAGGGATTCGAGGATGGGGATGGACTCCGGCACCGGGATCGGTGTCTGGATCTTGCGGAACTTCGTCTCGACAGGCGGCACCTGTCTCGGCGAAAGCACGACATCGCTCACGTTGCGGTCCTCCTCCACAGCGCGATTCACTGCCAACGTTGCTTCGGTAGCGTGCTCCCGAAGCCTGTAAGGCGGCTGAAGAACAACCACCCGCCCCAGTGCGGCAGATGGGGCGGAATGAATGGGCCGAACCGTAGTTCAACGGCGCGAAGGGAGGCTCCTGCCGGGGCATGACGACCGAACGGCCGTCCCCGTCGATGGGGGGACGGCCGCCGCCTGTGCCCGCTACTCCTTCTCGGTGAGCTCGTCGTAGAAGCGGACGTAGTCGTCGGGCGCGTCGCCGCCTCGCATGGCGATGGCGGCGCGGGGGTGCTGGTTGAGCAGCCCGGTCAGCATGTAGGGGACCCGGTAGCCCCACTCCATCTCGCCGTCCAAGGGCAGGAAGTGTTCCTGGATGCACTGGAGGACGGGCCGGAGCCGGAACTTCGGGTTCTTGAGGAAGGCGATGAGGAGTTCGAGGGGGCAGTTGCCCGCGCCCCGCCCCATGCCGTTGATGGTCGCGTCCAGACGGTTTGCGCCCAGGATGAGCGCCTCTATCGTGTTGGCGTAGGCGAGCATCTGATTGTTGTGTGCGTGGATGCCGATCAGCTTGCCGGTGCCCTCGACGGCCTTCAGAAAAGTCGCCGTGTAGTCTCTGATCTGCTCGGAGTAGAAGGCCCCATAGCTGTCCACTAAGTAAATGGCCCCGACCGGAGTCTGGATCAACACCTGCAGCGCTTCCATGAGGTCGTTGTCGTGGATCAGGGAGAGGGCCATGAGGTTGCAGGTGGTCTCGTACCCCTTCTGGTGCGCGTCCTGGATCATGTCGACGGCGACCGGGATCTGGTGGATGTAGGTGGCGACCCGCACGCAGTCGATGATGCTCTGATCTTTCGGCAGAATGTCCTCGTGGTAGTCGGTGCGCTCGGCGTCGGCCATGACGGAGAGCTTCATGGGCGAGGGGTTGTCGCCGACGATCCGCCGGATACTGTCTTCGTCGCAGTACTTCCAGTCGCCGAAGTCGGCGGGCGCGAAGATGCGCTTCGAGGCCTTGTAGCCCAGCTCCATATAATCGAGGCCGGCGGCCACACACGTGTCGTACACGGCCTTCACGAACCCATCTTCGAAGTAGTGGTTGTTGATGAGCCCGCCGTCACGAACGGTGCAATCGTGCACCTTGATCTCGGGCCGGTAGGTAAGCCAGGACCCCTTTGCCTTATCGTCCTTCTCATGCTCCATGGTTCTTCACACACTCACACAGGATTCTCGACGGACGTTCATCCTGCCATCCCTGCCATGTTCTGTCAACACGGAGGAGAGCGCTTGCTCGTAGAGCGCACGTCCTGCCTGACGAACTAGCCGGGTGCGGCCAGGCCGGCTGCGGACCCTGCATGGGCGCAGATGACGTTCTCGCCGTACTCTCCGGCCTGGTATAGCACGGCGAAGCCGGCCGCCTCCAGCTCCGCCTTCAGGGCGGGCGGCCGCAGGTGTCTGCGATTGGGCAGGTACCGGGTGCCGGCGATCTGCGCCGTGCCCTCGTAGCGGTCCGGACTTCCGTCCAGCTCGACGTAGGCGATCCCCGTCGCCACTTCGATGAGGCCGTTGTCTCCATAGCGGTGGTAGACGATGCCGGTTCGCTCATCCGTCACCGTCTCGTTCTCGCGGAATCGCGCCTCGTCGAACATCGCCGTGCTGACAAGATAGTAGCCGTGCGGCCGCAGCCGCGCCCGCACGGCCGCGAACACACGGGCGCGCTCCTCGTCGAAGACGATGGCCTGGAGGCAGAAGCTGTCCACGATGAGGTCATACTGCTCCCCTCGGTGGGGCAACTCGCAGACGTCCTGGACCTGGTAGTTGATGTCGAGGTGTCGCTCGGCGGCCACCTTCCTCGCGATCTCGATGGCGACCGGGATGAGGTCTATGGCGTCTACCCGGAAGCCGCGCTCGGCGAGGAAGCAGGCGCCGACGCCCGTCCCGCACCCGATCTCGAGCGCCCTCGGCCGCGCCTCTGCCAGCCCCAGGCGCGGCAGCGCGTACTCCAGGAACGGGCGAGAGCAGAAGTCATCGAATGGCTTCCCGTTGAGGCGCGTGTGCCACGCGAGGTGACCCTCCGCCTTCATCTGCTGGTACCCGTCAATGTGTTCGCGATAGTAGTACTTCATCCACTTCCTCGGCCCGCCGGGCGGGAGACGAGGCCCCTGCCCGTCGGGTAACGGCCGGCGGCCATTTACCAAGAGCGCATACCCGCCCTACAGAACGGCGGGGCAGGAGACGAAGCTCCTGCCCTACGAACTGACACAGACTCTCAGGAAGGGGGCATTCTCACGGCGGGCACTTCGCGCACACCGACCGGAACAGCGTTGTGCTGAGGTAGCGGTCGCCTCGGTCGGGCAGGAGCGCGACGATGGTCCCGGAGGTCATGTCCTCCGCCACGCGCAGCGCGCCGGCCACCGCGGCCCCGCTCGACATGCCCAGAAACAGGCCTTCCCTCGTCGCCAGCAGTCTCGTCAACTCGAAGGCCTCGCCATCGCTGACTTCGATCTTGTCAGCCAGCTCCGCGGGCTCGTAGATTCCCGGGACGATCGACTCCGTCATGTTCTTCAGTCCCTGCAAGGTGTGGCCCTCGGAGGGCTCGACGCCGACCACTCTGACGGCCGGCTTCTTCTCCTTAAGGTACCGGCCCGCTCCCATCAACGTGCCCGTGGTCCCCATGCCCGCGACGAAGACATCCACCGCGCCCTCGGTCTGTGAGTAGATCTCGGGGCCCGTGGTCTCGTAGTGGGCGAGGACGTTGTTCTCGTTCTCGAACTGGTTGGGCATGTAGTAGCCGTTCGAGCTGCTGTCGAGGATCTCGTGCGCCCGTCTGATGGCGCCGTCGGTGGCCTCCCTGGCCGGGGTCAGCTCGACCTCCGCGCCGAAGGCCTCCAGGACGAGCCGCCTCTCAGTGCTGACACACTCCGGCATGAGGAGCTTCACCGAATACCCCCTTGCAGCTCCGATCATCGCCAGGGCGATGCCGGTGTTACCCGAGGTCGGCTCGAGTATGGTGGTGCCGGGATGAAGCTCGCCGGACTCCTCGGCCTTCTTTATCATATAGTAGGCGGGGCGGTCCTTCACGGAGCCCCCGGGGTTGGCCCCCTCCAGCTTGGCGAAGATCCGCACATCAGACCGCTTGCCGTTCATAGCGGTTAGCTCTACGAGCGGCGTATTCCCGATGGCAGAGAGTATGCTCATGGCCGTGTACCCTCCTGGCCGTCGCCAACGCAGCGAACGCGGAGCACTTCTTAAGAGGAGGTTCTCCTCATCGGGTCAACGAACCTCTCACGCTGGCGACCGGAGCGGGCCGTCTCACCTGCGCGGAGCCCACTACCGGGCGTCTCGGAGTCCCGGGAGACTGTCCATGAAGATCCTGGCGATTGTGGGGAGCTATCGCAAGGGAAAGACCATCGACACACTGGTGGACCGCGCGATAGAGGGAGCCTGCGCCGGCCGCGCGGACGATGTTCACGTGGACAAGCTCTACCTTATCGACCAGAGGATTGAATACTGCAAGAACTGCATGGTGTGCCGGGAGGACGATCCCGACACGGCGCGGGCCCGCTGCGTCATCTCCGATGACATGGACGCCATCTACCCCCTAATGGAGGAGGCCGACGGCTTCATCTTCGGCACTCCCGTCAACATGGGAGGGGCCACCGCGGTCATGAAGACCTTCGTAGAGCGAACCGCCTGGGTGTTCGCGAAGCCCGGCCGGCGTCCGCTCCCAGGCTGCCCGACGCCTCGCACCACGAGACAGAAGAGGGGCGTGATCATCGTGAGCTCCGGCCTCGTCCCGCCGCTGCTTCGGCGCTGGTGCGACGATGCGACCCCGCTGCTGCGAAGCCACTGCGTTGACATCCTCGGCGCGAAGGTGGTGGGGACCCTGTACGCAGGGGCCGTGGAGAAGAGAGGCGTCGAGCGCTATTCGCAGGCGGCCCACCGGCTCGGGCGACGGCTGACGGCCTAGCAAGACAGACCGACCGCCAGCTGGAGAGAGCGCCAGCGCAGCCGCTATGTCGTGCCCGTCACTCGCTCGGCAGGGATTCGATGAATTTGCCCACCACGTCGGTGATGGCCCCTTCGTACTTCCATCCCGACGCCCCCGGCAACTCGTGCAAGGGATCCGCGGTCGTGACGATGATCATGTCGAGATCGTCCAGTAATACAATTAGGTTTCCACCATGTCCTGACGCGTAGTCGAAGCGATGGTCGCCCGCCCTGGCGGACCACCACTGATAGCCATACCCGATGTCCCTGAAGTAGCGCCCTTTCTTGCTCGAGAACCACCCACTGTAATGGGTCTTCTCCGAGTACCTCTGCAGCGATTCCCTGACCCAGTCGGCCGAGACGATCTGCTTGCCCTCCCATTCACCGTCGTTGAGATACAACGCGCCGAACTTTGCCATGTCGCGTGCCGTGAGGAAGATCCCCATGCAACCGAAGTTGTAGCCATCTGCATCGGCATACCAATCGCCCACCTCGGCGCCGATCGGCGCGAAGAGATTCTCCTGCGCATATGACTTGAGATCTGTGCCACTCGTCCGGGCCACAATGGCCCCCAGGAGATGGGAGACCAGATTGCTGTACCGGTACTCGGTTCCCGGATCGCTGAGGAGAGGAAAATCAACCAGGTGAGGCACGTGGTGCCAGTTGTCGCTGAAGAAAAGGATGTCGAAATAGGGAGCCGTGCGCTCCTCGTTGGGATATCCAGCGCGCATCTGCAGCAAGTCCCGGATCGTGATTTGCTCCTTCCTCGGATCAGTTATCTGATCGGCGAACTCCGGGAAGAAGTCCATCATCTTCTGATCTACGCTTGAGAGATGGCCTTGCTCCAGCGCAATTCCGACCAAGGCCGACGTAACGCTCTTCGTCGTCGATGCCCGATTGGACAGCTGCCCAACCGCCCCTTGGTTGAAGTACCCTTCCGCGACCAGATGGCCGTTCTTGATTACCAGCAGGCCGTAGAGGGTCTCCAGCTTGCCCGCGTTGTAGTACAGCTCCGCCAGCAGCGTCGGATCGAGCCCCTGCTCCGCCGGTGTCGATACCTCCCAGTCATCGCCGGGAAGGGGTGTGTAGTCAACCGTTTCGAGATCCTCAGTCGACGGGCGGTGGCCGCGCTCGAGCAGGTCCGCTACGCTGGTGACGACCGGTCCGCGTCCTTCGTGAACATAGACGCCGGCCTGAGCGGTGAGGGAATACGCTGCGCCAACATGCGCCAGTGCGTAGCCTGCAACTGTGATCTGGCTGACACTGATGACACCGAGGCCGAACTGCGCCAGAGTGAAGATGCCGACGGCGAACTGGCCGATGGCGATGATCCCTTTGGCCGGAACCACCCGCCACCCTGGCCCGTACTTGAATGAGATGTGGAGCCAGGGCAATCCAAAGAGAGCCGCCTTCGACTTGTACTCAAATCCCCATTCGGCCGATCTGGCTCTGGCGGGCGTCCGCGCCCCGCACTCAGGGCAAGCCATGGCTTGCTCTGGAACATCGTGTTGGCACTCTGGACAAGGTGTCATCTGTCTCCTGTTCTCCCTACCTGCCCCCATACCGCTCACACTGTTCGTGCGGCCGTGTGGCGCACTGGCCCCCAGTGCTAGTCCACCGCGCAGACGACGTCAGGGCCCACGGACGGCGCGATCTGCCTGCCGGGAGGAACGATCAGGAACGTCTTCTCATCCCAGTCGCCATCGACGAGAGCCTGAAGAAGAGAGAGGTCGCCAGGGACGTCCTCGTACTCCCAGGAATGCTGCTCCGCGATGGCGCGGGTGTGGCGGCGATAGCCGTCGATGTCGCCGAGCCCCATGTCGATGTGGGTGGCATGGGTGTAGTTTTCCAGCCAGGTTCCCTGCAGCTCCCACAGGTACTCGGCATTGTCGCGCCCGTACTTCTCGACCAGCTCCTCGAAGGAAGCGTCCAGCCCCGCGCCGTCCTCGACCCGCCGCGGCACCGAATCGTCCATCCGCTCGATCCAGCCGCCGCTGTAGTAGAAGGTGCCGGGCCGCGCGGAGAAGCGCTCGTCATAGGCTTCCTTGGAGCCGAGCAGAAGCGTGATGCAGTCGTGGGCGCGGGGCACCACCACGGGTATCCCTCGGGCGCGCACCTCGGCGACGCCATTGCTGCACAGACCGTAGCCGAGGCCGACCGCCTCGCATTGCTCCTCATCCGTCTCATCGATCAGTTTCTGCACCGTCTCCCGCAGCGTGTCGGGGTTGGAGTGCAGACCGCGGCGCAGGAAGACGAGATCGACGATGCTGCGGCCGTGGGCGGCGGCGAGGCATACCTCTCGGAATATGACCTCACAGGCGAGAATCTTGATTCGCACTCAACGCGACCTCCCAGATTGGCCCTACCCATTCTACCCGAATCCCCGTCTTCTCCCCAACCATGCTCTGTCGGCCCGTTGCCAAGAGAGCGGCCGTGAGCGGATGGAGGAGGGGCAGGGCCGCCCGAGGCGGCCAAGGCTCCTGCCCCGCCGGTTCATACACTGCTCAGGAACATCCGCAGCACACTGGCACTTCCGTGTCGATACCGTTGAGCGGCACGCGCTTCGGACTGGATGGACCGGACCAACCGACTCTGAGCAGCCGGTTCCTCCTCACACAGGAACAGAAGAACGTGGCCGACGGCATAATACAGGTCGTGAGCGCACATCATCAACGGTAGAGCTTCTGCTTCCTCGACACCAAGACGAGCGCGTGCCTCAAACCGCTGGAGTAGATGGGCGTTCTCTGTTGCGCTGCGCTCCCGGTAATACCAGTTGGCCGCTCTGGCGAAGTCCGCAATCCGCGGCTCGAACGAGAAGCAATCCAAATCCAATACCACAGCCTCACTGCCCGAAATACGGATGTTGCTCGCCCAGAAATCGCCGTGCGTCACCACGTGTGGTAGGTCACAGACGCCGTGCTCTTCCAGCAGGCCGTCGAACTCGTCGATGGCCGCCTCCACTTCGGGGAGCAGTTGGAGGAATGGCGTCCGATGCGGGCCCGCTGGCGCCTCGGCCCGCGCCCTTTCGATCACCGCATGCTCGCGGGCAAAGGCCGGCACCTGGTCTAGTGGCACCACCCAGGCCCAACCCTTCCGCTGGCGAGACTTCTCGGCAGAGCGAACGATGTCGTCCCAACGGCTGCCCGAACGAAGGCGCTCACAACACTCGACCCACGCTCCCTGCACTGAGGTGAGCACGGCCAGGTCTTCGATGCTCTCGGCTCTGCCCGGCCTGCCATGGCACCACGGAAACAGAGACCAAAGGCGCGCCTGCACCTCCACAAAGGGCTCACCATCGGGCGCGGGGACAGGAAGCGGTGTGCGCAGGCCGGCATTCTGCATCAACTCGGCAAGCAGGAACTGGGTGCGCAGGTTCTCAGCCTTCGTATAGGCATTGAACTGACGCAGCGCGTACAGTCTGTCGCCGGCCTTCACCTGAAACGCGGCATGCGTGGCGTCGAGTTGACGCACGATTCCGGCGCCCCCACAAAGACCGTATCTCGCAACGGCTTCCTGCGCCTGGTCGCGATCGGCCACGGCCTCCCCTCCGGGGTCTCGTCCGGCCGTTCGTGGGGCCAGGGGCCTCCTCCTCCCGGCCTGCAATGCTCAGCTCACCGCGTTCTTCGCGCCAACCGGGCAGACGCGGATGCAGCCACCGCCGCCGCAGGGGTAGTCCGAGCTGCAGCCGTCGAAGCTGGCCATCTCGAACGTCTTGCCCACCATCGACCAGCTGTACAGCTCGCCGAAGCAGCCCGGCCAGGCCTTGCGGCAGGCGTCGCACTCCTCGCCGCGGCAGGGGTTCTCCTCCAGCATCGGGTCCGGCTCCAGCTCGGCCGTCGTGATGACCGAGTTGAAGCGTTGGCGCGGCCCGTGTTGCGGGGTGAGTATCAGATTGTTGCGGCCGAACATGCCCAGGCCCGCTGCCACCGCTGCGTGGCGATGGGAGAAGGGCGCGTAGTAGCCCGGCACCCGGCTCGACAGGTCGCCCACGTCATAGGTCACCGGGGTCGGCATCACCTCGTGCCCGGCCGCGTCGAGGAAGTAGGCCACCTGGTGGCCGATGATCTGGAGGTTCCAGTTCACGGTCTCGTAGTGTGTTCGGCGGTAGTAGTGCTGCTGCACATCGGGCAGCACGTCGGGCGGGATGAGCGCGCTCTCCCGGTTGATCTGGGGATGGTCGAGCACGCTCTGGAACAAGCGCAGCGCGACCACCACCACGGAGCGCGCCCCGGGCAGCAGGTCGGCCGGGCGGTGGCCCACCGGTCCCTCCTCGAACCGCTCCACGGGTGCGACTCCCACCAGATGCGCGCCCCGCTCGCGTGCGAATGTCTTCACCTTTTGGGTCTGGGTCATGACAGACGGTCTCCTCAGTTCGATTCTCTCAGCAGTCGGGGCAGGAGATGAAGCCCCTGCCCAACGGGTGTCACTCCCACTCTCGCGCCGCAGGGGAGCAGGTGTCAAGGCCGGGCTGAACTCAGCGGGCCTGCGCCGGGCTGCCGGGGCGTGGGGGACAGGGAGCCGGTGCGCGCTGGCCGCCTTGCCGGGCGCTTGCCCGGCTGCTATACTCGCGGCCTGACATGCTCAGGTTGCTGAGTTACAATGTCTTGGAGGGGGCGCTGCCGGATCGGCTGGCGCGGGTGCTGCGCGTGATCAAGAGCGCGGAGGCCGATGTGGTCGCGATTCAGGAGGCGCGCTACTGGCGGCGCAACAGGCGGGAGGCGTTCCGCCAGGCGTCGCGGCAGCTCCGCATGCGCGGCCTGCTGATCAGGTCGAACTCGGGCTTCGACCTGGCCGTGTTCTCCCGGCTGCCGATTCTGGGGCACGAGAACCTCGGCCTCGACACTGTCTTCCTCCACACCACCGCGTCGGTTGACCTGAGGGCCCCCAGCGGCGAGACCCTCACGCTGTTCGCGACCCACCTGCGGCCGGATTACCCCTCGCGGCGGCGGGAGGCGCGGCTGCTCCTGCAGTGGATGCGGCCCTACCGGCGGCGGCTGTGCGCGATGTGCGGCGACCTCAACAGCCTCACCGCGGGCGACCCGGTGGCGAAGGCTCACATCCGGCCGGAGTCGGAGTTGGGTCGTGGCCCGCAGGGCATCATCGCCTCCATCGAGCGGGCCGGATGGGTTGATTGCTACCGGGAGCGGAATCCCGTTGCGCCCGGCCTGACGCTGGGCGAGCGGCGACGGGTGGCGCGGGTGGACTATATCTTCGCGTCGAAGCCTCTCGTCCAGAAGCTGAGAGCCTGCCGCGTGCACCGGCACCCGGAGCTACTGAAGGCCTCCGACCACAGCCCGGTGTGGGCGGAGTTCGACATCTAACGGAAGGCGGGGAGAGCTCAGAATGGCGTTCGATGACGGCTGCCGAGACGGCCCGGTCCTGATCGTCGGGTCAGTGGCCTACGACTCTGTGCGCACACCCTTCGGAGAGACGAGCGAGGTGCTGGGCGGCGCGGCCAGCTACGCCTCCGTGTCGGCGAGCTTCTTCTCGCCGGTGCGGCTGGTGGGGGTGGTGGGTGAGGACTTCGCCGAGGAGCACGTGGCGCAGCTTGCGCAGCGCAACGTCGACCTGGCCGGCCTCCAGCGCGCGCCGGGTAAGACGTTCCGCTGGTCTGGCTACTACGAGTACGACCTCAACCAGGCGCATACCACCGCGACGGAGCTGAACGTCTTCCAGGACTTTCGCCCCGAGCTGCCGGACAGCTATCGCGACACGCCCTACGTCTTCCTTGCGAACATCGAGCCGGGGCTGCAGCTCTCCGTCCTCGACCAGATGCGCCGCCCGAAGCTCGTGGTCTGCGACACGATGAACTTCTGGATCGAGAACGCGGAGGAGAGGCTGCTCGAGGTGCTGGCCCGGTGCGACATCGCGCTCATGAACGACGCGGAGGTGCGGGAGCTCACCGGCGAGTCGAACCTCATCGCGGCCGGGCGGGGCGTGCTCAACCGCGGGCCAGGCGTTGTGGTGATAAAGAAGGGGGAGCACGGGGCCCTCATGATGTCGCGGGACTCCTACTTCGCGGCCCCCGGCTATCCGCTGGAGGAGATTCGCGACCCCACCGGCGCGGGCGACACCTTCGCCGGCGGCCTGGTGGGCTACCTCGCTCGGTGTGGCGGGACCGATGAGGAGACGCTCCGCAGGGCCATCATCGCGGGGTCGGTGATGGCCTCCTTCACCGTGGAGGACTTCTCGCTGGACCGGCTCTTCGCCCTCTCGCCGGAAGAGATGGCCGAGCGCTACCACGAGATCGTGGCGATGACGCGCTTTGGGGCTTTCTGAGCCGAAGCTGAAACCTTCTGCTGCGCCCCTGCGTCTGGGTATATGTAGGCATCTGGAGAGGGAGGTAGGCCGATGCGCTGGCGAGTGGTCGCTGCGGTCCTCTTTGCGCTCGCGTGCTCCTACGGTATCCTCTGGGGCTTCGGCTATGCCACGGCGCGGCTTGGCGAGATCCTGGACGCCGCCCTCGGCGGTCAGCCGCGCTTCGAGGTCAGTCGCGGCACCCTGACCCTCCCGGCCGGGGAGGAGAAGCGGCTCCGTGTCGAGACCGTCGCCGGCGAGGTGGAGGTCCTCCCGGGCGGCCCGGACACGGTCGCCGAGTACGTGGTCTACGCCCGGGGCGAGGATGAGGCCGATGCTCGCCTTCGCGCCCGGGCGGTCGAGGCGGGATGCGGTGGCAATGACGCCTCCGGCAACTTCATCTCGGCGAAGGCGGCCCAGGGCAAGCGATGGCCGCCCGGTGTGAGTGTCAAGCTGGCGGTCAGGACGCCCCCGGACAGAGACCTATCGGTCAAGGTCGTCTCCGCGGATGTCAGTGTGCAGGGAATAGAGGGGCCCATTGATGCCAGCGCTGTCTCGGGGGACGTCTCGGTGCGCGATAGCGTGCGCCCGGTGGCCGCGCATACGGTGTCCGGCGACATCCGTGTTGATGACGCGGCCGGCGCCGTCGACGCCCGCACCACAAGCGGCGACGTAGTCCTCACGGCGCTCCTCGCCGACCAGATCGATGCCCACACCGTCAGCGGCGACATCCGTATAGAGTCGGCCCTGCCCTTCTCGGGGAGGCTCGAGTCGAAGAGCGTCAGCGGCGACGTCCGCGTGGCCCTGCCCGGGGGCTCCGACTGCGAGGTCCACGCGAAGACCGTCTCGGGGGACATCCGCGGCGGTCCCTGGTCGGAGGTGAGCCGCGGCCGGGCCGGCACCCGCCTGGGGGCAGGCGCCGGGTCGGTGAACATCTCCGCCACGAGCGGCGACATCCACCTCAACACGGAAGAGTGAGCCGGGGCCCTACGGCAGCTCCTTCAGCTCTGACAGCGCCTCCGCGAGATCGCGGGCGCGGTCGGCCGGCTGGTAGGAGATGAAGAAGACCGACTCCCGCGTCTGCTTCGCCTCGTGTCTGCCCCAGGCATTCGCGCTCAGGCAGTACCCGTCCCGCCCGAGGATGTCCGCGCTCACGCCCGCCTCCACACCGGAGCAGGCCATCAGCACGGCCTCGCCGGCCTTCGGGGTCTCGGCGATGGCCCAGCGGTCCCCCTCGGTCTCGCCGCCATGCTCGCAGCGCAGCCGCGAGGTCCGGCCGTCGATACTGCCGCTCCCCACGGCGTCGAGATAGCTGCCGCCGAGCACCGGCCACAAGCTGAAGTTGGCATCCAGCCAAGTCGCCGTGCCGCCGCGGTGGGTCGTCCTGATCGCCACCGCGAAGATACCGCTTCCGGGCGCGAGCAGATAGTCGAGCGCGAGCCGGTCCTCCCGCCGCCGTTCGTGCTTGGGGGAACACGACACGCGCACCCCCCGCCACACGATCCCCTGCCGGCCGCGTCGCTCGATCTCACGGGCCGTGAAGCGCTCCCTCGCGAGCTGCTCGGACTCCAGTCCGGCGAAGCCCGGCTCGATGCCGCCCATCCACGGGTTTGCCGTTCCAAGCGGCCGGGCGTCCGGATAGGCCGAGCGAAGAAGCTCTTCGCCGTCTCGCGCCAGCGAGATGGCCGATCCCTTGAAGCCCGGCGCGATAGTAAGCTCGAGCACGCCGTTCTCAAGGCGGAACACCTCGCCCTCCTCGCCGGTTCGTTCGACGCTGACCTCGCGCTTCGGGTCGCCCAGCACGATCACCGGTTGCCGCTCGCGATAGATGGCGCGATCGATGCGGGCCGTGCAGTCCACGAAGTAGCCACCCTCGGGAGTCGGTACGGCGCGGCTGAGCTGCACCTTGGTGGCGCGCTTGCGGCTGTGGCAGGCCCGCTTGAACTCGGCCCGCCGCGGGCGGGCCCGCAGGCCCTCCGCCGCCTCCACCGAGAGGCTGCCGGACAGCTCGAGCCGGCCGAACGAGTCCGCCGCCAACTCCACCTCCGCGCTGCGGCCGTGGATGATCGGGGGCCGCGGACGGAGGCCGAACTCGAAGGGCTGGCGCGTCGGCTCATGGCGCTGCTCGCGGTCCTGGCGAGGGCCATAGAGAAGCTGCCACCAGCGCCGCACGGTGAAGTGATCCCCATCCCCGACGAAGGCGTAGAGCGGCTCGGCCTCCACCGACTGTCCCGGCATGGCGGCCGGCAGCCTCTGCCTGACGCGGGAGCCCCAGTCGCTCACCTCGACGCGCTGAGCACCGCCCCAGAGCAGCCCGACCGCGACGCCGTCGGCATCCTCGGCCGCGAGCCATCCCTCCGCCCACTTCTCCCCCTCCTCGGTTGGCCGGTGCTCGCCCAGGCTCCGCCCGGCCCCGCCGCGCGGGGCGCGCACGACGCCGCCGTCCGCCGGGACGGCGGTCCGCCCGCGTTGGGCACGGAACTCGCCCCCCCTCATGAGCTCGCAGTCCAGCCGTCTCGTGCCCCCGTTCATCACGCTCGACCGCATCTCGATCAGCGGCAGGTTGGAGACAGCGATCCTCTGCTCCAGCACCACCCCTGGCCGGTAGATGGAGGGCGTGGTCAGGATCGCCACCGCGCGGCCGGGCTCCTGCTCGACGCGGGCCTCGCAGCGAGTATCGAAGAACTCGTCCCAGCTGAACGGCGGGCCGATCTGTGGCTGCGCGAAGCCGGCCACCCCGTGACGCCCGCGCAGCTTGTCGCTGATGTGGACAGAACCACCCCGCCGCCACACCTGCACACGCAGCGCGGCCGATTCGAGCACCGCGCGGTCCTTCTCGACACGCCCGACGACCTCTCCCGCCTCCAGCGTCGAGGCGTAGAGGTCGGCCTTCTTCGGCCGCAGCGTTCGCCGCCCGGCCGTCGCCTCCGCCTCCACCTTCAGCGCGGCCGTGCCGCTGGTCTGCGCGGTCAGCGTGATCGGCAGCTCGGCCGAGCCCTTCGCGGGCAGCCGGACGGAAGCGGTCGAGCGATCCAGCTCGACGCCCGGGCTGGGAGTGACCCGCACCTTCACGCGGGCCGGCTTGTCCAGCTCGTTGCGGCACTGGATGACAACCGGCTCCGGGCGGTTCGGCCGGAGGCCGTCGCCGTCGAGGGAGAAGTGCACCGGCTGCTTCACCTGGAAGCCGGCCGCCAGCGTGATCGGCTCACCGTTGATGAGCAGGTCGGTGCGCACGACTGCGGCGCGAGGGTCCTTCTCCTTCTCTCTCATATCTGGATCGATCTCGAAGCCGGCCTCGACGTCGGCCCTGCCGCGGACCTGGAGGACCTCCTTGTGGTCGAGGGACACGCCCTCGTCCGCGCTGGCGACGAGCACCACGTCGAGGGGATCACGGCGGTGGTTGACAACGCGCCACCTGATCTGCTGCGGCACTCCCGCGATGAGCTTCTCCTCCTCGAGGAAGCAGCCGGCCGTGAAGTCATCGGTCTCCACCTCGACCAACCCCCAGGAGTTGCGGTCGTAGACCATGCGAAGCCGCTCGCCGTCGGCCTCCCACACGTACTCGTACACGCGCACCTTGCCGCGCTTGTGCTCCTCGGGTGCAAGCGAGAGGTCGCGCTTCATGGTGAGGTACCAATCGTGCTTGCGGAAGAACTCCCGGGCGATTGGCTGCCGCCGCGCCGCGGGCGTGAAGTTCTGCATGTAGACGCCCCACTCCGATTCCGGCGACCACATGAAGCCCGACTTCTTGTACAGCGGCACCGCCTTCAGGTTCCCCGGCCAGGTGTGCAGATCGACGCGATCGATGCCCCGCTCGTAGGCCCGCTCGACCGAGGCCAGCAGCACTGCCTTCCCGAAGCCCCGGCCGTGATAGGCCGGATCTGCCGTGAGCAAACCGACATACGAGCCGGTGGTGTCGGTCGGCTTCGCTTGGAGGTCGCACAGGGAGACGATCTTGCCGTCGGCCTCGGCCACGAAGCAGCCGACCTGCTGGCGCTCCCGCGTCCGCCGCTCCGCCTCCTCGGCCGTGATGGGATCGCCTCCCCCCCAGGGCCAGCCGTCGAAGGTGACGTTCCAGAAGCGCGCCATGCGCTGGGCGTCGCCATCACGCCATTGCTGCGTCAGATCTCGCGTTGGAATCGACATTTGCCTTCCCCTCGAAGCCCATTGAACTCGGGATGAATGGTACGGAGCAAATAGAAGGGCCGCGGGCTTCCGTCCCGCCCACGGCTCCGGGTGCGGCGATCTGCTGATGGCTCAGTCGTACAGTAAGTTAGCGATGGCGCGACCCGGAGAGTGTGGCCAGCGACGGACTCATTGCCTTAACCATGCTCATCACCTCCGGGCAGCGTCGGTGTGGAGGCTGAATGATAGCGGACACGCCCCACCCCGTCAAGGGCTTTGCCACTCTTCCTCACGGCCGCAAGACCGTTGGGCAGGAGCCTTGGGCGCCGTAACCCTGGCGAAGGCAGCTTGCCTCCTGTCCGACTGCTCCTCTACGACGCGCTGCCGTGAAGGTGGACGTCCCGCTGGGGGAAGGGGATGCTGATGCCTTCGGCGTCGAAGCGCGTCTTCACCGCCTCCATCGTATCGAAGTACACGCCCCAGTAGTCGGGTGTGCGCGTCCACGGGCGAACCGCGAGGTTCACGGCGCTATCGGCCAGCTCCAGCACGCCGATGGTCGGCTCCGGATCCTCCAGCACCCGCTCATCCGCGGAGAGGATCTCCCCCAGCACGGCCTTGACGCGCTGGAGGTCCTCGCCGTAGCCCACGCCTATCACCATATCCACGCGGCGGGTGTCCTTGGCGGTGTAGTTGATCATGTTGTCGCCCGTCAGCTTCGCGTTGGGCACGATGACGAGCCGGTTGTCGCCGGTTCGGAGCTGAGTGGTGAAGATGTGCATCTCCTCCACGACGCCGATGACGCCGGCCGCTTCGACTACGTCCCCCGCCTTGAAGGGTCGGAACAGCAGCAGCAGCACGCCGGCCGCCAGGTTCGCCAGCGAGCCCTGGAGCGCCAGGCCGATGGCGAGCGCGGCCGCGCCGAGGATCGCCACGAAGGTGGTCACCTGCACCCCGAGCTGGCCGAGCGCCGCCAGCAGGATGGCCACCATGAGCAGCACATAGGTGACCGACGAGGCCAGCGATACCACCGCCGCGTCGACCTCTCTACTGGCGAGCACTCGCGCCACGAGGCGCCTCAGGTACTTGGCGATCCACCGGCCCACCACGATGATGGCGATGGCGGCCAGCAGACGGAGCCCGTACACGGGGGCGAGCTGCAATACGCTCTTCATCACGTCTTCCATGGTCACAGACCTCCTTTAGATGCTCGGCAGGATACGGCGGCCGCGCACGTGGGCGCGCTCGCGGCCGGGCCGGCCTCCCACGCTGATATGTCGGCCCGTGCTTCCCGCGTCCGGCCGCGGCCTCCTTCCCTGGTTGCCGGCTGATTGGACAGGAGACGGACACGAGAAACAGCCGGGGGCGCCGTTGCTCCGGCAGCTGGCCGCCGAAGTCCCCTCACGCCAGTAACGGCATGTAAGGCTCGAACTCATACTCTAGATACTCGGCCCACTCTCCGTCGCGGGTCTGCGCGTGATCTTCGCGTTCCGGATCGGGCAGACGCCACACCAGGAACGCGACAAAGCTCGCCAGGCCCCCCACGCGGAGCCACCCTTCGACCTGCTCTCCGCTTGCCTTGCGGCAGATGTCGGAGCGGGCCGTGAAGACATCGAGTGCATCGGCGTCGATCAGAAGGAACGGAGCCAGGTCGAACAGGAATGGTCCGTGCCCGTAAGAGGACCCCCAGTCCACCAGCCTCTGGGGACGGCCCCGGATGTTCTCCTCCCTGAAATCGTGGTGGAGCCACCCAAAGGGCATGGTCGAGTACTCGCCGGCCAGCGTCTCCTGTCTCTGTACGACACGATCGGCGAGACGGGTGAAGTCGTCGAGGATGGAGAGCCCGAGCGGCCTGATGTTCATCAGGCGCTGGTACCCATCGCGGCAGCCTTGGAGGATGAAGTCCCGATAGTTGCCGCCGTCCGTGTCGGAGAATGTGCAGGGGGTGTCGGGACAGCATTCTTCCACGCGCTGCCAGTTGTTCAAAGCGTTATGCATCTCCGCGTACTTCCCGACTAGCCCCGGCTCGAGCCGCTTCGTCTTGAGCGAGTCGCCGGGGATGTGCTGCATCACCAGCACGTTGTGGCCGAGCAGATCGGGATACGCCACGCGCGGGCACACGTCCAGTTCGAGGCCCGCCAGCAATTGGAGCGTGTTGCGCTCGTTGTCCTGCGTCTCCTTCACGAAGTAATCGGCGCGGCCGGAGGTGAATCGGTAGGTGTGCGCGCTCGTCCCGCCTTCGGTGATGCCCGCGATGGTCCAATCGCCGAGATCCCCGAACTCGTCCTTGGTCTGAAGGAGGTCTGTGAGCTCCGCGAATGTCATCTCAGTTTCCGCCCGGCGCCCTCACCAATTCCACCAGAAGGCGGCTGCGTCTTTGTCGGCGCCGCCTTCGCCCCCGGCTGAGCGATAGAGCGCCATCGCCGCCTCGTTGGAGGCCTCGGTGGGAACGAACATCTTGCGGCAGTTGCTCTCCCTGGCGAAGCGCTTCAGCTCCTCCGCCAGGGCGCGCCCGATGCCCCGCCTGCGGTGCTGCGCCAGCACTCCGGCCTCGTATAGGAACATCATCGGCCTCGGCCCGTCGAGCCGGGGGAAGCGGTAGCCATACACCAGGCCCACCGGCCTGTCATCGACATAGGCCGCGATGAGGTAGGCGCGCTCGTCGGAGACGAGCGCGGCCATGTCCACGGGATCGAGCGACACATCTGCAACCTCGTCGATCGTGAACTTGACTTGCTCGATGAGTTGGCACGCGGCCGCTTCGTCCCCCTCGACCAGCCTGCGTATCTGCATGCTCCCACCTCCCGACGCCATCCGCCCATCATAGCACAGGGGGCGAAGGCCGGTTGACGGAGAGCCGTCTGCCTGCTAGTCTCTAAGTCGGCTGACCGACGACAAAACGATACTGCTGTCGCAGGGACAACGCGATTCAGCCCCTGACGCGCCTGCTTCATGCCATCCAGACCATCGGGTGGCGCGAGGCAGGCGCGTTGTGTTCCCGGTTCGAGTCGTCACGCAACTCCGGGAGGCCTGGCAAGGGAGAGAAACAGATGCGCGATGTGATCACTGACGCATCACAGCTGACGGCCGACTGGCTCCAGGCCGTGCTCGGCAGGCAGGGCAGTCTCGGGCGCGGCCGAGTGATCGCGATCGACAAGTCGGCACACCAGACGACGACCTCGACGGTCGTGTGGCTAAGCGTGCGCTACTCGGGGGGTGCAGCCGACTCCGCTCCGTCGCGGTTGCTGTTGAAGATCTCCAGGCCTGGGTTCCACCCACAGTTCGGCGAGAACGAGGTGGCGTTCTACCGGCGAGTCGCGCCAGCGATGGAGAATCCGCCGGTGGTGAGGTGCTTCGATGCCGCCTACTCGCCGGAGACCACGAAGTCACATCTCCTGCTGGAGGACCTGTCGGACAGCCATGTCGAAGTGGACTCGCGGCCGCCACCTCGCCGAGAGACCTGCGAGCGCATCATGGACTTCCTGGCGCGATTCCATGCCTTCTGGTGGGAGCACCCGCGGCTGGGCGAGGAGATCGGGTCAGCTCCGGAGCCCCCCGACGTCGCCAGCATGGAGGAGCACCTCGCAGGCTTCCTCTCCTTCCTCGGCGACCAACTCCCCCTCGACAAGCAGCGCATCTGCAGGAAGGTCGTGTCGACCGCGCTGGACCGATGGCAGCGCCGCTTCGCGGCGAGTCACTTGCGGCCCAATGAAGGTCTCACACTGATCCACGGCGACGCCCACTTCGAGAACTTCCTCGTGCCGCGAGAGGCGGAGCAGAACCACATCCGGATCATCGACTGGCAGTTCTGGAACGTGAGTGTCGGTCCGCAGGACCTCGCCTTCATGATCGCCCGCAACTGGACGCGGGAGGAGCGGCGTCTGCTGGAGATGGACCTGGTGCGCCGCTATCACGACGGGCTGCTTCGCCATGGAGTCAAGGGATACGCGTGGGAAGACTGCTGGCGCGACTACCGGGAGCAGTCCATCGAGAACGTGCTGATCCCCATGTGGCAATGGCAGGGGCAGCTCGCGCCCGAGACCGATTGGGACGGCCTCGAGAAGGCCTTCGCCGCCTTCGAGGACCTGGAGTGCGAGGAGTTGCTGTGAAGGTGAGAACCATGCCTTCCGGGGAGGGCGAGGCAGATGTCGAAAGACGCGAGAGCATACCTTGAGCAGCAAGTCATCCCGCTGATCGCCGACAAGCACCCGCAGGTCGCGGCCGGAATGTGTGTTGTCATCGAAGGCTCCTACAACCTGGGGCTGGCCGACGGACTCTCCGATCTCGACGCCATCATCTATCTCGAAGACGACCTGTGGTATCGGGAAGGCGGGCACGTGCAACTGCTCCTGTGGAGGCAGGCCGAGCCCTTCCGCGCCGACGCGCAGCGGTACTGCGACTTCCCGGGCCATCCCGAGGGGTGGGTTGTGTACGGCCACCCGGAGGTCAACGTGCATCCGGCCTCGTGGCTGCTCGGCGGGCAGGCGGGACACATCCTCGGCGGCGCCGATGTGCCCTGGGAGGAGATCAGCCCCGAGGCGCTCTTCAAGCTACACCAGGAGAGCCTGGTGCTCCGCGACCCGCACGGAATGATGCGCACGCTCCGGGAAGCCACCCGGCCGGAGCGATTGCCCGAGTGGCTCTGGCGCAAGCGGTTGCTGCTGAAGCTGGCCGACATCAAGGGGCAGCCGGCCGAGCTGGCGCTCGCGGTCCAGAGAGGCGAGGTCGTCGAGGCGAGCATTCTGCTTGGCCCGCTGCTGGCCGATCTGCTGCGCGTGGGCCTTCTCATCGGCAAGGCCTATCACCCCTACCCGAAGCGGCTGCGGTGGGCCTTCGAGAAGCTACCCTTCGCGGCCACCGCGGTGCCGCTGATCGACACGATCGCGGCCGCGCCCCAGTGGGCCGAGCGCGTGCAGGCCGTGCAGGCCCTGGTGGCGCGCTACACCGATATCATCCTGGACACCGGCGCGCTTGCTTCGCAAGTGCTCGAATACCTCTATCCGGCCAGAGACCGGGAAGCCTGGTCAGACCCCGAGTGGTTCGAGCAGATCCGTGCTGAAGAGCAGAAGGCGCAGCGGGCGGGCCACACGCCCGGCGACCGTTGGATCTGGAGCCTGTGGGACTGGGAGTGAGGTGTGGGCACGGTGCGGCGGACGCCGCCGGCAAACGCTGAACGCGAGTGAGGGGGCGGTGTGTTCGTTGGGCAGGAGGCAAGCTCCTGCCCAACGGGGCTAGGTCCTGCCCCACGACTTCCCCGCGAGGATCGGGCGCGGCGGCGGCCAATACCCTTCTGCCGGCATATTCAGTTCGCAGGCCGCAATCCAGCAGCACACTGACTTGAGAGGCTACTGATGGCCGCCAAAGGAAGGGGAACCGCCATGCTCATCCCGACCATCGTGATGGGGGCGCTTGCAGTTGCGCTTCTGTGCATCGGATACTTCCGCGGTCAGGGGGAGCACGTCGAGGGCGCGAAGACAGGGCTGCAGCTCACCGCGCAGGTCCTGCCGCTGCTGCTGTTCGCGTTTCTGGCGGCCGGACTCGTGCAGACACTGCTGCCGAAGGAGCTGATCTCCACCTGGATCGGCCCCGGGTCCGGACTGCGGGGGATTCTGCTGGGGACGGCGGCGGGGGTGTTCACTCCCGGTGGACCCTTTGTCAGCATGCCGATAGCGGCCGGGCTGCTGCGGACGGGCGCGGGGGTGGGCACGATCGTGGCCTTCCTCACGGCGTGGTCGCTGTGGGCGGTGGCGCGCCTGCCCCTGGAGTTGGGCATTCTCGGCTGGAAGTTCGCCGCCATCCGGCTGGCCTGCACCCTCTTCTTCCCACCCATCGCCGGGCTGTTGGCGACGCTGTTGTTTGGCAAAGTGGATCTCGGTTAGCTCGCAGGGCAGCGCGGCCGATGGGAGAAGTATCCACGAGTTGTCTCGCCGAGGCACGGCTCGGCCACTGGGAGTTCATCCATGCTGAATCGACGAGAGTTTCTGAGACGCGCTGGGGTGGCGGGAGTCGCGGCGGCACTGTCCCCGCGGGAGGCGCTCGCGCGGTTGCGCTCATCTGAGAAGGAGAACGCGATGGAAGCGATTCAGACCGTCACCGGCCCGGTCGATCCGGCCGAGCTGGGCGTGACGTTGATCCACGAGCACGTCATGTGTGACTTCATCGGCGCCGACATGACCGGGCCGCACCGCTGGGAGCGCGACGAAGTCTACGAGGTGATGCTCCCCTATCTCGACGCGGTGCGGGACGCCGGCGGGCAGAGCTTCGGGGATTGCAGCCCGAAGTTCCTCGGCCGCGACCCCGTCCTGCTCAGGCGACTGTCGGAGGCGAGCGGCCTGCATATCATCACCAACACCGGCCTCTACAAGGACCCGTATCTGCCGAAGTACGCGCTGGACGGGACGGCGGAATCGCTGGCCGACGACTGGACCAGGGAGGCGAAGGAGGGCATCGACGACACCGGCATTCGGCCGGGCTTCATCAAGATCGCGGCGAACGAGGGCGACCTCAGCCCGATCCAGCGGAAGATCGTTCGGGCGGCCGCGCTGACCCACCTGCGCGCCGGCCTCACCATCGCCGCCCACACCACCGAGAGCACGACCGTTCTCCAGGAGTTGGATGTCCTCGAGAGCGAGGGCGTCGCGGGGAGTGCCTTCATCTGGGTGCATGCGGACGCGCAGGCGAACCGCGACATCTGGCGGGAGGCCGGCCGGCGCGGTGCGTGGATCGAGCTGGACGCCGTCACTCCGGAGGAGCCGGAGCGCCACCTCGAGATGATCAAAGACCTGATCGAGGCCGACTTGATCGATCAGGTGCTGATCTCACAGGACCGCGGCTGGTACAACGTCGGCGAGCCAAAGGGCGGCGAGCAGCGGCCATTCGACAAGCTGCTGACCGAGTTCGTCCCGGCGATGAAGAAGGCCGGCATCGACGACGACGCCGTCGATAAGCTTCTCAAAGACAACCCGGCGCGGGCGCTGACGCCGCGGGTGCGCGCCGGATGAACGGGGCGGGACGACCGGTTCGGCTCCGCCTCACGCCACCGTCCGTCGCAACTCGGAGCCGGGGCGCGAGGGCGAAGGCTCATGCCACCCCATAGCCGCGGATTGCCTCGTACATCGCCACCATGTTCTCGATGGGGATGTCCGACATCAGCCACTGGTCGGGGCCGGCGATGTAGCCGGTGGGGCCAAGGGCGCGAACAGTCTCCTCGGTCACAGCGCGTACTTCATCGGGCGCGGCGCGGGGAAGGAGGGTCTGGGTGCTGATGCCGCCGTGGAAGGCGATCTGGCCGCCGAACCGCGCCGCCAGCATCTCGGGCGCCATCGCCGTCGCCGCGACTTGCACCGGGTCGAGCACATCGATGCCGCAGGCGATGAAGTCCGGGATGAGGTCGGCCACCGCCCCACACGTGTGGAACATCACCTTGAGCCCGAAGACGTGGGCGTGCTCGGCGAGCCGCGCGAGATGGGGCAGGAAGAGACCCCGGACGGCCTCGGGGCTGATGAAGAGCGAGCGCTGAGTGCCGAAATCGGTGCCGAAGTAGAACACGTCGAGGCCGTCGGCGCATTCCGAGAAGAGCGCCTCATTGATGTCCAGGAAGCCCTCGGCGGCCCGGCGGATGATGTTGGCGATCAGCTCGGGCTGATCCACCATCGCCAGCAGATACCGCTCCTCGCCCATGCTCCGCCGCGCCCCAGTGAAGATGGTTGCCCAGGCGCCGCCCATCACCGCCAGGCCGGTAGCGCGGGCCTCCCGCACGCGCTGCACCTCGGCCGGCAGGTCCACCCGCTCGCGGCTCGGCCACGGCAATCCCTCCAGGTCTTCGATGGACTGGACCGGGGACAAATCGGGAAGGGCGCAGTAGATCGTCACCTGGATTGTGTCGGCGTCGAAGAAGCGCGTCGCCTCCTGTGCGTCCCTGAGGCCGAGACGGGCGTGCAGCATTGCCTGCGTCTCCTCCTCGGCGGCGAAATAACAGGCGACGCGATCGATGTCGCGATGCTCAATGGAGCGCAACACCCGCTCGCGATGGCCCAGCGCGGCTGGCATGGCGGCCTCATTCGCCTGTGAGCAGAGGGCCTCCTTTGCGGCTGCTCCGGGGGAATGACACGCGCCCGAGGCGCGACAGCAGCCGGATGGGGATCCCTGCAGAGCACCGACTTACCGGCATCGCGTGGGCTCAGGATGAAGAGCATGGTGCGATGGCAGGGAAGAGTAGGGGAGCGCTCAGCCGCAGGTCGTATCGCCGCCGCCGCAGCAGTCGGACTCCCTCTCGCCCTTCAGTGCGGCCCGCATGAGGGCATAGGCGCACCCGACGCCGCTCTCCACCTGGATCGCTCCAGAGGGGCAGTTCAGCTGGCAGGCGCCGCACTCCATGCAGGCCTCCGCGTTGACGACCTCGGCCGCGCCCTCTCCCTGCGCGAAGACTCCGTGGGGACAGACCGCGCTGCACAGGCCGCAGTTCACGCACCGCTCGGCGTCGTATTCCAGCGTGTTCGCCGCCGACACAGATGACATCATCTCTCTATCACCAGGCCGATCACGATGAGCGCTATCAGCAGTATTATACCACCGCCGAACATCGCCGCCATCAGCCGCGTGTACTTCTGTATCTCCCGCCGTACCCCACTGCGCGAGGTGAATGGAGTCGAACCCGTGAAGTTCAGCGCGAGGAACCCTGTCACCGGAAGCGCCATCAGCAGAAACGCACCCGCCCACGCCGGCGCGATCCAGGCCGGGCCGCCCTGCTTCCACAGGAGGAGAGTCAGGGCGAAGGGCGCGCTGGCCGCAAGCCCGAGGACAAATCCCTTGCTCGTGAAGTCCCGGGTCGGAATCCAGGGCAGCAAGGCCGGGAACAGCACCACCCCGGCCAGCACGGCGGCGAGAATGCCGGCCGCGAAGAGGCCCCCTGCCGCGAGCCACAGCACGATCGCCGCCGCCACGGTTGGCCAGAGCACATGCACCAGTTCGACCGGTATCAGGACGACGCGGTCGAGCAGCCCGAACCGCACTCGGCGCATCTCCGGCGTGGCCTGGCGAGCGCTGAGGTAGGCCGGCAGATCGGCCGCGCGAACGGGGCCATACTTCACGTTGAATCCACTGCGGCGCTTGACCTCGTGCGCATTCACGCCGGGGGCTCCGAGCTGCGGCAGGATCAGGTCGCGGTGACGAACGACCTCTGCCAACCCCACCGCGTCGATCCTCTGCACGAGCTCGTCCGTCCCGAAGGTGCCCTTGCCGGCCGCGCACCAGACGTTGATGCCTTCCGTATCGAGAACGAGGAGGTAGGCGTCGGTGTTCGGCAGGGCCGAGCGCAGCGCGTCGAAGCTGAGCGTGTAGTTGGCCGTCACGAACACGGGCGAGTCGGGCTTCGGCTGGCCCAGCGCGTAGAGGCCGGGATCGACCCGGTGCCCCATGCGGTTCACACCCCACCGCGCCAGGAAGTGGTCCCACCAGTTGGCGAGCGTCAGGGTGCTGGTCGTGGCTCTGACGGAGGGGCGGCCGGACGACCTCTCACTGGTCACTGGGGGTTGCTCCGGTCTGTGCCGCCCGTGGTGAGTGGAGGGGCCACCTAGCCCGATGGGTAGGCGGCGGTCTCGTCTTCGAGCGGCTGAGTCTCCTCGGCCTCGGGCGCTTCGGGGATGGGCACCCACATGTCGGAGGGTGGCGTCGATTCGAGCTCCTGTTGGCGAAGTTCCTCCTGCTGCTGCTCGTACTCCCTGGCGCGCTGGAGGTAGTCGTCTACGTCGGTCTCGACCGCAGTTCTGTCTGCCCCTGCCGCGGGGCCCGCTCCAGGTGGGAGGACCACTCCTCCGGCCGCGCTCGGCACCCCACCGGCCTGCGAACCCGAGGGGCGGGCCCGAGCCGCGGTGGCGGGCCGCGACACGTCGGTGAAGGCCCCGCCCGGGGGCGGAGGTTCCTTCGGGCCGCAGCCGATGCACGCGGCCGCGAGGGCCAGCAGCGAGGCCGCCGCCACCAGCGCTCGTCTGCGGCACATCATGACCCTCCCCCTCCTGTGTCGTCGTTCATTGCTCTGCAGAAAGTCACCAGCATCGGGCCGCGCACTTACCGTCTCTCATGCCGCCCAAGGCCAACGCGCCGGGCCGACTCGCAACGCCGTCGCCGACTTCGCCGCCAGGCCGACTTCCCCCTGCCGGGCAGAGCTCAGGCCGGGCGCGCCCCCCCCTAAACCACCGGCGGCATAGGCCGCCAGCTCTTCGCCGCCCTCCTTCTTGTTCGGTTCCGTCGGCCGCGGTGTTCGCGACCGATAGAGGGCCGAGAGGGGGAGCGCCTTCTGCCCGGCTGTCGGGCGCAGTTGGGGCATCGGCCCGACCCTCGAGGCATCCCTTGGGGCGCCCGAGGGCCCCCAGCAGAGGGAATATCAGAATAGTTGAAGTTCTTCTTAGAATATCTCAATTGCCGCTTGACAGAAAGGGCCTCCTATGCTAGCATCCCCATTCGAGGATTGACTATCGTGAATACAGAGATCAACCGTTGTCCAAGCTGCCGGCAGCCCCCTGGGGAGCGCAGGACCAGCCCAGGCAGTCCGCAGGGCGGGAATCGGCCGGTCAGGCCAGTAGCTGCGGCAGCGCCTCGCCGCACCCTTTCGGAAGGGACATGGACGAGGGGGGACAGCACCAATAGAGGCACTACGAGCATCCTGGGCGTGCGAGGACTTCCTGCAGAGGAAGAGGAGGGACCAGAGTGAAGCGCAATCTCCTTGCCTTGCTCCTAGCGCTTGCCGCGTGCTTGGCTGGCGCCGGCTGTGCTGATACTCCCGAGGAGGCGACACCCTCCATGGAAACGGCACTGCAGCAGACCCTCGACGAGGCGCTCAAGGCGGGACATGGCGTCGGCGTGTCCGCCGCTCTCATCCTCCCCGGGCGCGATGTCTGGCTCGGCACCAGCGGCGTGTCCGAGCGCGCCCCCGCCAAGGCCCTCGACCCACACGTGGTCTTCCAGATGGCCAGCATCAAGAAGAACTTGATCGCGGCCCTGATCCTTCAGTTGTCCGACGAGAAGCGGCTCTCACTCGACGATCCCATCGGCAGATGGCTGCCATCATACGAGCACATCAGTCCCGACATCACAGTGCGTCAGCTCCTCAACCACACCAGCGGGGTCTTCGACTACGTGGAGCATCCCGACTCGCTCGCCCGTCGCCCGCTCTCCTCGTTCGACCTGAGCAAGCGCTGGACGCCCGAGGAGATCATCACAACTCTAGTGGGCGAGCCCTACTTCGCCCCCGGCGTGGGCTGGCATTACTCGAGTACGAACTACCTTCTGCTGCAGCTCATCGCCGCACGCGTCACCGGGTCGGATGTCGACGAAGAGCTCCGCACCCGCTTCTTCGAGCCCCTCGGCCTGAAGAGTGTCTTCGCGGCGCCGGGTGAGGCCGCGCCGCCGGGCTTCGAGATCGCCCACGCCTGGTACGATCTCGACGGCGATGGCACCCTCGACGATCTGACGGCGATGCCGAACACGGCCATCTCCTCCTGGGCCGGTGGCGAGCTCTACTGCACGCCGGAGGACCTGGCCAGGTGGCTGGTGCATCTCATCGAAGGTGACGTGCTCACTCCAGACGCGCGGCAGCAGATGCTGTCCTTCCATTCCCCGACCCCCGGCGAAGACTGGATGAACGGCTACGGCCTCGGCATCGCCAAGAACGAGATCAACGGCATCCGATGGTGGGGCCACGCGGGCTGGATCTTCGGGTACAAGTGCGGCGTGATCTACCTGCCCGACTTCCGTATCTGCCTCGCCATCATGTCCAACGACAACTCGCCCACCAGTGAGATCGCCGCGCAGATGCTCCTCCAGACGGCGCTCACCCAGCTGGGCGGCGCCGGCCCGTGAGCCCGCGGGCCCGGAACCGGTCGGGCAGGAGCATCTCTCCTCTCCGGCCGCTGATTTGCCAGCATCACGATTAGAGGTCTAGACATCATGAGCACAGACGTCAACCGTTGTCCGGGCTGCCAGCAAGCCCTGCGGGTGACCGAGCTGACCTGTGAGGCCTGCGATCTGCGCCTCAGCGGGCATTTCGAGCGGGGCTGCCGCTTCTGCGCCCTCGACCCCGAGCAGCGCCGCCTGCTCGATGTGTTCCTGAGCTGCCGGGGTGTGCTGCGAGACATGGAGAAGGCGCTGGGGCTCTCCTACCCGACGGTCAGGTCTCGCGTCAATGCTCTCCTGACCGCGCTCGGCTATACGCCGACGAAGGAGCAGGCCGAGGCCGCGGAGGACCGCGCCGCCCGACGCCAGGAGATCCTCGACCGGCTTCAGGCTGGAGAGATGACGCCCGAGGAGGCGGCCGGCGAGCTTCGCTCACTCACCGATTGACCGGCATCGCGTCGACATATCCGGATTGCCCAAGCGACTCGAAGGAGAGGACCGATGGAAGGGGAACGGACGAGGATTCTGGAGATGCTGAAGGAGGGCCGCATCACCGTCGAGCAGGCGGGTGAGCTGCTGAATGCCGTCGAGGAGAGCCACCGTGGCGAGGCGCGGGGCGACGCCGAGCAGGAAGGCTTGGAGGCCGGACCACCCCACACCCGCAGCGTGAACTGGGGCCAGTTCGGCCGCTCCCTCGCCCAACAGATTCAACGCCATGTAGTTGGAAGGTTGGCCGGAAGGTTCGGCGGGTCACACGCGGTCGGCGATCCCACCCGCGAGAACTTCACCACCGCCAAGCTGAGCCATCACCTGCTGGAGCGCATGGAGGATGGCACCTCCTACGCGAACTTCGGCCACCTGATCGTGCGCGATGATGTTCCGAAGGAACTCCTCGAACGGAAGATCGGCAGCTTCGCCAACTACGGCACGGTGAGCGGGCCCGGCAAGCTGATAGCCATCCTCGAGGACAAGTGCGAGGAGAACTACGGGACCTTCTCCGACAGCGCGGACGAGGGGGAAGATTGGCCGCACGGTCCGCGCCCCCCGCGGCCCCCAAAGCCTCCTCGTCCCCCCAAGCCTCCGCATCCGCCGTCGGCACACAGGCGCCGCGAGCGCGGCGAGGAGGCGGTGCTCACCTCGTACTCGGTCGGGGATGACAGAATTGACTTGGCGATCACATGCCATACCGGGAACCTCGAACTCGCCGGTACGGAGGAGGGGGAGTTTCGCCTGATCGTGCGCAAGCCGGTCGACAAGGGCGAACCTCTGCCCGACGGGTGGGAGAAGGAAGTACCCTGGTCGGGCGATCAGGAAGATGGACAGCACAGGTTCACGCTCGGCGACCCGGACAACCCCGACGCGACCAATGACCTGACGTTCCGGTTCGAGATCCCGTGTGAGGCGGAGATCAGCGCTCACACGAAAGGCGGCTCCATCGCGGCCGCCTCTCTCACCGGCGAGCTCGTGCTCAGGACCGACGGCGGCGACATCTCCGTGAGCGAGATCGGAGGACCGGTGAAGGCGGAGACCGGCGGAGGGGACATCAGCCTAAGTCAGATCGAGGGCGAGGTGCGGGCGGACACTGCCGGCGGCAACATATCGGTCGGCGGCGTCCAAGGCGAGGCCACCCTCACCAGCGGCGGGGGAGACATCTCGGTCTCAGATGTCGAGGGAGCCGTGAGCGCGAACACTGGCGGCGGGAATGTGAACGCCAGCGGCGTAGAGGGTGAGCTCACTGCCGAAAGCGGCGGCGGCGACATTTCGGTCTCGAAGGTGGAGGGGGCCGCAACTGCGAAGACCGGCGGCGGCAACATAAGCGTCAGTGACGTCGAGGGTGATCTGCTGGTGGCCGAGACCGGCGGTGGCAGCATCTCTATCTCGGACATCTCCGGGTCAGTCACCGCCAACAGCGCCGGGGGAGACATAGCGGTCGCAAATGTGGAGGGCGAGCTGACCATCGACGCTGCCGGCGGCAGCACCTCCATCAGCAACGTCTCCGGCCCGGTGAGCATGAACCAGTGACCTGAGCTGAGTAGAGCCTTCTCGCACAAGGCGCCAGGGAATCGGCGGGCGCGGGAACCTTCTGGCGACTTCACGCGTCTCTGTTAGTGGGACATGTGAAGACATCGAGTGGCGAGGGGAATGGCGTGAACGCAAGCCGTGTCGTACGAAGTGCCATCTGTTTGCTCACACTGGTAGCGGCCGCATCAGTCCTTTCTACGCCCGCGAGCGGGGCGCAGGGGCAAACGGACACAGATCCACCTTCGATTCCCGCTGTCCAGGTGGCCGAGCCGCCGGTCATCGACGGCCTCCTCGATGACCCCTGCTGGGAGGAAGCGACGCACATGACCGACTTCTGGCGCGAGCGCGAGGACGAATCGCCGATAGAGAAGACCGAGGCCTGGCTTGGTTACGACGGCGAGGCGATCTATGTCGCCTTCCGCTGTCACGACAGCAAGCCCTCAGAGATTCGCGCCGCCCAGAAGAAGCGTCAGGGCCGCATCTGGGATGACGACCGCGTGGTGGTAGGCATTGACGTGAACGATACGGGCAGGAACTGGTACAACTTCAACGTCACGCCGGCGGGCACGCAGTACGACTACGTGCCCGGCGGGACATCTGAGAAGATCGAATGGAAAGGCGACTGGCGCGCCGCCGGCTCCGTGGACGAGGAGGGATGGTCGGCCGAGATCGAGATACCGTTCTCGATCCTCCGCTACCCGGATGGACAGGATACCTTCCGCGTCGTGCTGTCTCGCTTTCTCGCCCGCCAGGAAGACTGGTGCACCTGGCCTCCCGCGTACGCCCGAGTCTGGGACACGGACAACTGCGCGCGCTGGACCGGTCTGACAACGCCGCCGGTTCCTTTCCGGTGCACGTTCATGCCGTACGCGCTGTCTGTGCTGTCGGAGGACGAGGAGGATCGGGAGCCGCTGACCGCGGGGTTCGATGTGAAGGGGACCTTCCCGAATGGAGTCGTCGGCCTCGGCACCTACAACCCGGACTTCCGGAACCTCGAAGATGTCGTGGAGACCATCGACTTCACCTATGTCGAGCGCCATCTCCCGGAATATCGTCCCTTCTTCCGGGAAGGTGAGTACTACTTCCCCGGAGGCATCTTCTACAGCCGACGGATCGAAGACTTCGATCTGGGAGCCAAGGCCTTCGGCACACTGGGCCGCCACCAGTTCGGCGTGCTCGACACCTACCGCCGCGGCGGAGAGAACCATCTTGTGTGGGAGTACGGACACCGCATCGGCACGACTGCCGGTCTGAGTGTGGGGAGCACAGACACACGCCTCCCCGATGAGCCGCACAACCAGGCATATCAGCTCGGCGGCTACTGGAGTCGCCCCTTCGAGGGGGGCAATCGCCACTATCATCTCAGCCATGCCTGGTCGCACACTCAAGGCGAGGGCGGAGACGACTCGCGCCTGAACGTCGGCCTCAGGCAGTCTCGTCTCCAAGGGCTCAGCTGGCTCGCCAGATACGAGGCCACCGGACTGGAGTTCCAGGCCGACGACGGGTACGTTCCGGAGACAGGCGTAAGGAACTTCTCTGCCAATATGGAGTACGCCCGGACCTACGATGAGGGCCACGTGCAGCGCAGCTGGTGGGTCCTCTGGGTCGACGCCGGGATGTCGCAGGACGGACGGCGCCGCTCCGGCTGGCTGGGCCATCAGCTAGACTGGCGCAGCGGGTGGAGCATGTGGCTCGGCATAAGCGGCGGCGAGAGAGACGGCTTCGACGAAGCGACACACTACATTGCCGCCCGGTGGAACCGGAAAGACATGCGCCGCACCGGCCGGATCGACTTCCACTGGGGAGAACACTACAGCCAGCCCTTCCGCTATCAGAGCCTCGTCCAGGCCTTCCACCCGACCGAGAGATGGTCGGGCGAGCTGCGATTCGAGCGTATTTACGCCGCCGACCTCGACGATGAGGGAAACGTGACCCCGCCCGAGTGGTCGCGCCAGCTTGTCATCACCACGACCTACGACATCAGCGAGGAGCGGAGCGCCAGCGCGCGGCTGGTCTCCGGCGACTCGAGCACAAACATCTATGGAGCCTACCGGCAGCGAGTGCGCCACGGCATGGACTTGCTGGTTGTGGTGGGAGACCCCAATGCCGAGGAGTGGGTCAGCCGCCTTGCCATCAAGGCCATCTGGTGTTTGTAGCCGCACGGAGTCCAGCGGCTGACAGTTGGCCGGCCGACGGCGGCCCGGGGCCTCACGGTCTTTCGCCGGCAAACGAGGGGTTGACAAGGGGTCGGCGCCCCGCTATACTCGCACTTCCGTACGGCAATTCAGGTGAAAGGAGGTGGCGACGATCATGTGTGCTGCTCACATCTCGGTCCTCGCGGATCGCCTCCGCCTCCCGTGCCTGAAGGCCCTGTGACCGGCTGACCTCACCAGCCACAGCACACCAAAGACGACGCCACAGGCACCCAGGCCTGTGGCGCTTCCCATTCTGGGCCCGGCCGATCGTGCGGTAGCTTCGTCGGTCGGCGCTGGGGCGAGGGCCCATTGAGAGACACGAATTAGGAGGGGTTCCAGACTGTGTCCGATTCGAGAATGAGACTCACTGCTTTGCTGGCAACAATCATGTGTGCCGTGCTGGCGGCCTCTGCGACCGCGCCTCTTTGGGCCGCGGAGGAGGTCGGCGAAGCTGTGGAGGTGGGCAAGGCCGTGGAGACGGCCGGCGAGGCCGCAACCGGCCCGCCCTCGGTCCCGGCGGCGGCGATCGCCGAGCCGCCCGTTATCGACGGCGTCCTCGACGACGCCTGCTGGGAGCAGGCCACTCACATAGACGGCTTCTGGCGGCAGCGGATCGACGCGCCCGAGCACGAGCGCACCGAGGCCTGGCTGTGCTATGACTCCCGGGCGATCTACGTCGCCTTCCGCTGCCATGACGCCAGGCCCTCCGAGATCCGGTGCGACCAGAAGAAGCGCCAGGGAGGCCTCGGCCTGGATGACCAGGTGCAGTTCTGGCTGGACGTGGAGAACAACAGCCAGAACTTCTACTCCTTCCGCGTCAACCCGGCCGGCACCCAGTGGGACTACGTGCCGGGCGGCACCTCGGAGAAGATCGAGTGGCGAGGCGACTGGCGGGCGGCGGCGGCCATCGATGAGGGAGGCTGGACGGCCGAGATAGAGATCCCCTAGTCTATCCTCCGCTATCCCGACGGCCAGGATTGCTTTCGCTTCGACTTCGCCCGCGTGCTGGCCCGCGAGGAGGACCGCTCCCTCTGGCCGGCCTGCTTCGCCAAGGTCTTCGACACGCAGAACTGCGCTCGATGGACGGGCCTCGAGACGCCTCCCGTGCGGTTCCGGTATGTGCTCATGCCCTACGCGCTCTCCGTGCTGTCGGAAGAGGAGGGGGAGAGAGAGCTTCTGACCGCGGGCCTGGACGCGAGAGGCACCCTCTCCAACGGCGTGGTGGCCCTCGCCACGGCCAACCCCGACTTCAGCAACATTGAGGACGTGGTGGAGACGATCGACTTCACCTACACCGAGCGGTGGCTGCCGGATCCCCGGCCCTTCTTCCAGGAGGGGAGCGGCTACTTCCCCTGGTCCAACCTCTTCTACAGCAGGAGAGTGGAGGACTTCGATCTCGGGGCGAAGGCCTTCGGCACCGTCGGCGCGGAGCGGTTCGGGGTGCTCGACGCCTACCGGCGCGGAGGCGAGAACCACTTCGTCTGCAGCTACCAGCACCACTTCGGAACCACGGGTGGGATCGGCTTCAACGGCGTCGACCGGCGCGTGCCCGGAGAGCCGGACAACCGCGCCTACTCGGTGTTCGGGAGCTGGGACTGGCCGGGAGAGGACGTCGACCGCTATGTCTGGGGCGACCTGTTTGGCAGCCACACCCAGGGCGAGGGCGGCGATGACACCATGGTCACCTATGAGGTCGGGGAGCGCCGGCGGCAGGGGCTGGACTGGCATGTCGGCGTCGAGCAGATCGGCCCCGAGTTCCGGGCCGATGACGGGCTCGTGTACGAGACCGGGGTCAGGAACACCTACTATCACTTCGACTACGAGATCTCCTACGACGACAGCAGCGTGCAAGAGAGGGAGTATGACCTTCGCTACAACTACGGCCACTCCGAGCAAGGCCCGCGTCGGCGGCTCGCTGTCGGGTACGATGTCGATTGGCGGGCGGGCACGAGACTCCGGGTCGGCGCCGAGACCGGTGTGCGCGATGGCTTCGACAGCGAAGAGAGATATCTCCGGTTCGGCTGGAACCGGAACGACATGTACCGAGGGGGCGGCCTGAGGTGGGTCTGGGGAGAGCACTATGGCGAGGACTACCGCTTCGCAGAGATATACCAGGCCTTCCGCCTCGCCCCGCGGTGGTCGATGCGGATCGGACTCGAGCGCGTCACCGCCGCCGACCTCGACGATGAGGGCAACGTCGTCCCCGCAGAGACCGCCAGCCTGGGCGTCCTTCAGACGACCTACGAGGTGGGCGAAGGGAAGACAGCCAGCGCGCGGGTCGTGCGCCACGGCACGGACACCAACGCCTACGCGGCCTATCGCCAGCGGCTCCGGCGCGGCATGGACCTGCTGGTCGTGGTGGGCGACCCCAATGCCGAAGAGTGGGTTAACCGCCTCGCCATCAAGGCCATCTGGTGCCTCTAGCTCCCCTCCTCCCGCGGCCACATCCCGATCACCCGCCGCAGGGGCCGCCGCCAACGGCTGAGAATGAAGCGGCATGGGCGAGCTGCCGAGCTGTGTGAGAGAGACGATCTACTCCGGCGGCCACTCTCCGGCCGCCGCTGTGAGCGCAGCCGCGGCTCGCGTGTCGGCGGCTTTGGCGGCGCGGAGGTGTTCGATGGCCTTGGCTCGGACCTGGGGGTCATCGACCTTCCGGTCTCTATCCGGAAAGGGAAAGAGGTCGGTCAGCTTGTCGAGGGGCTCGACGACCTCTCCATAGGCGGCGATGGCCGGGGCCAGCGCGTCCGACATGTCGCGATTGCGCGTCGACACGCGGGCGAGGAAGTCGCGGGCGAAGCGTCTCGCCTCCTCCCAGCAGTGCGCGTTGTAGCTGTTGCCATGGGGCTCGGCCTCGCCACCTTCAAGGCTCTCGATCCATCGATCATAGCCCGCCTGGCCGTTCGCGTACTGCGGGTCGCCATGCTTGTAGTTGAGCATCGTGACCGCGTGGCGGAGGGCCTCGCGGTCTCCTTGGCGGCGGGGCACCCCGATGGCGGTGGGAAAGGCGAGCGCGTAGGCGCCCGAGGGGCAGACGAGCCCGTCGTACGGGATGGGAGTCTGCGGCTCGTCGGTGCCGCGCCGGAAGGTCTCCACCAGGTAAGTGTCATCCTCGACCCCGACGGCGATGCCGAAGTCCGGATCATAAGTTCCCCAGATAACGCAGGGACGCCCGGCGGCGATCTCTCTCTCCACCATCTCGTAGGCCGCTCGCATCTCCGCGCGAACGCGCTTGGCCTCGGCCTCGCTCTTCATCTCACAGGGACAGTGGGCGCCGTGGAAGACCAGCGTGGACCGGCCCAACAGCGACACGCCGCGATGGAGCAGGCCCCAGTCGAACGCGGTCGGCCCGGAGGGATGGAGCCCTGTGGGGACATTGAGCATAAAGGCATAGCCCGAGTAGCCGGCCACCTCCGCAGGGCCACAGTCGACGCCGAGGGCCTTCAGGCAGCCGGTCGCCGAGGCCACCCAGGACAGCCAGACGAACTCGTACTCCACCTTCATGGGTACTTTCATGGTTCTCCCCTCTCTCTGGTCGGCCCGCCGCCTGTTCGTTGCGGCAGCGGCCCCCTCCGGCAGCACGCCCATGGACAGCGCGGCCGCGCCCATCCCCATCTTCTGCAGGAAGCTGCGCCTGGTGATGGGGTCCTCGGCCCCTCGCTTCCTCTCGTGCGCTTTGCTAGCCATCGGCAGGCAACTGCTCCAACACGCGCTCGATCTCCGCGATGGCCTTCTCTTCCAGCTCGATCGCTCGGGTCAAGACCTCTCGCTCGCGGCGGCCCGCATCGTCGGTCCATCCCTCGGCCGATCCGATGAAGACTTGCGGCTCCGCCGCGGCCGCGTCGAACAGCTTCACCTCTTCCGCGTAGATGTCCGCGGCGCGCCCCAGCGCCTCCACTGCCTCGCCGCCGAGTTCCTCCGCGATCTCCCTCAGGTACGTGACCGCAGTCTTCCTCGCGTCGTGTATGGTGGTGAAGTTCCACCAGGTGACCGAGCGCAGTTGGTCCAGATCCTCCTCCGACAGCTCCTCCGCCCCTTCGATGTCCGCCATCCAGTGCTCGAGCGCGGCCCTCCCATACCAGTACTCGCCCGGCCCTGCGTGTCCGCGCTCGCGGCGCCAGTTGCGGGCCGCGATCCTCAGCGATTCGATGATCGCCTCGCGCCGAGACATTGCCTCCCCGCGGTCACCGATGAACAACATGAGGAAGCCGAGCTTCGAGGGCGACAGCCGGAGCGGCTCCTCCCCCTTGGCGTAGTCGCGCAGAAGCAGCATCTTCCCGCCCTGCTCGTAGCCGTACACCACATCCATGTTCAACTCCGGCTCGTAGGCGAGAACCGCGCGGCCCTCGTCGATCGATTTGACGATGTCGGTCCTGGTCTGCTCCACGTTTGCCACATCATCTCCCTGTAGGAAGTGCACCCGCAGCGGCCAGCCGGTCGCCTTCTCGACCGCCGCGATCTCCTCCTCCATCTCGCCCACCGCGCAGGAGGGGCACCACCGCGCCCCATCATCCCCGCAGAACCACCGCGTACGGAAGGCGAGGCCGGTGAAGCCGAGCAGGTCGCTGTACCTGTAGGGATGGTCGGTGGGCGTGAGCGCCGCCTCCAGCGCACCCGCGAAGGTGCACTCGCGCCCCGTCCCCCAACCCAGTGTCGGCACATTATCCAGCACCTTCTGCGCGAACTCCTCCGGCAGCCGGTGCTCGTCGAAGACCTCTTGAACCATGGGAGTGACCTCCTCTGATGCGTAGCCTGCCAGCGCGCCCTTGAGCTTCGCCCGGGCGCGGTGGATGAGCGACTTGGCCGTGCCCAGCGGGATGTCCAGGAAGTCGGCGACTTTCTGATAGGAGAGGCCGTCGAGGTGGAACATCGTCAGCGGCACGCGGTACTTGGCGGGAAGCTCGCCGATGGCGCCCTGCACGGCCCTGGCCAGCTCCCTCTTCTCCACCACCTCCGGCGGCCCCGGCCGGAAGTCGGGGATCTCGAGGGTGTCGAGGTCCACCCGGCCGTCGAGCTGCTGGAACAGCCCCGGCCGGTAGGCCTTCAGCCACTTCATCGCCACACTGAAGGTAACCCGCCGCAGCCAGGCGGGGAAGCGTTCCGGATCGCGGAGCCCGTCGAGGTTCACGTAGGCGCGGATGAAAGTCTCCTGGGCGATGTCCTGCGACTCCGCCCAGTTCTCCGTGAGGCTGTAGGCGAGGGCATACACGTGGCCCTGATAGCGGGCCACCAGCTCCCCGTAGGCGTCGCGGTCGCCGCCCCGGGTGAGCCCTACGAGTTCGCCGTCAGTCGCTTTCGTCATGCTCCCTACTCCGGACCCACGGCCGCTCTCGCCCGACCGCCCTCATACCAATGATCCCAATCCGGGTCGAAAGGTTGCACTCTGCGTGGGCGCCCTTCGCGCCAGGGCGAGCGGCCGGGCGCGAGGTGGCCTCTATCATGGCTCGCGGATCAGCGTATCAGCCGCTGCACGGCTCTGAACTGGTCCGTCCCCGCCCGTTCGAGCAGCTCGAACAGCGCCATCTCAGTGGTGGTGATGATCGCGCCGGCTCGTCGCGCTCGCTCCAGCCCCGCCTCCCAGTTCGCCCGGACGCGGGAGCCCACCGCGTCGGCAGCGACGTGAACGTCGTGTCCGTGGTCGAGTAGGTCGACCGCGGTCTGGCTGACGCAGACATGTGCCTCGACACCGCAAAGCAGCCAGGCGCCCCGATCCAGGCTCCGCAGCGCCTCCATGAATCCCTCCTCCCGGCAGCAGGAGAAGGCCATCTTGGGAAGAGGCGATCGACCTTCCAGCACCTCCGCGACGGCGGACGCAGTAGGGCCCAGCTTCTCGGGATTCTGCTCCGTGACGAGAACCGGCAACTCGAGGATCCGCGCTCCTTCGGCCAGGCGTCGCACGTTGGCGATCAGCTCCTGCTGGTTCCACATCACCTCCAGCAGCGGCTGCTGGAGGTCGATGACGAGCAGGCCCGTTTTGTCGGGCTGGAGCAGGTTGGACTCGCGCATGTCGGCGCTCATGTATCGGGAGTGAGCAGGATCCACTCAAGGCACACTTCGGCAAGGCCCCTTGCCCTCCTGTCGTGATCGGGGAAGCGCCGAGCCCTGCCCCCGCAGCGATCGGAGCCCGACGAACCCGAGAGCCAGGCTCAGAAAGCGTCGGCCCTCAGTCACTACTTCAGGTAGCCGAGGGCTTCGAGTTCTTCGCGGACTTCCGGTGACAGCGGCTCTTCGGGCGGCGCGTCGGGCAGCAAGCTGGGCGCCTCGGGGTCGAGATACTGGAGCGGTGGGTAGCGCTGGGCGCGGGCGTATTCCTCGAAGGCCTGCAGCATCCGCTGCACCTGGTCCTCCTGCTCGTCCGCGATGTTTCGGGTCTGCCAGGGGTCGGCCTCGGTATCGTAGAGCGCCCGGAGCTTCCCGCCCTCGAACAGCAGCAGGCTGTAGCGCTCGCCGCGGATGACCGCGCAGGGCGGGTCGCCCTCGGTCAGAGAGAACGCGTAGCTGCGCACGGCGCGCTGCTCCCCCGTGAGGAGCGGCAAGAGCGAACGCCCCTGGACCGACTCGGTCGGGTAGGACAGCCCGAGCAGCTCGTAGATCGTGGGCAGCAGGTCGATGGATTCGGTGAGCGCGGCCACCCGCCCCGCGGGCCGCTCGTCGCCCGGGAAGCGGAGGAGCAGGGGCACGCGGATGGTCTCATCATAGGGGCAGGCGGGGTGCCACTTGAAGCCGTGTTCGCCGAAGGTCTCGCCGTGGTCGGCGGTGATGATCAGCAGCGTGTGGTCGAGCACGCCGGCGCGCCGCAGCAGGCCCACCAGCTCGCCCACCACGCGATCCGCCCACAGCAGATTTGCGTCATAGCGGTTGACGAGGTCGGGGCCTGGGCGAGCGTGGTCCCCCGCGGTGTTGGCGTCCCTCACCTCGCGGAAAGGGAACCGGCCCCTCCACCACGTGGGGGGTCGCTCCCCCGCGAACGCGCGGGCGAGTTCGTCGGGCGCGGCATAGGGGAGGTGGGGTGGCAGGAAGTGGACAAAGGCGAAGAACGGCCCCGATGGTTTCTCCTCCAGCCAGCGCGCGATGCGCGCGAGCAGGGCCTCGGGGCCCCGGTTGTTCAGGGATTCGCCGGGCGGCTCGTCGCCGCGCGCTGACCCCAGGATCCCAAGCTGCATCCCGGGCGCTGGCCCCAGGCTCCGAGCGTCCACCCCGGGCGCGACCACCCAGTCGAACCCGAGCCCCATGCCCCTCACGGGCGATACCCACATATTGGAGGCGAACAGCGCGGTGGTGTAGCCGGCCTGCTGGAATCCCTGTTCGATGCTGAAGGCGTCGCGGGGCGGCCTCCTATGGCGGAGCGCGCCATGGGTGTGCGGGTACTGGGAGAGGAAGAGCGAAGCGATGGAGCCCTTCGTCTGGGTGTGCTGGCAGAAGTGCCGGTCGAAGACCACTGACTCCTCCGCCAGCCGATCGATGGTGGGAGTGGTGTCGCGCGGGTAGCCGTAGCAGCCGAGGTGATCGGCCCGCGCGGCGTCGAGCACGCAGATGACCGCATTCGCGCCGGCCGCCTGCTCCCGCGCCCGCGCGAGCCCGGCCGCGCCGTCTAGCGGAGGAGTCCACGTGTGCGGGATCGGCAGCGGCGGCGGAGGGACCCTAGCACGCGCCGCGCCGACCAGGAGCCAGACCGCGCCCAGCACGGCGCCGATCACAACGATCCGCGCGAGCAGGCGGCGTTTGCTGGCTGGTTCGCGGCCGCGGGACATGCTATACACGCGAGTTCGTGAGGCCGACGGCGCGGTCCTGCCGGGAGGCTGCGCGGCCTGCTTCCTGTGAGGGAGGGAGGGGCCGCGCGGTGAGCCCGACGAGTTCGCCCTCACTCGCGTTCGTCATGCTGGTTGCCGCGGACCCACGGCCGCTCTCGCTCAACCGCAGTCATACCGATGATCCCGATTCGGGCCGAGAGGTTGCATCGGGCGTCACAGCACCTGCCCCAGCAACAGCCGGAGGCCGACGAATCCCAGACCCAGGCTCAGAAAGCGGATCAGCGTAGGGCCGCGGACGCGGCCGGACAGATAGGCGCCGAGCTGTGCTCCTACCGCGACGCCGAGCGCCAGGGGCAGCCCCTGAGAGAGGGTCTCGGCGGCCCCGAGATCGCCGCGCACCACATGGACGAGGGTGGCCCAGAAGGCCATCACCGCGACGATGAATTGAGAGGTAGCGGTGGCGATATGGGTTGGGAACTTGAGAACACGCACCAGCAGCGGAACCTGGATGATGCCGCCGCCGATGCCGAGCATGCTGGAGAAGAAGCCCTCCACGAAGCCGAGCGCACACCCGGCCTTTGGGCTGTAGCTATATGTGTAGCTCTGTCCATCGCTGGCGACCACCGTGGGGGACACGCCCTTCCCACTGTCGCCCACCTGCACGCCCCTCTCGCCCCCGGGGGCGAGGAAGAGAAAGCCCGAGCTGAACAGCAACACGGCGCCGAAGACGATGTCGAAGATGCCGCGGGAGAAGAGGCCCGTCGCCAGAGCCCCGAGGATCGCCCCCGGTATCACGACGAGCGAGAAGAGCTTGCCGGCCCGGAAGTCGATGCGCCCCAGCCGCCCGTAGGCGATGCTCCCGGATAACGCGTTCACGAACACCACGGCCAGCGATATGCTCGCAACCGTATCAGGGTCGGCCTCCGGGTCCAGCAGGAGCAGCATCGGCACCAGCACGAACCCGCCGCCGGCGCCGATCAGGGTCGCATACATGCCGAGCAAGAGACCGGGCGCGACCAGCCAGATCTGCGGAAACATCGTGAGCGGCCCTCGAGAGTGCCCCGGACAAGCTGGGACGAGTCACGTGATTGCAGCACAACGTCCGCCCCGTGTCAACACAGCGGGGCCGCCGATCGCTGCGGTAGCACTGCGGCCTCGGCATGTGGAATCTCCTCACTGAGACTGCCACACACTCGCTCGAGCACTGGGAGGGGGCCGAGATGAGAGCTTCCTGGTTGATCCTCGTACTCGTGGCCGTGGTCGTCGCAGCCGCATCGCCGCTGCGGGATCAGGCGAGACTGCAGAGGTGCGCAGGCCCGGCGGCCCTGCTCCGCCTGTCGGAAGAGCCGACGGAGGGCATGGTCACAGAGGGCGCGGGCTTTCGCAATGTGGCTTCCATCTGGATGGAAGCACTCCGCGAGCACTTCGAGGCCTTCGATCCCGAGTATCTGTCTGAGTGCGAACGACGTTACGCGGATGAGCCCAAGATGCTCGCGGCGGCGGCCATGGATTCGCAATCACGGCAGCGGCGTGATATGCCGCAGCCGCAGGACACCTGGGAGCAGAGGGAGAAGAGCACCGCCCTCCTGAAGCAGGCAGCCGAGTCGCATCGCGCTCCTGCCTACTGGGCCGCCTATGTCACGCAGCTCATGAGTGGCACGAGCTACCACCATCTGGGGACACTGGTCATAGACGGAGATGCCGGCAATCCGGAACGGGTCGCCCAAGCACAGGGGGTCCTCGAGTCGCTCGCCTCCGAGGGAACACCCGTGCAGCTCGACCCGGAGCGCGCCCAGTTGATGCTCGACGCGCTCCATGGATGGCAGCACGACGAGCCGGAGAATGGCCTTCCGGTGGCACTCGAAGCCTGGGTCCTCTACGGGCTGCACGAGGATAAGAAGGCGCGCAGCCGGCTGATCGAGGCGGCAGAGCTGCCAATTGCCGACAGCCATTCGAGGGAAGTGCGAGCGATGGTGGAGCGTTTCCTGGACCGGGAGGGGGCGCCGGCGCCGGAGCGACGCTGGATCGGGAGGCACAGTGTCGGTGTGTGGTCCGCGGTACGGTTGAAGGATGTCGCCAGGATCGCCCGCTACGAGGGAACGCGGGCACACATCGAGGGACGTGATGCCGAGGCGGTCCAGCTCTGGGATGCGGCGATGGCCTTCTCAAGACATTATCAAGAATCAGTCATCGCCAACGGGGGCCCGTATATCGAGTGGGCGTTCGCGGGGGTGGGCTTCACGCTGGGAGCCAGGCCTGTGTGGGACTGGCGCTCGGACGAGATGACTGGCCTGTCCGGAGGCCCTTTACCCAGTGGGCGCAACGAGGGTCGCATCTTCTACGGGCGCGAGCATGCTGTCTACGTGTCCGAGGCCGGCGAAGAGGCGCAGGCTGAAGTCCGCGAGGACCTCGTGAAGCACTACCTCAGAATGGACCTCGCACAGCAATGGCGAGACTCCTCGGGGATCCGACATGATCGCTATGCGCGAGCTGCGTTTCTACTGCTTGTGGGCGTGGCCCTCGTCGTGCAGCTCGCCTCGCTGCTGGTGATCTTCCTGTTGGTGAGTGCTCGGGCGAGACGCACGGCCGATGCCGCCGCGGGCCTCGGCGGCCGACCCAAACTGATAACGGCGCTGATGGCCGCGCTGCCGGTGGGAGCTGCCGGAGCGGCGATGTCGCTGTGGGCCCCGCAGGCTCCCGTCATCCCGAAGCAGATGCTTATCGGCCTGTTGGCATTCCCGGCAGTTGTGTCGCTCACGTTGACGCTGCTCGTCGCTGTCTTCCGGCTACGTCGGGGATTCGGCCTGCTGGCCCGCTGGCGAGGCAACCTGCGTGCCGTGCTGCCAGCGGCCGGCGCGGTTCTCGCCCTGCTCTACCTCGGCCTCGCCACCGGCGCAGCAGTGACGCGTGCACACGTCGAGCGGAGTTGCGCGCAGCCCGAGATGACTGGCCTGATCCAGCAACTCGGACCCGCCTGGGAGAATCCCACCATTCCGGATGACGCCTGGCGGGCGCAGTACCCGCCGGAGCCGCCGGAGAAGAAGGCCGGCTGAGGAGAAGCAGAGCCGCAGGCCGGCCGCGCCTGCCTACGCCTGGGATTCAGTCCACAGCCTGAAGATATCCTCGAACATGCGGATATCGGTGACGGTGTCCTCGCCGGTGGAGCGGAACGGCTCACCCGACTGCACGCACTCGACGAAGTGCTCCGCCTCCCGCCGATAGCACCAGCTATGGATCGGATCGGGCAGCGGGTGGCTGATCTGCTGGATGTCGCCGCCGCGGTACACCTCCACCGCCTCGGCCACGTTGTCCAGCAGCAGCGGCGGCGAGGTCGTCTTCACCCACCCGTTCTCGAAGAAGACCTGGGTGTTCATGTCCCAGCCGAAGTGCGTGGTGTTCGCCGACTCGATGATGGCGCGCACGCCGTTGATCTCAAACACCACCACACCTGTGTATCCATCCGGGCCGAGATCGACCGCGGTCACGCGAGCGTCGTCGCCCGCGTCGAGAAACCACCGCAGCAGGTTCACGTTGTGCGTGTACTGCTGGAGGTACCAGACATAGGCGCCGCAGTGCTTCTCCGGCATCCAGTCGGGGCAGCGAGGGGGCCCGGGCTCGGGGCGCGGCTCATCGGCGGTCTCGATTCGGCCGCGGAAGCCGGCATCCCACTGGCGGCCGCAGAAGCCGTGGTTGCGGGCGTAGAAGAGCGTGCCCATTGAGTCATCGGCGCGGAACTCGTCGATGTACTGCCTGGCGAGCTGCGCGCCCGCATCGTAGCGCTTCATGTACGCGACCATCAACCGGCCGCCGCCCTCCTGTCCGGCCGCCAGCATCTCCTCCCCCTCCGCCAGCGAGAGGGCCATCGGCTTCTCCATGAAGACGTGCTTGCCGGCGCGCAGCAGGTCGCGGGCGATGGCGGACTGCTCGCTGAAGGCGGCCGACACGCCGACGGCTTCGACCTCCGAATCCTCGGCCAGCTCGAGGTGGCTGCGGTAGAGCTTGCGGAACCCCCACCTCCGCTGCACCTTCTCCCCGAGCTGCGGCCTGATCTCGGCCAGCGCCACCGGCTCCACCTCGGGGATTCCGAGGAAGTTCGGGATGTGCACCCCCTGCCCCACAAACCCACAGCCCACATAACCGAATCTCACCGCCATCACAACCTCCAGTCGCCAGGACTCCGCCCCCAAGACTACCAGAGGATGCGAGCGTCACCTGCCGGGGCGGCGAGTGTAGCGGGGGGACGACCCATTCGGCTTCGCTCAGGGCAGCCCGGCGATTCGTCCCCCCGTGCCCCCCTCACTCGCGTTTGGCGTTTGCTGCCGATCGGTGGAGGCGAAGTGCGCAGGCGCGAGGTGGGTCGCCCGACAGTACCCTGTCGGGCGCAAGCCAGTCCGAGGCCTGCCGGCCCCCAAGCCTGTGGTGGCGGCCCTTCGGGGGAAGGCAGGAGGCAAGCCTCTTCCCTACGAATTCATGTGGAGATGCGGCTCTCTGTCGACCAGCTCAAGGCTATAGTCTTCGATATCGGCGACACGCTCATCGATGCCAGCGGGATTGAGAACGCTGGTTTAGCGTACGTTGTTGCGCGCCTGGCGCGCTTGGGACTCGCCGCACCAGACTGCCCTCTCGCAGGTCACTATGGCTCAGTCGCGAGGCGATCCGCATCGCCCCACCTGAACCGCCTGTTCGGCCTCCCATATGATGTGTTCAGAGAGGCCTCCGAGCGCGCACACCTCAAGCCGAAGGCGACCCTGATCGGGCATGCTGCATACCAAGCGTTTGTCCGACGGCAGATCAAGCGGGACTGGGGAATCGTGAGGCTGTTCAGATCACTCAATGACCTGGGGTTGAGGATCGGCATTGTCTCCGATGGCACAACTCCAGAGCAGGTCGAGACGCTGGGGAAGCTGGGAGTGCTGCCGCGCGTGGACGCGGTCGCGATATCGGATAGGGTCGGCGTGCTGAAACCTGACCCCAGACTGTTCGATGCCGCGCTGACCGGACTAGCTGTACAGCCGCGGGAGGCGCTTCATGTTGGTGACAGCTGGGATCGGGATGTCGAAGGTGCCCGGGAATTCGGCATGACGCCGGTCTACGTTGTGCGAAAGCCGATCGGCCGCCGCAGCCGTAAGGGTGTGCCGACAGTCGCACTCGGACACCTCCAAGCTCTCCTGGGCTTGCTGCCAAAGGCCTCTCTACCTTGCAAGCAGCGGTAATGCGACGAACCCAGTGCGCGGTGTCTGCCGAGCAGCCACGCTGGCCAGACTTGCCAGTTGCCGGTAGAAGAATGAGGAGGGGGACATGCCGCTCGACGAAAAGGATCGCCTGTACTACCAGACGCTGCACGGATTCCGGACGAGTGAGAACCGGGCGTTCGAGCAACGCACTCAGCTATTCCTGGTGATAAACGGTATACTCGCAGCAGCCCTGACGTACGCCTCCAAGACCCCGGGGCTTGTGGGGATCGTGCTGCCAGTCTTCGGTCTGGCGGTCAGCTTCATCGCCATCGTCGTCGGCTTGAGGATCACCATCTCACTCGATGTCCTGCAGACTAGACTGAGAGAGTACGAGGGCCGCATCTGGGGAAGCGGTCAGGCACCGGAAAAGGGGCCGTATACGTACTGGGATGACAAGCGCAAGCGCACGTGGGTGTGGGGGAAGCGCAAGCGGAAGGAAGAGGAAGAAGGGAAGGAAGAAGGTGAGTGGGTGGACTGGGGATGGTGTGTCCTGCGGTGGCCGCTACAGCGCCCAACCAGAACGCTGGTCTGCGTCTGGTCCGTTGCTCTCTTCATCTTGGTCTGGGCTGTCCTACTCTGGGACGGCATCCGAGCAATCCGGTAGGTCTCTGCGCTTCCCACCTCCCCACAGCACACCGCGGTGGCCGGCCCGAGGGAGAAGGGCAGGAGGCAAGCCACCCGAGGCGGCCGAGGCTCATGCCCAACGGAGGGGGCCCGCCTTCAGACCCCGTGCCTCATCCACACGTTCGGTTCTACGTAAGTGCCGAGGCCGGAGTCGAGGTCGATGGTGATGGGGAGGAGGGCGCCGGGGATGACGTAGTCGCCGGCGGCGGGGAACTGCATCCCGGTCCACTCCTCCCACTCGGCAATCGTGCCCGTGACCCGCATCGACTCCGGGCAGACCTTCACGATCTCCCCGGCCAGGCGCACGTGCACCCGAAGCCACGGGTCATAGGGCAGGCCGTCCTCCCGCTTCCACCCGATGTACTCCTCCATGGATACGTGCGGGTGCTCGCTCTTCATCGTCGGCCGCACCGGCACGACGAGCGCGCCGAAGCCGCGGGACTTGGCGATGGCCTTCATCGCCCGCACCGCGTGGGAGCTGACGCCTTTGCCCTGGTGGTCCAGCGCGACGACGAGCTGAAGGCCGCACAGCACCGTCGGCGTTCGCCCGGCGCGGCCGTCGCGGAGGCCCTGCTCGACGGCCCAGTCCCAGCCGGTGTCGGGCAGGTCCTCGGCGCGGCCCTCCCAGGCGAGCGGAATGCTGTCGCCAACGGCGACGATCTCATCTGTGCCCGGCTGCACGAGCGCGAACTGGAACTGCGGGAACTCGTCGTAGAGCGCCTGCCAGTTTTCCGCCACGGGATCGTGGAGGATGAACTCCGGCCAGACGGGGAGGGTCACCGCATCCGCCCTCGGGCGGAGGTCGGCGCAGTCGGCGGCGGTGATGACTTCGTAATCTGTGGATGGCATGGCGTGCCGCGCCCCCCAGCGCGGCGGGCGAGCTAGGTGTAGGTGAAGTAGGCCGTGGCGGTGCAGTCCCGGTCGGCGGTCACGCGGACCCAGTGTGCGCTGAAGCCATCGGGGAACTCGTGATGCGCGTACCCGCTCGGGCCGACCTCGAAGGCCTCGTACTCCTTCCAGGTTCCGTTGCCGAGGAAGTCCACCTCGACGGTGAAGGCGACCGGGTCGGCCGAGCCGTGGCTGAGGTGGAGCGCCTTCCTGTCGAAGCCGGTCATGAGGTAGGGGTCGGAGGGCTCGCCGGCCTTCACGCTCTCCTCCCACCACACCCCGCCCCAGCCCGACGGCTTGCCGAACTGCCAGAGGTCATCGGTCTTGCCGAACCAGAGGCCGGACTGCGGCTCGCCCGCCAGCGGATTCGCACCCATGGCAGGGCTCGCGTTATCCGCGCCGAGCACGAGCAGGCCGCGCCAGGAGCAGAAGTCGCCGAGCACCCAGAGATGCTTCGAGATCGGCTGCACCCCCCACACGCGGTTGTCGTAGACATAGGGAGACAACTCGTAGAACATCCCGTGGCAGTCCATGAGGAAGCGCTCGTGCTCGGTCTCCCGAATGCGCGGCCACTCGGTGGACCAGGCGTGATCATAGGTGTGGCTGGCCTTCGGCAGGCGGTAGCGCGTCCAGGTGTCGTTGCCGGCCGTGTAGACCTGGAGGATCGCCGAAGCGCGATCCCATCCGGTCGCGAACATCGCCTGCCACCAGCCGCCGTGGCCGGTCACCTCGACGAAGGCCTTCTTCTCGATGACACGCCACTGCGTGCCGTCCCACTCGGCCAGCCGGCCCGCCTCCTCCGGCCCGCGGAAGTCGCGCTCGTCATAGCTGTTGTTCGCCACCACGACTCGCCCGAAGCCGGTATAGCCGGCCTTGAGGTGAACCGCGCTGCCGCGGTCGCCGTCCCAGTCGGGCGAGATGTCCAGCTCGCGGTTGAGATCGAAGAGCTGCTTGACCTCGAGTGTGGACACATCCATCTCGAACAGCAGCCCCTCCATGCCGAGCATGTACACCTTGCCCTCGGGGTCATCGAGATGGCCCATGGTCGCGCAGAGGCGGATGTCCACCAGCGGCTCGACGGTGCGCACCTTCCGATCCGCATCGATGACATGCGGGCCGATGATGAGCTGGTTGGAGGGGAAGTGCACGAAGCGGTTGGTGTAGGTGCCGGCGCAGCTCTCGGGCCGCTTGCTCATCCGGAAGTCGTCGTCGATCTCATAGAGGCCGGTGCCCGAGCCGCTCTCGGCCCCGGAGGAGACATAGCTGATCGCCCATAGCCGGTCGGCCCAGGCCATCAGCGCGCCCACCCCGCATTCGGTCCGCGGCGGGCCGAGGCCGGCCGTCACCGCGAGCTTCGGGATCACGCCGCTCAGCTGTATGAAACGCTCCGACGGCCTCTCTCCGCTCGGATTCCCAGCCATGCCAGCGCCTCCGTGATGAGCCGCGGTGACTCGCACTCACTCGTGACTCCGTCACTGCTTCCCGACGCTGGCCCCTTGGTCCTCCTGACGGCAGATCGCGCGGGCGGCTGAACTAGGGCATCAACCCAAACGCCCTCGCCACGTAGACCGCCATTTGATCGCGGGTCACGACGATTTCGGGGTGATAGAGCCCGTCGAGGTAGCCGGCCACCACACCGTTCTCGACGCAGTACTCGACGTGCGTATAGGCCCAGAAGTCAGAGGCCACGTCGGGGAAGTTGCGGGGGTCGGCGGGCACGTAATCGGCCAGGCCCTCTTCGCCGTCAGGCGCGACGAGAGAGCGGGCCACGTACACCGCCATCTGGTCCCGGGTCACCTCGTATTCGGGATGGTAAGTGCCATCCTGGTAGCCGGCGACGACGTTCTGGTCGACCGCGTACTCGACGTGCCTCAGCGCCCAGTGCATCTCATCGACATCGGGGAACGTAGGAGTGCCGGTGAACTCGGGCACGTCGAAGTCCGAACCTGCCAGGGCACGGGAGATGTAGACGGCCATCTGATCCCGGGTGACGGCGATCTCGGGATGGTAGAGGCCGTCCGGATAGCCCGCGACGATGCCCACCTCCGCACACTTCTCGATCGCCTCGTAGGCCCAGAAGTCGCGAGGCACGTCGGGGAAGGTCCCCTGGGGCCCCACAGGGATGTCTCTGATCGTGATCTGCTGGTTGACCGGCACGCTGCGGTGGGTGACAATGCTGCCGTCGGGGAACAACACCCGCACACACACGACCGTCGAGTCGCCGACCCCGAAGTGCGCCACCTGTTCGTTCTGGCTCATGAATCCCGAGCCGCCGTCGATCATCCGGACCACAGTGCGGCCGGGAGGAAAGCCGTCGTCATTGTCGAGGTTGAGCTCGACTCGGGCGCCGATGGCGTCACGGGCGGGGAACTCGCTGATCGTAGCCGCGCCGGTCGCGTTGGTGAGCGCGCGCAGCCGCAGCCAGTTGCCGGCCGGCCCGTTGTTGTGGAAGAAGCGCGAGATCAACTGGCCCGCCTGGAAGAGATCCACCTTCCCGTCCAGGTCCACATCGGCCCACACTGCGGCCTCGTCGTGGTAGGTCCCCGCCATTCCCTCTGTGGGAGCGCGGTTCGTGAACGTCCCGTCGCCGTTGTTGTGGTAGAGCAGCGACTCCCCGCCGGTCTGCGTGTTGCCAACATAGATGTCCACATAGCCGTCGTTGTCGTAGTCCGCCCAGGCCACCGAATCAGAAGATGATGCCTCACCGGCCATTCCGGCCGAAGCTGCGACATCGGTGAACGTGCCATCGCCGTTGTTATGGAACAGCCAGTCTCTGGCCTGGGGCGGGCCGCTGGTGATGTAGAAGTCCACGAGCCGGTCATTGTCGTAGTCCAGCCAGGCCACGCCAACGCCACCGTCGACCACAGACAGGAAGCCGCCCTCTTCCGAGAAGGTCCCGTCGCCGTTGCTGTGATAGAGAAGAGGCCGCCGCCCCTCGATTCGCGTGACGATCAGGTCGGGCCACCCATCGTCGTCGTAGTCGCCCCATGCGCAGCAGTTCCCGCCCTCGGGCTCTGCCGGGCCGGTCATGCCCGCCGACGAAGTGGCGTCACTGAAAGTTCCATCCCCGTTGTTGTGAAGCAGTCGGGGCCCGCCGCCGGAAACGAAGAGGTCGAGCCAGTGGTCCCCGTCGTAGTCGCACCAGGCCGCGGTGCGAGCTGCGAGGGAGCCGATGATGGACGCGACCCCGGCCTCCGTCGCGACGTCCACGAAGTGGTCGCCCTCATTGCGGTAGAGCTTCGGAACGAGGCCGTCCGACCCGACGAAGACGTCGAGATCGCCGTCGTTGTCGTAGTCGGCCCAGGCCGGCGCAATCTGCCCTTCAGTGGTCATGGAGATGCCCATCGCCGCGCTCACATCGGCGAAGGTCAGGTTGCCGTTGTTCCTGAAGAGGCGAGCGCCGTACCCCAGATAGTCGTTGCCGGCGACAAACAGATCCGCGTACCCGTCGTCGTTGTAGTCCCCCCAGGCAGCGCCGACCGCTCCGGGGAGCCCCAGCGCAGGGGCAAGGTCAGAGAACTGCTGAGCCTCCGCCGCGCCGCCCACGGAACAGATGACAACCACCGCGAGCATCCCTGGAATCCATCTCGTCTTCACCTTAACCACCTTCCCCCGGGCATCTCCCAGCAGAAGACACGGATGGTGTCCCGGCCCGACTCACTCTGTCTTCCCCTCCGCCCCCCGGCCCATTCCGCCTACCCCGCCAACCCAAACGCCCTCGCCACGTACACCGCCATCTGGTCGCGGGTGACAACGATCTCGGGGTGATAGAGGCCGTCGAGGTAGCCCGCGACCACGCCGTTCTCGACACAGTACTCCACGTGCGTGTAGGCCCAGAAGTCAGACGCCACATCGGGGAAGTTGCGCGGGTCGGCCGGGACGTAATCGGCCAGCGCCGCCTCCCCGCTCGGCGCGACCAGGGAGCGGGCGACATACACCGCCATCTGCCCCCGGTCGACCTCATACTCGGGATGGTAGGTGCCATCCCCGTAGCCGCCGACGACGTTCTGATCGACCGCGTACTCCACATAGTCCAGCGCCCAAGATCCCTCCGGCACATCGGGGAAGGTCGGCGTGTCGGTGAACTCGGGGACGTTGGCGTCGCCACCGGCCAGGGCGCGGGAGATGTACACCGCCATCTGATCGCGGGTGACGGGCAGCGTCGGCTGGTAGTGTGTCTCCGAGTAGCCCTGCACGATCCCCGCCTCGAAGCATGCCTCCACCTCGTCGTGAGCCCAGTACTTCGTGCCAATATCGTAGAAGTGGTCGATCTGCCGGGCGAGAGCGCCCATCTCGTCGAGGCGGACGAAAACGCATCCGTGCGGCGTCAGGTAGTCCATCACCTCCTTCGCCGCCGAGGGTGAGTCGAGCAGCAGGTCGGTGATGGTGGCGAAGGCCGGCGGGGGACCTGCGGACATCGTTGCCATGATGTCGGCCGCGATCTCGGCGGAGGTGGCACCGCCGCCGTGGAACCACGGCCAGTCGAAACGGTTGGGCAGGAAAGGCACGTGGTCTCCCAGGAACATCAGCTCGTTCGCTCGCGTGTGGACCACGGCCTGTATGCCCGAGGCCGCAAGGAACGGGTCCCAGATCGTCGGGTCCAAGTTGTCGTCGAGCATGGATGCAATGTTGAGGTCGAAGTCGGCCATGGACTGGGCAAACAACGCTGCGTAGTCGCCGCGATTTGGCAGGCGGCTCACGCGGGTGTCCTGACCGGCGTAGAAGTAGTCATTCTCGGTCGCGGTGGAGTAGTAGTACTCGACCATCGCCGGAAGCTCTCGGAAGAAGTTCGCGTTAAGCCCCCAGTTCATCGGGACGTGTCCTCGAGCCGGATCGAACCAGGCCCCGGCCCGGTAGAGGCGGGTGGGATGTGCCAAGCGGTCGCCGTCCGTGAAGACAAACGCGAGATAGTACTTGGTCGGATCGATCTCCAACTCCTCGGGCGTGTAGCGCGTGGTCTGCACCAGCGGATCGGCAGACTGCCGGGGTATCTGGTGATGGAAGCTGAGGTTGGAGGCGCAGACCGTGTTGATGACGTAGTTGCCGCGCTCTGCTGCGTAGTCGCCGCTGCTCACTTCACCGTAGTAGCCAAGAATCGGCGCGGGAGCTGCAAGATGCCGCACGATCGCGTCGGCCAGCGCTTCCTCTTGCGGACGGTCCGGATTAAGCGACAAGTCGAAGACGAAGGCCCCCTTCGCCACCGCATAGTCCAGGCCGAATATGTCTCCCGGGTCGCCGTACGGGGAATCGTGTCCAACCACATAGGCCGCCTCGTCGCTGCTGGCGAGGAGGTAGTTGTCAACGAGCCACTGGTATTCGGCCACCTTGTCGCCCAACGGGCGCAGGTCGAACTGGTCTGGCCACCACGTAGTGAGGTTCGGCACGACCGACAGCAAGTCCGCGGTCACGGGCAGACGGTCTTCGACGCCAGCGATCGTCATGGCGATCCACGCCGAGGACGCGAGCTGGTCAGGATCGTAGATGACGAGCCCCGAGACCGCGGAACGGAAGTTGGGTCGCTCGAAGAGAGCCGATAGAGAGGTCACCGTCTCGTATTGATAGCCCCGGGAGTCGAAGATCGAGAGCCACGTTTCGTCCCATTCGTTGCGCCATGACTTGGGATCCGGTCCCGACCACGGATGCAACGTCCTCGTGTTCACGTACAAGCGCGGCCCGTCCCGGTTCACTAACCCTTGAAAGGCCAGCACGGCCATCGCTTCGTAGTAGGGAACGGTGCCCAAATCCGTGCTGAAGTAGACGAAGTCGGCCTGGCCGAAGGCCGCTCCACCCATGCTGAGGATGAAGCAGAGTAGAACCGTCGCCACCAATCCGCATCTCATCTCACTTGCCTCCCTTGGGGAGCACAGAGAGCGAGACCCGGCGCGAATCCCCCGAGGATGTCCTCACGTAGAAGACGTCTACATGTTACCACAGGTTTACGTGGGTCCGCTAGCCGCTGCCACTGACGCGGCGGCCGGACGACCGCAGCGCCCCCGGGAGCCATCCAGGAAGGACCCCGCGGGCGCTGCGTCATAGCTAGCCAGCGAATGGTGAGGAAGGAGACGGATCGATGACGTGGTTTCTGGGTCTGGTGGTCGTGCTCGTGATCGCCCTTGCCTGTGGCAGTGGATCGGCCGATGAATCGCCTCTCCGCCTGCCGCCTGAGTGCGTTCCCCGCGGTGGCCTGCCCAATGCCCTCCACAAGCTCGAACGAGGCGGCGAGGTGCGCATCGCCTACCTGGGCGGCAGCATCACGAAGTCCGCCGGCTGGCGCACCATGACCGAGGAGTGGTTCCGGGAGCAGTACCCCCAGGCGCGCATCGAGGCGATCAACGCCGGCATCTCCGGCACCAGCTCCGACCTCGGAGTCTTCCGGCTCGAGCGCGATGTGCTCCGTCACAATCCCGATCTGCTCTTCATCGAGTTCGCGGGCAACGACTTGTCGACCTCCGGTGAGCGCATCCACAAGTCGATAGAGGGAATCGTGCGCAAGGCCCGCCGCGCCGACCCCGACATCGATATCTGCTTCGTCTTCGTGGTGGGGCAATGGATGACCAAGGGTCTGAGGCAGGGCGAGGTCCCCCACACCTACACCGAGCATGCGGACATCGCCGAGCACTACGATATGCCGACCATCCTCATGGGGCTGGAGGTGGCCCGCCTCGAACACGAGGGCAAGCTCGTCTTCACCGGCCGGTGGCCGGAGACCGAGGAGGAGAAGGCCGCCCTCGGCGACAGGATCCTCTTCTCGGGTGATGGCATCCACCCGTACGATGCCGGCCACCGGCTCTACGCGGAGGCCGTCGCCCGCTCGATCGAGAAGATGAAGGGCGCGGGCCAGCCCGGCCCCCACTCCCTGCCCGATCCCTTTCGCGAGGATAACTTCGAGTACGCGAAGCCGATCCCGCTCGACCGCGCGGAGCTGAGCGCCGGATGGCGGAAGCTCGACGTGGTGATCGATCCGGCCGTGAGGAAGCTCCGCGAGGGCGCGGAGTTCGGGGACAAGCTCGACGCGCTGTGGCTGGCCGAGGAGCCGGGCGAGAGCATCGCCTTCCGCTTCCGCGGCACCAGCGTGATGGTCTACGACATGGTCGGCCCCGACTGCGGGCAGATCATCGTCACCGTCGACGATGGGAAGCCGAAGATCGTGCCGCGGTTCGACTCCTGGTGTACGGGCCACCGCGTCACGGTGATGATCGCCGCCACCGACCTGCCCGACGAGGAGCACACCATCAGGCTCGAGATCGATGACGAGCAGCCCGACAAGGTGAAGCTGCTGGCGGAGCGCGGCGTCACCATGGACGACCCCAAGCGATACGACGGCACCAAGTGGTACGCTGGCTACCTCCTCGTGACGGGCGAAGTGTTGCACTAGCCAGGCTAAGGCATCAGCCCGAACGCCCTCGCCACGTACACCGCCATCTGGTCGCGGGTGACGACGTAATCGGGGCGGTAGTAGCCGTCAAGGTAGCCGGCCACCACGCCGTTCTCGACACAGTACTCGACGTGCTTGTAGGACCAGAAGCCGGAGGACACATCGGGGAAGTTGCGAGGGTCGGCCGGGACGTAGTCAGTTAGGCCGTCTTCGCCCGTCGGGTCGCAGATGGAACGGGCAACATACACCGCCATCTGGTCTCTGGTCACTGGATACTCAGGACGGTAGGTGCCGTCGAGGTAGCCGGAGACGACGCTACAAGAGACGGCGTACTCCACGTACTTCAGGGCCCAGTGCGTGTCGCCGACATCGGGGAAGGTCGGGGTGGCGGTGAAGTCTGGCACGTTCTCATCGCCGCCGGCCAAAGCCCGGGAGATGTAGACCGCCATCTGATCTCTGGTCACGCCCAACTCGGGATGGTAGAGACCATCCCCGTAGCCCGAGACGATGCCGGCAGCGGCGCACGCTTCGACCTCATCGAAGGCCCAGAAGCTTGGTGAGACATCATCGAACGTGGGAGGCGGGCCGTCGTAGTACTCGAGTGGCCCGCGCACGAAGATGTCCCTGGTGCCGTTCGTGTCCCCGGGCACCAGGTTGCTGGCCCTGGAGCCGAAGGCCACATACCTCCCGTCCGCGCTGATGGAGTTCTCGTCGCTGCGGCCGTCCGCTTCTACGCCAGCAGAGCTGACGCTGACGCGCTGGGTCTCGCCGGCCATCCGGTCCCGCACGAAGACGTCAGCCCTCCCGTTCGTGTCCCCGGGCACCAGGTTGGTGGCATCGGACATGAAGGCGACATACCGGCCGTCCGCGCTGATCACTGAATAACCGCTGGGGCCGTTCGCTTCAGCCCCAGCGGAGCTGACGTTGACGCGCTCGGTCTCGCCGCTCACCCGGTCCCGCACGAAGACGTCATTGCTCCCGTTCGTGTCGCCGGCCACCAGGTTGGTGGCCTCCGACAGGAAGGCCACATACCGGCCGTCCGCGCTGATGGCGAGGAGGTTCACGGCGCCCCCGCTGCCGCCGTTCGCTTCTACCTCAGCAGAGCTGACGCTGACGCGCTCGGTCTCGCCGCTCACCCGGTCCCGCACGAAGACGTCCCAGCTCCCGTTCGTGTCCCCTGCCACCAGGTTGTTGGCAGTGGACATGAAGGCCACATACCGGCCGTCCGCGCTGATGGAGGGCCAGTTGCTCCAGTCGTTGCCCTGTTCCCCGGCGCCGCTTACGCTCACCCTGTCTGTGATGCCAGTCACACGGTCGCGGACGAAGACATCAACGACCCCGTTCGTGTCGCCTGCCACCAGGTTGTCGGCAAGGGAACTGAAGGCCACATACCGGCCGTCCGCGCTGACGGAGGACCAGTTGCTTCTGTAGTTCCCTTCAGCCTCAGCAGAGCTGACGCTGACGCGCTCGGTGGTGGCGGCCAGGTCGGCGTCCGCGAGGACGCTCGACGCAGATAGGCAGAGGATGGGGAAGACTACGACAAGAAGCAACACAGTTCGCCGCAACATCTCAACACCTCCCACCATTGGGCAATATGGCTCAACAGATGTGTGATTGGGCGACGGGGGGGCAAGGCCACTATCTGTCTCTCCCTCCGTCCGCCAGACGTCCGTGAAGCCGTCAGTACGGCCCTATCCAGCAAAACGAACTATCGCTATCTTATAAAACGGTCGATTGCTATTCTCTTCTATGCAACAGCGTTCGATTGCTTGAGAGCGATGTCGGCTATGGTGACTGCTCGTGGTGGTATCTCAGCGAGGGCTACTTCCAGATGATGTTGGATTGCATGATATCGTCGTTCGTGACTCTGATCAGCTCATCGGTGGTAAGGTCGTAGACCCAGACCTCAGCCTGCCGCCTGTTGTCGAGCCCGTCCGGCTCGAAGGGCAGGGCGGCGAGGAAGGCGATCTTGTCGCTGTTGGGAGACCATACCGGCTTGCATGGCCCCGCCCAGTACTGCGCGGCCTCGACGAGGATATCGACATCGGGAATCTGCGCGAGCTGGTCCTCAGTTGGATAGTGGGCGCGGATGTCTGCCTCAGCAATGGACTGCTCCACCAGGACTCTGGGCTCGCTGCCATCGGCATTTGTGAGGAGAAGCTGATTCCACCGCCCCTCCTGGCCATCAAACTCCCCCTTCTCGGCGTAGTCGCTGACTATCATGGTGCCATCGGGAGACCAAGAGCCGGACCGCCCAACATTGGGCAACACTAGGATGTCTGTGCCCCAGATGTCGGTGCTGATCGCGCCGATCTGCTCCCCATACGAGTCCGGCTCCCGAATGTAAGTGAGGAGGCGGGAGCCGTCGGGCGACCAGGTGCCGCAATCGGTGGGAGGCGCACCCTCAGGCATGACCCGGTGAGCATCAGAGCCGTCCGCATTCATCACCCACAGGTGGAATCCGGCCTTGCAGTTCAGCAGGCCCTCCACGGGGTCGCAGTGCTGGAAGGCGATCATGGTTTCGTCAGGAGACCACTTCGGGACGCAGTTGATGCCACCGATCCCGGCGATCTCAGTGAGGTTGACCTCGTCGGACCAGTCGAGGTTGGACACGAGGATTTCGGTGCGCGTGGGGGGCCACGTGTCCTCCCACCAGTAGACCACCTTGCCGCTGACCGGGGCGATGTCCCCCGTTTCGGAGGGCCGGGCATCTGTCTCCCACTGCAGCTCGCCGCCGAAGAAACGTGCGGTGGGCTCCTGAGGCTCCTGATGCCCTGGGAGGGGCCCGCGGTATTCGTGGAAATGCAGCGTCCCCTCAACGAAGAAGTAGCGCACCGCGGCGAAGACGCCGGCGGCGAGCAAGAGCAGCAGCGCGGCGACGATGATGAAGGTGAGCAGATTCGGATGCCGGCGCGGCTGGGTCTCGGCCATCGCCGCGAGGGCGCGGCCATCCCATCCCGCCCTCGGCAGGGGCCGGGCGGCCTTGAATGCGGCGGCGATGTGCTGTTCTCTTGGATCAGTCAGCATGGTCACCCCACCTTTCCAGTGCTTTCTGCCTGGCCCGATGGAGCAGGGACTCGACCGCGCGGTGGGAGCGGCCCACTATGCGGGCGATCTCCCTGGCCGAGAACTCGTCCACCCAATGAAGGGTGAGCACCTCCATCTCGCTGTCGGAAAGGAATCGGGATAGCTCGGCGATCTTGCGCTGCGCGTCGACGCGGTCGGCCAGATCGGCCGCCATGTCACCCGCAGACGGGACCTCGTTGATGGTGTCGATGGGTACCTGGGCGTGGGCGGGCACGGACTTGCGCCTCTTCTGTCTGCGGATTTCGGCCTGGATCTGGCGGCGGGCGATGCCGTAGAGCCAAGGGTCTGGACCATGATGTCCTCGGCCAGGTCGTGGTCGCCGGAGAGGCGAGAGGCGGCGAAGCCGTGGAGCGGGGGCCCGAAGCGCCGGCAGAAGTCGGCGTAGGCGGCCTGATCTGCCAGGCGCACTCGGCGGACCAGCTCCGCCTCAGGTTCGGCAGACACGATGGGTTGTGCCCGCGTTCCCTCGATCGCCACTGCCACTCCCCCTTGGATTCGGTCGCAGCGAAGGGCCTTTACGCCCTGGGTCCTCTGCCTAGTATAACGCGAAGCCGGCGCGAATCCACGCGCCGAGTGAGGGGGCTGTGAGGGCAGTCAGGGGGGCAGGGCACGATGCGGGCCGCTAACGCCGAGCCTTCGGCTTCCGCCAGGGCCTCGCCGTCTACTCTGAGCTTCGCCGCAGGGCCGAAGCCGCGGGGCTAACTCACCAACCCAAACGCCCTCGCCACGTACACCGCCATCTGGTCGCGGGTGACTACGTAATCGGGGTGGTAGTAGCCGTCCTCGTAGCCCTGCACCACACCGTTCTCGACACAGTGCTCGATGTGCATGTGGGCCCAGAAGCTGGACCCCTGTGATCCGCAGAGACCCCGTCCGGATGCTCCACTCCTACATCGTGCACCGTTGATGCGCGCACGCCGCGCCAGGTCGCCGTCGCGCTTAGTTAGTTAGGCACACCCGCTCGCCCTGCTCGTAGAGCTCTTCCTCGGTAAGCTTCCCCTCGTCGTCCCACGCCAGCCACCGACCGTGTCTGTGACCATCCTTGTACAAGCCGACGCCCTTCAGTTCGCCGTTCTCGTGCCACTCGAGGCATTCCCCATTGAGCTCACCGTTGGCGTATAAGAACTCCCGCCATCTCCTCCCGTCGCTGTTCCACACGGTCCGCCGCCCATGGAGAGCCCCCTCCCGGTAGTCCTGCACGACTCTCAGGATGCCGTTATCGTCCCACTCAAGCCATGTCCCGTCCATCTTCCCGTCTCTGTACGATCCCTCGCTTCTCTTCCTGCCACTCTTCCACCAGTTCATCGCCAAGCCGTGAAGACGCCCCTCCCGCCATGCCGCCTCTGACAGCTTCGCCCCATCCGTATCTCGGGTGATCCACAACCCCGTCTCTTCCCCATCCCGGAAACGTCCCGTCTTGAACATGGTTCCGTTGTCATGCCAGAGGGTGGCGTCACCATTCGGTCTGCCGTTCCGCCATTCTATCGTGCTCTTCTTGCGCCCCCGGTCGTCCCACTTCGTCCAGGCACCGGTCTTGACGCCATGTGCATACTGCCCTTGCTCCCGCCTGGCACCGTTGGCGTGCCAGGAAAGGAAGAGACCGTGTCGCTCCCCGTTCACGTAGACGCACTGGTTCATCATGCGCCCATTCTTGAACCAGTTCGTGAAGAGGCCCTCGAGTTCGCCGTTCCTGTAGTATCCCTCAGCCCACTTCTCGCCTGTCTTGTAGTACGTCACGTAGGGACCATCTGGCCTCGGCTTGTAGCCTCCACGGCCTGATCCGACCTCTGCCTTCCCGCCTTTGGACGGGATACCCGCGTCCAGTGCCTGATCCCACGAGGCCCCAGCAGTCGGCCACACCAGGATGGCCGCGAGAGCGGTGATTGTGAGGGCATTCATCCTCAACGAGTGACGCATCGACATTGACCTATCCAGTTCCCCTTCTAGCCGCCTACGTTCCCGTGGGCCTTAGCTGCGGCCGCCCCCGGTTGCTCTCCTCAGGAGATCTCCGCCACTCCTTCGTGGCGACGGGCATGGCACCACACCTATTGCATTAGACCCCGCCTGATAGGCCGATGTTCCCGGCCCCCCGAGGACCTCGCCTGCAGCGGCCCCCATCAGGCGGCGTGTCAACAGCCCTCCTGCTGTGCATCGGTACGCTCATGTGGCCTCTGTTGGGATAGGTCCCTATCGGCGCTGACATCGCACATGCCGTCGGTGTGGAATGGCGAGGCCGCCACGCGTACCTGCACTCCGACACCCGCACGAAGCAGACGGCCGTGGGGAAGCTGAGCAGGCCGCTGGCAGCAGGCGACAGCCCTGACAGAGCGAATGATCGCTAGGAGCCGCGCAGGGGAAGTGCCGAGCCGACCTAGTACTGGAATGGAGGTCAGCTGTGCCGATCGCCCTGATCGTTCTCGGGCCTGCTATGATCGCGGTCGGTCTCCTCGTACGACTTGTGGGGTGTGTCATCAGGATTGCGATCCCGGCTGGCATACTGCTGGTCGTCATCGGCGTCGTCTGGCACCTGATGGGTGGCTAGAAGGGAAGGCAGTGGCGCCGCACGCCCTTTCACTGGCGCCTTCCGCGACCCGGCATCGGCACATACATGCCCAGCAGACGGCGCTCCTGGAGTCGGAGGTCTTCTGGCAGGATTCCCTTTCCGCAGGCTTGAACCCAGCCGTTGCCGGTGAGAGCGCCTGGAGTAGCGCGGTTCCTGAAGGCCACAGATTCTGGGCACCATAGAGCAGACAGGAGGAGACAATGAAGCTGCTTGACACCAGGAGCCTCGCGGCCACACTGGACGCTATCAATGAGGCGTTGTTCTGTCAAAGACGCATCTCGAACGAAGAGAAGAAAGAGACGGCGAGATGGATCGCCAGCCGCCAGGGCCTGCCTGGCTCCTATGCAGACATGTTCGCGCCAACCGAAGAGGATCGCAAAGAGATCACGCGAGTCTTCACTGGCGAGAAGCCTGGCTCACTTGTCAGCGCCAGCCATATCCTGGGAGAGGAAGCTTGCCGAGCCTTGATCCTTCTCGACGTGGCCGGGCGCGAGGTCGAACAAGCTCTCGAGCGCGCGCGGCACGGGATCATGAGCCGGCTTCCGAAGCAGCGCCCCTATGGCATGTACTGCTGCGGCACCTGCACTCCCGCCTTCTGGCGTCACATGACGGCGAAGGAGTTTGACGGCGGCGAGCATTGCCTGAGCGCTGGCGTAGAAGTGCTGAGGACGCTGCGCGCTGGCAATGGCAGGTGGCGGGCCTTTCCCTTCTACTACACGCTGCTTGCTCTTTCTGAGATGGAGTTTCCCGGTGCCATTGAGGAAATGCGCTACGTGGCACCAGTCTGTGAGCGATACGTCAAGCGCTCGCCCCGAGATGATCAGGTTTGCCAGCGCCGCCGGCGCCTCGCCGAGATAATCCTCTCGAGGTGCTGATAGTCCCATCTCCGCAGGCACTTCCGTCAGGTCGCTTGCTAGCACAGCGACCCCGCCCCACGGTCATGGTGCAGACGGAGCGGCACGACGCCACGCGACGCGTTCGACGAACTCTCGGGGACTACATAGGCTAGCCTTCGCGTGTTATCTTCATGACCACCGGATTCTCTGGGTCAGGGCAGGCGATGTGTGCTGTGCCTTCCTTCTCCTCCCAAGGTAGTTGCCCGCCGAACTTCAGGGCAAAGATAGCTGGATAGGCACTGTGGTAAGCTGATGGGCATAGACCTCCGGGAGTGGCCCCGCTGACATCGAACTTCTGACCCACCTTGTGCCCACTGGGGCATTCCCCCTTCTGAGACACGATCTCTAGAGTGACCCTAGGAGTCTCGCGTTCTTCTGTCATGACTCGACCCTCCTCGCAGCGACCAGGCACGATTCTCATGTGGCTGTCTGCCCGCGGCCATCACCGACGATTCTGCCATGAGACCACCAGTCCCTGTTAACTGTCGCGGGGACGGCAGGTCCCTGCCGAGCAACCCTGAGATCGCGCTGACACGAGTCCAATAGGTCGCGCTCGGCTGTCAACAATCCGACTTCCGCGTCCACGTACAGCCGTGTCACGCGGTGTTAAGCGACATGCGTGACTCTCTGGGGAAGGAAAGAGCCCCACGCCTGCCGCAGAATGGTTTCAGACCATAGGGCAAATCCCCTGGGTGCCCGATCGTGTAGCGCACTCAGAGGTCTCCGACTGCAGTGCAAGAAGGCATGCCATCGCTTTCGGAAGAGAGGACGAGGGAATGAGTAGGCAGCAAGACAGCATTGAGTGGCCCTTCCGCCAGTTTGCCGAGCCAGCAGAGATGAGCTTCGAGGTGAGCGTCACGAGCAGCTCTGAAACGCGCGATCCGATGGTGTCCGTGCGGTTCCCGGCTCTTAGGCGGAGTCTTCTGCTCACCCCGAATCAGGCAGCCATGACTGCCGATGCATTGAACCAGGCGTCGGCCGAAGCGACGCGTAGAAGCGCAGACAGAAGCTGATTCCGCCTGTGCCCGAGGTGATACACCGCGGCGAGCAATGGAACAAGCCGGAGAAGCTAGCGAAGACACTACCGGTGGACCCCGAGCCCCGCTTCTTCCCCGATACCCAGATCAGCGCCTGGCGGGCAGCTAGCAGAAGCCTACGGCCAGGCGCGGCGTGCGACCACGAGCGAGCTAGGCCCGCACCCGTACTTCCTGCTGGCGTTAGACGGCGGCGAGGCGTCCCTGCTCGCTCATCGGACGGCAGCGCGAATTCGCGACTCCTGTCCTACTCCGCGCGTACCTGAGTCGGAACTCCCAGAGCGCTGCCACAGCGGAGGGCAGTTCCGGCATCTTGCACTCACGAAACCCACTGCAGCGTGTCCTTCTTCACCACCCACTCTTCGCCTTCGCGCACGACGCGGTAGAGATTTCCCGAGGCGGCGCGCCCGCCGGCGTAGTATCCGCCTGTCACCTCAGCTTCCGCGTCGGTGAGCCACATGATGCGTTCCACGCGGTAGATCAGGCCCGGCTCGCCTGTGTTGCTGTCCACGACCCAGATGGCGCTGCTCCCGCGAGCTTCATCCGAATGCTCACAGTCTGACACTCGCCTTACGGGCGGCTCATGTCCCTGGAACCTCTCCATGAGATTGCTGCTCGGATCGTGGTCGTAGACGGACAGGAAGAACACTCTGGCACGCCCTTGCAGGCCGGAGGAATCATGGCTGAACTGATAGCGAAAGACTGCCTCCAGCACATCGTCTTCGTACACCGACCGAGAGATCAGTGGTCTCGGAACGGGCCGCACGGCATCGTTGGTCTTCGCGGCGCTGGGTGTCGGCTCCGCGGGACCGCGGCGGCATCCCAGGCCCGCCGGAAGCAACAGCAGGAACACAAGACCCAAGGCCCTCACAAGACTCCCCTTCCTGAGGCAGTCGAACCTCCCCGCTGTGAGCAGAAGCGGGGGGCCCGTTCGCGACCCGTGATGACCGATCCCCAAGACCATCCCGTCACCTCCTGTTCGTCCCGATGGACAGAGCCTGTGTTCTTCGCCAGTGTTTGGACGGATGCCAGGGCAAGGGAGTTCCACGGGCGTGCTGTCCAGAAACTGATCTGGTGCCCAGGGCGCTCGTGCAGCCTCTCTCGTGGTATTCCCGCACCTTGTGCCCTTGCTACATGGCGATGGGACACGCCTGAGAGCCGTCAGAACACCGGGATAGAGTCTCTGGGGAGGACCCCCTGGCTTCCTGGATGCCTCAGATCAGTTCTGGTACACTTCGGCAGGACACCCGATAGGGCCTCATATGGAGGATAGTCGATGGATCGGCCTTTCACTGCAGTGTGCGCGCACATTGCGGAGGCGTCACGCGGAGTTGCTCTGGCAGCGGCGGTTCTGTCCCTGCTCGTCACCTGCGTCGCAGGCAGCGCCGCGCCCTCGCCCCAAGCGCCGCCGGTGGTGCTCTTCGACTTCAGCGCGGGCTTCGACGTGGAGTCCGTTCCCGCGACCGATGCCGCGATTTGCTGGACCGACGACGGCAGACTAACGCTGCTAACCAGACACAAACATCCCTGGCCGGGCATCGTGCTGGCGGCCCCCGAAGGCAAGTGGGACCTGAGCCAGTACGGCCATCTCGCCCTCGACGTGAAGAACACCGGCACGAATCGCGTTGCCGTGCGTTGCCGCGTGGACAACCCGGGCGCGGATGGCCGCCGGCACTGCGAGACGGGCGCCCTCGACCTGGGGCCGGGCGAGAGTGGCGTGCTTGAAGTGCCCTTTCCCTGGAATGCCTTTGCCGGCCAAGAGCTTGAGTTCATCAACATGAGGGGCGTACCCGCCGGTGCCGACGTCCTAGACACGTCGAACGTCACGCAGCTCATCGTCTTCGTTCCTCGGCCGAAAGAGGACCACGCATTTGAGATCGACAACATCCGCGCCGCCGGCGTGAGCCCCTCGCCTGAGGGCGCGCCGTGGAGCGCCGAGGAGTTCTTCCCGTTCATCGACGAGTTCGGCCAGTTCATCCACAAGGAATGGCCCGGCAAGACGCACTCGGTGGAGGAGATGCGGGCCCGCCTGGAGGAAGAGGACCGCGACCTGGCGGCGCACCCCGCACCCCCCGACCGCAACCAGTATGGCGGGTGGACGGGTGGGCCACAGCTTGAGGCGACGGGCTACTTCCGGCCCGAGAAGTATGAGGGCAAGTGGTGGCTGGTGGACCCCGAGGGGCGGCTCTTCTGGTCGCATGGCATCGACTGCGTGGGGAGCTGGGGCGCCGGCACGCCTATCACCGACCGCGAACACTACTTCCGCAATCTCCCTGAAGAGGACTCGCCCTTCGCCCAGTTCTACGGCGGGAGCGGCGAGGGCCGCTGGTACAACTTCACCGGGGCCAACGCGCTGAGGAAGTACGGCGAGAACTGGGATCCCATCTACCGCGAGAGGGCACACCGGCGGCTTCGCAGCTGGGGCTTCAACACCATCGGCAACTGGTCCGACCACCGCATCTGGCTCATGAAGAAGACACCGTACACCGTCGCCATCCACTACTGGTCCAAACAGCTCGAAGTCCCGGAGGGCTTCGGGGCGAAGCTCTACGATGTGTTCGACCCCTCGTTCCGGCAGGCGCTGCGGGAGCGCTTCGAGCGGGAGCGGGACGGGTCGGCCGGAGACCCCTGGTGCATCGGGTACTTCGTGGACAACGAGAGCAGGTGGGGCGACGAAGTGGCGCTGGCCGTGGGCGCGCTTCTGAGCCCTGCCAGCCAAGCCGCCAAGCAAGTCTTCGTGGAGGATCTGAAAGCGAAGTACGACCAGATCGAACGACTCAACGCCGCGTGGGGCACCAGCCACGCGTCGTGGGAGGCGCTGCTGGAGTGCCGCGAGGCGCCGGACCGAGAGAAGGCCTCGGAGGACCTGACGGTGTTCTGCGCCAAGACGGCAGAGACATACTTCCGTGTGGTGCGGGAGGAGCTGAAGCGGGTGGCGCCCAACCAGCTTTACCTGGGGTGCCGCTTCTCGTGGTGGGCGAATGAGGGCGCGGTGCGCGCGGCGGCCAAGCACTGTGATGTAGTCAGCGCCAATCGGTACTCCTACAGTGTCGAGAACGCTCGCCCTCCCGATGGACTTGACGTGCCAATCATCGTGGGCGAGTTCCACTTCGGGGCGCTCGACCGAGGCATGTTCCACACCGGGCTGGGGCGGGCAAGAAGCCAGGAGCACCGCGCCGAGCTGTACCGCGACTACGTCCGCGGCGCCCTCCGCGACCCCTACATCGTCGGCACCCACTGGTTTCAGTTCGGAGATCAGGCCACCACCGGTCGCGGCGACGGTGAGAACTACCAGATCGGCTTCCTCGACGTGTGCGACACGCCCTATCCGGAGACCATCGCCGCCGCACGCGAGGTAGGGGCCGATATGTACGAGTACCGCCTACGCGCCGAGTGACATCGCTGCTCAACAGAGCGGGGGAAGGAGCCGGGCCAGTGGAAGCGAGGCGCGGGGAGACTGTTGTTGGGATAGTGGTTTATTGTGAGCGCGATACCTGCCTGCGACCACATCCGTGGCCTAGCTCCCGCCCCGTTCACATGGCTAGTCTAAACGCCCTCGCCACGTAGACGGCCATCTGATCCCGGGTGACGACGATCTCGGGATGGTAGAGCCCGTCGAGGTAGCCGGCGACGACGCCGTTCTCGACACAGTACTCGACGTGCGTGTAGGCCCAGGAGTCAGAGGCCACATCGGGGAAGTTGCGGGGATAGCGGGGAAGGTAGTCCTCGAGGCCCGCCTCCCCGGTGGGTGTGGCGATGGCGCGGGCGACATACACCGCCATCTGATCGCGGGTGACCTCGTATCCGGGATGGTAGAGCCCGTCCTCGTATCCCTCCACCACTCCGTTCTCGGCGCAGTATTCGACATGCGTGTAGGCCCAGTTATCGGCCGGGACGTCGGGGAAGTTCTGCGGGTCCGCCGCGACGTACTCCGCGACCGCCGCCTCGCCGCTCGGGACCACCAGGGCACGGGCGATGTAGACGGCCATCTGGTCGCGGGTGATCTCCCAGTCGGGCCGGTAGAGGCCGTCCGGGTAGCCCACCACGATGCCGGCGGAAACGCAGGCCAACACTTCGTCACAGGCCCAGTGCTCGAAGGGCGCATCGATGAATGCGACGGTGATCAGATCCTCGCAGACAAGAGTGCTGCTGCCCCATTCACTCGTCGCCGTCAAGCTCACCGTGTACTTGCCCGGCTCGGCGTACACGTGGGTCGGGTTCTGTTGGGTGGACACGGACCCATCCCCGAAGTCCCACTGCCACGAGACGGCTCCCCCGCTCGACATATCTCGGAACTCCACCGTGAGGGGCGCCGTTCCCCTCGGGGGCCAGCAGGCGACTCCGATCAGCGGGAGCGCCTGCACCGAGATGTAGTCCGTCTTGGTCAAGGTGTCGTATCCGGTGAGGCCCCAGATGCTGAGGGACACCGTGTAGACGCCCGGCTCCGCGTACTCGTGGCTCGGATGTTGTTCGGTCGAGGTGCCGCCATCTCCGAACTCCCAATACCAGAAGGTCACTCCACCGGTTGTTAGATCGCTGAAGTTCACCGTCAGAGGCGCTGCCCCGATGGTCGGATCTCCGACGAAATCGGCCGCCGGCAGAGGGCCCACCGTGATGTAGTCGAGCTTCGTCTCTGTGTCGGAGCCGTCGGCGTCGGCCACTGTGAGGGTGACCGGGTAGCTGCCGAAGGCCGTGTACGTGTGGACCGGGTGCTGCTCGGCCGACGTGCCGCCATCGCCGCAGTCCCATGACCAGGAGGCGACGCCGCGGGTGGAGAAGTCGATGAACTCGACCGTAAGCGGCGCCGCGCCGCCGGTGGGGATTGCGGTGAAGGCGGCCGCAGGGCCGACGTCCGGAACCACCACCAGGTGCACGACCTGGCGGTTGTGCGTGTCCGCCACCCAACAGGAGCCATCGCCGGGATCGACGCAAACGTCGCCCGGGTAGTCGAACGACCTTCCCCGCCACAGCTCCACCCCCTCCGCAGAGAGGTGCACGACCTCGTCGTTGCCGGAGTCCGCCACCCAACAGGAGCCGTCGGCGGGGTTGACCGAGACACTGCGGGGATAGTAGAATCCTCCCCCTCGCCACAGCTCAGTCCCAGACTTTGACAGGTGCACGACCTCGTGGTGACCACGGTCGGCCACCCAGCAGGAGCCGTCGGTAGGGTTGACCGAGACACCGTAGGGCGAATTGAATCCCCCCCCCCGCCACAGCTCAATCCCAGCCTCTGACAGGTGCACGACTTCGTCGGTGCCATAGTCGGCCACCCAGCAGGAGCCGTCCGTGGGGTCGACTGAGATGCCCGTGGGATCGTCGAATTCTCCTCCCCGCCACAGTTCGACCCCCTCTGCCGACAGGTGTAGGACCCGGCCGAGGATGAGGGACGCCACCCAGCAGGAGCCGTCGTTCCAGTTGACCGAGAGAGCTTCGAAGTTGCTGTAGGTGTAGGGCCCGGCCCGCGACAGCTCCATTCCCTCGGCCGAGAGGTGCACGACCTGGGAATTCTCGGTGTCAGCCACCCAGCAGGAGCCGTCGTTCCAGTTGACCGAGACAGCGCTGGGACGGTCGAATCCTCCGCCGCGCCACAACTCCGCCCCCTCGGCCGAGAGGTGCACCACCTGGTCGGCTGTGCCGTGGGCCACCCAGCAGGACCCGTCGGTCCGGTTGACCGAGACATCGCTGGGTCTACCCAACCCTCCCCCCCGCCATAGCTCCACGCCCTCGGCCGAGAGGTGGACTACCTGGTCGTTGCCATCGTCGGCCACCCAGCAGGAGCCGTCGGTGGGGTCGACTGAGATGTCCGTGGGATCGTCGAATCCTCCGCCCCGCCACAGCTCCATTCCTTCTGCCGACAGGTGCACGACCTGATGATTCTCGGAGTCGGCCACCCAGCAGGACCCGTCGGCCCAGTTCGCCGAGACATCGCTGGGCCTGTCGAATCCCCCCCCCCGCCACAGCTCCACACCCTCGGCGGAGAGGTGCACTACCTCATCATTCCACTTATCAGCCACCCAGCAGGAGCCGTCGGCAGGGTTGACCGAGACACCCCTGGGACCGGAGAATCCCCCGCCGCGCCACAGCTCCACGCCCTCGGCCGAGAGGTGGACTACCTGGCCGTTGCCATCGTCAGCCACCCAGCAGGAGCCGTCGGCGGGGTTGACCGAGACACACAGGGGCCAGCCGAACCCTCCCCCCCTCCACAGCTCCATCCCAGCCTCTGACAGGTGCACGACTTCACCGCCAAGTACGTCGACCGCCCAGCAGGAGCCATCGGTAGAGTTGACCGAGATGTCGCGGGGGCCGGCGAATCCTCCCCCCCGCCACAACGCCACCCCCTCTGCCGAGAGGTGCACGACTTCGCCGCTGCCCCAGTCAGCCACCCAGCAGGAGCCATCCGTGGGGTTGACCGTGACAGCTATGGGACGGCTGAAGCCTCCGTGCTGGCCGAGGATCGTCCCGTCGGCCGCCACGTGCATGACGCTGCCGCCTGCCGCTACCCAGCAAGAGCCGTCGGTGGGGTTGACGGACACAGAGCGCACTGTGCCGAAGGGGCTCCGATAAGCCTCGATGACCTCTTCGGCGATCGTGGGGGTCGCCCCCGAGAGCCAAAGGAGGGCCGCCGCCAGCACCGCAAGCCGCCGCATCTGGGCCGTCCTCCCTGCGTTGAGGTTACTAGCCACTAGACGCGCCCCAAGGCGCGTTCGTTCAGCGCGACCCGTCGTCACTCAGGGGATAGCTCAGCGGAGAAACGTCACTCCCTCGCTTCGTGGGGCAGGAGCCTGCCTCCTGCCCGGTCTGCGATGTGCAGCGTTGCGCTACGAAACCAGCCCAAACGCCCTCGCCACGTACACCGCCATCTGGTCGCGGGTGACTGTGTACTCGGGGTGGTAGTGGCCGTCCTCGTACCCCTCGACCACGCCGTTCTCTACACAGTACTCCACGTGCGTGTAAGCCCAGAAGTCGGATGGCACGTCGGGGAAGTTGCGCGGATCGGCCGGCGTGTAGCCGGCCAGGCCGTCTTCGCCGGTTGGGTCGCAGATGGAACGAGCAACATACACAGCCATCTGATCGCGGGTGACCTGGTACTCCGGATGGTAGCTGCCGTCTTGGTACCCGGCGACGACGTTCTGGGAGACCGCGTACTCAACGTACTTCAGCGCCCAGAATCCCCCCGGCACATCGGGGAAGGTGGGCGTGTCGGTGAACTCCGGCACGTTCTCGTCGCCGTCGGCCAAGGCCCGGGCGATGTAGACGGCCATCTGATCACGCGTCACTGGCCATTCAGGATGATAGAGCCCGTCGCCGTATCCGGAGACGATGCCGGCGTCGCAGCAGGCCGCCACCTCTGTGATTGCCCAGTGACCGCACTCGACGTCGCCGAAGCGCTCGGCCGAGGCGAAGTTGGCGGCGATGCTCAAGTCGCCCAGCATTTCCACGTTGACAGGATTCACGTCGCCTGTGAGGTCGCCAAGCCAGTATTCGAATAGCCAGCAGTAGTCCGGCACAGCCTCCAAGACGACCACCGTGCCAGCGTCGAGGGGCCCCGACCATGGCAGGCTGTGAGTGACGCCGTCCACTGCGACGCTGCCGTCGCCCACGCCCGTGAGGCTCAGCACGTGCTGGATGATGGCGAAGTTCGCTGTCACGGACTTGTCGCCGTCCATGGTGACGATGGTCGGGTTCTCGGTGCCAGTGAGGTCGCCCGACCACCCCGTGAACTCGTAGAACGGATGGGGCAGAGCCTCCAGCGCGACGGTGGCTCCCACGTCGGCCATCAACGCGTAAGGCAGTTCGTGGACCATCCCATCCACCGCAATGTCCCCGTGGACTCCGCCCAGGTTGAGCTCATAGGCGGTGATGGCGAGATGGGCGATCTGGCTGTTGCCCCAGTCGGCCACCCAGCAGGAACCGTCGGTTGGGTTCACCGAGACAGATTGAGGAGCCGAGAACCCACCTCCTCGCCACAGCTCGGCGCCATCCGGGGCCAGGTGGACCACCTCGTCGTTGTCCGTGTCGGCGACCCAGCAAGAGCCGTCACTTGAGTTGGCGGAAACGGACTCGGGTCCGGCGAAGCCGAGGCCCCGCCAGAGTTCGGTGCCGTCCTCCGCGAGACGTACTATCGCGTCGTTCTCGGTCTCTGCCAGCCAGCACGCGCTATCGGTTGGGCTGACGGAGATGGAGTACGAGTAGCCGAAGGCGCCGCTCCGCCACAACTCGGTGCCGTCCTCGGAGAGGTGGAGCACTTCCTCTCCTGCCAGCCAACAGGAGCCGTCGGCGGAGTTGACGGAGGCGGAATCGAAGAAGCTCCCCGCTTCATATTCCAGCAGCCGGACCCCGTCCTCCCGTAGGTGAACGACCAGGCCGCCGCTTCCCTGGTCGGTCAGCCAGCAGGAGCCATCGGTGGGGTTCACCGAGACGGCCATGACGTCCCAGATGTCGTGCTTGCGCCACAACTCGGTGCCGTCGGCAGCGAACTTCACCGTCACGTCCCACATGACGTCCAGCGCGACGACCCAGCAAGAGCCATCGCTGGAGTTGACCGAGAGAGGATTGGGGTACTTGTCCTCCGCGAAGGTGTATCGCCAGAGCTCCGTGCCGTCCTCGGCCAGATGCACCAGCCCGTGGTTCCCTGTATCTGTCGCCCAGCAAGACGCGTCCGCGGCGTTGACGCTGACAGCCCGAGGATAGTCGAACGCTTTGCCACCGCCGGGGAGGGTGGTGCCGTCCTCGGCCAGGTGCACCACTTCATCGTTGCTCCGATCTGCCACCCAGCAGGAGCCATCAGTGGGGTTGACCGCGACCGCCCATGGGCCCCAGTAGGGACCTCCCTGTGATAGGAGCTGGGTTCCGTCGTCAGCCACATGCGCAATGGATGAACCATAGGCGACCCAGCAGGAGGCATCGGAGGGATTGACCGAGACGGATTTCGGCAGCCCGTAGTAGACCGACCACAGTTTCGTGCCGTCCTCGTCCACATATGTCAGCTCCTGACTGTGCTCGTCAATCACCCAACAGGAGCCGACCACTGGATTCGCTGACACGCATGTTAGTTCACTGAAGGTCCCGTCCCGCCATAGCTCGCTTCCGTCCTCTGCCAGATGGACGAGACTGTCGTGGCCTGGGTCCGCCACCCAGCAGGAGCCATCGGTCGGGTTGACCGAAACGGAGGACGGTCTGCTGAGCCAGCCACCGCGCCACAGCTCAGAGCCATCGGAGGCAAGGTGAACGACTTGGTCATTGCCCAAGTCTGCGACCCAGCAAGAGCCGTCGTCCGAATTCGCGGAGACCGAACTCGGATTCAGGTAGCCGCCCCCGCGCCACAGCTCCGTGCCGTCCGCGGCCAGGTGGACGATCTGGTGAAGCGCGCTGTCAGCCACCCAACAGGACCCATCGGTGGGATTGACGGAGAGCGAGGCTGGTAGAGAGAAGCCGTTCGTCTGGCTGAGTGTCTCTCCGTCCGCTCCTAGGTGCATGACACTGGCACCCGTTGCTGCCCAGCAAGACCCGTCGCTGTGGTTCACTGAGACGGACCTGGGCACTCCGAACGGACTCCGCCAGACCTCGATGACCTCCTCCGGGTAGGCGGCCGTCGCCGCCAGCAAGAGCATCACGACTGCAGAACCTGAAAGCCGTCGCATGCCTTCCCCCTTCACATCGGGCTGACTATTAGACGCGCCGGAGGGCGCGTTAGTTCAGCGCAGGCCGCGGCCACTCAGGGGGATGACTCAGCAGCTGAAACGGCTTGGCGGCCTGATTCCCTGCCGGGGGACACAGTCCTGCAAGAGATTGCTCGGCTGCGGTTGCGACGGCGTCAAGCGGCGTGCCGCCTACATCTTCGTGAGGGGAAAGGCGATGGACAAGCTGGGTGCGGGCACGCCGTCAGCGCGTGCCCGCACCCGAGGAAACCAGCGCCGCGGTGGCCGCCTTGCCGGCCGATAGCTTGACGCTAGCCGCGGGCCTTGGCCTGCTCCTCCAGCAGTTCGATGATGCGGTCGTTCTGCTCCCGGATGGCGGTGATGTTGAGGTACATCCACTTGGGCGGGAACTCGTCCGGCATCTTCTCGAACACTTGCTCACACATGCCACCCATCTTCGGGCCGAAGTGCTTGGCGAGCAGCACGCCCCCCACGATGACAGGCAGCCATCGAAGGACCTTCATATCCACTACCTCCAGTTGTCGGCCGCAGAGGGCCAGATTCCCCCTCGACAGGAACTCACCAGCAGCCGCAGCCGCCTCCCCCTCCGCGCCGTGCGGCCGACGCGATGATGCCCACGCCGATGAGTAGGAACAGGATGGGGAAGAAAGGCAGGTCGGTCCCGTAGTACCCGGCCACGCCCCACGCCAGGATCAGGACGCCCAGCACCATGGCCCCGATACTGGGCTTCACCTCGACCAGAACTCGGACGATGTTCATCACGATCAGGATCGCGCCGACCCCGATGGCCGCCGCCATGAACCAGTTGTCCTCGGAGATCCAGTCCCCAGGAGCGAGCCAGATCGCGCCGAGCATGAGGAAGAACAGGCCCCATCCGATCGCGTCCAGCTTCCGGCTCAGCTCTCTCTTCTGCGCCCCCTCATCCACTGCAGGCTGATCGTTCTGCTCACTCATCGCGCCCTTCCTCCTTTTCGCTTCGACTCACAGGGTTGTTCCGCCAACAGGCGAGGCAGGCCGCGGAGTTGACGGCCCTCAGAGCTGCTCGGCCACGCTCTCCGCGACCGTGCGCGCATGGGAGGTCATCTCCTCCTCCGACATCTCGTCAACCCCGAACAGATCCCGGTCGAACTCGTAGAGCTTGTCGGCCGCGATCACGTGTACCTCAAGCCCGGGAATCGCTCCCCTCATCATCCGGGAGGCGCACTCGATGAAGCACCCCTCCAGCGCGACGACCCGAGGAGCCTTCCTGACCAGGTTCCTCTGGCCGGTGTCCTTCGTGAAGGCCGCGCCCAGACAGATGCGGGCCGTCTTCTCCGGCGCCAGTTCGTGGCACAGTATGTTCGCCGCCCGCCTCGCGACCTCGCCGCGCAGACATGCTCCCTCACACGACATGACGGCGACCGGCTTCGAGGCCTGACTGGCCGCATAGTCCTCGCACAGCGGGCACGTGTTCCCGGTCTTCTCAATGGCTATGGTCTCACAGCCAGCGCTCTTCTCGTCCTGCGCGGCAGCGCCACAGCACTTCTCGTCAGCCATCGCTCGACTCCTCTCCTTGATGTCTCATTTGGATCCAGCGCGGGCGGCCACCGACGGCCGCCTGATTGCACGATGCTCTAAGCCGGCTTCTCCGCCTGGATGGTCGCAGAAGCGATGTAGTCCTCCAGCCCTCGGCCGGGCAGCCACTGCCGGATCGCCTCGCGGCTCTCCTCCTTGATGTCGATGCGAATGTTCTCGAAGCCGACTTCGGCCAGCAGGCGCTCGAGCGTCTCCACTGTGGCCGCGCCCGCGATGCAGCCCGCGTGGAGAGCCAGATCGGCCTTGATCTCCTCCGGCAGCTCTGCCGTGGCGACCACGTCGGAGATGGCGAGACGGCCGCCCCGCTTCAGGACGCGATAGGCATCCCGGTACGTGCTCACCTTGTCGGGCGACAAGTTGATCACACAGTTCGAGATGATCACGTCTGCGGTCTCGTCTGCAACGGGCAGGTGCTCGATCTCACCTAAGCGGAACTCGACGTTGTCGACTCCTGCCTTCGTCGCCGCCTCCCGGGACCTTGTCACCATCTCCGCCGTCATATCGACGCCGATGACATGGCCGCTCTCGCCCACAGCCTCTGCGGCGAGAAAGCAATCGAAGCCGCCGCCACTGCCGAGGTCGAGCACCGTCTCGCCAGGACGAAGAGAAGCGATCGCCTGCGGGTTGCCGCACCCCAGGCCCATATTCGCTCCCTCCGGCACGGCCGAGAGATCGTCTTCGGAGTAGCCAATGGCCGCCGCCGCGTCGGCCGGGCGGCGACCGCTCACCTCCCCGCCACAGGACTGCGACGGGTCACAGCAGGACTGCTCTGGACCGCAGCACCCGCCTCCCGATTTCGCGATGTCGCCATAGGCCTTGCGTACGGCCTGGCGGATATCGTCATGTGTCTGCTTGCTCATTTCTTGCCTCCGTTAAGATGATTCGGCAGCTCCCGAAGTCGGCCGACAGGAACACGACGGCTGCCTATCGAGCTGGTGTGAGAAGAACTCCGAGAGCTCCCGCAAGGTCGCACGATCCACCCAGCACGCCACCCTCTGTCCGCGCCTCTCCATCTGGATGAGGCCCGAGCGGTGCAGTTCCTTTATATGGTGGGACACCGTCGAGGCGGCTATCCCCAGGTCCTTGCCGAGCTCACCCACGAAGGCGGTCGCCTGCTCCTCGCTTAGGCCCGGCGCCTCCGGCCCACAGCACGACATGAGCCGCAGGAAGATGCGGAGCCGGTTGGGGTTGCCGAGGGCCCCGAACATGCCCGCAGAGCGCTGCAGGTTGTCCGTGAGAATATTCGACATGTTTCGAATTATAGCATAGTTCCCCGCCTGTGTCAAGGCCGTTTTTGAGGCATCCTGGGGGCAACTGGGCCACATCTGCCGCCGGCATATGCCATCTCCCACGGCTTGCGAATGATCTGCCGCGGCCCGGTCTCTCGCTCCAGGCCCGGAATCTGACGGGTCAGCGAATAAACCGGGATCGCTGTCCGTATGGCTATATGGGAGGCCGACCTCCCACTCAACTTGCGAGAGGGAAAGGATACGTCCATGGCAGAAGCTCATCGGGAACAGCCGGATGACATGTACATCGCCGGACGTCGGGATGGCTTCGGCATCGCGGCCATCGTCGTCGGCATCGTCACCTTCGTGAGTTTGCTCGGGATCGAGAAGGCCGTGGTGGCCATCGTTCTCGGAGCTCTGGCGATGCAGGGGGCTCGGCAGGGGAGTCGTGCGAGACGACTCGGAGGCGCGGCATTGATCCTGGCAATAACCTTCGAGGTCGCGTTTATCGTGTTGATCATCGTGTTCCGAGAGCAAGTGGGGGCCTTCATCTCCGCTCTCGAGGCGCTCTCCTGAACTGGGAGTCCTCGGCATGGACTGGCCCGTGAGCCAACGCTCGCAGCAGGCTGACGATGAGCTGCACCGTCTGGCCGAGCCGCTGCTCGGCCGGGCGGCGGCCTATGCGCATTCTTTACTGGGGAACCGAGAAGACGCGGAGGACGCCATCCAGGAGGCTCTGCTGAAGGCGCACCGCGGCCTGGCGCGATACGACCGCTCGCGGGGGTTCAAGGCCTGGTGGTTCGCGATCGTCCGCAACTGCTGCCGCGATATCCAGCGCAGTCGCGCCCGTCGGCCCCCGAGCATCGCGGTCGATGCCGCCGATCTGCCCGCCGGCGACCAGTCCGCGTGGGAAGAGTCCGAGCGCAGGGACATGCTCCGCTCGGCGATCGGCCAGCTCAGCGCCGAGCACCGGGAGATCATCCAACTCCGCTACTTCGGCGACTGCTCCTATCAGGAGATCGCGACCGCCCTTGGGATCCCGGTCGGAACCGTGATGTCGCGCCTCCATGCGGCGCGCCGGGCCCTGGTCGCGATCTCTGAAAGGGAACCCAGATGACACGAATTGACCCCTCCGAACTCTCGGCTCTGCTCGACGGCGAGCTGACCCCCGCCCGCGCCGCTGAGGTCCGCCAGGCAATCGCCGACGATCCGGCGCTCCGCCGCGAGTATGAGGAACTGGCGCGGCTGGACGATGACCTGAAGGCTCACGCCCGGGAAGCTGTGTTCCAGCCGCGGGTGGAGATCCCGCAGCGCCTCCGCGGGCCTCGCCCTCACGTGGCGTGGATTGCGCCCCTCCTCGTCATCATGAGCCTGGCCCTGCGACTGCTGCCGCTCCCAATCGAGACTGGCGTGGAAGTCGCGGTGGTGGTCATCCTCGTCCCCTATGTCCTGCGCCGCCTCCTCCTCGCCTCAGAGCAGGAACGTCGGGCCCTCGCCAACGAAATCGCCGCCTCCCCCAGGTGAGCGACGGCGCCGGCCTGCCGGCGGCAGGCCGGGATGGCGAAGTCAGTGTACTACAGCGCCAAGTCGAACGCCCTCGCCACGTAGACCGCCATCTGGTCGCGGGTCACGTCGTATTCGGGATGGCAGTAGCCGTCTTCGTATCCTTGCACCACTTCGTGCTCGACGCAGTACTCGATGTGTGTATAGGCCCAGAAGTCGGAGGCCACATCGGGGAAGTCCCGCGGGTCGGCCGGGATGCAGTCGGCCAGGCCGTCTTCTCCCGTCGGGTCGCAGATGGAGACCTTCCATATACTGAGTGCGCCGATGGGCCGGGCGGCCAATGGCTGCGGGCCCCGCCAGCTTCGCGGCGGGGCCCGCGGATAGTCGACCTGCTCCTCTGCGCAGCGGAGCACCGCTGTGTTACGGCGTCACGAACGCCCTCGCGACGTAGACGGCCATCTGGTCGCGGGTAACGATGTACTCGGGGTGGTAGAGGCCGTCCAGGTAGCCAGCCACGACCTCTTGGCTGTAGCAGTACTCGACGTGCTTGTAGGCCCAGGTCCCGGCGGGAACATCGTTGAAGTGCGGGATGACCGGCCCGCTGGGAATGCCGCTCTCGCCGCCGGCAAGAGCGCGGGCGATGTAGACCGCCATCTGATCTCGGGTGACGGCGACCGTCGGCGCGTAGGTCACGGGGTCATAGCCCGCGACGATGCCCTCCTGCACACAGTACTCGACGTACTTGTAGGCCCAGTGGTCGGTGGGCACGTCGTTGAAGGTGGCCACGGCCGGCCCGTCGGGGACATTGGCGTCACCGCCTTCGAGGGCGCGGGCGACGAAGACCGCCATCTGGTCCCGTGATACCGGCAACTCCGGGTGGTAGTAGCCATCCAGGTAGCCGCCCACGACGCCGCCCATGACGCAGCCCTGGATCTCATCGTAGGCCCAGAAGGTGACGGGAACATCCGGGAACTCGATGGTCACCGTGGGGCCGGACTCCGTGCCTGAGGTTGGCAGCCGGGCGGTCCCTCCCTCACCATCGGTGAAGGAGAAGTAGTAGGTGTGATCGCCCATGCCGAGGTCGGCGCCGGTCGTCTGGTACCGGTACGTCCCGTCATACGCATCGCCGCTCTGCAGGGCCATGGGGTAGGGCGTGCCGTCTATGACGACCTCCTTCGTCGCCGGGGCATCGCCGTCCATATCGTAGTAGTCCACCGAGTAGGTGAATGTGGTCGTGTCATCGCCGGAGTCAGGCGTAAGGCTGCCGTTGGTCAGCTCGGGCGGCGTGTTCGCCTGCTCTCGCACGTGGACCGTGTAATCGCCGGCGGCGCTGCCGAAGGCTTCAACCTTCAGGTAGTAGCGCGTGCCGCCGCTCAGGTCATAGTCGATCCTGGAGTGAAGCGGAGAATGGTCGAGGCCGCACGCCCCCGCATCGCAGTTGTCGTTCTCGGCCAGGAGCGTCCCGTCCACTGCGGTGTAGAGCCCCAGGACGGTGTCGACGCCGACCTCCGTCCACAGGTTCCAGAGCTTCGTGTCCCCGGCCGGGACGTCGAAGTGGTACCAGGCCGCCGCCCCGGCGACAGAGATGCTTCCGGCCTTCTGCCCCGAGGGCGGCGTCCCGCTGACCGAAATCCCGATCGAGTTCTTGAAGGTGAAGTCCACGGTCACGGTCGCCGAGTCGCTCGGCGCGCCATCCCGAGTCACCGTGAAGCTGTCGCTGTAGGACTGCCCGGCCGTGAGCCCCGTGGGGTCCACCGTGATGGTGAGGGTGTCTTGCCCCGTTGTCGTCGTGCCCGACATCGGGCTCACCGCAAGCCAGGCAACGCTCTCGGTCACCGTCCAACTGATAGACGCGGGGGGCGGCGCGTTGTAGACGTAGACGGAGTCGTCGGCGACAGGCCCGGTGATCGCCCCGAGATTCACATTGGTCTTGTTGACCTCGAGCCCAGTGGGCGCCTGATAGTCAAAGCTGACCGTGATGGTCTCGGAGAAGCCGCCGCCGCCTGGCCGGCGCACCTGGAACGAGCCGCTTTCCGGGCCGCCGCCGAGGCCGGAAGGGTCAACTTGGATCAGGAGGTAGTCGTCTTCCTCGCATGTGTAGGTGTCGCTGCCCTCCGCCGGCTCAACCGTAAGCCAGGACTCCTCCGTGTCCGCGATGAGCCAGCTGAAGCACCCACTGCCGGCGTTGTAGACGTAGACAGAGCTGTCGCTTGTGGCGCCGCCGATGATCCCGAGATCGAGGCTGTTGGTGCTGACCGCGAGAACGGGCCCCCCCTGGCCACGGGCGACGGCCGCCCCCGAGAGGCAGAGAACGACGGAGAGGACGAAACCGACCAGCGATCGGCGTGTGTCCATTTGGCTCCCCTTTACACCATAGTCCCGCGCAAGGCACGGTGCTGCTGGGCCCGACTCAGGGAAAGAGCACTCCGGACCTCGGTCCCACTGACCACCCTTCGCCACTGCCTCCAGCCCCCCTGCCGCCAATTCTCCGCCTCAGTCGGCAACGCGACCGGGTCGCGCCTGGGGGGCTCCTGGCCGTCCATCAGTAGGATGTCTGCCTCCCGCCTCCGAAGGCAAACCATTGGGCGGTGTGCCGCGTCTGGACTGGCGGGAGGACGGCTTCCGATGAGGCCTGGGCCGGGGACCGATGCCGAGCTGGTGGAGCGGGCGCGCCGGGGCGAGGTGGCCGCCTTCGACCACCTCGTCATGCGCCACCGCGGCCGGCTCTACGACATCGCCCGGCACATCACCGGCCAGGCCGAGGCCGCGCAGGACGTGGTGCAGGAGGCGCTGCTGCGGGCCTTCCGGTCGCTGGACTCGCTGCGCGACGGGACCCGCTTCGGGCAGTGGCTCAACACCATCGTCCGCCGACAGAGTGTCCAGTGGCACCGCGACGGCCGTCGGACGCCGGAGCCGACCGAGTCGGCCGCTCTTTACAGCCTGGTCGGGGCCGCCGCGCCACCACCCAAGCCACCGGAAGAAGTAGTGGCGCTCGTTCGCGGGGCCCTGAGCGCGCTCTCCCAGCGACACCGGCAGGTGATGATCCTGCACTACCTCGAGGGATTCACCTGTGAAGAGATCGCGGGGAAGCTCGGGGTGTCGGCCGGGAGAGTGAAGCGGATCCTCCACGACTCGCGCCGCAAGGTGCGCACGGAGTGCAGAGCCATGACAGACACCGAACCGACGGGACCGCGGACACTGTCCAACTGGATGTCCGGCGAAGTGCCACACGGGGAATGGGACGTGCCGACGCGTCTCCACTCAGCTCTCGCCCAGACGATCTGCCTCAGTGTCAACAAGCGCGCCAAGACCGTGAAGGAGATCGCCACCGCGGTCGAGGCCCACGAGAAGTATGTGGCCGGTGTGGTCCACAATCTGGCCGAGCTGGAGGTGCTCGTCTCGCCGCGCAAGGATACCTACCTGCTCAACTTCATGGCCTTCGACGCCGAAGACTGGCGGAAGCTGGTGGCCCGCATGCGCGAGCCTGCGGGCGAGATAGCGCGCCGGCTGGCCGACTCGCAGGAGGCGCTGCGCGCGGCCTATGAGCGGACGCCCCTGGCTTCGTCGGGGTGGTCGTGGGATGACGTCGTGTGGGCGGTGAACTGCCTCATCGTCGCGAACCGCGGCGTCCCCGCTCTCCTGTGCGGAGCAAAGACGCAGCCACGGCCGATGCGGCCCGGCGGATTCCCCTACTGGCTGGGCGGCTACGAGTACGTGCCTGAGGGTCCGGAGATGGACGCGCCTGGGTGGTACGGCACCGAGCGCCCGGCCTGGGGCGTGGGGCACTTTGGCCCCTCAATGAGTCACAAAGGCTACGACTGGATCTTCGGGCCTCCGCCCCGCGGGCGAGAGGTGCTGGTCGCGCTGCTGGAGGGGCCGCTGCCCGAGGAGAAGATGCTTTCCCACTTCGACGAGGAGGAGCGCGAGCAGTATAGGTCCACGCTCGCCGAGCTGGTCAGCAAGAGCCTTGTCGAGCGCGCCGACGGCGATGCCTATCGGCCTACCTTCCCCGTCTGGCGGGAGGGCGACAGCGAGGTGCTTGCGCCAGTGGTGCTTCGGATCATCGAGCCGATCGCAACCGAGGTGCTCGCTCCAATCTGGTCTGACTTGGACGCGCTGCTGGACGAGATGGGATACGAGCACCGCCGCGACCAGTACCCGGTGTGGCGACACTGGCTGTGCGGCTTCATCCTCGGCGAGGCCCTGCGGTTCATGGTGAAGCAGGGGACGCTGCCCGAACTTGGCGACTCGCCGCCGGCGAAGTGGAACCACGCCGGCTGGAAGGGCGACCTCCCGCTGATGAGGCTCGTGCCCCCGGAGGGGCCGTGAGGGAGAGCCGAGAAGTCCTTCTCCATGGGCATGACCAGGCATCGCCTTCTTCTCGCAGAGGTCGTCGAGCGTCTCCGCCGCAGCGAGATGGAGTGCGGGGTGATCCTCTTCGGGAGCGTGCAGAGGAGTGAGGAACGCCCTGACTCTGACCTGGATCTCTGCCTGGTCGTCCGCAACCGCTGCGATCTGCGGGATTTTGACCCCACAGTTCTCCACCGCGAGAAGGGGATGACGCTCTTCGAGTCACGGCTGGAGGGAGTCGTCGTGCACTTCGCGTGCTGGCCTACCGAGGCCCTGGAGAAGGCTGTCAGCGAAGAGCCCTTCACCTACTATCCTCTGGCACGAGGCCAGATCGTTTGCGATCCACATGGGCTGGCGACGCGCTTCCAGCGCCGGCTGCAGGAGTACTTCCGAGAGCATCCAGCGGTGGCAAGTGCCTGGGAGGAGCAGCTAGCTGCCTTCAGGCAATACAAGGCGGGGACAGCGAGCAGCCTGCAGTACGCGGAATGGGGCGACTTCGCGGCCCACATTGGGGAGTTGATTGAGGAAGCGGAACAAGACTAGGCTCAATCGGCAGAGCCAGTCCCCGAAGTGGAACCACGCCGCCTGGAAGGGCGACCTGCCGCTGATGAGGCTGAGCCGGCAAGAGGAGGGATAGGTGGGGCTGGCCGCCGGCGACGCCAGTCCGGCTGCCTCGGGTCGGCGAGCGCGGACGGACCTGCCGGGTCAGCGGCCCCCGGGCCCTGCTTCCGGCGCGAGGACTGCGCGCAGGCGGGCCTCGCCTCCGTTGTTCTCGAGTTCGGGAGGGTGGCGGAGCACGTAGGCCCAGTTCGCCGCTAGCACCACCAGGAGCAGGGAGAGAGCCGCCTGTCTCAGCCGGGCCTGAGCGTGGTGCCCCAGGCGCGGGGTCCGTCTCCGCCAGGCGAGGACCGCGGCCGCCGCCAGCGGCGACAGCAGCCAGGCCCCCGCGATCAGTGGATTGAGTCGAAGGGCAGCGCCCACCTCCCCCGCGGCGAGCGCCAGCGTGGCTCGCGTGGCCCCACAGGTGGGGCACGGCGTCCCGGTCGTGGCACGGAAGACGCAGAGCACAGGCGCGTGTCCGCCCCGCGCCTCATAGGCCACCACGCACGCGTAGAGCGCGAGGCAGATCGCCAGCAGCGCCCAGGGCAGGAGCATGCGTCGATTCATCGGCCTTCACCCATCGCCATCGGTCACGTGCAGAGACGCCCTACTCCATGAACGGAATCGCCGTCCCCAACGCGAAGAGCATAATCGAGATGACGGCGCCGACGACCCAGAGAACCACGGCGACGATCCCGCAGATCTTGCCCGCCTGCGTCATCCCGCTCCCGGTGCGATCCATCCGACCCGCGGCCATCTCGGCCAGGTCGCCGTTCCCCATGACCCAGGCTACAATCCCCAACGGGGCACAGCAGATGAGGCCGAGAATCCCGAAGGCCAGGATCATGCCCCCGCGATGGGGAACCGAAGAGTAGGCCGGCGGCGCGGCGGCCAGCGTCGCGCCACAGTGCGGACACTGGGCCACGCCCGCCGGGATCGCCCTGCCACAGCTCGTGCATTGATTCTGCTCCATCTCACTTGCCCTCCCTTGCGTGCTCGTGCGTCGCTTACTGCACCTGCCTTCAGCGCCGAGTCCCGCGGTGACGGCCGCTGCCCGCGCCCTGACCACGGGCATTCGCAATGGCTACTAGATAGCTAACCCACATTTCGAGGAGGGATTCTACTGGATTACAGGGCGGATTGGGGGCAGGAGAGGGCTCGTCAGTCTCCCGACCGCCAAGGCCGCGCCTGGGAGAGGGCCTGGCGGCCGTTGGGCCCCTAGCCATGGAGGATCTGTCGCGGGCGACTGTCTCTGCTTCCGGCCTCACCTCTCGCGCTGACCCACGGCGGCCTGGCGTGCGAGGTCGATGAGCGCCTCGAGGTTGTCAGGTTGCCTTGGGTCGGCGAGCGCGGCGCGGTTGCGGCGGAGGAAGCCGCAGGCTAGGCAGTGATGGACGATCATCCACTCCCGCTTCGCGTCGGGCTCGACGCGAATGGGGGCCATCGCCCCTCCGCACGCGGCGCTGCGGTCGCCCGGCACGCCATCGACGTGCTTGCTCCACAGGCAGCGCGGGCAATGGTTCCGGAATCCGCCGCGGGCCAGCGGAAGGACCTCCAGCCCACAGCGATCGCAGGCGAATCCCTCGTTGGTGCGGCCGAGGAAGTTTCTTCTCTGGGTCACAGCCCACCCTCTCAATACGAGCGATGTCGTATCGAGGGGTAGGGTGCGGTTCGCTCTCCCCCTAAGGGTCCCGGGCTAGCAGAGACAGAGGCCAGTTCGCCGCCGGGCTCTCGCGCCGGCGACTACTTTCGGCTCCAACTTCCTCCCGGCATTCCAGCCGGGATTCCGGACCTCGACCGGGTTTGTGAATTGTCCCGGCCACTGCCCAGCAGCGGCTCTCGCGGTCGTCACTCGGCACCGCCGGCGACAATCGCTGCGACCGTCACTGGTCGCCGATAGGCGTGTTGTCTGCGCACCGGCGTCGGCGTCCTCCCCTACAGGGGCTATGACCGACGCAGCAAGGCCAACTCGGCCACCTCCTGTCACAGTGCTGGGTGGCATTGTAGCAGACACGGGAAGGGCTCGCCAAGTGCGGCCGCTCAGGCGAGGGCTGATGTTCTCCGGCGTTTCGGGAGTTCCCGCAGGGCTACCGAGGCAACGCGGGCGGCCCCGCCCATGCAGGGCCGCCCGCTGCTACGGGGACGCAAGGGAGTCCCCAGCCGCTTCACCTCTTTGCTCTCCCGCCAGCCGGCGCTGCTGGGCACCGCGTGTGTCCAGACACTTGTCCGCTCACCAGAGCGCCCCCACAACGGCCTGACGGGTCCTCAACGCCTGCAGACGGCTTCATGGACCCTGCCAAGGACACCCGGCGTTACCACCCCGGGCTTACACGCACCAGCCGTCCTCAGGTCTACCTCGGCTGATCGCTCTGCACGATGATCTCGCCGTCAGGCGCGACCATCTGGAGGCTGCGATACTTCCCCAAGTTCGGCACATCCAAGTCCTGCACTCTGGCCGTCGCGGTCACTATCTTCGCGTCCTCCGGAGGGCCGGGCACCGGCACGTCGTAGTCCACGAGATCGACGGTCTCAAGCAGCTGCTCCTCGCTGCCTTCAGCGCGCACGTAGCGCTTGCTCCGGAGCAGGTGATTCGTCGCCATGTCGACCTCGAACACGTGGCGCTCAGCGAGGGGCTCCGGCGTCAGCGAGTTCATGCCGGTAACCGTGACGATAGCGATCTTCCGCCCGTCGCGCGTCTCCGTCTCTACCGATTCCTGCCTATCCGAGAGCCAATCGAGTTCCTTGACTGGCTGTGCGGGCAGCCTCTTCTTCGCACTCTCTCGCATCGCGCGCACCTGTACCTCCGCCTGGGACATGACCTCAGTGATATCCGCCCTGTAGCAGATGCCCGCGGCGCGGTCGTAGAATCGCCACTCCTTCTTGTCCAGATCGATCTTATAGGCGAGCCCCTTGCGGCCGCTGTTGCGCATGCACCATTCCACTCCCCGCTCACTCGTGTTGTACCTCCACGACATGTCGTACGATTCCGACATCATCCTCATGCCGCTGGGCGACGACGGGTCGCCTACACATCCGTGCCCGACGATGCGCACCGATGTCGCGTCTTCCATCGCCTCCGCCGCTCTGACGAGTATGCTCCGCGGGTCCGGCGGGGCCGACCGCGTGAAGACACCAGCCGCTGCCCCCATGAGCACGAGAAACGCAACCACATAGGCGAATCGCCTCATCTTCTTCTCCCCCTTCCCGAGGATTCGATCGAGCAGCGAGCTGGTCGGCCCCTGCGCGGCGGACCGCTGCATCGCTCGGAGCGCCCGCGACCTCGCGCCGGCCCGCAACGGCCGCACCGGATCGCCCGACTCCAGCAGCTCGCCGAGCTCTTTCTCGCAGCGATCATCCATCATCGCGGTCCAGCCCTTCCCGGGCCTTCTGCTTGGCCCGGCGCAGCAGCGATTCGGCCGCTCGCTCGGAGCGGCCGATGATGTGGCCGATCTCCCTGAGCGAGTACTCGTGGACGCAGCGAAGCACCAGCACTTCCATCTCGGGGCCCGAGAGACAGCTCCTGATCTCCCGCACCCGTCGCCTCGCGTCCAGCCGTTCGGCCGACTCCGTCGCCAGGTCGGCCGCCCCAGCCTGTTCGGGCAGCGCTTCCAGCGACACCTGCGCGCCGGCCGGCACCGCCTTACGCCTGTTCAGCCGGCGCAGCTCCTCCCGCGCTCTCTGCCGAGCGATGCCGAACAGCCAGGCCCGGAAAGTTGATCGGCGCGGGTCGAAGCGGTCGATGTTGTGCACGGCCTCGGCCAGCGTCTGCACCATCACGTCCTCCGCCAGCTCGTCCCCCGTCCGCAGCAGCCTGGCGACGTACCGGTGGACGGGCTCTCCGAAGTCGTCGTAGAGCCGGCCGTAGGCCCCATCGTCACCGACCCGCAGGCCCTCGACCAACACGGCCGCGGCCTCCTCGCCGCCAGTCGTCGCCCTCGAGACGTCGGCTTCCCCCATCGACACTCGGCCTTTCCCGGCTCTCGCGCGAGTGCGCCTCTACTCGTGTACTAATGCGAATCCGTCCGAAATCCCGCACCCCGCCCCCTCACATTCCGAGGCTTCGACGGCCCGCAACCTGCCCCCCGCCGCACGACGGCCTCGGCAGGTTGCGTTGCTTCGGGAGCAGGCTGCCGGCGCGGTTGCAGTCACGACTCAGGCAGGCCCCCGCGTGAGGTACGACATCCCGGGCGAGGCGTCGGGGCGGAGTTGACGCGTCCAGGCCGGGCGCGGTAGAGTAGGCGCGGCCGACCAGCGACAAAACGATACTCACTCAGCAGGACGAACGCGATATCGGCCCTCGACGCGCCTGCTTTTCTTCACGGGGACAGTCACGTGGAGAGAGGCAGGCGCGTGTGTTCCCACTTGGGAGGGAAGCGACGTGGCGCGAAAGACGTACGTACCACAACTCACCCCGCGCGAGCTGGGCGACGGGCTCGTGCTCCGCCAGGCGACGCGCAAGGACCGCAAGGCCGTCGCCGACTTCAACGTCGCGATACACAGCGGCGAGCATGACCTGCCGGTGGAGCTTCGGAACTTGACCCAAGATCTGATGTCGGATCGGCATCCGGCCTGCGGGCCGGAGTGGTTCACTCTGGTGGAGGACACGCGCAAGGGCGAGATCGTCTCGACGCTGTGCCTCATTCCGAGCGTCCTGTCATACGGCGGCGTCGCCGTTCCCCTCGGGATACCTGAACTCGTGGGCACCGAAAAGGAGTATCGGCGGCGAGGGCTGATACGCGCGCAGTTCGAGGTCGCGCACGAGTGGAGCCGAGCGGCCGGCCACCACGTGCAGATGATCGGAGGCATCCCCTACTTCTACCGGCAGTTCGGCTATGAGATGGGCCTCGACATGATCACCGGCCACCGCCTTCACACCTCGGCGGTGCCGAAGCTAAAGAAGGGAGAGAAGGAGCCCTTCCGGGTGCGCCGGGCTAGGCGGGACGACCTTCCCTTCGTCGGCCGCACTTATGCGCTGGGTATGGGCCGCTATCTGGTCTCGGGCGCGCGGGACCTGGCGATGTGGCGGTACGAGCTCGACGGCCGCACGCGGGGAGGCGCCTCTCACAGGGAGCTGCGCATGGTTGAGACGGCGGGAGGGCGGCGGGTCGGCTTCCTAGCGCACGAGCGCGGGGGCGCCCGCCGACAGGAGACCATCTGCGCGGGTCCCTACGAGCTCGCGCCCGGTGCCAGTTGGCTCGCCGTCACCCCCAGCGTGCTGCGCTACCTCGCCGACTACGGGAAGAAGCGGGCCGCGCGGGCGGAGAAGAGCCTCTCGTGGATCCACTTCTTCGTCTCGGAGGCCCACCCGATCTTCCGGGCCGCTCCGGGCTCCTTCCGCCGCAATTGGGGCCCGTACGCGTACTACGTGCGAGTGGCGGACCTGCCGGGCTTCGTGCGGCACGTCGCCCCTGTCCTGGAGGGGCGCCTCGCCGAGTCCATCGCGGTCGGACACACCGGCGAGCTGAAGCTGAGCTTCTACCGCGACGGCCTCCGTCTCGCCTTCGCACGCGGCAAGCTGAAGAAGGTGGAAGCCTGGGAGCCAGCCGAGGGCGCCTCCGCCTCCTTCCCCTTCCTCACCTTCCGCCAGCTTCTGTTCGGCTACCGCTCCTACCAGGAGCTGCGCGACGCCTACGCCGACTGCGGCGGAACCGACGAGGCCAACGTGCTGCTCGAGATCATCTTCCCCAAGCTCCCCTCGGAGGTGTGGCCGGCGGCCTGAGGTCGGCCGCCGCTGCGCGGAGGGGGGCCGTTCGATTCCGTTGGGCAGGAGCGCCAGCTCCTGCCCCTGTCGTTAAGAGCACGCCCCAAGCCGCCGCTTGGCGAGGGAGCGCGGGCGGCGTAGAATGCGGGCAGGCGACGCCTGCTTCTCTGAAGAGGGGGCTTGCATGAAGTTGTTCATCGCCGCCGCAATCGCCATCGCAGTGCTCGTGGAACTGATCATTCACCTCCGCAGTCGGCGGAAGCCCCGCACCTCAGCAGACCACCTGCGCGTCGGCGACCGCGCTCTCGGCAGGGGTGATCTCGACGCCGCCTGCGAGCACTACCGGGAGGCCATCCGGGTCGACCACTCGAACGCGGAGGCGCACTACGGGCTGGCCACCACCGCGATGCATCGCGGCGACTTCGACGCCGCCATCGAACACCTGATTCAGGCCCGGCAGTATGTCGACGATGTATACGAGGTCCACCACGCCCTGGGCGCGGCCCACTATCACAAGGGCGACATGGAGGGGGCGCTGGAGCACTACCAGCGGGCGGTCGAAGTGAATCCCGATGGCTATGATAGCCGAAGCGCGCTCGCCGATGTCTACCATGCCCTCGGACGGACGGAGGAGGCGGAGGAGGTCTGTCCGGGCTACACCCCGCTGCCTCCCGAAGACGTGGCGCGCCGGGAGATGATCGGCGCCCAGCTGGGTCCCGGGGGCTGGGAGCGGCTGCATCGGTGGGATTCGGTGGAGGGTCTACTGACGGGCATCCAGCTGCTCGCGGGAGGGGCCTGCCTGGCCTGGCTTGCCGTTGAAGCAGCGACGGCGCTGTACAACCGAGTGGCCGGCACCGGCAAGTTGGAATCTGCGATTCCCGATTCGGCCCGGCTGGTCTTGGTGCTCTCGATCTTCGGGTCTATGGGTCTGATCGCGGTCGCGCTGCGAGCGATGGATGCTCACCGAAGGGGCTTCCTGCGCCGACTCCTGACGCAGTCGAACGTCGCAAGGGAGGAGATCGACGCGGTCTTCCCGATGGGAGTGGGGCCACCGTGGTGGCGAGTGGAGCTGTCAGGATTCCATCTGGTCGTGTGGCTGTCCCTACTCGCCTCAGCCATCAAGATCGCCTCTGGGCAGAGGTGGTCCGACTGGGCAGACGTGATCTTCCTCTATGCGGCGATTGGCGGTTTCCTCAAGGCAGGCTTCTGGATGGCGCTCGTCCAGGTGGAGCCCGAACGCCGCGCCGCCTGGGGCCGGGCCTATCGCTGGTTCGGCACCCTTCGCGGCACCGTCTTCATGCTGCTCGTAATACCCGCCGTCCTCGTCGGCGTCCCGCTTCTGTTCTGGGGAGTTAACCCCCTCACCGATTGGTGAGCAAGGCGCGGGCCGGTCGCCGCCTCTGCAGGGAATGGCAACAAGGGGCAGGACCGCCGCGCCTTGGGCGGAAGTTGCCTTCGACGTCGGCCGCGCTCGCCCGCCGGTTGGGCGACGGCCTCACTTCGAGGCGAGGGAGACCCGATGAAGATCTACATCCTCTGCGACATGGAAGGCACCTCCGGCATCTGGCAGCCGGAGCAGGTGGACCTCACATCGTCCCAGTACCAGCAGGGCCGCGGGCTGCTGGTGGCCGACGTCAACGCAGCCATCGCCGGCGCCTTCGAGGGCGGCGCCGCCGAGCTGGTGGTCTGCGACACCCATGCCGGGGGCCGCAACTTCATCATCGAGCAGATGGCCGACGACCCGCGGGTGGTCTACGAGACCCCAAGCGGGGGAGACGCACTGCCCGCGATCGACGAGTCCTTCGACGGGCTCATCCTCACCGGACACCACGCCATGGCGGGCACGCTCAATGGCTTCCTCGACCACACGATGAGTTCGGCCCACTGGTTCCGTTTCACGCTCAACGGCCAGCCCGTCGGGGAGATCGGCCTGGAGACCGCGGTGGCGGGGCACTTCGGGGTGCCGTTGATCATGGTCGCCGGCGACCGGGCCGCCTGCGACGAGGCGGAGGCGATGTTCCCCGGTGTGGTCACCGCGCCGGTGAAGGAGGGCCTCGGGCGCAACCGGGCGCGCTGCCTCCCGCCCGGCCGGGGCCAGGAACTCATCCACAAGCGGGCGGCGGAGGCCGTGGGCAAGGCGAAGGAGCTTCAGCCCTGGAAGCCCGGTCTCCCGATCACCCTGGAGCTGACCTACACCCGCGCCGACTACGCCGATGACGCCGCCGCCAACCCCGCCATCGAACGCATTGACGCCCGCACCTGCCGCAAAGTCGTCCCCACCGCCGACCAGGTATGTAGGTTCTGAGGCGACTGTGAAGCTGTCATCCTGAGCGAAGCGAAGGATCTTGGCCTCGCCAGTTCGTAGGGCAGGAGCCTTGGCCGCCTCGGGCGGCGTGCCTCCTGCCCACTGTCATTCTGAACGAAGTGAAGAATCCCGCTGTTGCCGTTGCTTCGGTTAGCTTGCTGAGGAAGCAGCTGTCCCGTTGGGCAGGTGCTCGCTGGCGCCCCGCGGAAGAGACAGCCGGGAGGGAGCGCCATGAAGATCTGCCCGTTCCGGCTCGTGGGGGTGGACGATCTCCCGCCCGCCGCGACCGATCCATTCTCCGCTCTGCCGGAGGAGATCTCGAAGGCCTTCTCCTGCATCGGCCCGAAGTGCATGCTCTTCCGGATCGCCCCCGACGCTCTGAAGGCGCACAATCTCAAGGAAGGATTCTGCTCGCTCGGCCGGCCGGACCACTGATCCGGCGCGCTAGGCCTCGGCCGTTCGTTAGGCAGGAGCGACTGGCGCTTCGGGTCCGGCCCGAAAGCCGACCCCCGTGTCTCCTGCCCCGCTGTCATCCTTCGCTTCGCTCAGGATGACCTCGTGCTGGCCATGGGCAGAAGAAATGCTCCTGCGCTACATCCCTGCGCGGCAAGCACCGAGAGGTGAGCCGGCCGCCTACCCGGCCGCGAACGGGTCCCACCCGGTGGAGCCGAGGAGTTCGGCGAACACGGCCACGAGGAAGCTGCGCACCGCGTCTCCCGCGATGAGGCCGAGGAAGAACGGCAGCGCGGTGCGGTGGGCGCGCAGGCCTCCGTACCGCAGCAGCAGCCCCTTGATCAGCCAAGCGGCAAAGAGCACCGGCGCCATGGCGGCGATGGTGTTCGACATCGAGATGGGGTAGGCCACCGGGTGGAGCGGCCACCAGATGAACCGCAGCTTGAGGAAGTAGAGCGCGGTGGTGATCCCGGCGGAGATGGCCATGGCCATCGTGCCCGAGACGTTGGGCGCGGTGGGATTCTCCAGGATGGCATCGAGCTCCTCAGTACCCCACTGGCCGATTAGCATGTGGTAGACATGCGTGTGGCCTGAGGTCATGCCCATATCGTAGCCGAAGTGGACGCTGGCCCAGAAGTAGAAGAGGAGGGCGAGCACGGGCACGATGGCCATGGCGACGGCGAGGCGGCGGCGCTCCATGCGGCCGCCCTCGGCCATCTTGAGGCCCTCGATCTGGAGCGGCGCGGGATGGTTGCGCTGCTCCTGGAGCAGCGGCCGCAGCAGGTAGAACAGGCCCATCGCCCGAGCGCCCAGGTTGCGGGAGCCGGCCAGCGTTGGCAGCACCCAGTTGGGCATGGCGCCGTAGAGCTGGTGGCTGGGCGCGCCGAGCTGGGCCCGCAGCCGACAGATCACCATCGCCATGAGGAAGTAGTGGCCCAGGAAGGCCAGCGCCACCCAGTGCGGCAGCTCGGCCCGATCCAGCAGCCACCAGAGGAAGCCGATGCCTCCCACGATCCCGAGCACGGCCGTGCGGTAGCGGAGGGCCTCGCCGCTCTCCTCCGGCAAGCTCGCCCTCAGCCCGGCCGCCCGCCGAAGGACCTGCGCGAGAAACCTGCGGTCGAGCCAAATGGCGACGACCGCCAGCGCGATGAAGCCGCCTGCGGTCTGCTGCTCGCCATAGGGAAAGCCGGACCACTTGTTGGTGCACCAGCCGAGGTGCCCAGACACCACGTACTCCGCGCTCCACAGTGTGCCGAAGGCGAAGAGCGAGAACGTCAAGTCGAGCGGGATGAGGTAGGAGAGCCCCAGATACCACGGACTCAGCGAGAAGCTGCGGTAGCGGAGGAAGCTCCAGGGGGGCTTGTTCTCGACGGCGTTGGTGAAGTCGAGGCTCAGCGGCACCGCGGGGAGGGCCGGCACGATGCTGGCGAGGAGGTTCCACACACCAATGCCGGCCGCGACCGCGACGCCGAGCCAGAAGAGCCTGCTCTTCAGCAGCCCGAAGTGGTCGTCCGCGAGCTGGGTCGGCAGCACGGCCATGGGGAAGGCGAGCTTCTCCTCGTCGGCCCAGCGGCGGCGCACGATTGAGTTCATGCACAGGCACACCCACATGATGGTGGCCACGAGGCACGTCCACCAGAAGGCGGGGACGGCCCAGGCGCGGAGTATCCACGGCTCGTAGGCGGTAGCGTCGCCTTCGTAGAAGCCGGCGAGCACCTCCCGGTCTGGGACGGTCAGCCACGTGGGAAGGTTCGGCCAGAGGGCCGCCTGCCACTTGTTCTGCTCGGTGGCGAACCAGAAGACATGCGTGACACAGACCGCGATGGCCCCGCCGAGGTCCCATAGGCTGCAGGTCAAGCCGGTGCCAATGCTGAGCATCAGGTAGATGGTGAGCATCTCCCCCGCGCTGAAGGCCCACGCCGGCCGACGGCGTTTGAGCCATTGGTTCCCGACCGCGAGGAGGAAGAGGAAGCCGATCGTGTTCGTGAAAAGGGACTCGGCGCCGGTGAAGCCAGCCCACACCCATAGCGCCTTCACGATGAAGAACACGTTGACCGGGGTGAGCAGGAACCCGATGAGCAGCGCACGGGCGCTCACCCCGCGGCGGGGCGCGCTCACCGGAGCCGAAGGCGCGTGGCTGTCATCGGCCGTCATCGTGGTCGTGCGCTCACGGTTTCATCGCTACCCCTCGTGGGGACGCGTATCCTCTTGACGTGTGCCGGCCCTCGGAGGGGAGAAACGAGGGCGGAGCGCCCAGGATGGGCGCTCCGCCCGGTGTTCATCCAGGTAGACGCCGACGTAGTCAGGACTCAGTAGAGGAACTCGGCGTCAGCTGGCGGGTCGCCGCAGTTCTGGATGTACAGCTCGCGGCTGCCACCGCCGCAGTAGTCGGCGATGCCGTCCAGTTCTCCATCGGCATACTTCGCGATGAGCCGCTCGGAGTGGATCCAGGCGGCATGGCCGTCGAGGAAACCAAGGTTGACGCCACCCAGGTGCCGCGAGTAAGCCCTCCTGACATTGGGGTCTCTCATGAAGTCCATACGGGCGTGCAGCGGCGGGCAATCCGGGCAATACGCGCCACTCGGGCAGGTCACGTTCCAGTTCTCATCATAGGTGGGCCAACCCCAGGCGCTCCAGTTGATGCCACCGCACTCCGCACAGCAGATGTCCGGATAGGCCGCGATGCCGGGGCTGGCGCCTTCCATCAAGGAGCCGCCATCGCAGCAGACGATGAAGTTGACCGGATCCTCGACCTCGACCAACTTCGTCCCATGCCAGTCATTGGTGTTAATGCTCTGGACGAAGGCCTTGTGGGCGGCGTCTGTAGTGCCGCCGAGCTGGGCGAAGGGAGCGGCAATCCGCCCCTGGAGGACCGAGTCCGTCACGTCGCCGCCCCAGCCAGGGGGATGGGTCCAAGCACAGGGACCCCAGGGGAAGCCTCCGCCCCACATGCCCTCGCTCGCCACCAGGTATCCGAACCAATCCGGCCCGGGGAGGATGAAGGTGGCGCCTGAGACCAGCTTCGCACTCGGGCAGCTCCACACATCCCGGTTCTTGACGTACTCATCCAGGATCACCGAGTGTCTCAGGTAGGGGTTGCCGCGGGTGGCGTATCCGTCGGCCTTGTCCCACCCACTTTCCTGGCTTCCGCAGTCAGTGTCGGGGTCATGGCCACCGAGGCGGAAGTAGTCAATGACCTCCTGGCGGTGCTCACTCGGGGTCAAGGTGTCGTTGTTGTCCGCCAGGTACATTTGAAAGGCCAGGGCGATGTTCTTCACGTTGCTCAGACACACCGCCTTGCGCGCGGATTCGCGCGCCCTTGCGAAGACAGGGAAGACCATGGCTGCCAGGATCCCGATGATCGCAATGACAACCAGCAGCTCAATCAGAGTAAATCCCTTCCGCCTTCTCATTCGAAATGCACCTCCACTTAGAGTAGAGCTCGCATTCGCAACGAAAACGCGCCGGATCCCTCGAAGGCTGTCGTGTCTTCTCCCGTCACCTCCCTTCCGCCTGCTGCTGTCTCTCGTCGAGGCATGCCCCAACGCGTGCTCCCGCAACTAGGACGGCCACCTACTATTATAGCACGCCCGGCCGCGGCTCGACCCGCCTGACTCTCCCATCAACCGATGTCTGCGGTGTCGGACAGAGCGCGTGCCGCCGCGCCTTCGAGACCTTCTGCCTCCCTACCAGATGCCCCGAGGGCCCATTCCTGCCCCATCCTTGCGGCGACACGCGACGTCACGTTGCCGGCCACGAGGAGCACAGCCAGTCTGAGCCGCTCAGGAGGTGTCCCAAGCCTGCTTGACATGGGCATGATGCTCCGGTGAGTATTTGCGCACTACAGCCCACCCGAGACGTGCACTGTCCTCTTAGTGCAAGAAGGCCAGGCCCAGGCCTGGATCAGACGGTCCGCAGTAGGTAGCGGATGCACTGGCTTCGCCGCACCACCAAAGGCTGCACTCGAGCTCGCCTTCGTCGGCCATGGCAATGATCGCCTCGGCCTGGTGCCATGCCGCGTGACCATCCAGGAACCCGAGGTTGCTTCCACCCAGATGCCGCGTGGACGCCTTCTTCGCGGCCGGGTCCTTAGCCCAGGACAAGTCAGCGTGCAGATCCCAGCACGTTGGGCACCAGTCGCCATTCGGGCACGGGGGGTCGTACGTAGGCCAACCCCAGGCGGCGTAGTTAAACCCAGCGCACTCCGCGCAGCAAGTGTCAGGATAGGCCAAGAGGCCTGGGCTGCATCCAGACGTCGCCACGTCCACCCCAGCATCCGCGCAGATGACGAAGTGCACCGGGTCCTGGACCTCGACCAACTTCAGCCCTAGCGCGCCCTCTTTCACCGAAATGGACTGCACGAACGTCCGGTGGGCTTCGTCGTACTCCACTCCGGCCAGCACAGCCGGCGTGGCCAGTCGGCCTTGTACGATGGAGTCAGTGATCTGCCCGCCCCAGCCGGGCGGCCACGACGAGTGGCAGGGACCGAGGTTAGCGTTGCCCAAGCCGCGCCCCCAGCTGCCTTCGTTGGCTGCCAGATAGCCCAGCCAGTCGGGCCCTGGCAACATGAAGGTCGCGCCACCTGCCACCTTGGCGCTGGGGCAGTTCCATACGTCGCGGTTCTTCACGTACTCGTCGAGGATGACCACCCACCGCAGGTACGGGTTGAACTTGCGAGCCCACTGCCATGCCCTATGAGGGTTCTCCACTGCCCTGCACCTGAATCCGCCGTCCGCAGGGTCCCCGCCCCCTGTTCCTCTCGCCACCAGATCGAATGCCTCCTGCCTTTGCTCTATGGGCGGCAGGGTGTCGTTGTTGTCCGCCAGGTACATCTGAATGGCCAGGGCGATGTTCTTCACATTGCTCAGACACACCGCCTTGCGCGCCGACTCTCTCGCACGCGCAAACACAGGAAAGACCATGGCTGCCAGGATCCCGATGATCGCAATGACAACCAACAGCTCAATCAGAGTGAATCCCTTCCGCCTTCTCATTCGAAATGCACCTCCACTTGGAGTAGAGTTCACATTCGCAACGAAAACGCGCCGGATCCCTCGAAGGCTGTCGTGTCTTCTCCCGTCACCTCCCTTCCGCCTGCAGCTGTCTCTCGTCGAGGGATGCCGCAACGCGTGCTCCCCCAACTAGGACGGCCACCTACTATTACAGCACGCCCCACCGCGGGTTGACCCGCTTGACTCTCGCCGCGGCAGACTGACGCCATTCTTCGGAGCCGCGCCAGCGAATCCTTCCGCCTCAACCCTGGGCCGGCCGCCCTCGCCCGCCGCCCGCGAGAAACGAGGCGGAGCGCCCAGGATGGGCGCTCCGCCATCGTTCGCTCACATATCTCGGTCAGGTGGAGGCCTGACCTGTTGTCCTACCACAGGAAGACCATGCCCGGATCGGGCGTTCCGCACTCAGCTTTATGGCCTTCCAGGGAGGTGCCGGGATAGCACCACCATCCTACACCCTCGAGATCTCCCTCGTTGGCCATGGCGATGATGGCCTGGGCGGAGGCCCATGCCGCGTGGCCATCGAGGAATCCCATATTGCTGCCGCCGAGGTGTCGCGTGCTGGCCCTCTTCGCGTCCGGGTCCCTGGCCCAGTTGATGTTGGCGTGAATCTCCACGCACTCCGGGCAGTAGCTCCCATCTGGGCATCCGTCGGGATCGGGCCATGCCCCCCACATGTAGTACGCGACTCCGGAGCACTCTGCACAGCAGGTATCAGGGTAGGCCAGTACGCCGGGACTGTCGATGGATCCGACCAGAACCCCCGCATCAGCGGCGATCAGGCACCGGACCGGGTCCTGAACCGATACCAGCTTCACGTCGCGGTAGCCTTCCCTGACGCCGACCGACTGGACGAAGGCCTTGTGGACGGGATCCACCCACATGCCGGATACCCCAAAGGCCGTTGCGATCCGCTGCTGGAGAATGGAGTCCGTCACCTCGCCGCCCCAGCCTGGCGGCCAGGAGCGGTTGCAGGGGCCGCCCATCGGCGTGGAGTAGCCTCCGCCCCACATTCCCTCGTTGACCCGCAGGTAGGTTAGCCAATCCGGCCCGGGGAGAATGAAGGTGGCGCCGCCGGTGACTTTCGCGCTCGGGCAGCTCCACACGTCGCGGTTCTTGATGTACTCATCCAAGATAACCGGCCACCGCAGATACGGGTTGCCCCAATTGGCGAAGAAGTCGGCGCGTTCGTTGTCCTCACCAGGCCGGCACACGTCATCGCCGCCCGGAACAGTCTGGAAGTACTCCTCCACCTCCAGCCTGTGTTCGCTGGGAGGGAGAGTGTCGTTGTTGTCCGCCAGGTACATCTGAATGGCCAGGGCGATGTTCTTCACGTTCGAGAGGCACACCGCCTTGCGCGCGGATTCGCGCGCCCTTGCGAAAACGGGAAAGACCATGGCTGCTAGGATGCCGATGATCGCGATGACAACCAGCAGCTCGATCAGAGTGAATCCCTTCCGCCGTCTCATCGCAAAACACACCTCCAGTTAGAGTGGGATTTGCATCCCCATTGAAAACGCGCCCGTCCCCTCAGAGGCCGTCGTGCCGTCCCGTCACCTCCCTTCCACCTATAGTGGCCTCCCTGTCGAGGGGGAGTCGTAGCGCGAATCTGCGCATTGGAGCTATTGCCTGCCACTTCCATCATACCCAACTGCAAGTCGGCCAGGCTAGCTGTCCATGTGATACACAGGCCCCATTCTTCGGGCTCCCGCGGGCGCATCCTCTTGCCTACGCTAGGCCTCGCCCCGGTACACCAGTCCCATTCGTCTGATCCCGGCGAGGAAGTCCTTCCGCGTCGACCTCTGCACCGGCCGCCAGGTTGTCATGAGCAGGCCCTTTCCGCCCGCCCCGACGACCGCCTCCCGGAACTCCGCCGCCATCGCCGGGTCACGGGATCCGGGCGCGCCCCACACCTCGAAGCCCCGCCGCGCCACCCGCCGAATGGCCGCCGCCGGCACCGCATCGTAGCGCCAGATGATCTGCACAACATCCTTCGGGATGGCCTGCTCGGCGGCCAGCGACTTCTCGGCATGCGCCATCCCCGGCGGGTACTCGATGGCGGTGTCGTTCCAGATGAGCGTCTTCAGCTTCCGCTTCCGCAGCCCCGCCCGAAGCGTCTTGATCGCCTCCGCATACTGCGTGTAGGACCGGTCGTGGTCCTCGTCCATGCCGACGTGGAAGTACCGCTTCGGCCGGCAGGCGCCAATCAGCTCGTCGATCAGCTCGAAGGCCTTCTTCCAGTAGGGCTCATCGTCGAAGTGCTCGTACCAGAGCTCGTCGGGGCCGCGCATCCAATCATTATGATGGTGCCACCGGCTCTGGGAGAAGTTGAGCTTCGGCGCCACGTCCAGCCCCGCCTCCCGCGCCGCCGCGGCCAGCTTGGCGAGGTGGCCCATCGGCACGGTATAGTGCTTCGCCAGCTCGGGGTGGGACCTGTACTTCACCGCGTCGGCCATATCGATCACCAGCAGGTTGAACCCCTCCTCCCCCAGCGCCTGCACCATCTCCAGCGCCACCTCCAGATCGAAGGGCTTCTCCCGCGCCTTGCGCCGCATCCACATCGGGTCATAGTGTGTGAGGTGAAGCAGATACCCCCTCACCGAGAGTCGCTTGCTCGCAGGCATCAGTGCTCCTTTCAGTCGCTTCGGGCTGTTTGCGGTGTCAGACTACGGTGAGAGGTCGTGTGTCGTCAAGCGCGGCGCCTGGCCAGGGCCCGTCGGACACTGGAGTAGATGATCGTCACTACTCCCACGGCAGCGATCAGCAACACGATCGCGACGATGACGATGAACGGGGATGGGGGCCCGCCGCGGACGATCTCCTCCCGATAGGGTTCGTCGGTGGCGGCGCGGGCGAAGAGGAGGTCGGCCGTCATCTGCTCCGGCGCGAGCGTGGCCCGTAGCTCGGTGAGGTAATCGCGCCCCGCCGCGACGAGCTTCGTTGTTTCCGGCGCGTAGTGCAGTGACTGCTCGTCGAGCCGCCCGGCGAAGGTGGTCTCGAATCCTTCCGCCCCGATGCGATGGTCTGACAGCACGTAGAGCTGCAGGTCCACCGGCGCGCCGTTGAGGCTAGTCATGTGGAGCGGATAGACCAGCTCCTTGCAGTCGAAGTCGAGGCGAAGTGGTTCGATGGCGCCGAAAGAAAGGGCCATCTCCACACCACCCACTCTGTCCGCGACCTCCCCCGCGATGTCCGAATGCAGCGCCCGTCGGGTCTGCAGCAACTCGACCATGGACTCGCCCCAGTCCGACGCGCGGAGGCGCCTCTCCTCGACCTCGGACCTGAGGTCGCTGATGGCCTCGTAAGATAGAGGCGGGACCTCAGACTGCGTTGCGACTAGCCTCGAGAAGCTCTCGTATACGTATCTGCCACTCGCCTCGGTCTGGGCCGAGACACGGCCGCGAGGTTCACGCAGATGCGACATGACGGAAGCTGCCGCAGACTCCGGCCACGGGACGCCCTGCAAGATGTCCCGGCGCGCCTGCTTCGCAAACGCGCCCACAGGGTCGTCAGCGGGGCCTGCAGGCCCTCGGACTGCCTCTCGCGCAGCCTCGGCAAGTGTTTCTTCGCTCAGACTAGTGCTCGACCGGAAGCGCCTTGTGAACTCCACACCGATGACTTTGCCCAACAGCCGCGCACGCACCTCGCCGTGGGCACCATAGGCATCCAGCAGTCTCTGCAGTGTGTGCTCGCCTCTCGCGAACAGCCGCAGAAGTGGGGCGGGCGGGCGGTCAGCAAGGACCTCGACCAGTGCCTGAAGCTGGCGCTCTCCCCGGCCCGGCGCTTCGTCCGAGAGCGTCAAGATACGGTCAGCCACGTGGCCGGGCGCCTCCTCCAGGCTCTCGATCTCGGGGTCGATCTGCTGGAGGTCGGCCAGGAGCTGATCGTACACCCGCTGCGCGTTGATCCGCACGGCCACGTAGTACCACTGCTGGTCCACATAGCTCTTCAGCACGCGGGCCGCGCCCGGCGGCATGGCGTAGCCGTGCTCCTCCAGCCAGGCGGTGAGGCCCCTGGCATCGGTCGCCGCCAGGACCGTCGCGTCATAGGGCCCGACCTGGGCCTGCTCGACGACGGTGACACCTTCGACGCCGCCCGCCACCATTCCCCGATGCTTCGACCACCAGGCCGTCACGTGTACTGGCTGCGTGATCCAGGCCAGCTCGTAGAAGATATCGGAAGAGGCGACGTCGAGCTTGGGGCGCTCGGGCACGGGCACCACCCAGCCGAAGTCGGTTGCGTCCCCCTCGTACTTCACCTGGAGCAGCAGTGTCTCGCGGCCGCCGTCATGCCAGAGCAGGGCCTTCTGGTCGGGCTGCATGACGTCATTGGCCGCGCTGAAGAACTTCCCGTCCGCCCACACCGCGGCCGCGCCGACGGATAGTGAGACGGCTAACGCTACGATAACCAGCCCCCTCATTGCAGACACAGTATGTGCCCCTCCGGCACGTCAGTCAAGACGACAGACCGGCCTCCAGCCGGGGGCCGTCGATCGCGGCATTGGGGCCACGGCTGCTCACGTGGGATTGGCGGTGACTCGGGAAGCCCGTGACCTATAGAGGGCGACAATCACAACCAGCAGCAGCGTCACAGCATGCACGATCAGACCTGCGTGCTCGGGGGCCTCGAGGGGGAAGGCGTTCGATAGGCCGTTCGCGATCCCGTGGTACATCCCCACGAGATAGAGTGATCTGGCCCAATGATACAGAGCGCCCATTGCCGTCCATAGGATGATGCCGGACAGGAGGGCGAGAGGCGTCAGCGGCCTGACTGCGAGGTGCACCAAGGTGAAGATGATACTGGCCAGCAGAACTCCGACTATCGCGCCCTGTCGCTCCACGAGCCTGGTCTGCACGTACCCCCTGAATACGATCTCTTCGCCGAAGCCCATCGCGATCCAGAGAACCAGCACCTGCAGCGTTCGCGGCTCACCAAGGCCTGACAGGATGACTCGCATGGCGGGCGAGAGAGAGACGAGGCCTTGATCGATCGCCCCGTTGGCAAGGTACATGGCCAGGGCGAGCAGGCCGCCGAGGACCAAGCTCGGCAGACTGCTGCGCCGCCAGTCCAGGCCCACATCCTGCCACCGGAAGCCGCCTCTTTCGATCACCCTTACCAGGAACCAGACGAGCAAGAAGTACATGGCGGCGTTGAGAACGCCGAGCACAGTTGACCAGATCGGGCCCTCGAAGACGGCCTGCTTGGCCGTGGCGAGCGCGCTTTCCTGGGCCATGCCGCTGCGTACCAGAATCGCGGTGTAGAGAAAGATGGGTATGAAGCGGAGAAGGACGGCAACGACCACAGATAGCACAACGATGATCAGCAGTCTCCACACCAACCGGACGTCGCCAGCGCTGCCTCTGAAGACCGTCATCTCTCCGCTCCGACGGACACTACCACGTCCTGAGCCTGTGATTCTCTATGGCAGCGTTGGAAACCACGGACCGCGACCAGTGACACTGGCTCACCATGGAAGTCAGTCAAGAAGACAGATCGGCCTCCCGCTGGACCCCATCACCCCTCCGCCGCGATCTTCTCCGCCGCCTCCCACACGGCGGCGGCGATGTACTCGTTGTCCTCTTCCGACATGGTCGGGTGAATCGGCGGGCAGATGATGCGGCCGCCCAGCTCCTCGGACAGGGGAAGCTCCTGGCCCTCGGTGTGGCGTGCGACGAAGGCGACCGTCTTGTGCACCGGCGGGTTGAAGATGCGGCACTCGACATCGTACTCATCGTCGAGCAGGGAGATCAGCCGGTCCCGCTTCTTCCCGCCCCACTCCCGCGGCACGAACATGGTGTACATGTAGTAGGAGTGGTAGCAGTCCTCGGGCTCATGGGGCAGCGTCAGCCAGGGACATCCCGACAGCAGCTTGGTCCTCTGCTCGGCCAGCTTGCGGCGGGCCGCGATGAAACCATCGAGCCGGCTAAGCTGCACCGGCCCCACGGCGGCCTGCACCTTGGTCATCTTATAGCTCGATCCCCAGTGCTCGCCGCCGAACTGGCGCATCTCCCGCAGCCGCGGCACGATGTCGCCGTCATCGGTGGTGATCATGCCGCCCTCGCCCAGGGTGGACATGTTCTTCATGGTGTGGAAGCTGAAGATCGTCATCCAGCCCCACTTGCCGATCTTCCCTCCCTTGTAGCCGCCGCCGGCCGCCCGCGCCGCGTCGCCGATCACCTTCGGCGGCCCGTAGTCGGGATTGGGGTGGCGCTCGGCCAGCTCGAAGAAGTCGTCCATCGGCGCGGAGAGGCCGTTCATGTGGGTGATGAGGAGGGCGCGTGTGCGGGGAGTCATGCGCTTCTCGACATCGTTGGGGTCGGCGCACAGGGTGCGCGGATCCACCTCACACAGCACCAGCTTCCCGCCGTGCCCCAGCACCGACATCGGCGCGGCGACGAAGTTGATGCTCGGGCAGATGACCTCATCGCCGGGCTGCAGGTCGAGGCAGCGCATCGCTATCTCCAGCCCGACGCTGGCCGTGCAGATGGAGACCGCGTGCTCGGTGCCGCAGTAGTCGGCGAACTCGCGCTCGAAGACGTCGAACTCGTCGGTGATGAACCCGAACCCAACCGACGGCTCCATCGAGGCGCGGATGGTGGCGACGACGACCTCGATCTCCTCCTCGCCGTAATCCGTGCCCAACATCGGCTCGGACTGCCACCGCTCCGACAGCCCGCGCTTCAGAACCTTCTTCCTAAGACTCGCCTCCAAGGGGGACCTCCTCTACTGATGGCGCTCTACTTCTCCGGCCGAGGAGGGGGTTCCTATGGGGTGGGAGACAGGCTCCTGACCCTCGTTGTCACTCTGAGCGCAGCGAAGAGTCCCGCCGCCTCCGGCCTGGCCCGGAGCCCGGTGCTGGGCAAGGGGCGCGGGGCGCCATGGGCGGCCGCGTTGGTCACCGTCCCAGCACGTCGCTGACGCCCAGGCAGAGCAAGCCGAACACAGTAATGGCGCCCAACACGACAAACAGCGACGGCCACATCCCGCGCCACGTGCCAGCGTACCGGTAGTAATGGAGCACCTTCCCTCCACCCTGAGTACACAGCAGCAGGAACCACGCGATGAGCTTGGCCACCCAGAGGAGGAGAGCTGCGACCATAAGCGGCCCCACCCACTTTGGGGCGCTGTACTGCCATCGGTCGTACACTGGCACAAGGAGCAAGGCCACCCACAGCAGCAGGTGGAGCCCGGAGAACTCAGTCCGAATCCAGGCCGTCCAGGGGCGGTTCTCCTCCCGTGCGGCCGCTACCCACCCGGCCTTGTCTCCCGCGACGCGCGCAGCCTCCAGATCATCCTGCAGGCCCCTGGCGATTGCCTCTGCATCGCGCCCGCCCTCGGAGAGTCGCTCCAGCTCCCGCGTGAGAGCGCGCCCGACGAGCCACATCCCGAGCCCGGCGATAGCCGGTACAAGGGGAATCACGAGCAGCACCGGAGGCAGCCGGAGGCTGACCGGCCGTGAGGCCCACTCGTGCGCGGAGGTGTAGGCGACCAAGCCGAGCGGCAGTAGCACCACCACGATGAAGAGCAGCGAGATGTTCCTCGCCGCGTGGAATCTCTCGCGCCAGTCGCGCAGCCACACAAGCTTCCGCCACTCCTGCTCGGCAAGCTGCGCCTTTGCCGGCTGCACGAACTGCTCGTGGAGGAATGCCACCGTGTGATCTGACTCCCGCTCTTCCTCCTCGGGCGTCATCGGCCCCCGGATGCGTCCGGCGAGGTCATCGCCGAGGGCGATGAGCGTGGCCAACCGTCGCGGGTCATCGGTGGCAAATCGGGTGACCTCGGCCTTGGCCCTCTTGTACGCACGGCGCGCCCGCCACCAACTCGTCTGCTGCAGTACGATCGCCGCACCGGTGACCACGGCGAGCCAGGGCAGCGGGGGCTCACGTACGGCGAGACTCCACACGAAGAGGGCCGCCGCAGGGATGAGCCAGAAGCCGAGCACGAAGGAGACGTGTTGGGGCGAACTCCAGCTCTCGCGCACCTTCCCCAGCCGCCGCCACTCCTCTTCCCCCAGCACTCCGATGGCCCACTTCGCCCACCTGTAGTACATCTGAGCGACTGGGGTGAGGCCTTCGAGTTCTTCCTCGCTCAAGTCCGGCAGCTCCCCCATCTGCTTGCCCCTCCAGGGCCATCCAGACCGTATCGGACCGATGGTTTCCCGTTTCTCAGGCAGGCGAGGGCCTCCTGCCCCACGGACCACTTTTGGTGTATCGGGAGCTTGCTCCCGATACATCGCGCCACTGCGCCTGGCTGTGCCGGCGGATAAGCTCGGCGAGTTCCTCGTGGCCTGCACTCACTGCGCAGTCGAGCGGCGTCTCCTCTTCGCTGGTCGTCCGGATGCTCGGATCGGCGCCGCTTTCGAGCAGCATCCGCGCCGCATCGGTATGCCCGTGGGCGGCTGCGAAGTGCAGCGGGGTCTGCGATTTGATGCTCTTGGCGTTCACGTCGGCCCCCTTCGCAAGCAGGAGCTCCACCATGCGAGTGTCGCCTCGCGCCGCCGCCCGGTGTAGGGGAGTCATCTGGTAATTGTCCCTGCTGTTGGCAGCCCCCGGCACCAACACCAGAGCCCGCGCCAAGCGCAGCCTGCCATCTGAGACCGCGGTATGCAGCAACGTCTCGTGAGCCGCACGCACGTAGACCGCGTGTGCCAGGGAGAGCAGGAGAACTCCAACGAGGGCAGCGACTACGCCTATCCTCAGTCTCCGTCGCATGTCACCTCACTTAATCCGCACTCCCCAGGGCAGGAGACGCAACTCCTACCGCACGGACCACTTCCCGCCATCGCCGGCTCGCTCACCAGGCCCCCGACCGGAACAAGGAGCTGAGCGCCCAGCCCGTCATCATCGAGGGAAGCATGGCGCCAGATTGCAGGCGAAACGCCACCGCGGAGTTCGCCGGAGACGGGATGCTCAGCACCACGCTGCTCACTATCGCCAACCCGAAGATGGCGATCACGCGGCTGTCGAGGCAAGACCTCGCATAGGCGAAGAAGAGGTAGAACAGGAGGCCGGCAATGGGGGTGGCCACCATGCCGATGACCAGGCTGACGACCAGAACGGGCGTCTCTCGGCCCGGCAGAGTGGAGGGGATGCGGAGCGGCTCGCCGAGGGCCTCCGCGTCCATCGGGTTCATCAGGCGCAGGGCGCCCGCAAGCAGGCCGACGAGGAACGCGCTGGCACAGGCGATGCCGAAGCCGCGCCAGAAGCCGCTGGACTCAATGAGCATCCAGGCCGAGGCATGGATGATGAGAAACGCCCCCGCGAACAATAGGGCCGGGCTCACTCCCCGACGAGGCTGGCTCGCCTCGGGCGCCGCCGGCGTCTCGCGCAGCGGCGCGCCGCAGGAGTTGCAGTAGTCGGGATGGGTACTCTCGCACTCACATCGCGAGCAACGCATCCCTGCCTCCCGGAGCCCGGACCCGCCGACTTCTGGGGCCATCCCCCTCCCACTCTCGCGCAGTAAGGGGGCCGACGTCAAGCGCGGGCCGTGAGGGCAGGAGGAGAGGGCCTGTCGGCGAACACACCTCAGTTCCGCGCCCGGCTGAGGAGGGGCAGATGCAGCCACACTGGCAGGCGGCGGTGTGTGTCGCTTTGTGTGCGGCGCTCCTGTTCGCGGGAGCGCTGGTCGCGGCGGCCGGCAAGGAGCCGGCGACGACCGGAGGTGAGGCGATGAAGACGTGCTTCGATAAGGACTGGCGGTTCCACCTGGGAGAGGAGTCGGACGCCTTCGCGTCCGAGTGGCGGACTCGGGAGTTCGACGACACGTCGTGGCGCCGCCTCGACTTGCCGCATGATTGGAGCATCGAGCTGCCGCGCGATCCGGCGAGCCCGGGCGGCACGCTGGGCGGCTTCTTCGTGGACGGAGTCGGGTGGTACCGCAAGCGCTTCAGCGTGCCCGACTCCTGGGGAGGCAAGCGCGTCGCCCTCAACTTCGAGGGCGTGTTCAAGAACGCCGAAGTGTGGATGAACGAGCTCTATGTGGGTCGCCACCCCTACGGGTACTCCAGCTTCACCATGGATCTCACCGACTACATCGAGGCCGGGGCGGAGAACTTGGTGGTGGTGCGGGTAGACAATTCGGCGCCGAGGCACAGCCGCTGGTACTCCGGTTCCGGCATCTACCGTCATGTCTGGCTGTTAGTAAGCGACCTTGTTCACATCGCCGAGGGCGGCCTCTACGTGACCACGCCCGAGGTATCGGCCGCCTCCGCGCTCGTGCGCCTCGAGACCACGGTGGTGAACGAGTCCGAGGCGGACAGGTCGGTGACCGCACGGTGGGCCGTGCGGGCTCCGGAGGGCGAGGAGTGCGGCCGCCGGGAGGCGGCGGCCGAGATTCCGCCCGGCGAGAGCCATGCCCTCACCGGAGAGCTGCCACTCTCCAACCCAAGGCTGTGGTCACCAGATCAGCCCTCGCTGTATCGTGTGGAGGTGGAGGTGCGCGCGGGCGACGAGGTGCTGGACGCGGACGCCACCGCCTTCGGCGTGCGCCGAATCGAGTTCAGCGCGGCGGAGGGGTTCCTCCTCAATGGCGAGCCGGTGGTCATGCGCGGCGGATGCGTGCATCATGACTGCGGCCCGCTGGGCTCCATGTCCATCGACCGCGCGGAGGAGCGCAAGGTGGAGGTGCTGAAGGCGAGCGGGTTCAACGCGGTGCGCTGCGCGCACAACCCGCCCGCGCCGGCCTTCCTCGAAGCCTGCGACCGGCTGGGGATGCTGGTGATCGACGAGGCCTTCGACAACTGGCGCGAGCGCGGCATGCCCAACGACTATCACCTCGTCTTCGATGATTGGTGGCAGCGCGATCTCGACAGCATGGTGCTGCGCGACCGCAACCATCCAAGCATCATCATGTGGAGCATCGGCAACGAGGTGAAGGAGCGAGGTCTGGCCTGGGGGCCGGGCATCGCCCGCCGCCTGGCCGAGCGGGTGCGGGCCCTCGATCCTACCCGGCCGGTGACCTCCGCCGTCAATGACTGGCCGCGGTGGGAGAAGGTGGACCCCTTCTTCGCGGAGCTGGATGTCTGCGGGTACAACTACCTGGTCGGCCGCTACGAGGACGACCACCGGCGACATCCCGACCGGATCATGGTGGCGACCGAGACCTTCGCCAGCCAGGCCTATGAGTACTGGCGGGCGGCGGAGCGCCTGCCCTATGTCATCGGCGACTTCGTGTGGACCTCCATGGACTACCTCGGCGAGTCCGGCATCGGCGGAAGCTGGTTCGAGGGCGACGAGGACGCGCCGGTCGAGGGCGGCTGGCTGCCGGAATGGCCCTGGCACCAGGCCTACTGCGGGGACATCGACGTCTGCGGCTGGAAGCGCCCGGCCTCCTACTACCGGGACCTGCTCTGGGGCTCGCCCGATGCGCTCTACATCGGCGTGCACGCGCCTGTGCCCGAGGGGAAGAAGGTCGCCCGGCTGGACTGGGGCTGGCCCGACGTGCAGGCCTCCTGGACCTGGCCCGGCCTGGAAGGCCGCGAGCTGCAGGTCGATGTCTACTCCGCCTGCGAGGAAGTGGAGCTGCTGCTCAGCGGCACCCCCGTGGGCAGGAAGAAGATGGCCGAGGAAGACCGGCTAATCGCCACCTTCACCGTGCCCTACGCGGCGGGGGAACTCACCGCCGTTGGCTACCGGGCCGGGGCCAAGGTGGTGGCGCATTCGCTGGCGACCACCGGCCCGGCCGCGAGCCTTCGCCTCACGGCCGACCGTAATCCCATCTGGGCCGACCCGAACGATCTCGCCTACGTCACCGTGGAAGCCGTTGACGCGGAGGGCCGCCCGGTGCCGACCGCCGATCATGTCGCCCGCTTCGCCGTCACCGGCCCGGGCCACCTCGCCGCCGTGGGCAGCAACAACCCGCGGCACACCGAGGCCTACCGCGGTGATAAGCACCGCCTCCACCGCGGCCGCTGCCTCGCCATCGTGCGGCCGAGCGAGGAGGCCGGCGAGATCACCCTCCGCGCCGAAGCCGATGGCCTCGCGCCCGCGGAGATCACTATCGGCGCCCAGGCGCGGCCGCAACCCTAGACCTCGCGGCCGCTCCCTCCCGGCGCAAGGGTCCGGTTGGCGGCGTAGCGGCCCTGGTGTAGAATCGGACCGATAGGAATCCCGCCATGCGGATTGTGGTTGCGGTCACACTGGTCCTGGTCGTGCTGGCGGCCGGCTGGTTTGGCTGGCTGTGGTGGCAGAGGGCGGTGCCACAGGGAGACCCCACCGTCCTCGTCGAGATGGCCTGGGAGGCGATCGACCACGGAAACCTGGATGAGGCCGAGCAGCTCCTCACCCGGAGCCTGGAGATCGCGCGGAGGCAGGGCGACCAGCAGCGAGAAGCCGACGTGCTGCACCGGTTGGGCTTGGTGGCCGAGACCCGCGGCGACCTGGACGAGGCAGAGAAGCTGCACAACCAGAGCCTCGCCGTCTCCGTGAGGTCAGGGAACCGGTATGGGGAGGTGACCTCCCTCCATGAGTTGGGATGGTTGGCCCTGCAGGTCGGGAAGGCGGAGGAGGCACACGGCTTCTTCACCCACGGTCTGACGATCGCACGGAAGCTGGGAGACCAGGCCTGGGAGGCGGCCTGTCTGCACGGGTTGGCGTGGGTGGCGATCTTCCGCGGCAAGCTCGACGAAGCGGAGGATCTGTGTCGCGAGGGACTCACACTCGCGGAGGAGGCGGATGACCGGTACGTGCAAGGCGCCGCCTTGAATGGGTTGGCGACAGTGGCGGGACTCCGCGGGGAGTTGGGCGAGGCGGAGGACCTCTACCGCCAGACCCTCGCGATCGCGTACGAGCTAGACAACCGGGCTTGCGAGAGTGCCTCGCTGCTTGGGTTGGCGGTGGTGGCGCGGATTCGCGGCAGGCTGGATGAAGCGGAGGACCTCTACCACCAGAGCCTTGCTGTGGCCAGGGAAATGGACGACCAGCAGTGGGAGGGCGCCTCCCTGTGCGGACTGGCGATGGTGGCAAGGACCCGGGGCAAACTGAATCAGGCGGAGGACCTCTGCACGCAGAGCCTGAAGATGGCGCGGCAGGTCAGCGATCGGCTGGGCGAAGCCAAAGCCCTACACCAGTCGGGGATGACGGCACAGCAGCGCGGCAACCTGGACCAGGCGGAGGAGTCCTACACCCGCAGCCTCGCTATCTCGCAGGAGGTGGGCGCCCGGTGTGACGAGGCGCGGGCCCTGCACCAGCTTGCGCTGCTCGCGGAGGACCGCGGAGACCTGCGAGGCGCGGCGCAGCAGATGGAGAAGGTGCTTGCCATGATGGAGGAGATCGGGATGCGGGAGGCCGAGGAGGTGAGGGGCGACCTCGACCGCCTGCGCAAAGGCCCTCAGTAAGCCGGCCGCTGGGCTTCCGAGCAGATCTCCGAGAGGCAGCAGGAACGGCCCCCCCCAAGGCGCGGGCCCATCCCGACAGGTCTTCGACCTCGACCACCGAAGTGGCCGAAACGAACGAAAGGATCGACATCGAGATGATCTGGGCGAATCTGCTGCATCTCAGCACCAACATGTGGGTCGATTACGAGCGGCCGCGCGGCGCGGATGACAGGTCCTACTACGACCCCGTCCTTCGGTTCGACAAGGACCTGTGGGATGAAGTCACGGAGCGCATGGCCGAGGCCGGGCTGAACATGGTCATGATCGATCTGGGCGATGGGGTGAAGTACGAGAGCCACCCGGAGATCGCGGTGAAGGGCGCGTGGACCCCGAAGCGGCTGCGGCGGGAGCTGGACCGGCTGCGCAAGCTCGGCCTGGAGCCCATCCCGAAGCTCAACTTCTCTGCCTGCCACGATGCCTGGCTCGGGCCCTACTCCCGCATGGTCTCGACCGACACCTACTATGCGGTGTGCAAGGACCTCATCGACGAGGCCGCCGACCTCTTCGACCGGCCGCGCTTCTTCCACCTGGGCATGGACGAGGAGACGCCGCAGCACCAGCGCCGCCATCACTATATGGTCGTGCGCCAGGGCGATCTCTGGTGGCACGACTTCCTCTTCCTCGCCAAGCAGGTCAAGGCATCGGGCGTGCGGCCGTGGATCTGGTCGGACTACGTGTGGCACCACGCCGACGAGTTCTTCGCCCGCATGCCCAAGTACGTGCTCCAGAGCAACTGGTACTACGACCGTTCGTTTAGTAAGAAGATCAGGTACGTGGAGGCCTACCTCGACCTGGAGAAGCACGGCTACGATCAGATCCCCACCGGCAGCAACCTGGCGGGCTACGACTGGGCCTCCCCCGACAACTTCGAGCGGACCGTCCCCTGGTGCGCGAGGCATATCTCCCCAAAGCGCCTGCGCGGCTTTCTTCAGACCACCTGGCGGCCGACGATCCCCCGCCATCGCCAGAGCCACTTGGATGCGATCGAGCGGGTGGCCAGGGCGAAGGCCAAGCTCCAGCGGCGGCGATAGCAGGCGAACGGGCCGAGTGAGCCCCCTGTTCGGCCGGACTTGTGATAGAATGAGCGCGGTCAGTACGTCGTGACATCCTCGGGGGATATTCAGGCCGGGTCTCGCTCTCTGTGCTCCCCAAGGGAGGCAAGTGGGATGAGATGCGGATTGGCAGGGCTCCTAGTTCTCTCCATGGTCTGCTGCGCGGCTACGGCCGCGGAGGCGCAGCAGTTCCAGGACATCGCACCCATGCTGAGCATACCTGGTGCGAACGGGGCGGCGTGGGGCGACTACGACGGGGACGGCTATCCGGACCTCTTCCTCGCTGCCAATGTGGGGCCGTCAGGCCACGGTCCGATGCTTCTGCGCAACAGCCATATTGCCGGCTTCACCAATGTGAGTGCGGCAATGGGCTTCCCCTCCGAGCAAGAAGAGCAGGATGGGGCGGCCTGGGCCGACTACGACAACGACGGCGATCTCGATCTGCTGGTCGGCTCAGGCGCGGGATATCCGAGGCTGTATCGGCGCGACGAAGCCCAGTTCCTCGAGGTCGGCGAGGCGGCCGGGTTCCATGTCTCGTTCAGCGCGGGCCGAGGTGTGGCCTGGTGTGACTACGACGGAGACAATCTGCTCGAAGCCTTCTGCGCGAATATCTTCGGCCCGGGCTATCTGATGGAGAACAACGGCGATGGAACGTTCACCGAGGTGTCCGTCGCGTCGGGCATGGCTCCGAGCAACGCCGGACAGTCCGCCTCCTGGGGCGACTACGACAACGACGGCTGGGCGGATCTCGTGCTCAGTCGCAGGGGCGAAAGGCCCATGCTCTACCACAACGACGGAGACGGCACCTTCACCGAGGTCGGAATAGCAGCGGGGCTGGGCGTGGCAAGCGATACCTTTGGGGTCGCCTGGGGGGATTACGACAACGATGGCTGGCTCGACTGCTATCTGTCCGCGGCCGCGTTGGCACGCGATTGGCTCTTTCACAACAACGGCGACGGGACGTTTACCGACGTTGCGGCGACGGCCGGCATGGCCGACGACGATCACATGGGCGTCGGAGTAGCCTGGGCTGACTACGATAATGATGGATGGCTCGATCTCTACGTGGGCAACGTCAACACGTACAACCAGCCCTTCCTCTATCACAACAACGGGGACGGAACCTTCACGGATGTCGCAGAGATGGCCGGCGTCGGCGGCAGCCGACCCAACCAGACCGCGATCTGGGGCGACATGGACCTGGACGGACGCATGGACCTCTTCAGTGGGGTCGGGGGGCCGCTGTCTGCTCTCTTCCACAACATAGGTCCAGTCGGTCACTGGCTGCGAGTGCGTGTGCTCACGAGCCGCACCGGAGACGCGGTTGATCCGGCGGTGCCTGTGCGCGACGCCATCGGCGCTCGCGTCGAACTCAATCTCGATAACGACGACGCCTTCCCATCCGGCCGCACGCTGACGCGCACGATCGACGGCGGCTCTGGATTCCTGGGCCAGAACGAACAGGTGGCGCACTTCGGTCTGGGCGGCTCGACGGTGGTGTGCGCGAGGGTGCTGTTTCCCGATGGTAGTGTGGTGACACACCGCAGTGTCCCAGCCAACCGGCAGATCACGATCAGAGACATTCCTTTGGGGCGCACGGAGATCTTCCCCGACGTGCCTCTCGACTTCTGGGCCTACAAGGCGATCAAGGGGTGTGTGGACGCGGGCATCGTCGCGGGCTACGGGGACGGGCTGTACCACCCCGAGGTCGCCGTCACCCGCGATCAGATGGCGGTCTACATCTCCCGCGCACTTGCAGGCGGCGACGATAACGTGCCCGAGTTCACCGACACGCCGACGTTCCCCGATGTGTCGGAGGGGTCCTGGGCGCTCGACTACGTAGAGTACGCCGTCTCCCAGAACGTCGTTGCCGGATACGAAGACGGCACCTACCATCCCGAGTATGAGGTCACCCGCGACCAGATGGCCGTCTATGTGGCCCGCTCCCTGGTCGCGCCCACCGGCGAGGCGGCCCTCGCCGATTACGTGCCGGCTGACCCGCGCAACTTCCCCGATGTGGCCTCTGACTTCTGGGCCTACCGGCACGTTGAGTACTGTGTCGAGAACGGAGTGGTGGCGGGCTACCTCGACGGCCTCTACCACCCCGAGTTCGTCGTCACCCGCGACCAGATGGCGGTGTACGTGGCGAGGGCGTTTGGGTTAACGGGATAGCAGACGGTCTTCGGCGCCGAGCTACCGAAGCAAGCAACGCAGAGAGAAGCTGAATAATCTACGTGATGGGCGGAACCGCCGATACAACAGGTGGGTCTAACAGGTCATAGCATTCTCGGTGGATTCAAGCCGGGGCTCGCCCTCTGTGCTCCCCAGGGGAGGTAAGTGCGATGAGATGCGGATTGGCGGCGATGCTCCTGCTGTGCCTGGCCCTCAGCATGGGCTCTGAGGCCGCGCAGGCCGACTCGGAGTTTCCTGTCTGCACGGTGAGTCCGCACATCCAGTGGATGCCCGCGACCAGCGGCACTCGCATCGTTTGGGTCGATCAACGCCGCGGCGGCAGCAACGATGTCTACCTCTACGACATCGAAACAGAACAGGAGCGAGCGATCTGCACCGCGCCGGGAGATCAGATGTGGCCCTCCATCTCCGGCGATCGCATCGTCTGGCGGGATGAACGAAGCGGCCAGTGGGAGATCTACCTCTACGACCTCTCGACGGAGACCGAGCGGCTCATCGCGTCGGCCCCCACTTCAGATGTGTGGTATACGGAGGGCGCCGACATCGACGGCGACCTGATCGTGTGGGCGGACGACCGCAACGACCCCGGCGGCGACCGCGATGTGTTCGCATACGATCTGTCGACCGAGACCCTCATCCAGATCACGGACGAGGCGGCCGATCAAGGGCGGCAGGGGCCTCGCGTGCACGAGGGCCGCATTGTATGGTGCGACTTCCGCGAAGGCTCGGCCGGCGATATCTACATGTACGACCTCTCGACGGAGCAAGAGACGCTCGTCGCCGGAGGCTCTATATCGCAGGGCCAGCCCGACATCTGGGGCGACGTCGTGGTCTGGACCCAGGCCGGAGGCTCCTCTTTCGACATCTGGTATCGCGACGTGACCACCCCGACCGCGGCCGCTCTCTGTGAGGCCGACTACACCCAGGATCATCCGAGGATCAACGGGCGCTGGGTGGTCTGGTCTGACGATCGCAACGGCGAAGGGGATACGACCAAAGACGAGGTCTACGCCCACGACATGGAGAAGGGCGAGGAGCGGCCGCTCATCGCCAGCGACCATCCCTACGGGAATCTCGGTCCGGCCATCGCAGAGACCGGCATCGTCGCCTGGCAGGACTTCCGGAACGGCGACCGCGATGCCTACACGAACTCCGACATCTACGCCTACATCCTCCCCATGTTCCGCGATGTGCTGTCCACACACTGGGCCTACGACGCTGCAGAGGGCTGCGCGGCGGCTGGGATCGTCGCTGGCTACCCCGATGGGACCTACCAGCCAGGGGCCGCTGTGACGCGGGATCAAATGGCGGTCTACATCGCCCGCGCTCTGACGGGTGGTGATGAGAACGTGCCTGAGTTTACCGACACGCCTACCTTCCCCGATGTCGGCGAGATGCACTGGGCGCTGAAGTACGTGGAGTATGCCGTCTCCCAGAACGTCGTCGCCGGGTACCAGGACGGCACTTACCATCCCGAATACCAGGTCACGCGTGACCAGATGGCCGTCTACGTCGCCCGCGCCCTCGTCGCGCCGGAGGGCGAAGACGGCCTGGCCGATTACGTGCCCGCCGACCCGCGGGACTTCTCGGACGTGGCCTCTGACTTCTGGGCCTACACGCACGTGGAGTACTGTGTCGAGAATGGAGTCGTCGCCGGCTACCTCGACGGGCTCTACCACCCCGAGATCGTCGTCACCCGCGATCAGATGGCGGTGTACGTGGCGAGGGCGTTTGGGCTGGTGAGCTGAGCGCGTTCCAAGGGTCGGGCGGACCTGTGATACAATAAGCGGGACTAGTACGTCGTGACATCCTCGGGGGGATTCATGCTGAGTCACGCTCTCCGCCTCGCCTCCAAGGAGGTGGCTGCGATGACAGCCGGATGGATGATCGCCTCGCTGCTGATCCTATTCGCGCTCGGACTGGCCATGCCGGCTACTGCCGCGGATTTCTATGAGATCATCTCTCAGACCATCCCCTCTGGCGCGGGCGCCGCCTGGGGAGACTACGATGGCGACGGGTACGCGGACCTGTTCGTCACTGCCGGAACTGCACCTCAGGCAGGCGCTCTGCTCTTCCGGAACAATCACAACCTCACGTTCACCAGTGTCAGTGCGTCGCTCGGCTTGCCTCTGGACGCCACAGAGCGTGACGGTCCCGCCTGGGCGGACTACAACAACGACGGCCTGTTGGACCTGCTGATTGCCTGTGGTGCCGGCTATCCGGTGCTTTTCCAGCAGGACGAGACAGGATTCGTCGAGGTGGGGGAGAGTGCTGGCTTCCGCGTGGCTCTGATCGCCGGGCGAAGCGCGGCATGGTGCGACTACAACGGTGACAACTTGCTCGACGCCTTCTGCTCAAACCTTGGCATGAACTACCTGATGCGCAACAATGGCGACGGGACATTCGCTGAGGTCTCGGCCGTATCCGGGATGAGCTCCGACGCGGGCATGTCTGCATCTTGGGGAGACTATGACAACGACGGATGGCCTGACCTCGTCATCGCCCGGAACAACGAGCTCGCAATGCTCTTCCACAATGACGGCGACGGCACGTTCACTGATGTCAGCGCTCACTCCGGCATCGGCGTAGCGCTCGACAATGCGGCCGCGATCTGGGCTGATTACGACAACGACGGCTGGCTCGACTGCTTCCTGACCACGAACATGTCCGCCACTGGATCCGGCAGGCGAGACTACCTCTTCCACAACAACCAGGACGGCACGTTCACCGACGTCAGTGCCACCGCTGGCATGGCGAGCGACTCAGCGATCAGCGTGCCGGCGGCCTGGGCAGACTACGATAACGACGGCTGGGTCGATCTCTTTGTGGGCAACCTGGATCGTGACCCGTTTCTTCATCACAATGATGGGGACGGCACTTTCACCGATGTCGCCTATGGCTCTGGATTGGAGGGCGTGTACCAGAGGAATGCGGCGATCTGGGCCGACATCGATCTCGACGGCCGCCTCGACCTGTTCCAGGCCGAGGCTTCGCATTCATGGTCGCACCTCTTCCGCAATGTGGGCCCCGCGGGCAACTGGCTCCGCGTGCGCACACTAACCAGCGGTACGGGAGACGCGACGGGCGGCGGCCCTGTCCGGGATGCCATCGGCGCTCGCGTCGAACTGAATCTGGACAATGATGACAGCTTCCCGACCGCCGGACACAGGACGTTGGCGCGGTTGATTGACGGCGGATCGGGGTGGCTGGGCCAGAACGAACAGGTGGCGCACTTCGGGGTCGGCAGCTCGACGGTGGTGAGCGTGCGGGTGCTGTTTCCCGATGGTAGTGTGGTGACACATCGCAGTGTTCCGGTCAGCCACCAGATCACGATCAGAGACATCCCCGTGGGGCGTACGGAGATCTTCTCCGACGTGCCTCTCGACTTCTGGGCCTACGAGGCCATCAAGGGGTGTGTGGACGCGGGCATCGTCGCGGGCTACGGGGACGGGCTGTACCATCCCGAGATCGCCGTCACCCGCGATCAGATGGCGGTCTATATCTCCCGCGCCCTGGCAGGTGGGGATGAGAACGTGCCCGAGTTCACCGACACGCCGACCTTCCCCGATGTGTCGGAGGCGTCCTGGGCGCTCGACTACGTGGAGTACGCCGTCTCCCAGAACGTCGTTGCCGGCTACGAAGACGGCAGCTACCACCCCGAGTATGAGGTCACCCGCGACCAGATGGCCGTCTATGTGGCCCGCGCCCTGGTCGCGCCCACCGGCGAGGCGGCCCTGGCCGACTACGTGCCCGCCGATCCGCGGAACTTCCCCGATGTGGCCTCTGACTTCTGGGCCTACCGGCACGTTGAGTACTGTGTCGAGAATGGCGTGGTGGCGGGCTACCTCGACGGCCTCTACCACCCCGAGTTCGTCGTCACCCGCGACCAGATGGCGGTGTACGTGGCGAGGGCGTTCGGGCTGTAGGGCGGGCGCACCAACGCCCGCCGGCCGTTGGGCGGGGCAAGCCTCTGTCCAACGGGCCTTGTGTGGTACGATAGGGCAATTGCCGTCTCAGGGAGGTCAGCCATGAGACGATATGTAGCCTGCCTAGTCCTCTCTCTGCTTGTCGGCGGGTGCAGCGCCTCTGCCTGCCTTGCCGCGCCGCCGGTGATCGAGGAGGTTCGCATAGACTGCGGCAGCGACGTGAATTCCTGGGGCATGACCTTCTACCACCAGCGCGTCTCGGTCACGGTGTCGGCGACCGAGCCCGAGACCGTCGCCTGCGTCATCATCAACGACCCCTCCGGCCGCCAGTGGACGGTGTCCGTCTGCGCGGGCGGCGGCTGGCCGGACTGGGAGGACTGGTGGCTGGATGTCGTCGATCTGGGCGACTGCAACTGGTGGGTCAGCGAAGACCCCGATCACACCGTGCACCTTGGCATGTACCATTTCGATTTCCCCACCGCTCCCCAGGGCGGCACCTATCGCATCCGCGTTGCCTACAACACCAGCGAGACACCCGTCGAGTTGACTACTCCTCCCGCACCCGCGCTGGAGGACACGATCGCGACCATCGACATCCCGCCACCCGATAGCATAATCGCCGACACCACCCCTACGTTCCGTTGGACCAACGGCGCGCCCGACGCGCAGAACACCCTCCTCGTCCGGGAGGAAGGGCACACCCCGTGGTCGGGCTGGCCGGCCGATGACTCCGGCGCCATCTGGTCGGCGGATGTGGGAAGCGCCACCCAGGCCATCTACAACTTCGACGCGACGGCGCTTCGCCCGGAGCTCGAGCCCGGCCGCTCCTACTTCTGGCGGGTCGAATCGTGGTTCCCGGCGGATGACTTCGTCACCGATCCTCGCGTCTCCATCTGGACCTCGCACTATGCCAACGGCCGCTTTACCGTCAACACCACCTGGCCCGAGCTGCCCGAGCTCCCAGGCAAGATCTGCTACGGCGGCCCCATGTGGGGTGACTGGGCCGATGACCCCGATTCCTACTCCATGTGGCTCTACAGCACCGACCTGGCGAACCGGAAATGGCTTGGCCCGGAGACAGCATGTCCTGGGGATTGGTCTCCCGATGGCGTCAAGCTTCTCTACCACCCCAACGACAAGGGCGCGTGGATAGACCCCGGCGATGGCTCGCTGCCCTACCGCATCCCCAACATCGATCCGTGGGGCGACACCCGCTGGTCGCCCGATGGGACGCAGCTCGTCTACAAGGAGTTGACGCAGGACGGCCTGTCACCATACGAAATCCGCATCGCCAACATTGACGGCACGAATGTCCGCGCGGTCGCAAGCAGCTTCGACTCCGAGCTGACCACCCCGGCATGGTCGCCCGACGGCGGTTGGATCTCCTACACAGATGACGCCGACCCCGGCGGCCAGGGCGTTTGGCTCGTGCATCCCGATGGAACTGACCGGCACGCGCTCGCGGCGACCGAGATCGCCGGCTACCCCGGTGTAGTCCCCGACTTCATCAGTGGGGCCTCGTGGTCGCCCGACGGCGGCTCGCTTGTGGTGGACTTCGTATCGGGCTTCGATGACTGGGGGACCTCAGACGCGCTGTGGGGAATCGGGGTCATCAGTCGCAACGGCGGGTCGATAAGGCCCGTGTTCGTTGCCCCGGCGGGATACGCGTGCTGCGCCGCCCCTCATCTGCCGATCTGGTCGCCGGCCGGAACCAAGATCGTCTTCAGCTCCGCCCACCACATGCCACTGAACCCGGACTGGTACAGCACCTACACCTTCGAGCCCGGCACCGAGATCTGGGTCATCAATGCCGACGGCTCGGGCGACCCCGTCCGTCTCACCTATGACTTCTCCTACGGCTGGGTCGGCTCGTGGTGGGCGCCACCCACCTTCACCGATGTCGAGCGCGGCTTCTGGGCGGTCTGCGCAGTGAACGCATGCTACGAAGCCGGTGTGGTCGCCGGCTACGAGGACGGAACGTACAAGCCGGAGCTGCCCGTCACCCGCGATCAGATGGCTGTCTACATCTCCCGCGCTCTGGCCGGCGGGGATGAGAACGTGCCCGAGTTCACCGACACGCCGACGTTCCCCGATGTGTCGGAGGCGTCCTGGGCGCTCGACTACGTGGAGTACGCCGTCTCCCAGAACGTCGTCGGCGGCTACGAGGATGGCACCTACCATCCCGAGTATCAGGTGACCCGCGACCAGATGGCGGTGTACGTCGCGAGGGCATTGGTGGCCCCCACGGGCGAGGCGGCTCTCGCCGACTACGTCCCGGCCGATCCGCGGGACTTCCCCGATGTGGCCTCCGACTTCTGGGCCTACACGCACGTAGAGTACTGTGTCGAGAACGGAGTCGTGACAGGGTACCTGGACGGACTCTACCACCCTGAGATAGTCGTCACCCGCGATCAGATGGCCGTCTACGTGGCGAGGGGGTTTGGGCTCGTTTCGTAGCGCGGCCCTGCACATCCCAGCCCGGCCAACACTGCCGGGAATGAGATGGCGAGCTTGGACTCGGTGTGCGTGCTGATGAACACCGGTCCTCTGAACAGTGTTTGCAGTGAGGACAGGGACGCTCCGCACCTCGGCGAAGGGACCATGAGAGTCGTCTCTCGAGCGCGTGCCGCGCGCTCGCGGACCGGGGAGAGGTCGCAGCGAGAGCAGTCTGAGGAGGTCTGACCTAATGCTCGGAAGACACTTGCTTGTACCCATCGTGGCACTCCTGTGCGTCGCGACCGGCCCCGCCCTTGCGGCGCCAAGGGGAGAGCTCCTGTCCGGCCGTCCGCGCGAGAGGCCCACACAGGGGTCGCTCGCCGGACTGGCCTATCACCCTGAGCATGTCCTGGTGAAGTTCCGCCCGGGAGTGTCGAAGGCCGCCTCTGAGGGAGCCATAGCCGCGGCCGGCCACACCCAGATTCGCACCTATCGCCGGACCGGGGTGCGCCTGCTTCGAGTGCCCTCTGGGAGATCCGTGAAGCAGGCCGTGGCGGATCTGAACAGGGATCCCGCGGTGCTCTACGCGGAGCCGGACTACATCGTGCGCATTCGGCAGACACCGCCCGAACCGCCCGATGACACGGAATTCGCTAACCAGTGGGGGCTGCACAATACCGGACAGACCTTCGGGACGGAGGACGCCGACATCGATTGGCTGGAGGCATGGCAGACGCAGCCCGACGCGTGCGGCGTGGTCGTAGCCATCATCGACACAGGCGTCGATTACCTCCACGAGGACCTCACGTGCACCATGTGGACGAATCCCGGGGAAACGCCTTCCAACGGCATCGACGATGACGGGAACGGGTACGTGGACGACTACTATGGCTACGACTTCTGCAGCAGCGACGACGGGGTCTGGGATTCGGACCCCATGGATGACAACGGTCATGGGACTCACGTCTCCGGCACCGTCGCCGCCTGCACCGACAATGCCACGGGAGTTGCCGGAGTGGCGCCGTGCGCACAGATCATGGTGCTCAAGTTCATCGACTGGACGGGGCTGTTCGGCCTGACCTCAGACGCGATCGCTGCGATCGAGTATGCGACTGCGATGGGCGCAGATATCACGAACAACAGCTGGGGAGGAAGCGGCTACTCTCAGGCCCTGCGCGACGCGATCGCCGATGCGGAGGCGGCCGGTGTTCTGTTCGTTGTAGCGGCCGGCAACTCCTCGCTGAACAACGACGCCGTGCCCGACTACCCCTCCTGCTATGACCTGCCGAATATCATCTCCGTGGCTGCCACCGACCATGACGACGAATTGGCGTCCTTCTCTCACTGGGGTCTATCATCGGTTGATCTGGGCGCGCCGGGCGTTTCGATCTGGAGCACATTGCCCGGCGACAGCTACGGCGGCAGCATCTGGAGCGGAACCTCCATGGCCTCCCCGCACGTCGCGGGCGCGGCTGCGTTGGTGTGGGCCGAGGCGCCGTCGCAGACCTACGATTGTGTCAAGGCCCGAATCCTCGGGACGGTCGATCCTGTGCTTTCGCTCGAAGGTAGGGTGCTCACTGGCGGGAGGCTGAACCTCAACGAAGCCCTGGGGTGTGACGCGACAGCTCTTCAGGCCTTCGCCGCACCGGGCCCCGGCTTCTTGCCTGGGACGTGGACGGCTTCCGTGAATGAGCCCGTCGTCATCACCGCCTACGTGACAGACTGCTGTCCGGCCAGTGGCGCCTCGGTGACGGCCAGCTTCGGGAGCGGCGAACTCGACGTCGCTCTGCTGGACGACGGAGTGGCGCCGGATGCATACGCGGGAGATGGTCTGTACAGTGGGGAGTGGGTGCCCGTGGTGGTCGGAAGTGTCGCCGTCACCGTCACGGCGACCGAGGCCGGCCACACTTCAGCGGTCGCCGCCTTCACAGCCGAAGTCATTGTCCCCGTCACCTACGGCTACGACGACACGGTCCCGTACGCATGGGAGGAGATCAGTGGCAGCGGCACAGATCTTGGCCTCTACTGCGACGACTGTTCGCTGCCGATCTCACTGCCCTTCGATTTCCCCTTCTATGGTGCGAGTTACAGCGAGGTGTGGGCGAACGACAACGGCGGGCTCAGCTTCGAGGGCTATCCGTTGGCCTACGAGAACGGCCCCATCCCGACCACGAGCATGAACACGCTTATTGCGCCGTTCTGGGAGGATCTCTTCCTTCCGATAGTCTACTACGAGATCCGCGGCACAGCCCCCAATCGCAGGCTGATCGTCCAATGGCAGGACGCCGAACACTATCTGCTCTTTCTGGGCAATCCGGTGACATTTCAGGCCATCCTGTATGAGGGCACCGGGGAGATCAAGTTCCAGTATCTGGACACGTACTTCGGGGGCTCCTTCTACAACTACGGAGCCAGCGCTACAGTTGGGATCCAGCAGACCGCAGATAATGGGCTCCAGTACTCTCACAATTCTCCGGAGGTCGCCAACGGCGCAGCGATCCTCTTCGCACCAGTCGTGGTCTCTCCTCAGATCGTCCTCGAAGTTCACCCCAATGAGCGGGCACCGGGGCAGGTGGCCAGCCAGTTCTTGGGCGGCGCGCCATGGACTCAGCCGACGACATCGGCCCACTCCAGCTATGTGTGGAAGAAGTACGTGTTCGCTGGCAGCGATACTCTCTGGATACAGATCTGCGCCCAGAACTGGGACCGCTGGCAGAAGGGCTATGCCTCCGACGACA
>JALGXW010000055.1 GCA_029821875.1 Candidatus Hebobacterum abditum | reverse complement strand
GAACTGGCGGTCTCAGGAACGTCCGATAACGACCGCTGGTTCCATCTGCCGGTGTTGGGCGACCGTGAGACCGGCACAGGGGGCTTCCCGACTAGGCTCATAACGGGTGTTTCGACTCCACAAACGGCTGTGTGGTGCCCAGCGCGGGTGTCTGAATCGGGTGCTCTCCGGCACGGCCGCCTGGGCATTCTGACGTCTCTCAGCGGTGTCCCATCGCTATCTGACATACGCATACGGAGCCTCTCGGGCCCACAAACAGCTGTGTGGTGCCTAGCAAGGGCATCTGAAGCGGCAACACCACTCTGGGCGTTCTGACGTCCCTCAACAGTCTCCCATCCCCCTCTGACACACACATGTTCTCCCACCATTAGCCGGGATCCGCTGAGATGCCGACCGCGAACGGGGCCTATCGGGCCATGCGGCCCCGCCCGTCCGTGCGTGACAGCCGCAAGTCGTGGCGTGGATGGGCAGGTCATCCGTCAGCAGGAGAATAGCACCGACTCAGAGAGGAAGGATGCCTGCGGGGCATCTCCGAATGAGGCCTGTAGGCGGGTCAGGTGCACGGGGTGTGAGCAGAGGAGGAAGCATGGCGTTATCGCGCTTCGACTTTCGATCACCACCGCTGATTCGCGTGGGCCGGGGGCTATTCGCGGAGGCGCCGAGCGCGGCCCGCGACCTGGGGATGAAGCGCCCGCTGGTCGTCGCCGACATCTACTTCGCGAAGACCGGGAGGGCGGAGGAGCTGGCGACGCGCTGCGAAGAGGCGGGGCTGGCCGCGGCCCTCTACAGCGACATCGCGGAGGAGCCATTGGTGCGCCACGTGGAGGAGGGGCTGGCCGCCTACCGCCAGCACGCGGCCGACGGGGTCATCGCGCTCGGCGGCGGCAGCACGATGGACACCGCGAAGGCGGTGGCGGCGATGTCCGCCAACCCCGGCCGCATCGCCGACTACATGGTGCCGGCGCGGCTGCGAGCTGACCTGCCTCCACTGGTGTGCCTGCCCACGACGGCCGGCACGGGGAGCGAGGTGACGAAGTTCTGCATCATCACCGACCCCGAGACGAACGTGAAGATGCTCATCGCCGACCCCCGGCTGCTGCCCGCGGTCGCGCTCGCCGATGCAGAGTTGACCGAGTCCTGCCCGCCGGCCGTTACCGCTGCGACCGGCCTCGACGCGCTGACACACGCGATCGAGGCCTATGTCTCCCAGAGGGCGACACCGCCCTCGTCGTTGTTCGCCCTCTCGGCTATCGCGCGCGTGTCCGCGAATCTGCGGCGGGTGTTCGCGAACGGCGCCGACTCCGAGGCGCGGGACGCCATGGTGCTGGGACAACTCGAGGCCGGGTTGGGCTTCAGCAACTCGTCGGTGGCCCTCGTGCATGGCATGGCGCGGCCACTAGGCGCGTATTTCCACGTGCCTCACGGTCTCGCCAACGCGGTGCTGCTGCCGGCCGTTATGGAGTGGAGCCTGGAGGCGGCGCTGCCGGCCTATGCGGAGATCGCGCGGGCGCTCGGGGGCGAGACCGAGGGGCTCTCGGACGAGGCCGCCGCGCGGGCGGGCGCGGCCGAGGTCGCCGCGCTATGCCGCGACGTGGAGCTGCCGAGCCTGGCGGAGGTCGCGGGAGGCCGAGAGAGAGTCGAAGAGGTGGCCGCGACGATGGCCGCCGACGCGCTCGCCAGCGGCAGTCCCGCCAATAACCCGCGGGTGCCGACCGAGGAGGAGATCGTCGCGCTCTACCAGAAGGCACTCGCTACTGCCTGACAATGCATTCGATAGCGCCTGAAGCAGTATCGCCGCCGCACACGGCCCCATTGGGACCGTGCTCAGAACGGGGGTTGCGTTCCCAGTGACGTAAGGAGCGTTTCGGGCCCACGAACAGCTGTGTGGTGCCCAGCAGGAGCATCAATGCTACTGCTCTCCGGCACCGCCGATCAGAGCGCTCTGGCGCGTCCCGAACGTGTCCCATCCCCATTTAGCACGCACAGGCTGTCCCATCGTCGCTTGGCACGGATCCTTGACATAACGGGTCAGGCCATAGGACCGGCCTTCTGCGCTACTGGGCCGCCCTCTCTGCCTCGTCCAGCACGCCCCGCATGGCCTGGCCGAAGAGCGGGTCGATCCAGGGGGCACAGCGGTCCAGCAGCGCGGGCAGCGCGGCCTCGTATTCTGCACGCATGGTCTTGAGTGCGGCCGCGTCCTTATCGAGCGCGGCGAGCCGCGCTCGGGCGATGCGCGCGACGTGGTCGGCCTGCAGGGCCACGATCTCCAGGCTCGTGCGCACGACCTCGCTCTTCGCCTGCTTCGCCCGCGAGCGAAAGCGCGTCGCGTGCTTCTCCGCGTAGGCGGCGAGCGCGGCGAGTTGCTCCCGCGTGCCGACGCCGGCGTCAGTGAGACGGCGGTGCGCGTAGCTCGACCCCACCTGAATGGTCTTCACGAGGGTGGTTAGATGCTCCTCCACCCCCGCCGCGTGCGGGCCGAGGGCGGCCTCCATCACGGCCCGACGGTGGGACTTCAGCGAGCGGCGTCGATCCCACAGCAGATCGGCCATCGCGCAGGCGAGGTAGGGCGTGGGGTAGAAGGCGCGGATCGCCTGGCAGCTCATGAACCCCTCCAGGCCGAGCCCGGCGAGGTCCTTGATGTCCTGGGCGAGCACGCCGGCGACGTCCTGGCCGAGACCATCTTCCCACACCGCCCAGATGTTGTGGTAGTCGAAGACAAAGGTGTCCTTCACGCCCCAGTCGCGCCACTGCCGCATGATGTCCGCATGGGCGCGGTTCGTGTTGGGCAGGCGCACCTGATTCAAGGGCTGGCGGGCCGCGCTCTCGCCCGCGTCGCACTTCGGATCGTCCAGCGCGTGGCGGAAGCAGCGCGTGATCGGCGCGTACATGAAGGTCACGTTGTCAGTGGTGAAGCGCTGCGTCTCCGGCGGCCACAGCATGTCCACGTACCCCAGGAAAACGATGTGCGTCGCGAGGCCGTCCTGCTTGAGCCGGCGGCCGATGGCGTCGATCAGCGTGACATACCAGTCCATCGGGTTCAGCTTCCGGCAGGCCGCGCACTCGCACTTGTTGTTGTAGGAGTCCGACATCCACACGTGCAGGTAGTCCACCTCGGAGTGCTGCCGCGCGTAGCGGACCACGCCCTCGATGAAGGCCTCGCGCACCTGCGGCTGCGAGTAGCACAGCTCCGTGTTGGCGGCGATGCCGTGCCAGATGTCGCGCTTTCCCGTCACCTCTGCCAGCCACCCGCGCTTGTCCTTGGCCGGACGTTGCTTCGTCCGTTCCCACCCGAACCCCGGCAGGTCCACCGCAGCCGCGGTCCAGCCGTGGCCGACGCGGTGGAGCATCATCCCCAGTTCCTTCACGCGGGCGATGACGTGATCATCCAGGGCCTCGCAATCCGCGTCGGGCAGCGACCCCTCCCCCACCGTCGGCGGCGACTCCGGGCTCTGCAGATAGCCGCGCCGCCAGAACACACCGGCGTGGAGGAACTGGAGCTGGAAGGCGTTCATCTTCTTCTTCGCCATCCAGTCGAGGATCCCGAGGACGTGCTCGAGCCGCGGATAGCCCTCGATGCAGATGCCGCGGTGGCGATGGCTGGCCGCCTCTCGAATCGCGCGCGAGGGGAGCTTCAGCGACCGGAGTCGCGGGACCACCTCACCCGCCGGGCCGGGGCGGAGGAAGACGCAGCCCAATTCCTCCAACAGTCGATAGGCGGCGAAGAGGACGCTGCGCGGATTGGCGCCCGCGAGGTAGAGCACGTCGCGCTTGGGCACGATAACATAGGCGTCATCGCGCGAGTCGAGGACCGGCAGCCGGCCCAGCCCGATCCGGCGGGGAAGGTGGTCCGACAGGCCCAGCACGATGCGGGCGCGCGAGTCCTTAGGCAGCGCCTCCCGCGGTGGCAGCGCGCACGCGTTCCCATCCGTCATCTGCGTGAGATACCGCGCGAGCTCCGCGGCGGCGATCGCAATCGGCGCGTCGAACCCGAGCGGCTGAATCAGGAGACGGCGACCTGCTCTCATGGGTAGCTCCCGTCGGGGGATCGAGTGAGACGGGGCTCAGTTCTGCCCGAGGAGGATGGGTCCTGCCCAGCGCGGCACCGGTTCGCAGGGCAGGGGACACGCTCCTGCCCTGCGTTACTAGGGGATCACCTCGAGAATCCGGGCCACATGCACGGCCACGTGGTCGCGGGTGACGACGGTGTCCCGGCGGTAGTTGCCTTCGAGAAGGCCGCCTGCCACGCCCTCCTCGACCCAGTACCCGACATGGTTGTGGGCCCATTGGGTGTCGTCAACATCGGTGAAGCCCGGATACACCGCTGGCTCCGGCACGTTCTCGTCTCCGCCTGCCAGACCGCGCGACACAAACACGGCCATCTGGCACTACGTGCGTGTGTTGGACGGGCGCGAGACCCGCGTGACTGTGCCAACGAACTGGCGTTTCGGACCTATAGCGGGTGTTTCGGCGCCACAAACAGCTGTGTGATCTGCGGCGCGAGTCTGACTCCTCTCGGCGGCGTCTCATCTCCGCGTAACAGGGACATCCTGTACGAAGGCGGAGCGGTCACAGGGCGCTCGACAACCACAGCTGTGCGCGCGACGCATGGCCCTCGGTGTTGCTCATGGAATGCACTCGCGCGTGCAGTCGTGGCCTTGTCCCCACAGAGGCGGTTCGCGGTCCGGGGCCGGGCGCTCTGTTGACATGTGAGTCCCATGCCACTATCGTTGATCACCGATGCCCGGGCGCGGCCGGGCCCCCTCGGCTGGCTCACGCGATTTCGGTCATCGGAGGACCACGCGGCACGTAGGGTGAGGGATGCTGAGGTTCTGCCTGATTGGTGTTGGGCGGGCCGGTCTCGTCCACGCTGGCAACATACAGCGGCGGGTTGAAGGCGCGCAGCTCACCGCGCTGTGTGACCCGAGCGCAGAGGCGCTCGAGCGCGCAGGTGCGGGGCTCGGCGTCGATCGCCGGTTCACCGACCATCGCGAGGCCGTTCGCGACCCTGACGTTGACGCCGTCGTCATTGCCGCGCCCGTCTTCCTGCACTCCGAGATAGCCTGTGAGGCGGCCGCTCAGGGCAAGCACATTCTCCTCGAAAAGCCCATGGCCCTCACGGTAGCCGAATGCGAGGGGATCAACGAGGCCGCTGATCGGGCAGGCGTGACTCTCCAACTCGGGTTCATGCGCAGATTCGACGCCGCCTTCCTCGAAGCGAAGGAGGCCCTGGACTCAGGAAAGCTCGGCCGCGTGATGCTCATCAAGTCCACCGGTCGAGGCCCTGGACTGCCCCCCGCATGGATCTACGACATCAGCAAGAGCAACGGTCCGCTGGCTCGTCGGCAGCGATATCGTACGCGTCTATGCCGAGGCGGCGAACTTCAAGTGCGACGATGTACGGGAGAGGCATCCCGATTTCTACGACAACGCCGTGGTGAGCTTGCGCTTCGCAGACGGCACGCTCGGCCTGATCGATGGGGCTTGTCCGGCTGACTACGGGTACGACGCGCGGGTGGAAGTGCTCTGCGAGAAGGGAGCCCTCTTCATCGGCAGTGTTGAGGACCGCGTCCTATCCCGGGTCACCTCCGACGGCCGCGTCGTAGGGCGGACCGTCGAAAGCTGGCGCACTCTCTTCCGAGAGGCCTATGTCACTGAGATCGAGCATTTCGCCGCCTGCGTGCGGGACGGGAGGACCCCCCAGGCAACGGGGCTGGACGGGCTGAAGGCGGTGGAGGCGGTCGTCGCCGCGAATCTCTCTATCGCCCGCGGCGAGCCGGTGGCCATTGGCGAAGGGGACACGACACGACCGGGTCCGCCGCCGCGAGGGAAGGCGACGCCATAGCGTGAAGGTCGTCTCGCAAGGCGAGGTCAGCGACGCGGAGAGCAGCGGTGCAGACAACCATTGGCATTGACGTTGGCACACAGGGCACCAAGGCCATTCTAGTGTCCGATGGCGGCGAGCAGTTGGCTTCCGCCTTCCGAGGATCGGAGCTCCACCGGCCGAGCTCCGGTATCGTAGAAGAGGACCCGGAGCAGCAGTTCGCCAGTACGTGTGAGACGATCAGGGACTGTTTGGCGCAGAGCGGTGTCGCTCCCGGGTCCGTGGTCGGCGTCGCCATCGCGGGGCAGATGGCCGGGGTCATCGGGATCGGCCGGGACGGGAAGCACGTGACTCCGTACGACTCCTGGCTCGACACTCGCTGCGCTCCCTACATAGCCAAGATGACCTCGCAGGCAGGCGACGCAGTCGTCCGGGCGTCGGGCTGCCCGCCAAGCTTCAACCACGGCCCCAAGATCCTCTGGTGGATGCACGAGCGTCCGGAGGTCTTCCGAGACATCAAGTCGTTTGTGCAGCCCGGCGGCCACGTGGCGATGCGGCTCTGCGGCCTCAGCGCTGCCGACGCTTTCATCGACCACACGTACCTTCATTTCTCTGGCTTCGCTGACAACGCGAACGGCAGGTGGGACAGCGCTCTCTGCGAGCAGTTCCGGCTCGACCCAGCCCTGCTCCCGCGCATCGTCGATCCTCACCAAATCGTCGGACAGATGACGTCGACTGCCGCGGCGGCATGCGGTCTCAATGCAGGCACGCCCGTCGTCGCCGGGTGCGGCGACACCGCCGCCAGCTTCCTCGCCTGCGGGGCGACGGAGGAGGGAATCTGTGTGGATGTCGCTGGCACGGCATCGGTGTTCGCCGCTACCACATCCAGCTATCGGCCCGATGTCGAGCAGAAGGTGGTGGCGTGTGGCCGGTCGGCCACACCCGGCCTCTGGCACAGCTATGCCTACATCAACGGCGGAGGCATGAACCTGGAGTGGTTCCGGCAGGAGATCGCGAACCACGGTGATCCGGACGGGAGCCTTCAGTTCGAGGACCTGGAACGGATGGCCGCGCAGAGTCCGGCCGACGACGACACTCCCATCTTCGTGCCTCACCTGGAGGGCCGGGTCTGCCCCTCCGAGCCATACTTGCGAGGCGCTTGGCTGGGACTAATGCGCGGCAACTCGCTGGGGACACTCTACAGGGCGGTGCTGGAGAGCGTCGCCCTCGAGTATGGCGTCTACAAGCGCGCCATTCTCGCCCTCTATCCCAACCTCCTGTTCCGCGAGCTCCGCGTGACCGGGGGCGGTGAGAACAGTGCCCTCTGGAACCAGATCAAGGCTGACGTGCTCAACATGTCTGTCATCCAGGTCCAGGACGGAGGCGGCGCGCCGCTGGGGGCGGCCATGCTGGCGCGTTTCGGCGTTGGAGCTTGTGCAGACCTTCCATCGGCGGCGACCGAATGGATCGACACTGGTCGGCGCTTCGCGCCCGACTCCAGTCTCGCGCAGCACTACCGGAGGCGTCTCGATCGGTACGAGGCATGTCTCGTCGCTGTGAGGGCGCTGACCGGTTAGGAACCGGACATGTACGCGCGTGCGCAGAAGCCGACAATCTACTTCATCGGCGTGACGACAGGGAAGTCGTCCATCATGCGGGTGTTTCCCGAGTGGGCGCGCTCGCTCCGTCTGGGCGACTGCGACATCGTCGGGATGGATTTCGCGCCGCATTCGCCGGCAGAGGACTACAGAGAAGCTGTCAGCTTCATCAGATCAGACGAGAACTCGCTGGGAGCGCTCGTAACGACGCACAAGGTGGACCTTCTGCATGCCTGCCGCGACCTGTTCGATGACATCGACCCCCACGCGTCGCTCCTTGGGGAGGTCAGCTCTATCAGCAAGCGCAACGGCAAGCTCGTCGGCCACGCCAAGGACCCGATCACCAGCGGGCTGGCCCTCGAGGCCTTCCTTCCGAGCGGCCATTGGCAGCGCAGGGGAGCCGAGGCCTTCGTCATGGGCGCCGGCGGGTCATCCATGGCGCTTGTCTGGCACCTGATGAAGCCTGAGCAGGGGGCGAACCGGCCCAGCCGAATCGTCGTGGCGAACCGGAGCGCGCCCCGGCTGGCGGCGATGGAGCGTGTCCACGCGAGGCTCGGCACTGGCATCCATGTCGAGTACGTTCTCGCGCCTCAGCCCGAGCGCAATGACCAGGTCCTCGCCGGCCTCGAGCCGCATTCCCTGGTCGTCAATGCCACCGGCCTCGGCAAAGACGCCCCGGGATCCCCGCTCACAGATGACGCGGTCTTCCCGGAGCACGGTCTGGTCTGGGACTTCAACTATCGTGGTGACCTTCTGTTCCTCGAGCAGGCGCGGAAGCAGGCAGCGGCACGCCGCCTGCATATCGAGGATGGGTGGGTCTACTTCGTCCACGGGTGGACGCAGGTCATTGCCGAAGTCTTCCACGTCGATATCCCATCCTCCGGGCCGAGATTCGAGGAGCTCAGCCGCATAGCGGCCGCCGCGCGGAGACCATGACGGAGATAGCACATGACTGATCGACACCCCATGCGGCCATTCGGAGCAGAGATCGATCTGGGGACTGGTGACATGCTCGAGCCGGAACGCATCACGGTGCGCAAGGCATCGGACATGCGCGGCTACTACGCCGATGCAGGCGCGCTCGAGCGCCTTATCCAGGAGGGCAGCGATCCAGTCCACTACCAAGTCTTCGAGAAGCCGGTGCCCGAGACTCCGGGCAATCTGATGTACTGCATCAGTAAGCTCATGCCCGGGGTCGTCGGCGATGAGTTCTTCATGACCAAGGGGCACTACCACGCGGTTCGGGAGACAGCTGAGCTGTACCTCTGCCTTCGCGGGGAGGGGTTCATGCTGATGAAGACCGAGTCGGGGGAGTGCACGGCAGAGCCGATGAAGCGCGGCCGCATGGTCTATGTGCCGCCCGGATGGGCACACCGTTCGGTCAACACCGGTGATGATCCCCTGATCTCATTCTGCGTCTATCCGGCCGAGGCCGGACACGACTACGGCGACATAGAGCAGGAGGGATTGCCGAAGCGCGTGCTCCGGGTGAACGGCCGCCCGGAGCTAGTCGCTGCGGCCGCGGAGTGACGTCGGATTGGTGGACGAATGACATGCGATGAAAGGAGAACGCAGATGAAGGTCGGGATCGATAGCTATTGCTATCACCGGTATTTCGGAGAGGTGTATCCGCAGCAGAAGCCCCCAGCTCGTCAGATGACGCTCGAAGACTTCCTCGACAGAGCGAAGGAGCTGGAGGTGGACGGTGTCTCGCTCGAATCGTGCTTCATCCCGAGCTTCGACAAGGCCTACCTTGCCGATGTGAAGGCGAAGATCGACGACTCTGGACTCGATCGGGTATTCGCGTGGGGGCACCCCGACGGGCTGGAGGGGGGCAAGAACGACGAAGCGTACAAGGACATGATCGCCTCCTTCGAGTATGCAAGGAACATTGGCGCAGACGTCATGCGCGTGGTGGGCAGCAGCCTGATGTTCCGCTTCGAGTCGCACGAGGAGCAGATCGCGCGCCTCACCAAGATGTTCAAAGAAGCCGTCAAGGTGGCCGAGGATTACGATATCAAGATGGCGGTCGAGAACCACATCGACTTCACCGCCGACGAGATACTCGCCCTTCTTGGCAACGTCGGCTCCCCGTATCTGGGCCTCAACTTCGATACCGGGAACTTCCTGCGGCTGCTGGACGACCCAATCAAGGGGATGGAGAAGCTGGCACCACACGTCTACGCGACTCACGTCAAGGATCTGAAGCCACAGCGGGGGGTGGCTGCCAATGAATGGTACTTCTTCTCCTCGACACCGGTCGGAGAGGGGCTGGTGGACAATCTGCAGCTCGCGCGCTTGCTGAAGGAAGCCGACTTCGCTGGCTTCCTGGCGGTCGAGATCGACTTCCTGCATCCCGACTACCCAGATGAGGACGAGGCCGTGGCGCAGAGCGTGCAAGAGCTGAAGCGCATTGCAGCAGAGGTCGGGTAGCATCGGACAGAGGCGAAAGGGAGGCGATGACGTGGCACGAGAGGTCAGTTACACGCTCGGCATCTGGGCGCTGACAGCGACGGTGGACCGGTTCTGCTGGGACGGATACCGGAATCACCTCGAAACGCAGCACCAGTTCGAGATCGCGGGCCAAATCGAGGGCCTGGATGGTCTGATCATCCAATGCCCGAACGTGGTGAACAAGGACAACGTGAAGGAGATCAAGTCTCTGGCCGACAGCACGGGGATTCGGGTCTCCGCGGTCGACGCCAACGTGTTCCAGAAGGAGTTCAAGTGGGGGGCCTTGTCCAGCGCCGACCCGAAAGCGCGGCGACGGGCCATTGATACGATGAAGACGACCATGGACATGGCGGCGGAGATAGGGTGCAACAACGCCGGTATGTGGCTGGGACAGGACGGATTCGACTATCCCTTCCAGGAGAACTATCTGGAGGCCTGGGAGCGGATCCGCGACGCGGTGGCGGAGTGCGCCGACCATGACCCACAGGTCAACATCTGCATCGAGCCGAAGGCGGCCGAGCCGCGGGGCTTCCTCTTCCTGGGAAGCGCCGGCAGGACGATGGCGCTCTGCTACGAGATCGGGAAGGACAACGTCGGGGTGACCTGTGACATGGGTCACGTCTATATGAACCGCGGGAATCCGGCGGAGGTAGCCACGTATCTGGCCAAACAGGGGAAGCTGTTCAGCGTCCACTTCAACGATGCTCGCGGTTTCTTCGACGATGACTTGATGGCGGGCACGGTGCACATCTGGGACACGATTGAGTTCCTCTACTACTTGGAGCAAGTGGGCTACGATGGTTGGTACGGCTTCGACATCTTCCCCTACCGAGAGGACCTGAAGCGCTGCGCCGAACTGAGCATCAGGAATACCCGCGATCTCCGCGCCATCGCGATGAAGATCGATCCGGAGGAACTCAGGCGGAGACAGGCCACTGGCGATGCGATCGCGTCTCACGAGTACCTGCGGGACCTGCTGTTCGAGAACATCCGCTGAGCTGGCCGCTGTCTGCTGGCAGTGGGCAACAGCAAAAAGGGAGAGGAGTCAATGGCGACCAAGGAGATGAATGTAGCGATCATCGGCTATAAGTTCATGGGCAAGGCACACAGCCAGGCCTGGCGGGACGCACCCGCCTTCTTCGACCCCGGCATCAAGCCCGCCCTCAAGCTCGCCTGTGGCCGGCACGAGGATCAGCTCAAGGCCTTCGCCGACCGCTGGGGCTGGGAGGAGACGACTACCGACTGGAGGAAGGCTGTCGCGCGGGATGACATCGATGTCATCGACATCTCCGCCCCTACGTATCTCCACCACGACATATCTGTTGCGGCGGCAGAAGCCGGCAAGCACATCTTCTGCGAGAAGCCTATGGCGCTCGACTACCAGCAGGCCCGCGCCATGTACGAGGCGGCCAAGGTCAGCGGTGTCACGCACTACCTCAATCACAATTACCGACGATGTCCCGCCGTCGCGCTCGCCAAGCAGATGATCCAGGACGGGAAGCTGGGCCGGATCTTCCACTGGCGGGGCGCCTACCTTCAGTCCTGGATCATCGATCCCAACTTTCCGCTCACCTGGCACCTCAAGAAGGAGACGGCCGGCTCCGGGCCCCACCACGACCTGAACTCCCACAGCGTGGACCTGGCCCGCTATCTCGTCGGGGAGATCAATGCCGTCTCGGCACTGACGGCCAACTTCATCGCCGAGCGGCCGGTCCCGGACGAGGCCGACGTGACGACCTTCGGCGGCGCGGTTGAGGCGACCGAGATGGGCAAGGTTACCGTCGAGGACGCAGCCTTCATGCTCGTCGAGTTCGAGAACGGCGCCCTCGGTTCGTTCGAGGCCAGTCGCTTCGCCACCGGACGCAAGAACTACAACTACTTCGAGATCTATGGTGAGAGGGGCGCCCTCGTCTTCGACCTCGAGAGGATGAACGAGCTCCAGTACTACTCGTGCGATGACCCCACAGACTCGCAGGGCTTCCGGACCATCCTCGTCACCGAGCCGGAACACCCCTACCTCTCCGCCTGGTGGCCGCCCGGACACATCATCGGCTACCAGCACGAGTTCGTCCACGCGGTTGTGGACTTCCTGGCGGCGGTCGAGAAGGGAGCGGAGATCAGGCCGAACTTCTACGACGGCATGAAAGCCATGCAGGTCTTGGAGGCAGGTCTCGAATCGGCCCGGGCAGGAGCCAAGGTCGAAGTGGCAGGCTGATTGGCGAACTGCCAGGCTGGAGGCGTCCTGTACCCGTCCTGTGCTGGCTACGCGGCGATGGGACCGCCGGTCGTTGTTGGGCAGACATGAGACCGTTCTGCATGTCCGGGGGCCTCCGGGAGTCGGCTGAGCGCCTCCATGTATGAGACCGCTGCCTCATCGCGGATGAGATCGTGATCGCCCCTGGGCATATGAGGGGGGCTGTCCGCAGGCCCTCCACTGTGACCCGGTCTGAGCTCACCTAGGGAACGCCCGAAAGCGCTGGGACGCCGGCCTCAGGATCGCTTAACAACGACCCCAGGCTGCAGCGGCCTCAGGGGAGAATAACAACGGCAGCCGGCCGCGCCCGGTCTGGAGAGCAGGCGGCAGGCTATCGACAGGAGGGCCGCATGACCGTACTCATCAAGAAGCACGAGCAGATGCAGCGCGAGCCGCTGCCCAGTTGCCACGGTGGCGAGGGTGCCCTGGACTGGACCACGGTTCTGGACAGCAGAGACATCCAGGACCGGCGCCTGCACTTCATCCACGACGACATCCTGCCGCCGGGAGTCTCCATCGGTGTCCACCGCCACGACACGGAGGAAGAGTACTACTACGTCCTTGCCGGCCGGGGCGTGATGATCCTCGACGGCGAACGGTTCGAGGTCGGCCCAGGCGATATCGCTGCCGTCTTCCCTGGTGGCTCGCACGGGCTGGAGAACACGTCCGCCGAGGATCTGCGGATCCTCGTCATCGGGCTGGCTCCCTAGGAGGTGCATGTCATAAAGCCGAAGGTCCTTGTCGAGCGACCATCAGACCGTCATCTGATATGCTTGATGAACAATTAGACGCTTATTGGCAAGTCGTGGGGCCAGGGATCGTTGTCGAACATCCCTGAGACCGCCGGTCCTTGTCAAGCAACGGTGAGACCACGATCCTAGGCTGCCGCGCGGAAGGCGGTGATCCTGACGTCTGGGAAGTGGCGCCGCTCTATGGGCCCCAGCACCGTCTTCGCTGAGGGCTGAGGCCGCTGCCAATGCCGTCCTGTATGAACGCTCTCAGGGATCGCTCCTCCAAGTGTCATGTGGGGTCGGTATCCATTGTAGTAGATGGCGAAGTCACGCAAGAGCCTGTCCAGATGGTCTGCACCGCGCACTAGTGCTGCGCGTCCCAGCCACTCACTCTTCAGTGTGAGGATGGCCCGTTCGGTGACGGCAATGGATCCGTGTCTGCCCAGCCTCCCGAAGCGCTGCCTCACTCCCCATTGGCGGAGCAGATCCCGGAAGGCCTGACACGTGAACACCGGGTCGCGATCGCTGATAACCTCTGTGGGCGGGCCACAACGGCCAAACGCAGACTCCAGCGCCTGGATTACCCAGCCGCCGTCAGAGCCGTACAGAGGCGAGACACACATCACCTTGCGCGAGAAGTGATCGACCGCCACCAGCACCCAGGTCGGCCAGATGCCCCAGCGATAGGCCCGCGTCCTGTCCAGAGACCAGACCTGGTTGGGCGAGTTGACTCTGATGCGGACCGGGCCTCTGCGGTGTTTCCTTGCGGAGGCAACAGCCCGTGGCGGCCGCTCCGGTCGAGGCCCAAGCAGGAGGTTGCGGACAGTTGAGGGAGAGACGAACACCGCCAACGCCCACAGCGTCATCGCGATCCGATACCGACCCCAGGTAGGATTCTGGTCGAACACCTCCCAGACCAGCTTCACGATCCGATTCGGCGTCCTGTTGGCCGCCTCTCTACGCAGCCGGCGTCCGAGTATCCCCTTGTGCAGCGCTCTCAACCATCGGTGAACGCTGGCCCGAGACACACCGAGTGTCTCCCGCAGCCTTCGCCGGGGGATCCGAAAGTACTCGCACAGCCAGAGGATGCGGAGCCGCTCCGTGGGCTCATACGGCCTTCGAGCTCCGCTCCTTCCCAGTCGTCGCTCCAGCACTTCGATGTGAGCATCGCGTAGAGCCAGCGCGTCCTCGAGGAGTAGAATGCGAGCCTCGAGCTCTGCGCGCCGACTGTGGTCTGCGATCCCGGCCGCCTTCTCAAGGCAGAGGCATCGTCGCCTCCCAGCCCACCTCGCGCTGAGGAGCACGGCCTGCACGGTTAGGGAAGCTGCTGTTGATAGCACACTCATCTGAGCTCACTCCACAATGGGGGAGGCGCCCGAAGGCGCCTCCCAAGGGTCTCAGATGATAGGACGCCCCCGACAGCGGAGCAAGCTCGGGAGCCGCTCAGACCGGTCTCACGAGTGCTTAACAAGGACCGCGGGTCCCGGGAGCGGGCAATGCGGCCGACACTTATATGCGCCCCGTCGTGGCGAGTGCCGCCACAGCCCAGACGCCGCGGTTGAGGAGCTCGCCGACGATGAAGCCGATAGC
>JALGXW010000042.1 GCA_029821875.1 Candidatus Hebobacterum abditum | reverse complement strand
GGCCACTGCGTAGACGCTCCAGAACACGGTGAGGCCGCACTGCTGGGTGCTCGCGCGACCCGCAAGGTCCGCCGCCAAGTCCAGGTGCTGCCAGAGATCCAGGCTGACAAACACCACTGCCCAGGTGTTCGCGACCACCACCAGAGCCGCTGGCAAGACAGCCTCCCACTCGGAGACGTCCTTTCGCCACCGCGCGAGCAACCAGGAGGCGATAGAGGTGGCCGCCACGACAGCGGCCCCCGCGAACAGGCGCGTGTTCCGCAGCAGGTGGAAGGGCGCGGGATCCAGGAGTAGGTCCACGAGCAGCACCTTCCCAATGGCAAGAGTGAGCACGCCGAGCGCAAACACCCTGAGTGTCGCGTTGCGTCGCACCACTCCGACTGCCAGGACACTCGCCGCGAGAGTGCTCCAGAACAGAGTGAGCACGAAGTGCTGAGCGGCCAGGCGGCCGGTCACGGGGACGAGGGGGTCCCCCAAGTAGAGCCAGAGCTCTACACTACCGAAGATCGCGATGAACACTGTCCCGATGAGCAGGAACACGGCCGGAAGTGTCCTTTCGTCCTCGGAGACGACTTCTCTGGCGCGCGCCAGAAGCCAGGCGGAGAGGTATGAAGCAGCGACGATCGCGGCGCACGACAGGATGCGGGCATTGGCCAGGAACGCGAGCCCCGTTGTGCGCGGTGACAGATCCATGGCCAGCGCCTTCGCCGCCGTAAGGAGCAACAGGACGATGCCATACCAGCGGATCCGCGACTCTCTGGCCACCAGCCCGGCCCATATCAGCGCCGCACTCTCTGCCGCCCAGGCGACGGTGATGGGACTCCCTCTCAACTGAAGGGGGATGGCGATCGTGAGGAACGTGATGGCGAGTACCAGATACACGAGGCGGCGCACGTGGTCGTCGTGGGCGGCCCTCAGCCAGACCCCACCCACGAAAGCATGATATGCCATCATCCCGAGAGCACAACCAGACAGTAGAACGAGTCCGTTGCGTTCCTGGGTGCCCGCGATCATGGCTAGTAGTGCGAAGAAGATGAGGGCGTTTGCGAAGGCCGCTGCGAGGTCGGCTCGGAAGGTGGGGAGCACGGTGAGACGGCGCGCGGCCAACCAGGCGCCGGAGACCAGAAGGAAGTCCACCGCGAAGGCGGCAATCCCGTTCATCACAGGCCAGGTCTTGTGGAGCGATACCGCGGCGGCCAGCGCGAACACGGGGAAGATCTGAGCTGAAGCGATGACCGCTCCCCGGAAGAGGTGCGAACCTCCCCGCTTCTCGGCAGACGCCCGAAGGGCGACCAGGGTGATCGCTCCAGCCACAGGCAGCCACAGTGGGGCGGCGTGAATGCCCCATACTTGGAGCGGAGCTAGCGCGCGGAAGGCCGCCAGCAGGTGAGTTACGACATTGGCGAAGAGGAGCGCGGTCGCCGGGGCCTCCCCGCCCTCCTGTCGTTGCATGTGAACGGCCATGCCGAGGAAGAGGATGTAGCTGAGGGCCGCGAACAGGAACGCAGCCCGGGCCTGGGCGGGCGGCACGGGTTGACCGGCCACCAGCGCGATTCCAATGAGCAAGACGACGGCCACCGCGGAGAGGTAGCGGAACATTCTGCGCACGGCGGCGTCGTCTTGAGAGAGCTTGGGAAGCATGGTGCCGATACTGGCAAGCAGCAGTGCCAGCAGCAGGCCGGGACCGGTCAGTCCGGGCAGGCCGGCGACAGCGGTGCCCCCAAGGATGCGGGCGCTGGCGACGGCGAAGGCCAGACAGCCGACTAGGATCATCCCGACCCCGAGTCGCTCGACGTCGGGAGAGGACTCGCCGGCCGTGTGGATGGCCGACATCCCGCCGTAGCAGGCGAAAGCGAGGAACATAGCGGCGAATGCCTCGGTAGCGAAGAAGTCCGGGCCGTGCCGCGCGCCTGCCCCGAAGAAGATGAGCCATGTGGCGCCGAACGAGAGCACCGCGAGGCTGTGCCAACCGCAGTATCTGACCAGGACGACGCTCCACACATTGATGACTGCAAGGTAGGCGTAGAGGCGCGCCAGGCCGCCAGGCCCTACGCCCTCTTCGTGGAGGAGTATGGGTGTGAGGAATGCACCGGAGATGCAGAGCAGGGCCACCGCTTGGGTGTTGTTCGCGACCGCCAGTGCGCTGGCAGCGACCGCAGCCAGTGCCAGCACGGCAAAGGCGACGGGATAGCCTATGAGCTCGTGCTCGTATAGGTTGTAGGCGGCGTAGATGGAGAGGTAAAGGATGATGATGCCGCCGGACATCAACACCTGCGCGTAGGAACGATAGGTCGGCTTCGAGAGGAGCCACTGTCCAAGACCGAACAGGGCCGCAGCCCCCGTCACGCCGATGGCGGTTCGAGCAGCGGGTCCAATCCAGCCGGACTCGAAGGCGTATTTGAGGAAGAAGGCGGTAGCCACGGCCAACGCGACGACGCCGAGCTTGCTCAGCCAGTTCGCGCCCAGCAGCGATTCGAGTTCACTCCCGCTCCACGCCTCCCACCTTCTTGGCGCTCGTGCGGTGGGCGGGGGAGCCGGCGGCACACCCCGCGACGCCGTCACTTCAGGCAACTGCGGAAGTCGGCGAGCCGTGCGAGTTGGTGTGACGCTTGGGGGCGGCGGGGGCTGCGGAGCTGGCGGCTCCCCCGGCGGCTTCGACACTTCAGGAACCCGGGGAGCGGGAGTCGGCGGAGGAGTAGGCGTGACGATGGGAGGAGTGGGCTCCGGAGTTGGCGGCTCCTCCGGCGGCTTCGACACTTCAGGAACCCGGGGGGCGGGAGTCGGCGGAGGAGTAGGCGTGACGATGGGAGGAGTGGGCTCCGGAGTTGGCGGCTTCTCCGGTGGCTTCGATACTTCAGGTGCCCGGGGAGCAGGAGGCGGCGGAGGCGGCGTCACGATGGGAGGAGTGGGCTGCGGAGTTGGCGGCTCCCCCGGCGGCTTCGACACTTCAGGGACCCGGCGAGCAGGAGGCGGGGGAGTCGGCGTCACTATGGGAGGCGTGGGCTGCGGAGTCGGTGGCTCCTCCGGACTTAGGGCGACGGGTGGCTCGTCCGGAGTTGGCCGAGCAGGCTGCTCGGATGGACGGACCGCGGGGCGCGGTTCAGCAGGCTCGCGCTCTTGGCGCCACACTGCCAGCCCCAGGCGGGCCAGCTCCGACTTCAGTTCCCGCACCGTCTGTCCGAGCTCGCTCAGGCGGGCCAACACGTAGATCGGGAAGACGAGAACGGCCCCAAGGATCAGTGCGACAAGCACCACGATTTCCATCGCAGAGTCCTCCTTCTTCGCCGAACAGCGATCAGCCAAGCGGCGAGAGCGCGGCGACTTCCCCGTCGTCGATCACCTGTTCTGACGGAGCAGCGGCGGCCGACAGACATATGAGCAGCGGAAGCGTGAGAGCGAAGAGCAAGCGATGAGGAAACATAGTGATCATCCCTCCCCTGTGGTTTTCATCCCCACTAGGTCCCCAGGTCGAACGCCCGCGCGACATAGACCGCCATCTGATCACGCGTCACGACCAATTCCGGGTGGTAGAGGCCGTCGAGGTAGCCGGCGACGACGCCGTTCTCGACACAGTACTCGACATGCGTGTATGACCAGAAAGTGTCAGGAACGTCGGGGAAGTTGCGTGGGTCGGCCGGAATGTAACCGGACAGTCCGTCTTCTCCCGTCGGGTCGCAGATCGCCCGAGCGACGTAGACCGCCATCTGATCGCGCGTGACCTGGTACTGGGGATGGTAGCTGCCGTCTTGGTATCCAGCCACGACGTTCCGCTCGACCGCGTACTCCACATAGTCCAGCGCCCAGTGCTCCTCCGGCACATCGGGGAACGTCGGCGTCTCCGTGAACTCCGGCACGTACTCGTCCCCGCCGGCCAGAGCGCGAGAGATGTAGACGGCCATCTGGTCTCTGGTCACGGCCAGCTCGGGATGGTAGAGGCCGTCGCCATAGCCCCCGACGATGCCCGCGTTGTAGCAAGCCTCCACCTCCTCGAAGGCCCAGTGGTAGGAGGCCACATCGTAGAAGATCGGCGCACGCCAGCCGGGGATGACTAGGCGCACGACCTGGGCGTTGTGTTCGTCAGCTACCCAGCAGGAGCCGTCCACCGGGTTCGCGGATACGGAGTGCGGACTGTTGAAGCCCCCACCCCGCCATAGCTCCGTCCCATCCTGGGCGAGGTGCACTACCTGGTTGTTGAAGAGATCAGCCACCCAACAGGAGCCGTCGGCGGAGTTCACGGAGACGCCAAATGCCCCACCAATGGCTCCCCGCCATAGCTCCCCACCTTGCGCGTCAAAGTGAACCACTGTGCCGGGTCCGGCGTCCGCGACCCAGCATGAGCCGTCAGTGTAGTTGACCGACAGTGAAGAGGCGTAATCGAATCTGTTTCCCCGCCACAGTTCTGCACCGTTCTCCGCCAGATGTACGACTTGCCAGTCGCCCTGAGCCACCACCCAGCAGGAGCCGTCATTGGAGTCGACGGAAACGCAGGTGGGCCAAGAGATGAAGACCCGGAGCAGCTCCGTCCCGTCCTCGGCGAGGTGCACAACCCTGTCCCCTCCGCCGTCCGCGACCCAGCAGGAGCCATCGGCGGGGTTAGCGGAGACAGACTCCGGAAGGGTGAAGTCTCCGCTGCGCCATACTTCCGTTCCATCGGCGGCCAGGTACATGACCCCGCCCCAATCCGCCACCCAGCACGAGCCACCAGTTGAATTCACCGACACCGATGCGGGATAGGAGAACTTCCCGCCCCGCCAGAGCTCCGGCCCATCCTCGCTGAGGTGGACGACGTCTCCTCCATCACCCACCCAGCACGAACCGTCGGTCGGGTTCACAGAGACAGACTGGGGATGGGAGAACCCGTCACCCCGCCAGGCCTCGATAACCTCCTCCGCGGGGGCGGAGGTGGCCGACAGACAGATGAGCAGTGGAAGCGTGAGAGCGAAGAGCGACCGATGACGAAACATTGTGATCATCCCTCCCCTGTGGTTTCCATCCCCACTAGGTCCCCAGGTCGAACGCTCGGCAGATGAACACGGCCACTTGATCGCGAGTGATGGTGCCCGCGGGGCCGTAGGTGACGGAGTCGTAGCCCTGCACGATATCCTCGGCGGCGCAGTATTCGACATACCGATAGGCCCAGTGGTCGGTGGGCACGTCGTCGAAGGTCGCCTCGGCCGGGCCGTTAGGCAAGTTGTCGTCGCCCCCCGCTACGGCGCGGGAGATGAAGACGGCCATCGCGTCGCGGCTCACGGTGACCGCCGGGCCATAAGTGACGGGACCGTACCCCTGGACGATGTCGTTGGCGACACAGTACTCGACATACTTGAAGGCCCAGTGGCCGGTGGGGATATCGTTGAAGGTGGCTTCCACTGGCCCGGCGGGGACGTTGCCGTCGCCGCTGGCCAGGGCGCGAGCAATGTAGACCGCCATCTGGCACCGCGTGAGCGCCCACTTGGGCCGATAGAGGCCGTCGGGGTAGCCGGACACGATGTCGGCGTTGAGGCAAGACTCGACCTCGGCGCCGGCCCAATACAGGCACGGGACGTCGCCGAACGCAACAGAGTGCAGCCGGTCGTAGACGAACACGTCCCAGGTGTCATTGGTGTCTCCGCCGGCCATGTCCGTCGCCTCCGAAACGAAGCACACGAAGTGGCCGTCGGGCGTCACACTGGGATACATGCAGTCGAATATGCTCGGCTCCCCGGTGGGCGTGACAGTGACGAGCTGCGTCGTCCCCGTGTCCCTGTCGTGCAGATAGACCTCCCTGTCATCCGGAGCGTACCCTGGCGCGAGATTGTGCGCGGCCGACGCGAAGACTACGTATCTGCCGTCCGCGCTGATCGAGGCGTCGGCTGCCGCGTCGTCCGCCTGCTCACCGTCACTGCTCACGCTGACTCGCTCCGTCGTGCCCACGACTCGATCGCGAACGAAGACGTCTGCGGCCGCATTCGTGTCATCGGGCACGAGGTTCGAGGCGTGTGAAACGAAAGAGACGAAGCGTCCACCGTCACTGATGGCAAGATCACACTCGGTGAGTCCCGGAGTTCCGCAGGGCCCGTTCGCCTGGTCACCGCCGCTGCTGACGCTCACTCGCTCGGTCAGCCCGGTGTGCCGGTCGCGTACGAACACGTCCCGGACCCCGTTCGTGTCACCTGGGACGAGATTGGAGGCATCTGAGGCAAAGGCCACGGCGCCCCCATTCGCGCTGATGGCTGGGCGCGTCCAGTCATGGCCGGAGTTGTCGTCGCCCTGCGCTCCGTCGCTGCTCACACTGACCAACTCCACCCGTCCAGTCTGTCTGTCGTACACGAAGACATCGCTTTCCTCGCCGTTGGCGTCGAGCGGCACTAGGTTCGTCGCCAAGGAGGTGAAGGCCACGAATCTCCCGTCAGCGCTGATGGCCGGCTTCCACGAGGTGTCATTGGCTTGAGTCCCCAGGTCGCTGACGCTGACTATCTCTGTCCGGCCTGTGAAGGTGTCATGGACGAATACGTCCATGCTGCCATTGGTGTCGCCCGGGACCAGGTTTGCGGCATGGGACTCGAAGGCCACTAAGCGGCCATCGGCACTGATGGACGGCCACCTCGAGTCGGCGTTGCCCTGGTGTCCGTCGCTGCTGACACTGACACGCACGATGGTGCCGGTCGCCCTATCGCGGAGGAAGACGTCATGGGCGCCATTGGCGTCGCCTGGCACCAGATTTGAGGCCGCTGAGTAGAAGGCGACGAAGCGGCCGTCCACACTCATCGACGGGCTGCGCGACCACTCGTTGCCCTGAGCACCGGTCGCACTAACGCTGACGCGCTCGGCCGTGCCGGCTCGGGCACATGAATGGCAGAGGAGCAGCGAACACGCGACGGCCAGCACGCCCGAGGTGACTCGAAGCCAGGTGATGTAGCGTCTCATCTCATCCCCCCTTAGCTCTCTCGTTCTCTCCGACTTCAGCCTAACACCAGGTCGGCCGGCGCCATATGGGCCGCAGGCCTAGCTTGCTGCTGACCACGGTCCCGGATTCCTGGGTCCCCGCGAAGCGGTGGCGTGGCGGTGACGGGAACACCGGCGATGACACAGCGCGCTGGATGGATGGTCCGCATGTCGTGTCTTCCCCCCTCCACTGTGCTTGCAGACGCGTGCACTGTGACCGACGTCCCGTGGTAAGACTTGCGCCGCACATGTGCAGTGCTCCTACTCGCCATCGAGCCGCAGGTCAACATATCGCAGGCTGTCCGGATCCCCCACGGCGACCCGCGCCCAACCTGCCCGCTGTACGGTCGGGGTGGGGAGCCGTGGGTCGAATGGGATGTCGAGGGGCCCGGGTGACACTCGCTGCAACTCGAGCAGTGCGACGACTGTGTTCTCGGCGTCGCTGAAGAGAGAGCAGTCCAGCGCGTCTCTGATCACACGTGCCGTGGCCCACAGAGCTGTCCGCCCCCTTTCTGAGGCCCCGACCTTGACGAAGCCCTCCAGGGTCGAGAAGCCGCCTTCATGTCGACATCGCCACGCGTTGTCGTAGTGTATGGCTACAGCCGGCCGGTATCCGCCGTTGGGCTCGGGTTGCCCCTGGATGCCGACGGCGACGAGCAGGTGTCCACGCCGCCAAAGGGCCGCGACACTCCGCGTCACCTCTGCTGCCACGTCGTCTTGGTCAAGCTGGATGCGCGCCCAGGTCGCCTCGTCCCATGCCGCCGTCCAACCGGCCACGGTGGCCACGAACTGGGGCGCGCCCACGACGACGAAGCGCAGGCTCTGCCCTCGTCCACAGGCCTCGCCCGCAGGGTATCCCCAGGCCCAGCGCTTCACGCCGGGCACGTTCTGCAAGGCCACGCCATCGGCGGCCGCGTTGATGCCGTCGTGCACCCACTCATTCACCTCGAGGACAGTAGGCACCCAGACGGGGTCAGTACACACAACCTGGAATGTCCCGGCCCCGCCCCTTCCTGCTGCGGCCAAAGACATCCCCGTGGCAGCGAGACTCGACCACAACGCCGCTAGAGAGAACGCCAGTAGTTGTCGTCTCATCTGAGACCTCCCCCTTCCAGGCGCCGGGCCCTCGACCACGCTTGCGGGCCCCGCGTGCTCAGCGCCCCGGCACTCTGTCGAGCCAGCCGGCGTCGTCCCCGAGCTAGACGCGAACGTAGACTACGCGTCCCGGGTGGTCATCGCCACCTACAGCCAAGCGATCCATGCCCGCGCTGACTGCCTCCTCGGGCAACTGCAGCAAGGAGCCGCAGTTGAAGCAGCCCTCGCGGTGCTGCTCATTGGGCGCGCGGCAGATCGGGCAGTCCGCCAGCACCCGGTGTATCCCCGGCTCCCCCGCCGCGGCAGATGCGGTGCTCCGAATGGGGGCCCTCCATCTTCGTCGTGTCACATCTCTCATCGCTCTATCCTCCCTCTGCCTGCCCGACTCGGTGTTCGGACAGGACTGGAGTCATCCATGGACTACTCTCGCGGACCCGCGAGACAGGTCGCGCTCAGCTCTCGGCGCTGCGTGCTCGGCTGCAGGCGGCCCCTGTTCCCACGACACAGCTCGACCGTCTCCTGGTAGGCCGCCAGCATTGCATCGCCGGCGAGGAGCGGATCGAAATCACTCGCACGACGTCGAGCCGCAGACGCCATCCGCTGGTGCAGATGCCGGTCCGTCAACAGCTTCGCCGTCGCCTCGGCAAAGCGCCGCTCGTCGAAGGGAACGACGAATCCCGTTTCACCATCGATCACGACTTCGCCCGGGCCGTACTTCCCGACCGCCACGCAGGGGAGCCCCGCGCCCATGGCCTCGACGAGCACAAGCCCCATCGTGTCAGTCGGCGAGGGGAAGACGAAGAGGTCCGCTGCCGCGTAGTAGTCCGCGATCTGTTCGTGCGGCACCGATCCGCAGAAGATGACCCGACCGCGAATGCCGAGGCGCTGTGCGAGGCGCCGCAGCGGGCCCTCCATCGGCCCTGAGCCCACAAGGCACAGGCCGAACTCGTACCTGTTCCGCAGTCGGGCGACGGCGCGGAGCAGGAGATCCAGTCGCTTCTCCTTCGTCAGTCGTCCTACATAGAGCAGTGTCTGCCTCTCCGACGTCAGCCCCAGCATGCGTCGTACTCGGTCGCGACCGCCTGGCGATATCGGCATCGCCGGAACGCCCAAAGGAACAGTGGCGATCCTGGTTCCCACGCCCTGTTGGCGCAGGAAGTCCCGCACGACGGAGGTCGACGCGGTGACGCAGTCCACCTCTGCGCAATGCCGCAGGAAGGCCGACGTCAGCCAGCGGCTCGTCATGTTCGGCAGTAGAGGTACGTACTTCCCGTATTCGTTCAGCATGGTGTGAAACGTGTAGACAAGCGGCAGTCCGTGCTTTCTCGCCAGACGCGTCGCCAGACGGGACATGCTGAACGGATGATGGCTGTGGACAACGTCAAAGCCGCCGCCTGCCAGCACATCTGTGTCCCTGGCGAGCGGGGACAGGAATGGATACCCCCTCGTCGACCAGCTGATGCTGGGCAGGCGCATTACCCGGTGGTCGTTGTCCTCGTGCCGGCGGCGGCGCGGGGCGAAGATGACAACCTCGTGTCCGCGCTGTTCCAGCGAATCACGGAGCGTGTTGATGGCCGTGACCACACCGTTGATGAACGGCTCGTATCCCTCCGTAAAGAAGGCGACTTTCACTGGTTTGCTCCCGTCCTAATGAACCGCGGCAACGAATGTCTCTCGGGCCTGAGTCGATGCTCGGAGGAGCATGGGCGGTGTCACAGCGGTGCGGCTATCGGCGACTCTCCGCCTGAGGACCGTGTTCACGAAGGCAACATCCGGGACCTCATCGACGTCCACCGCCAGACCTGGGTCGGCCGGGACGGCCTTCAGACGAACTCCCAGGTACGAAGACAGCATGGCTTCGACATCGGCTTGACTGGCAGCACGGGCGAGCAGTCTACGCATGAACTGCTGACAGATGAGGCCCGCCCACCGCTTCTTCTTGCGTGTCTTGAACAGGCCATCGATACGGCTCAACTGGGTGAGGAAGAAATCGCGGGGCCCGACCACTGCATTGCCCTTTGTGAGCTTCCCATCCCGCAGGTCATACCACGTCTTGCGCGCACCAGGGAACCGCGCTTGCATCGCCTCCCACGAAACGGCGGGGAAACACACATCGGCCCCCGAGGCCAGGCAATCAGTGACGTACTCATCGAGTCCGCCCGGCAGCACGAGTGGGACGTCGGCAGCCATCACGAGCACCTTATCCCCTATGACCGATCCGACCCCGGCGCGCAAGCTGTCCATGTAAGTCCCTCCATCCTGGTGCACGAGCGGCGCCTCCACCCCTGCCGAACGAAGCGGGCCCTCGGGGCCCACGACCACGAGCCGATCAACACATCGCGCTCCTCGCAGCGCGTCCAACGCCCAGTGGATCATGGGCCTGCCAGCGACCTCGACGAGACACTTGTGGACAGTCCCAAAGGCTCTGCCGAAGTCGTCGCCGCTGTGTCCGGCCGCCAGTATCACCGCGTTCAGCATCTCTCCGTCCCTCCTTCTGGCCGGGCCCCCTCGGGAAGACTCGGGTCGAAGCTCACCTCGACCACGCCGACCAGTGCCTCTCACCAATAGCCTACCGCCTCTCGAGCAGCGGCGAATGAGGCAGGAGCACTAGGCTGTCCGCCGAGAGGGTCCCGTCTTTGCGGGACCGGTCCTGGCGCTTAGGGCGTGCCTGAGAGTCGTTATGGCTGTTGGGCGCGTGTGCGACCGCGCCAGCCTGACGCCGACTGGGGATCAGTGCCTGGCACGCTATGCCAGTGTCGAGCGGCAGCGACACTCGGCTGGGGCCGCCCTCCACGTGCCGGCTGGCTCGGACCCGAGCCGAGCCCGATCAGGGAGACGCCGACGCCTATGAGAAACAAGCCGGGTAGGGCCAGCCGCCATCTGACCTGCTCGCGAAGCACCCCCGCGGAGAGCACCACCACAACAACATAGCTGAGACTGACCATCGGATAGGCGCTGCTCAGCCGGACCCGGCTGATCAGCGGAAGCCAGGCGAGGGCGGCAAGGATGTACAGGCCGATCCCCGCGAGCACCGGTGGTCTCGCCACTGCCGCCACCATATAGCGGAGAACGCCGCCGACCGATGCCGTACTCGTCGCGACGGCACCGCGCACGCCGGCCTTCATGCACAGTTGCCCGACGCTGCTCAAGACGATGAAGAGAGAGAGCAGGCCGAGGGAGGTGAGTGTGAGCTCGCCCATCAGCGTACACTCCTCTCTGCAGGCCTGTTTCCTGACGGATTGGCCAGTGGACGTGGCTCGCCGTTTCCCTTCTCCTCAACACGTCCAAGGCCGATGAGAGATACGCCGAGAACGATGCAGCTGAGGCCGGGCAGGGCGAAGAGCCACCGGACGGGCTCGTGCAAGACGAATGCAGAAAGCAGGACAACGAAGACATAGCCGAGGCTGACCATGGGGAACGCGATATTGAGTGGCAGCCAGCGGAGCACCAGGAGCCACAGCCCAGTGCTCACCACGTAGAGGCCGATCCCCGCCATGACGAGTGGTCTGATAAGGAAAGGAAGCACGTTGGCTGCGAAGCGCAGAGGAGAGGCATCGAGAGCTATCTCGTCCCCACCCAGGCCCGCCTTCATGCAGATCTGGCCGACACTGCCCATGGCGACGCAGATCACCACCAGGGCGAAGGGCCCAGCTCGCCGACTCAACACCTGGCCTGTCCCTCCAATGGACGGGACGGCTGCATTAGGGCAACCTGCCTGCGCCGCCCGATGACGCTTCGCACGGCCGTGCTGTCCAGAAACTCATCCGGCACCCAGGATGCTCCCACGGGGTCTCTCGCGGTATTCTCTCCCCTCGTGCATACCCCTGGGCAGAGAGGCACCCAGGATGGAGAGTGCCGTCCGACGAGGACCGGATTGGGCGAGGCTGCCGGTGATCGCGACGGCGGCCCGGCTGCTCTGTCGGGAGTTCACTCTCCAGAACGAGTATCTGCGGCTGGAGAACAGCATTCTCAAGGAGAAGGTGTCGGGGCGAATCCGGTTCACCGACGAGGAACGCCGATCACTGGCTGAGGCCGCCCTGGCGATGGGGTGATCGCTGATGAAGGAAGTGGTCAGCATCGTCAAGCCGGAGACCATCCTGGCTTGGCAGCGGCGGCTGGAGCGAAGGAAGTGGGACTACAGTGCACGCCGAACGCGCGGCCCAGGTCGGCCGCGGACGCCGGACGACATTGAGGCCCTGGTCTGTCGGCTGGCACGGGAGGACCTCTGGGGGTATCAGCGCCTCCGCGGGGAGTTGCTCAAGCTTCGCGTCACCCTCTCCAAGGGCTGCATTGCGGACATCCTACGCCGCAGTGGATCGCCGCCCTCACCGCAGCGCGCAGGACTGACCTGGTAGCAGCTTCTCTCACGCCACGCCGAGGTGATGCTCTGCGCCGATCTCTTAGCCAAGGAGGTGTGGACCTTCTCTGGGCTGAGGACGGCGTATGTGTTGTTCGTGCTACACCTGGGCACGCGGCGTATCGTGCTTGCCGAGGCCACCTTCTCTCCTCACGGACAGTGGATGGGCCAGATGGCGCGCAATCTGCTGATGGCGTGCGAGGATCTGGAGATCGCCCCTCGGTTCATGCTGCATGATCGAGACGAGTTGCTGGTCTGGGAATTCGACGCGGTCCTGACCGGGGCTGAGGCAGAGGTGGTGAAGACGCCCTTCCGCGCTCCCGATGCCAACGCCCATGCCGAACGCTGGGTGCGAAGCGTAATGGAGGAATGCCTGAACCATCTCATTCTCTTCGGGATAGGCAGCCTGCGGCGATGCCTTCGAGTCTACCGCGACTTCTTCAACGGTCATCGCCCGCATCAGGGGATCGGCAGCCAGATACCGGAGCGCCGAACGACACGGGAGACGCCCCGAGACTACGCCGAGGCGATGACGGATGAGGATCTCACGGTGGAGTGCGAGCAGTTCCTGGCGGGCCGCTCAACTCCTACTACCGCAAGGCCGCGTAGCTGACGCGGATCGCGCCTTTGTCTGTGATCGGGAGCGCGCGCGAGCACCCTCGTGGGTCTGAAGCAGGAAGGAAGCGGTCAGACATCCACGATCACGACGTCGTCACCGATGCTGCAGCCGCTTCGCCCCAGTCGTACGACCCCGCTCTCATCGCCGAAGAGCCGCCCTGTCACGTCTCGACAGACCGATGAGTTTCTGGACGGGACGGGAGCGAGAGGGGCCGCAATCATCGGCCGTCCCTCGTCGCTTCAGCCGTCCTCGGCCCGTTTGACTTGCCAGAACGCGAAGGCCACGGCGAGCCCCATCAGCCCATCCCCGCACCCCAGCAGACCAACGATCCGGGGTGCATCCACCCAGAGGGCGCTCGCCAGCAGGAAGACAAAGGCGGCCGCTTTCGAGCCAACGACGAACCCGAGAAAGGCAGGTACGCGAACCGCCGCCGCGTACCCGGCACCGAGGATTACCAGGAACACGCCAGCCTGGTTGAGCCAGAATACCGGTCCGCTGTATTCCCATCCGACAAGGCCGAGCACCCGCAGGGGGAAGAACAGGAAGGCTATCCCCAGCGCGACGCTGTGAACCGCGACTGCGAGCACCACCAGATTCAGGATGGCCCGCCAGAAGCGCAGTCTCACCGGGTCTTATGCCTGCAGTCCACCAAGGGCATCATCACTCGCTCGCTCCCAGGCCGGCATGAACGGCGTCCCTACGCTCGGCCGAGCAATACCATCGCGCCAGCCAGATAGGCGACCGCCAGGCACCCTGACGCCGCCCACGCCGCGACGGACGTCACAAGCTGGGGTCCGAACCTCTGGCGGCACAGCCGCCAGAGGCCCCACAGCGTCATGAGACCTCCCACCCCGAGCGCCGACCCTTGGATGATCCGCAGCAGCGAGACCTTCACTAGATCGCCACCCCCCCAGCCGATGTGCAGGGAGATCTCATCGAGCCACGGCAAGGACAGGACGTGGAAGGCGAAGAGAATCGCGGCCACGGCCGGCGCGTAGGCGAAGACGGCCCGACCCGCCCAGGAGAGAGCGCTGCTGCTGTCGGCCTTCTCAGATGGCCGAAGGAAGCGGTGCAACGCCAGTCCCAGCGCCACGACGACGAGTGTGCTCAGCGTAAACCACCAGCCACCGAGCAGGTATTGGGAATCGGCAATCGGCGTTGCGGCCAGGAGCAGGGCCATGAGGCCAACCACTATAGTCAAAGCCGCCACATCGGTGGCGATCAAGTTCGACTGCCAGATGTCTCGGAGGGGAAGCTGCAGGACAAGTCGGGGGGAGAAGACCGGGCAGGAACGAAGGCACTCGAGACAGAGCTTGCAGTGCTGACCGCTGTTCAGAAACAGGGCGTGGTTGAACATTGGACAACCCTTGGCTCGCTCCGAACCTCTGTAACACTCATTGCCGGCGCACGAGGCCTGACAGACCTCCCTGCGAGCCTGCACCCGCAGAGCAGAGGCCGTGCTGAAGATGGAGCACATCGCACCAAGGGGACACAGGTATCGGCACCATGTATGTCGCTGGTAGAGCCAACCCACTGCCGCCGCTATCGCCGCCAGGCTCAGGAGCAGCACGGCCGTGGATCGCGGGTTCGCCGACATGCCGGTCACGTGCTCTATCCAGATGATCCCTGCGAACCCGATGAGCGCGAGGATCGGCCCGGCATCCTTCAGACGGTCCGTTGGCGGCAGGCCGCGTCCAGCGGCCTGCTGGACCACCTCAGCGCCGCTGCTGAGCGGACACACGGCACACCAGACTCGGCCGAACAGTACTGACAGGATGATCAACGCCGGCCACCAGAGCCCCCAGACCATGACGTTGGTCACTTGGCCGAGACGGGTGTCTGGCGCGGCCACACAAGCGGCGACAATGCCCGCGAATGCGATGCCGACGAGGGCCTTGGCGGCTGTCAGGGGACGTCCGCTCTGCTGCAGTTGCTGCTCCAGCCACGGCCAGCGAAGAAGGTCAACCTGAGGCGCGTCAACGCCGACACCGGCTCCGAAGAAGAGATGCTCGGCGCGAACCTCCTCTGCATCGGCCAGATCCACGCTGAGGTTCACGACTTGCCTGAGCTCTTCGAGGTTCTCGAAGCGGAAGTCGTAAGTCTGAAGCTTCCGCTTCGCGCTCTCGCCAAAACGCCTCGCCGGTCCGCCACCGAGTTGAGCCGCCTGCTCCAGGAAGTGTTCGGCAAGAGGCACGATGTCGCGGCGGCGCTCGCGGAGCGGACGCAGTTGAATCGCCTGTCCGCTCGGAAACGTCTGAATCAACGCGTCACAGAGGCCGCTCTGCTCGCCGGACGTCTCCGAAAGCGCCTCCACGGTACCGATCACCCGAACGGAAACGCGGGAGTCCTCTGCGGAATCGTCTTGAGTACGCACGAAGACGGCAAGCTCTTCCTGCACCTCAGTGGGCAGCCTGTCCAGATTGGCGAGGATCAATGTGCCGCGGTCGGCCGCCTGCAGGTATCCGAGGCGGTCGGCGAAGCGGCTCACGAACTCGGGATGAGCGTCTCCGAACAGCTGGCTTCGCGCCTCATCCGCGGGCAGTTCCCGACAGTCCACCACGAGGACGGCCCTGCTCCGCCGTGGTCCCACCGAATGGATATGGAGCGCGACCGCCCTCCTTCCCACTCCCTTCTCACCGGCTATCAGAAGAGGCAGGTCAGACTCGGCGGCCTCCGCCACGGTCGCCATCATCCGTCTGCCTAGACTGGGAAGGTCGCTCTTGAACGGGGAACTGGGACGCGAGCTGATGAGTTTGCTCAGGGTCGCCTGACGCTGCTGCTGTGCGGCCAACTGCTCATTCGTCTGCTTCAGGCGCAGGGCCAGCTCGCCGGCCAGATAGTGGACCGATTCCGGTTTCCGCCGTATGAGCTCGTCGAACTCCTCGGGCGCGGCAGCGTAGAGGATGCTGGGCTCTGAGGCGACCACGTCCGCCGATACGGGCGTTCCACCCAGGAGCGACATCTCGCCGAAGTGACTGCCTGGCCCCAGCCTCGCGACCGGCAGTCGGAGACCGTCCTCAGACGTGAGGATAACATCGAGGGCCCCTGCTTCGACAAGGTAGAACCTCCGGCCCTCATCTCCTTGACGAACCACGGTCTCGCCGGCCGCGACGTCCGTCCGCGTGAGCGTGGCTCGCATCGCTTCTGCGAGTGCAACTTCGCCTTTTCGAGATCCTTCCGACATTGCAGTCCTGCGCTCCGCCTCGGCGCCCCTGTGCCCCCGGAAAGGTCATCCGGGCCTTCTAGGCCGGGCTCACCTGCGGTCAACAACGGCCCTCGGCAGCACGACTACACCGCGGAACGCCGACTCGGCCGTCATAGAGGAGTATTACCCCGGAAGAGGACATAGAGGGACGTGCATTCTCCACACAGGCTCTTCTCGTCTCGCCGATGCCGCAAGTGCCTGCCTCTGCAGATGCTCCCCGTCAGGAACCAGCAGAGATGGCCCTGCCTGGATCGATAGGCTAGATGCCGCTCGCGATCGCCGTCGCTACAAGCTACGACCTCCCAGCAATCGGCTGGGGAGCGCCGTCAGTGGCAGCGCTCCCCAGCCTCGAATCGCGGCACTGCCTCGACTCTACGTATTCAGTCGCAGGCAGCACGCCAATGCGCACGGGATCAGAACTCGCCGTGCACTCCGACCCGCCAGACCGAGTACTCACCGTCCTGCGCTGGGTCGGCGGCATTGTCCCAGGATCGGCGCTGGTAGCTCAGTGTGACCTCAGTGCGAGGATCGACCAAGTAGCCGACGCCGATCCAACCATCCACGATCTCGATGTCGAACGGACTGAAGATCACATCCACGCCATCGAAATCGGGATCCTGATCCCAGTAGTCCCCCAGGCTGTAGGCGACCTGCTCGCCATCTGTCTCCGTGGTGGCGTAGCGGCCGAAGAGTCGCACCCGGGATGTCGCCTGGAAGGAGGCGTCGATGACTCCGATGGCGGCGTCGTAATCAAAGGTGCCGATAGAGTCGATCGGCGCGAACACGATGTCCACGGGCGATAGCGGCGGAGACAGAGTGAAGTCCGCCGTCCCGTAGGTGACATCGGATCGCGTTGCACCATCCTGCCAGTAGTAGGCAGCACTGACACGCGTCCGCGAGCTCGCGTTGTGGCCAACCTGGAGGCCGGACGTACGCCTCTCGTCGTCGGACGTTCCCGCGACAGCCAAGGCGGGTACCGACACGTCGTAGGAGTCGTCCCGATCAGTATAGAGCCCGCTCAAGAGCGTCCTGCTCGAGAGGCTATAGGTGAGGACGCCCGAGAACATGCGCGCATCCGACGGCAGCCCGACGAGACGAGACGGGAAGCTGTCAGGCGGGGCTGCCGGATCGAAGAACTCGCCATGATCGGTGTTGGTTGTCCGGTAACGGAGCTGGAGCCGTGTCTTGGGGCCGAGGCGTGAGATGAGCGAGGCCCGCCAGATGTCCGAGTCGCTGTCCCGCGGGACGGTCTCGACATCGCCGAGGGGGTCGCGGTCGACCCTCTCGTTGGTGTAGCCGACGCTCAACGTGGAGCCCCGGAAGCCGGTGTACCGAGCGTTGATCTTGCTCGTATCCCAGTCCCGCGACAGCCCCCCATGTATTATGTCCATCACGTCCGAGCTGTGCGCCATGAAGCTCGCCCCAAGGCGAAGATCGGGCGACAGCACCCATGAGAGGCCGCCGCCACCGCTGGTTATGTCGATGTCGACGCCACTCAGGCGGTTGTCCACTGTCTTGTCGCGCCAGAGCAGCGCGGCCGACACTTTCTCGTTCACCTGCCCCGAGACGCGCAGATCGTCGACATCCGTCTCCGCCGAAGGGACGCCGAAGAGAGGAGCGGGGCCGCTGCCGATAGATGCGACGCCGGAGAAGTCGAAGGTCTCTTCGGGAGCCTTGTTCTCGAATTCCCTGGACTGCCTCATGTAGCGCACGACGCCGGACCCGAATGAGACTTCCGCGCCGCCCTCCAGGACTGAGGTCGTCCGGTCGATATGCTCGGAGGTCTGGTGCTTGTGACACGCATTGCACCGGTCGAGGAAGAGGAACTGCTGCGAGCCGGTTTCCGCTTCCTGCCAGAAGTTGAGCATCCACTTGACGGACGGAAGCGTCGGACAACGGGCCGCGAGCCGAACCTCCAGCGCAGTGCGGTCGAGGTGGAAGTCGTCCTTCCCGCCGGTGAGATCCGTGGCCTCGACGTCCTCCAGTCCTCCTTCTCTGCCCGGGAACTCGATCAGGCCCTCACCATCGATCGGCTCGTTGTAGCGACCCAGCCGGTGCGTCAGGCCCGACTGGCTCACCTGCACGTCATAGTTCGGGTTGCCGAAGCGCAGGCGGATGTCCTGATCGCCGCGGGCGAGGTCGGTCACCTCGAACCTGAAGTCCTCGTCCTCACCGAACTCGGTCAAGCCGATCCGGGGAGCCGGCACGTCGTAGTTTCTCCCATCGTACTCCCGGACGTAGTTCGAGCTGTCGTCCTCGTCCAGGTCGGCGTACTCAATCTCGGCGAAGCCCCACATCGACCGGTCCACGGAGCTGGCGCTGACCGTGGCGGCAGAGCTGGCCCCGTCGGGGTACTCGGTCAGGGGGAGACCTGGCATGAAGGTCCCGTTGCCGGAGCCGGAGTCCAGGTCAGTACCATGGATCCGGAAGTGGCAACTGGTACACCGATCGTAGAACGCGGTGGTGGCCAGCTGGGCGTGGGCAACGTCATCCGGGTTGGCCGGATCGAAAGGCACCAGGAAGCCTCGGCGGCTGTCGGAGTGACCCGGATGACACTGCAGACAGAGCAGAGGCTCGTCCTGAATGAGCAAGTTGTCGTTCTGTGCCCCGTGGGCCTTGTGACAGGTGAAGCAGTCCTCTGTCACGGGCGGATGCTCGTGGAGGAAGGGACCCTCCTTCTCTGCGTGGCAGCGATAGCACATGTCCGCCGTGGAGGCGGCTGGCAAGGCGCCGCGCTCCTCCCCGTGGACGTTGTGACAGTCGCTGCACACCATCTTGCCTTCAGCGATAGGATGGTGCGAGGGCATCGCGCCTTCCGCCACCTGGGCCGGATGGCACTCCTGACAGAGCTCGGGCTCCCTTGCTGTCAGCATGGAGGTGCCGACTCCGCCGTGGGGGTCGTGACAGGCCAGGCAGGAGTCCTGGATGGTCGCGTGGGGCGACATCACCCAAAGAGTCTGCTGGCCGCCTCTGTGGCAGGAGAGACACATCTCGCTGGCCTGTGGCCCGGCTATTCCTGCCAGGCTCGGCCGCTTCGACTCGTCGAGCGGATCGGCGAGATGGTCGGACGCCGTAGGATGACAGGCCGCACATCCCTGACGCTCAGCCGAGATGTGTGGCGCGCTAACTGTTCGGCGGTGGATGCTGGTCGCCCACTCTGCGGTGGCTTCGGCGTGACAGGCCGCGCAGGTCGCACCAATGCCCGGTATCGGGACTTTCCCATCGGCATCGGCGACCTGACCGATTGGGGCGAGCAACACCAACACACTTGCTACGACAGTAGCGATGACGAAAGCACAACGGACCGGCACACGTCGTCCTGTAGGTAGGACTCCTCTCACATGCCCTCCCTCCGTACCGCGGCGCTAGCGGGCCTTCGCCGCGGCCTTAGATTCTGCATCTCGGCTGTCTTGGTCGGATTCCACTGGCTCGTCCGACGTGGGCAAACCGAAGATACGCGCAACAGCGGCTATGAGATCAACATCGCCCCGCTCCTGTCCTCGGGCTGCCTCCCGAAGCGTGACGATGGGGTGGTGAAGCAGTTTCCTGACGAGGAGATCGGTCGCATAATCCAGCGCCTCGGAATCTACCCCCGGGGCACTTCCTCGAACGACTTGGCTCAGGCACTCCTGGCGCAGCTGCTCGGCCTGCGTCCGGAGTTGGACGATCAGGCGCGTCATCTTCTGATGAAGCTCCGAGGCCCCAAACTCGACGACTTCCTCCTCCACTAGCTCTCTGACGCGGCTTATCTCGTCCCCCCGCGCTTGGGCGTTCTCGCCTACGACGGCCTCCAGATCGTCGATGTTAAAGAGAGAGATGCCCGGGAGAGACCCAACTGCGGGATCGACGTTCCTCGGCACCCCAAGATCCACTATTACCATGGGGCGGTCCACGCGGCCGTTCATTGCCGCGCGAACATCGGGAACGCGGATAAGGTGGTGTGGAGCTGCCGCGCACCCGATCACTATATCGCTGCTCGAGAAAGCGGCCGGCAATTCCTCGCTCGTAGCGACTGTCCCACCTAGGCTCTGGGCAAGCTCCCTCGCGCGAGCCGGCGTGCGACTGAAGACAGTGATGTCTCCCGCGCGGGACGCCGCGAGGTGTTTCGCGGTTGCTTTGGCTATCTGCCCCGCCCCGAAGACCAGTATTCGCTTGCCGTGAAGCTCGCCGAAGGTCTGCTGGGCCAGCCGGGCGGCGCACTGCCCAACCGAGAAGATGCCAGAGGAGATTGCAGTCTCGCGCCTCGCCCTCTTGCCAGTCTTGACCGCGTGCTGGAAGAGCCGAGCGAGAACGGGGCCAGCCTGCCCAGTCTCAAGCGCCCCTGCCATCGCGGACTTCACCTGTCCAAGGATCTCAGACTCGCCGAGAACCATCGAGTCTAGTCCACTGGCGACTTCGAACAGATGCCGGACCGCTGCTTCACCCGCGCAGTGGTAGACGGCCTCAGGGTCGAGACCATCACCAGCACCGACCATCTCCCGAAACAGCCTGACGGCAGTCTCGCGAGGTGACGACTCTAGGGGAGCGACGAAGTACACCTCGACCCGGTTGCAGGTGCTGAGGACGACACACTCGCGCCCGCCGAGAGACGCCGCGGCGCGCTGCAGCAGGTGAGCGCCGGCGCCCGCGTCCCTGGCCAGCTCCTCTCGGCAGGCGATCCCAACGTGCTTGTGGCTTGTGCCCGCGACCTGGATTACGCTGGCAGCGACCTCAGGCTCAGCAGGTCTTGTACGCAATGCGGCTGCAATCATTGCCTCTTAACCTCGCGACAACTCACTAGCACAGCCTCCCGGGGAAGCCTAGGACCTGGCACTAATTGCTACTGCGTAGTAGCTATCACTACGCAGTAGCCGCATGAGTTTGTACCAAATCGCACAAATTGTCAATAGCTGATTTCCGGGTGCTTGGAGCTGAATTCTGAGAAGGAGCGTCTGCACCTTGAGAGCCGAACGCCCAAGGGGGGAATACCGGGCCGAATCTCCGCCGCCGTGAAGGAGGAACGCCGGCTGCCGATTGGGAAAGCTCGCTGGGCCTCGGTTCCTACGCTGCCGTAGCCGCCAGCACACGCGCCGGCAGGAACGGCATCTCTCGCAGCCGTTTCCCCGTAGCGTCGAATATGGCGTTCGCGACCGCGGCGGAGATCGGGAAGATGGAGGGCTCGCCGGCCCCCTGCGGCGACAGCGTCGGGTTTGGGACGAGCACAGTCTCGATCTTCGGTGCATCCCGTATCGTGGGAATCGGGTACTTCGAGTACCGGTCAGTCAGGATCCTGCCGTTCTCATAGTGCACCACCTCCCGCAGTGCCGGGCCCAGTCCCATGATGATCCCGCCCTCGATCTGGTTCGTGATCCCGTCCGGGTTGATGACAAGGCCGCTCTCTTGGGCCACCACGACTCGCGAAACGTGTACCAGGCCCGTCTTCGCCTCCACTTCCAACTCCACGATCTCGGCCACCCTGGAGCCGACATCGATCCCGCAGGCGAACCCCACTCCCTTCCCCGTCGGAGCGCGTCGCGGGGTCCAGCCATAGGCCTCGGCCACGGCCCGCACGGTCTGGGCCAGACGCGGATCGTTGTCCAGGTGCTTGAGCCGAAACTCGACCGGGTCCTCCCCCATCTCGCTTGCCACTTCGTCCATGTGCACCTCAATGGCAAAGGTGATCGCCGAGCCGGCCAGCCCCCTCCACGCGCCCTGACGCAAGGGCGAGTCGCAGCCGAATGACCGCACCCGCCGATTGGCGAACCCGTACGGCGGCTCGGCTCCCCGGTCGCCGCAGTTGTAGACGTCACAGTCCCAGGCAGTGATCTCCCGGTCGCCGTTCACACCACATCGGATGTCGATGAGTGCAGCCGGCTTGAAGTAGTTCCAAGTCAGCTCCTCTTCTCGTGTCTGATCCACCATGACCGGCCGTCCTACCGCGCGGGCGAGCCGCGCGGCCGCGATCGCGAGCTCGGGATTCGTCTTGCCACCGAATCCGCCGCCCACTCGCGGCACGACGATGCGAACCTGTCCGGATTCGAGGCCCAGTGCCGCGGCCACGTCGTCCTTCTGCAGGAACGGTGTCTGCGTGTTGGAGTAGACGGTGACCTTGCCATCCTGCCAGGATGCCAACGCGACGTGCGGCTCGACGGGCGCATGAGCCACGAACGCCGTCTGATACGTGGCGCTGAACTGGCGCTCTGCGGCCTCCAGGACCGAGCCAACCGTGCCCTCTTCTGTTACCGTGTCCGCCAGTTCGGCCGTGCTCCGTAGGTCATCCCACAAGCTCGCCATGGAGGGGTGCGGCTTCTCCTCCCAGTCGGCCCTGATCGACTGCCGCGCCTCTCTCGCGATCTCGGGCCGCTCCGCCACGACCGCCACGAATTCTCCCTCACGCACAACCTCGACGACCCCGGAGACCCTCTCCGCCCGCGATGTGTCAGCGATCGTCAGTCGTGCGCCGAACGAGGGCGGATGGAGCACTGCGCCATGGAGCATGCCCGGAATCCGGACATCGGCGACGAATTGCTCCTTCCCCGTCACTATGCCGCGGCCCTCGGCCCTCGGGACTGATGTCCCGACAACACGGTACTCAGCCACCGGGCGGAGCTTCGGCTCCCCCTTCAAGGCGCGCCTGATCTCCTTGCCCTCAGAGAGCTCCCCCAGCGCGACGCACGTACGAGTGTCTGATGTCAGCGAGATGCGGCCCTCACTCACTGTCAGCGCGCTCGGCGGCACGCCCCACTGCTCCGCCGCCATCTCCACCAGCACATCCCGCGCCTCAGCAGCGGCCGCCCGCAGCTCCACCCCCATGAATCTCACGCTTGTGCTCCCCCAAGTCCCGCCGTCCCAAGGCACCAGGTCGGTATCGCCCATGACCATTTCGATGGAGGAGAACGGGACCGTCAGCTCCTCCGCGACCATCTGGGCGAGCGCAGTCTTGTTGCCCTCACCCATCTCGACCTTCCCCGTGAAGACGGTGACCGTGCTGTCAGGCGCGATTCTGAGAAACGCGTTGAAACTCGGTGCCTCGCCGCCTTCCGACTCTCCCGCCGCCCGAGCCAGTTCGCTGGGTATGGCGAAGAAGACAATCACCCCGCCGGTTAGGCCCAAGAACTCGCGTCGAGTCAGGCCACTTTCACTTGTCTCCATGTCTCTCTCCCGAGCTCGACATCGCCGCTGCCGCAAGCTGAGCAGCGCGGATTATCCGTGGGTATGGCGCGCACCGGCACAAGTTTCCTGCCAGCGCGTCTCGGATCTCAGGCTCTGTGGGGTCTGGCTTCCGCCGCAGCAGATCCACGACGCTCATGATCAAGCCTGGAGTGCAATACCCACACTGGAAGGCCTGCGTCTCCAGGAAGGCCTCCTGCACAGGGTGCAGCCCATCCTCGCCGCCCAGCCCCTCGATCGTTGTCACCGAACGTCCGGCGACTGCCGAGATCGGCACAGCGCAGGAGCGCACGGCCCGCCCGTCCAGCAGCACCGTGCAACTGCCGCACTCGCCGACCCCGCATCCGTACTTCGCCCCGGTCAGTCCCAGCTCGTGGCGCAGCACACTCAGCAGGTTACGGCTGCCAGAGACCTTGAGCTCCCGCTCCACTCCGTTGACCTGAAACGAGACGGTCTCCTTCCTCTCTGCCATGATGCACCTCTCTCAGTGAGTCTTGCACACTCAAGCCCGAATCTCTTTCTGTGTTCCCACGCGATTGCCTTGAATGAGTTCTGCGTCGAGGGAACGACCACGAGTCATTCCGTGTGGCTGCCGAGCACCTCCTAGAGCATCGCTCAACGCCTGGGATTGTGCTTCCCCGGCCGGCAGGTGAAGGACCCTTGCCTGCTGAACTGAAGGTAGCGTACCTCCACTCGACGTAGGCAACACGCCGTCACTGACACATAGTGAAGTGCTGGACACAGTGTTGGCATCTGAGAAGGGCCCGGCGCCGGAGTCGGCACAGGCGTGACAAAGAAGCGAGTCCCACAAGGAGTGGCTGCAATTCGGATGGAGTTGGGCCTCAGTCAGGCCGCTCTGGCCGACCTCCTTGGCGTTTCCCCGCGGACGGTCCAGAGCTGGGAGCAGGGGTGGCGGAGGCCCAGCGACGCGCTGGAGAAGTCTCTCCTGCTACTGGTGATGGCCTGGCGTCAGGGCGACAAGCTCGGCTCTCAGGTATGCTGGCAAGTCCTGCATTGTAGCGACGACGAGCGAGAGCGGTGTTTAGCCTATCGATCCAGGCAGGGCCATCTCTGCTGGTTTCTGACGGGGAACATTTGCAGAGGCAGGCACCTGCGCCGTTGGCGAGACAAGAAGAGCCTGTGCGCGGAATGCGCCTTCTTCCGCGTGCTGTTCCGGGGCGATGTCCCGCTGTGACTCCCCAGCCAGCACAGCTGAACGCGGCACCGGTCAGAGAGAGTTGGCGGCCCCCGCGGGAACGGCCGCGCCTACCTCAGAGAGTCAACTAGATGCAGTAGTCTGAGTGCGAGATCGCGACACGACCGCTTGCTCGATGCTCATCGCGTAGGGCCCGCTGTTGATCTCGCAGCTCTGCAAGAGTAGTCTCGGCCAGTACGCCTGAGATCGCTTCACTCGCTCTCTTCCACAGATTCCTCGCCGCACACGCCCCGGCACGATCACACACAGACGACGTCGCGACGCAGTCCAGCAGGTCTGGCGGGCCTTCGACGGCTCGTACGATGTCCAGGGCGGTGATCGCCTCCGCGGGCCTGGCGAGCTCATAGCCGCCGTGCGGACCACGTTCGCTGCGCACTAACCCGGCGTTCCTGAGGGCCCCAGCCAGTTGCTCCAGATACCTCGGGGAGATGTGCTGTGCCCTCGCGACTTCCGTGAGCTGTGTGAGCCCTTCCCCCTCCCGCAGAGCCAGCTCCACCATCGAGCGCAGTCCGTATCTAGCTTTAGTCGATAGCTTCAGCATATCTCCGAAACATGTCGATCACTATACTCGGTCTACTCAACATTACGTCCCTTTGCTCACAGTGTCAAGGCGCAGAGCGGCACGCACCCAGCACGAGGGGGCTCAAGTCGTAGCCGGGAGGCCGAGATGTCCGCCTGATGTCGCTGGCCGGCATATCGCAGCAGATCACCATGGCCGAGCGTCCCCCCCAGTGCAGCGCTGAGGGCAGCGGCCGAGGACTATCTGCAGAAGCCGGCGGAGCCGGGTCAACTGCCGAGGATCGTCGCTGCATGCCTGGGGTAGCGGCGTCTGACGTGCCAGGGCAGATGCATATCACCTGCTATCGAGCACCCCGGGCGCACTGCCCCGAGCGATGGACACATCAGCGCGAGCGGAGCGACTGGACTGATCGCAGCTGGGAAGTTCACCCACGCAGCCCCTGAGCCGCCCAGTGGCAATCCGGAAGACCTGCCTGAGAAGCCGCAGCAGGCCCCCTGGCTGTGTCGTAGCATGTCTCACACCGTGACTTGACAAGTGTCGGTCCCACGGATAGAATACTACATTATTCCTATGGGAATAATCAGGTAAAGCACCGAGACACTCCGGCGATGCATGCCTAACCCTGCGATCGGGTGGGCAGGACAACTAAGCAGTGAGTGTCCGGATGAAGAAGGGAGGGAGCGTGCAGGGAGCACAGTTGGACACTCTGCTGAGGGGTACGGAAGGCCGCTCGGCCCTGGAGATTGTCCGGGTAGTGGGCGAGAGGTTTGGCGAGAGAGCGGGCCTCGCCTGTAGCTTCGGGGCCGAGGATGTGGTGCTCGTCGACTTGCTTTGCCGTGCTGGCGCGCAGTCGCGCGTCTTTGCCATCGACACCGGACGACTTCACGAGGCCACCTACGAGGTCATGGACCGGATACGCGAGCACTACGGCATACAAATCGACGTCTACTACCCGCGCCATGAGGACGTAGAGCGGATACTGGCACTCCGAGGCCCCTACTCATTCCGGAAGAGTCTGGAAGCGCGCCACGAGTGCTGTGGGGTGCGCAAGGTGGAGCCGCTCCAGCGGGCCCTCTCGGGCCTGGCTGTGTGGATGACCGGCCTGCGGCGGGAGCAGAGCGTGACTCGCACCGCGGCTGAATCAGTCGAGCGCGACGAAGCCCACAACGGCATCGTCAAGGTCAACCCGCTAGTTGACTGGACCACCGATCAAGTCTGGGACTACATCCGGGAGCGGAAGGTCCCATACAACCGGCTGCATGACGAGGGGTTCCCAAGCATCGGATGCGAGCCTTGCACTCGAGCCGTGGCCCCGGGCGAGCACCCGCGTGCCGGGCGATGGTGGTGGGAATCTCCGGAGCACAAAGAGTGTGGGCTTCACGTCCCGACGGAGAGCAGCTAGGAGCCGAGCGCCCCTGCGGGGATCGGACTGGGTGAGGAAGCAGCGCAGGACAAAACATGATCAGTCTGCTGGCGATACTCGCGGGTGCAGCCTCGGTCGGGCTTGCCATCAACATCGGCGCCAACAACAGCGCCGCGGAGATGGGTCCGGCCTATGGCTCCGGCGCGCGATCGCGCCGGGAAGCAGTTGTGTTGATCGCCGTGTTCTGCGTTCTGGGGGCGGTTCTCGCGGGCCATCGGGTGATGGCCACCGTCGGGAAGAACCTGGTGAGCGGCGACGCCCTCGGGGGCAACATCTCCGGTGTTCTGGCCGTCGTGGTGTCGGCGCTCTCGCTCGTGGCATTGGCGAACATCGTGCGCGTCCCGATTGCCACGAGTCACGCCGTGGTGGGGGCGGTGATCGGCCTGGGCCTGTTCTACCGATCCGTCAACGCCCCGCTGGCCGCGGTTGTGGTGGCGTGGTGGGTCGTCACCCCGCTGGCTTCACTGTTCGTTTCCTATCTCGTCGGCCGATACATCTACCGTTACTTGCTCCATTCGTTCGGGCGCCTTCGAAGCGAGCGCGCGGCCCAACAAGTCCTGGTGGGCCTGGTGACGATCAGCTCATGCTGGATGGCCTTCTCGGCGGGATCGAACAGCTTGGCAAAAGCCATGGGGCCGGCCGTCGGAGCAGGAGTGTTCCAGCCCACGGGTGCGGCGATGCTGGGCGGAGCGGCAATGGCTCTGGGCGCGCTCTTGCTGGGAGGCCGGATGATCCACATTGTGGGCAAGGAGATCACGTCGATCTGCCCCCTGTGCGCGGTCCTGGTCCAGGGGATATCGGCTTCGATCGTCTTCGCCGCCAGTCGATTCGGCATGCCTGTGTCGCTGGCCGAGATCGTCACCTGCTCGGTTATCGGGTTCAGCTGCGCTGCCAACGGTTTGCGAGGGACCGCGAGCAATAGCCACGTCCGGCGCATGTTGCTGCTATGGCCGGCCGCGCCGGGGGCGGCGGGCCTGATGGCCTTCGGCTTGCTCGCCGTCATGTAGGAGTGGGAGTGAACATGGGCGCTGTTTCTGACGCTACGAATGCAAGCACGGAAGAGGACGCGGGGCGTTCATCTGACCCGCGCATTGCGGACAGCGCGCTGGACCTCATCGGCAACACGCCCTTGGTCCGACTGGCGCGGATGGCGCCTTTGGACTGCGCCGAGGTGCTGGCGAAGCTGGAGTCGTTCAACCCCGGCGGCAGCGTCAAGGACCGCATCGCGCTCGGCATGGTAGAGGCGGCCGAGGCAGAGGGCCTCCTGGGACCGGGCGGAACTATTGTCGAACCGACCAGTGGCAATACGGGCATAGGACTGTCGATGGTGGCGGCGGTGAAGGGATATCGTGTGGTGCTCGTGATGCCGGACGACATGACGCTCGAGCGCCGCTTCATCTTGCGCAGCCTGGGAGCAGAGCTGCTTTTGACGCCCGCTGCCGAGGGGATGGCCGGTGCCGTGCAACGGGCACGGGAGTTCGCCGAGAACACGCCGGGAGCGTTCATGCCACAACAGTTCGAGAACCCGGCGAACCCGGCGACCCACCGCCAGACAACGGCGCGGGAGATCCTCAGGAGCACGCGCGGCCGCCTGGACGCCTTTGTGGCCGGCATAGGGACCGGCGGCACGATTACGGGGGTGGCGGATGTGCTCAAGCGGGAGTTGGATGAAGTCCTGACCGTCGGTGTCGAGCCGGCCTCCAGTCCGGTCCTCACCGCGGGCCGCGCCGGGTGCCATCTGATTCAGGGCATCGGCGCCAACTTCGTCCCCGATGTGCTGGACCGCTCACTGATCGACCGGATTGTGCCAGTGACTGAAAGGGACGCCTTCCACACGGCCCGCCGACTCGCCCGAGAGGAGGGTCTGTTCGTAGGCGTCTCGGCCGGAGCAGCGACCTCTGCCGCCCTCCAGATCGCAGAGGAGTTGGGCGCAGGGAAGCGGGTGGTGGTGGTGTTGCCGGATACCGGGGAACGCTATCCGAGCCTGGAGCCTTACTTCGGGCTCGGCGGCGAGGCCGAGACCTCAGCCTAGGTCTGCCAATGGCCGGCTGCGGCGAGACGACCCGTCGGGAGAACGAATCGTGGATACAGGTAAGAGCAAAGAGCAACGTGCAGAGCAGCGCGCGGAGGAGTTGAAGGCCGGGGGATTCATTCCTCAGCGCCAAAGGGGGAAGATCACCGTCCGCTGCAAGGCGCCCGGCGGCCGCATGACCTCAGAGCGGCTGGCGAAGATCGCGGAGGTGGCCCGGAGATACGGACAGGGAGTGGTGCATCTCAGCGTGCGCATGTCACCCGAGATACTCTATGTCGACCTGAGCGATCTCGACGATGTCGTTCGCGAGCTGGGAGAGGTGGGGCAAGAGATCGCCTCCTGTGGCAAGCGCTTCCGCGTCACGACCGCCTGCGGCGGTTGCGAGTACAACCCCAATGGCTGGACCGATACCCAGCGCCTCGCCCTGGAAGCGACAGACCGATTCTTCGGACAGGAGACCCCTCATAAGTTCAAGACCTGCTTCAGCGGCTGTGTCATCGACTGCATGCGCTCTCGACAGACGGATCTCGGCCTCCAGGGCATGGTGCGCCCCTCTCTGGATGCCGAGAAGTGCACCCGCTGCGGGATCTGTGTCCGAGTCTGCCAGGATGAGGCGCTGACGATGGCCGAGGATGAGTTGCCGGTCAGGGACACCGACCGCTGCACCTGCTGTGGCGACTGCATCAAGTCGTGTCCTTTCGATGCCATGGTCCCCGGGAGGATCGGCCATGCCGTCTACGTCGGTGGAAAGCACGGCAAGCATCCGCACGTCGCCTACCCCGTCGCCGAGCTCGTGCCCGATGACACGGTCATGGACGTGATCGAGGCCACAATGGAGTGGTATCGCCAGCATGGGAACACGGGAGAGCGAATCGGCAACACCTTTGACCGGGTCGGCATCGACGGCTTCCGCCGGGCGCTGCGAGACGTGGTGGGCGATGGCCTGCTGACGGCGGAGGATTTGCAGAAGCACGGGTGGCGAAGCGTCTTCTACCGGGGACTGGCAGATACCTTTCCCCAATATGGAGCATTGGACTGATGGAGAGTCAGGCTATGGAGCGACAGGCCGATGAGAAGATCGATCTGCGGGGTACTCCCTGCCCCATGAACTGGGTGAAGACCAAGCTACGTCTGGAGGAGCTCGAGCAGGGACAACTGTTGGAGGTCCTGCTCGACGACGGCGAGCCAATGCGCAACGTCCCCGGGAGTGTGAAAGCGGAGGGGCACCGGATAGTGGAGGCCGCGCCCCTCGAACACGGCTTCCGCCTGCTGATCGAGAGGGCCGGAGACGCCACTCAGTAGGCGAAGCGTCGGAGGAACGGGAGCACCCGCTGATGACAGCCACGACATGCCTCATGACAGCCTTGAGATGCCGGGAGTGTGGGCGCGAGTATCCTGCGCGGGCGACCTATAGCTGTGAGTACTGCTTCGGTCCGCTGGAGGTGGTCTACGACTACCAGCGCGCCCGGCAGAGCATGTCGGCGGAGGCGGTTGGCTCTCGGCCTCAGAACCTGTGGCGGTACCGAGAGCTGCTCCCACTGGAGGGCGAGCCGACGGACGGTCTCAACTCCGGCTTCACCCCGCTAGTTCGTGCAGACAATCTGGCGCGCGAGCTCGGGGTCCGGGAGCTGTACCTCAAGGACGACTCGGTCAACCGCCCCACGCTCTCGTACAAAGACCGGGTGGTTCCGGTCGCCCTCTCCCGGGCCAAGGAGTTGGGCTTCGATACGGTGGGCTGCGCCTCAACGGGGAATCTGGCGAACTCCGTCGCCGCCCACGCCGCCATCGCCGGTCTCAGAGCGGTCATCTTCATCCCCGCCGGCCTGGAACTCGGAAAGGTGCTGGGCACTCTGGTCTACGGGCCCACGCTGGTCTCGGTGGAGGGCACCTATGACCAGGTGAACCGGCTCTGCACCGAGATAACGACCAAGGCTCGTTGGGCCTTCGTGAATGTGAACCTCCGGCCGTACTACACCGAAGGAGCGAAGACCTGTGCCTTCGAGATCGCCGAGCAACTGGGCTGGCGCGCTCCCCACCACATTGTTCTGCCGGTGGCCGGCGGCACTCTTCTGCCGAAGGTGTGGAAGGGATTCCAGGAGCTGCATCAGCTCGGCCTGATCCCCGAGCTTCCCACCAAGGTGTACGCCGCCCAGCCAGATGGTTGCTCTCCCGTAGTCAACGCGCTCAAGGAGGGGACGGACATCATCCGGCCGGTGCGGGAGCCTCGCACAATCGCGCTCTCCCTGGCCATTGGCAACCCGGCCGATGGCTACTACGTGCTGAAGGCGGTTCAGGAGAGCCGGGGCGATGGCGAGACCGCCACCGACGAGGAGATCGTCGAGGCG
>JALGXW010000100.1 GCA_029821875.1 Candidatus Hebobacterum abditum | reverse complement strand
CTCTGGGACACGAAGACCTGGGAGTCGCTCAAGACCGCGCGGGGGCACGACGAATGGATCTATTCGGTCGCGTTCTCGCCGGACGGCAGTTCACTCGCCGCCGCCAGCAACGACATCCGTGTCTTCGACGTCGGGACGTTTCGGCAACCCTTCGCGGCGGCCGGCCACCGCGACCAAGTGGACGCGCTGGCGGTCTCCAGCGACGGTCGCCGGTTGGCATCCGGCGCCGGCAGGGAGCCCGTCCTTCTCTGGGACCTGCGATCGGGTAAGCGCCTAGGTGGGTTGTCTCACTGGTGCATTTCCATCACCTCGCTTGACTTCGCGCCCGGCACAGACTGCCTGGCCGTCGGCTACTCGCACTTCGGACTGGGAGTCTGGGACACGGCGACTCAGACGCTGCTCTTTGACAAAAAGGTCGGCGAGAACCAGTGGCAGTACGTTCGGTGCGCGCCCGACGGCGAACATGTGGCCCTGTCCCACGGAGAGATGATCCGCATTCTGGAGATTCCATCCGGCAAACAAAGCGGACTGATCTACCACCGGAGCAGGCTCACGAACAACTGGCACAACGGGAAGCTGGCCTTCACCCCGGACGGCCAAGTGCTTGCCTACATGAATGACGGCACCGTTCGGCGCTGGCTCAACGGCAAACAAACCGTGCTGCTGCGGCGGCCGAAGTATCGACATCGCTCTCCCGTATTCTCACGGGACGGTCGGCTGATTGCGCTGGACGGCTACGAGAAGCGTGGGTTTCATGAGCTCGCCCCGCCCAATCGCCACCAGCCGCTGGTCGATGAAGCGCCTGACAGGGAGTGGTGGTGGCTCGGCTTTTCGCCCTCCGGGGCCTACGCCGCAGCCGGGACTGGCGAGGGCGTCATTCAAATCTGGGAGGTCGCCACGGGCCGGATTTGCGCGACGTTGCAGAGCGGCCAGGGCCGGTCCCGGGTCGCGGCCTTCGTCCCGGACGGCCGGCACCTGGCGACGGCCGGCAGGGACACCACGATTCTGATCTGGGATCTCGCATCCTCGCCTCAAGCTCTGCCCATTGCGAAGAACACGTCCGAGGTCCGCAAACTCCTCAAGCGGCTGAAGGGGAACGACGCACAGGCCGCGTTTCGTGCTGTTGGCGCGCTGGCGCGAACCGGCGAGACCGCGCTTCGGCCGCTCCGCGACACCGTGCTTCGCGGCAAGCCTCCCGCACGGCTGCGCGCTCTGAGCGCACTCGAGTTCATGGGGACCCCCGGCGCCCTAGAGGCCCTTGGCTTCCTCGCGCAAAGACACCGTGACAAGGACATCAAGCGCACTGCAAACGAAACCCTGTCCCGTCTTCAGGGGCTGCGGCGATAGGTCATTCCGTGGCGGGCATTTGTATGGGAGACAGCTGATGCGACGCGCGGTGCTTGCCTTGCTCTTCCTGGCGCTGGCGGCCAGCGCAGGATCCAACGACAGTCTCAAGCGATGGAAATCACCCAAGCGCGGGTCGTTCGCCTACAAGCAGGTCGCGCTCTCCTCCGCACTGAAGGAGATCACAGGTCACTTCGAGGAGAAAGTGAAGCTGGAAGCCGACGGGGATCGCCTCATCGACTTCAAGGCCAAGCGCGTGACGTTTTTCGAGGCGATCGACCTTCTGGCGAACAAGAACGGCCTCTTCCTCATGGGGGGCGCCGGCAAGCCCCTGCGGCTGATGGAACGCCCGGACGGGATGGACGACGTGGCGGTCGCGCACCTCGGCCCGAGCCGGCTCTCCTTGGAGCAGGCGATTCGGGCCAAGGACTGGGACGAGTCCGACCACCTGAAAGTCGAATTCAAGTTGCTCGTGCCGAAGGGGATCGACTGTGCCCTCATAGACCTGAAGTTGGACCGCATCGCCGACAACGAAGGAAGCGCCTATCAGCGGATCCGGAAGTACGCGTACAGGGGATTCAGCAGAGCGCAAGAAGGTCACGTTCAAGATCTCGGAGGGCGCCAAGACGAAAAAGCTCGGGCAGAGCTTCATCACCGTTCACGGAGTCGATCCCAACCCGCCCATGCTTCACTTCACGGTGGCCCAGTGGACATGCATCGGCTTTCGTGGTGGCGATCACGACCAACCCAGAATCCGCTTCATGACGAAGGGAAAAACCAATTGGGGTGTGGGGAAACCCGGTCTCGCGGACATCTCCCTCTGGTGCTGGGACGAGAAGGGAAAGGACGAGATCGGTCGCTCAGGTGGGTTCAAGGGTTCTCAGACGATGGGCGTGCCACGCTGGGAGCACTGGTTCGGTGTGGAGAGGTCGCCCGGCAAAGTGGTCTTCGGTGCCGTGACGAAGACCAAGGTCGTGGAAGTGCGCTTCTCGTTCGCGAATGTGCCCTTGTCCTAGGAGCCGGCGCCAGACCGTTCGAACGCGGTGAATCCATCGGGTCCGTGCCCGGAGTCCCGCCAGCGACCCGAGACGGGCAAGCGCGCCAACCCCACACCATCCGGCTGGCTGGACCCGCCCAAGGCACGGCCTGCCCCAGAGTTTTTGGGTGCGACTTCCGCGTCGCCTCAAGTGGGCGTACCAAGACACCGAAGTCAGTGGAGGATCGCCATGATGCACCGAACGGCTCTCGGCGTCCGCCTCGGACTGGCTCCGTGTTGCGTAGTGGCACTTCTCGTCTGTGCTTGTGTCAGCCCTCGCGTCGGACCCGAAGAGTCGTTTTCAGCGATACAGACGACAATCCGAGATGAGAACTACGTCGTCACCTACGAGCTCCTAGGCAACGAGGCCCGCCGAGCTTGGGAGGACTACGTTCGCGTGGCGTACCAGCACTCTGAGATTCACTGCCACATACTCAAGATCGGGCGGTTTGGGGCGACCCCGGGCCTCGATTCACAAACGGCTGGACTGAGGGCTCGATTCGGCCTCGAGCCCGCGGAGATCCTTCAGAGGACTCCTGAAGAGCTATTTGCGGTGTATCTGGCGCGCGACAGCAGAGCGCGGAGGCGCGTGGAGAACGCCGAGACCATTCGGGTAATTGGTGTTGGCGAGGGAGAGGCGAAGTTAGAGCTCGAACTGCCAGACGGACGGAGGAAACTGCTGCGCATGCGGCGATCCGCAGGGGCCTGGCACCTCGCAACGCCCCTTTGGGGCGATCTATGGCCGACTCTTTGGTGACTCGAGGAGTAGGCGCCGTTCACAGTCGCCAACTCGAGCGAGATGCTCAGCCCGACCCCGCCCGAGGCCGCAGCCCGGCCGAGGGCTGATGCGCAACTGATACGCTTCTCCCGGAC